>JAYUCH010000083.1:0-202339 GCA_043740435.1 Bdellovibrionales bacterium | reverse complement strand
CGATCTGTATCGGTCCAGTTAAGCCATAACCTAAGCTGCCGCGGATAGTAGCGGCGGTGGCTTTTAAATTTTTTAATTAACAGCTAAATGATAATTTTTTGATGGGACTTGCAGCGGAACACCCGCTGCAATTTTTTTTGTTCTCTGAATTAAATTCCAGTTCAAATGTGGATTCATCTGCCGAAATAAAACTAAACTGCCATCGAACCAAGGTAAAATTTTAGATTTCGACACAGCACTTCGTAATTTATATTCTTTAGTCGAAGCTGCTGTCGATTGAATTAAATTTTTTCCGAACAGTTCGTTAGCTCTTCGTTCGACTTCAAGCGTAGCTAGAAAACAAGCGTAAAAGTTTTTTGAAGCAAAACCCCATGACCGAGTTCGCTGCTCGGATTCAATTAAATCTTCAATCTGATTTGATTTTGCTTTAAGTTTCATTCGTGCTGTTCCACTGAGCCCATGATTGTAGGCTGTGATGGCTAGCGGCCACGAACCTAATTTATCATAATTACTTTTTAAAATTTTAGCAGCTAACTCGGTAGCGTACATCGGATGATTTCGTTTATCATAATCGGACGTCATGTATCCCAGTGGCTTGGCCACGCTGGGCATGATTTGCCACAGACCGCTGGCACCCACTTTGGATTGGGCTGCAACATTAAACGAGCTTTCAACGAACACAATTCGTGTCAGTTCCACAGGTAAACCATGCTGTTTGAATATTTTTTCCATCATGGGTAGATAACGGCCCGATAAAAATAACGCTTTTTGCATGCGATCTTTCAATCCCATCTGCAGTCGAATTCGATTCACCTGCGAAATTTTCCATTTTTTCGCAATTCGTGTCCGTTCTTGTTTGATTTTCAAATGGGCTTTTTGAATTTTAGTGGCTTCATTCAATACCGAGTTGTCGTAAATATCTGCCAAATTAATTTCACCCAAAATAAAATTGGGATCTTCTGCAAGATGAAAAACTCCTTGCCGAGTTGTGTATTCAGAGTAAATTTTACGCCAAAATTCAACACGGTCCGAAAGCTGCGCCGTAGCTGTGAACTGAGATGTTGTCGGTAAAGTTGAAGTCCATTTACTTACAGCTGCTTGAATAGATAAGTGAAAGCCAATAAAAAGAACAAATAAACCAATCGAATGTTTCATTCCCTATTTTAGAAGGTAAATAAGCACTTGATCAAAAGCTTCTCGCACAATTGATTCTTCGCGTGGACCATTGTACAGGAACGTAAAAGTATAAATGTCACCGTTCTTTCGTCCAGCATAACCAGCCAGTGAAACAACAGTGTCGATGTAACCTGTTTTAGCTCTGACCCAGCCCTCTGCAACCGAGTTCTTCATTCTTTTTTTCAAAGTTCCATCGATACCTGCAATCGGCAGACTTTCTAACACCAAAGAATAAGTTCTAAAATCATTCTTAAGGGCAGATAATATTTCATTTCCTGCATAAGCTGATAATCTATTTTCTAAGGTTAAACCAGATGGATTCATAACTACAAAATCAGCAGCAGTTAAACCTAAATTTTTTAATTCTTGGCGAATGACTTCGACACCTTTTTTTAAAGTTGCCCCGTGTTTCATTTCTTGGGCTGCTAGTGTTTTGGTAAGCATTTCAGCCACAAAATTATTTGAAAATTTATTCATGTCGGCTAATATTTCCGCTAAACTTTTACTTTCAGAACTGGCCACTAAAACTGCATTTGCAGGGGTGTCGTCCCGGCGGATTTTCCCAGTTACTTTTATTTCACGCTGCATGAGAAATGATTTTAACTGATGGGCCGTCCACAGACCGGGGTCATCGATACTTTTATAGATAACCTTTTCGAGCGAATTTTTATTAATCTGGCCAGAAACAGTGATTGTTTTTTCTGCATTAGAAACTGCAGCAAATAAATCTTTTTTAACTTCACCAGTCACAGTTTTAGTTAGGTTCTGCAGCTGATAATAGTCTGTCACTGGATCTAAAAAAACCGAGCCTTTTTCATCATCAAGATTTGGCCGAATAAATATATTGATGGCATTCCAATTAAAACTCATGGCCCCCACAGGGGCATCATAAGCACGGTCGACTCGAGTACTTTCTCGGCTTTCATCAAATCGGACGGAATCAAAAAGTGAATCATCAACAACGATGTCTTTTATGGCTATAATTTTAGAACGCACTAGTTCGTTCACAAGAAACCACATTTTTTCGGATACAAAAGTGGGATCCCCGCTGCCTTTTATATAAAGTGTTTCGTTCAACAAAAACAGTTGGGTTTTAAATTTAAAACCCAGTGGTAATTTTTGTAAAACAGCATATGTCGTCAAAAGTTTTGAAACAGATGCCGGAGACTTCAATACCTTGGAATTGATTGATTCCACCACTTTGTCATTTTTTCTGATTTCGATACTTAGATGCTGCGTATTTATTTTTTTATCTGCAAAAATTTTTGCTACTGAATCTATTTTTGCAGCAGCAGAAACTGGACAAAGGTTCACCAGGACTAAAAAAAACCCGACTGTGGTGGATACAAATTTTATTAAGCATTTCATTTTTCAAAGTATAGCTGCAGAATACCAGTATGAAAAGAAAAGATTGGCTTCTGGTCATCGGAACTTTACTACTAATAGTATTTGTTGATCAGTTATCTAAAAACTGGGCCAATAACTCTCCGGAAAAATGGTATGGTTTTTTTCACCTACTTTTAATTCACAATCACGGCGCCATGTTAGGACTTTTTTCCGATTTACCCGCAGTACTTAGAATTGTGACTTTATCAACCAGCGGAGTTTTTTTAGTCAGCATTTACGCTTTGATCCAATATTTAATCCCCGTTCGTGTTTTTACTTTACGCATTGGTTTATCTATTTTAGTTGGTGGAATTTTAGGAAATGTTTTAGATCGAATTTTGTACGGCTATGTCGTCGATTTCATTTCGGTGCAATTTGGTTCGTGGCATTCTCCGATTTGGAATGTTGCAGACGTCATTCAGTGGATCGGCTATGCGCTGATTGTTTATTCGATTGTCAAAAATGGCGAATCCCTTTGGCCCGGAAACAATGCAAGAAAAGTATTCTGGGTAAATCGAAGTTTTCAAATCAAGTACTCGGCCTTATTTATGGTAGTTGGTATGTTTTTGACGCTAATAAGCATGGTCTTTTCTTACACCTATTTAAAAGTTGTCATTGAAGAAATCAGTGGCAAAAATCCGCTGATTATTGAAAAATTTTCGACACCGTTCTTGTATACGTTTTTAGTCTTAACGATAACCTTTTCGATGATTCTTTTTCTAATTGGAAAAATGATTTCTCATCGTATTGCAGGGCCGCTTTACGCCTTTGAACGTTTTTTAAATGATGTGCTTGATGGCAAAGGCTTAACGAAGAATGGTGTCGCACTGAAGCTTCGAGCCGGAGACGATTTCAAACATTTAGAACAACTGGCAGAGCAAATTAAATTAAAGCTTATTAAAATTAACTCAGAACGAACTGTCGAAGTCATTGAATACAAAGAAGATTAAATTTCTGATTCCAGTTTAAGAATTTTATCGATATAGAACCGTTTTCGCTGCAGATCCAAACCACATTCAGCGTGAATATAGTCTCCATCGGGATTACGAACTATTCCAAAAGGCCTTATAGGTCTTGGTTTTGACTTCGTTTGACCCCCTTCATAAATGATCATCAGCGTTTTTCCTTGAAGTGCCGCCTCTGCCAAAGCTAATAATTTGTTATTTTCCGTGGTCCATACTTTATAATTATTCCACTGAATGGGTTTTTTTTGAATCTGTAGCAACTTCTCAATCGTCGTGTTCGCCTCTAATTTCTCAATGCACTTCAGAAAAACTTGCAAACAGGCATAGGCATCATCATAGGCTCGGTGGGCATCCCCACCCGTTAGATTAAGTTCTTTCACCAAAGTTTGCAGTTTATGATTGGTCGTCGTCAGCAGTGCACGCGATAATAAACTGCTGCAAAAATGAATATTGTTTGGAAAAATTAAATTCTGTTTTTCAATATCTAAAGTTAAGAAGCCTAAATCAAAGGGCGCGTGGTGAGCCAACAATAAACTGCCATCAATGAATTCACAAAATTTTAAAATCTGTTCTGACATAACTGGAGCGTCTTCGACCATTTGGTTGGTGATTCCGTGAATTCGTATATTATCCGGTTGCAAAAGCTTCGCAGGTTTTAATAAAGTCTGAAATTTTCCAATAATTTCTCCGTTAAGCCATTTGACAGCACCTAATTCAATAATTTCGGATTCCAACGGAAAGGCACCACTGGTTTCTGTATCAAAAGCAACAATCGGATAATTGGACCAAGGTAAATTTGTATTAAAACTCATGGAACGAATTTACTTTATTGCTATGGAAAGGTCTAGCTTTCGATTGCAACTGAATCCCTTTAATCTAAAATAAAATAGTGGCTCGATTATTAAATTCAATTATTTTTCTGTTATTTTGCACAAGCACATCGTGGGCTGCAGCAAAAAGTGAAGTTGGCAATAAACCCACTTATCGTTTTTCAGGCGATGCGCAGCTGCTGACACAGTTTATTGACCGTGGATTATCTATCACAGATGGAAATCCTGGTTTAAACGCGTCGTTTTTATTTAACATGGGTCAACAGTTTCGAATTGGATTTTGGGGTACCAATGTTTCCAATGTGACTTCGGGTGATGATAACTTGTGGCTTAAATTTATTGCCGATATCAACATTGAATTCAGTTCCGATTCAAAATTTATGGCTTACTTTCATAATGATAATTATTATAAATCTGACCTTAGAAACGGGCAGTCTTTTGGCATGACCTACGATTTTAAAAGTTATATGTCGCAAATTGAATGGTTAACGAATTACCAGGGTACATCAAAAAGTGCATTTTACTTAAAAGTAGGTAAAATTTTTCCATTGTATAAAAAAATACTTCCTGGGGTTTCCGTGGGCTACACCGCCCAAAATTCGGACGGTTATTTGAACTATTTAGATGTTAAAGGATTTGGCACTTACACATTAACATCTTCTTTTGAAATTGAAGGCGGCATTACGGCTGTTACGAACAGCACACAGTTTGGCCGGCGCGGAAACCCAGGTATCTACTTGGGAATTAAGCTTAATTACTGATTCGTTGATCCAGCTGGATCTGTTTCGTCCTGAACTTTTTGAATTTCTGAATCAACAGGATTGACTAAATTAGGATCTAAGCCATCAGCTGATTTTTTTGCACTGGCTTCTTTTTTTCTTTGATTCGTCACTTGCTCTGCAAAACTGCTGTAAATATCTTTTGTCGAATCCGGAGCTCCAAACAATGTATCCAATTTGCGTCTTGGCTTTTTAGGGTCATCGCTTGGCTTTTGGGTAATCGTTATTCGAATAAAACCTATTAACTTGTCAGGTTCAATTTCGCCTTTTTTGTCTTTTATAGAAAGCGAACCCCTTATTGTATTCGTCGTATTTTCAAAACTGGCTCTGACTTTATTTTGCACCAAATCAAGTCGCTCTTGCGCTACTTTTTTAGCTGAAGCTTCTTTTTGATCTGGCACAGCTTGAATAAATAAAGCCGATGTCAGCTTGATGTCCGCATCTTGCAATCCAGAGGTCACTTGTTTCAAACGTTCTAACACCTCGACAAATTTTTTATTCGGAGTTGATGTTCCACGTTCAAATAAATAAGTATCTGGAATATCAAAATTAAAACCATCTTGTGAAATCGTCACGTTTTTTGCGGTATCAGTCATCTTATCAGCCATAAAGGCCGCAACAACTTTCGCAGAACCCATGTCTAAAACATTCGGCGTTTTGTCTGCAGGTTCAAGAAAACTTTGAAAGGCTTTCAAGGGCTCGTTGACGAAATCTAAAAATAGTTTTTCAAGCGTTAATTCAGCTCCGAAGTTTTGAAAATTATATTCAATAACTGATGGCGTAGAAAAGTAATCAGAAATAGTTTTCTTCGATTCTTCACTTTGACTGATCAGCCACATCACCAAAAAAAAGGCCATCATCGCTGTCATAAAATCAGCCAGTGCCACTTTCCACGAACCACCGTGGTGCGGCGCCGCCTGCACATAAACTTTTTTGATAACGATAACTTGTTTTTTTTGCGCCACTTCAACGTCCTATGTTCTTAAGCTGCTGATTTTTTAATTTCTTTAGTTGCTTTATCTAATTCGTCAAAAGAAGGTCTTTCTTCGGGCGAAATTGTTCTGCGAGCATATTCGATACAAACGATCGGAGGCGCACCTCGCTGCAAAGCGACCATTGCTGATTTTATACACTGTAAAAATCGGCCCTCGGCTTCGATATCAGCTGACATCTTTGTTGCTGTGGGTCCAATGAAACCGTAAGCACCGAAAACTCCTAACATCGTCCCGACCAGGGCTCCGGCAACCAGAGATCCAATTCTTTCAACACCTTCGGTTAAATGTCCCATCGTTTTTACGATACCCAAAACAGCTGCCACGATTCCTAATCCTGGGAATCCATCAGCAACTGCTTGCACTGCATGTTGAGCTAAATGTTCTTCGGCATGAATGGCGCGGATGTCGTTATCCATAAGTTCATCGACATCATAAGGGGATAAATCTGTTGATAACGTCATTTTCATCGTGTCACAAATAAAAGCTACGGCGTGATGATTTTTCGTCACCGATGGATAAGCTTTAAAAATATCGCTTTGATTTGGATTTTCAATATGTTTCTCGACTCCTTGCGGACCTTCTTTTCTAAAAGTTTGAAACAACTGAAACATCATTTGCAATAAATCTAAATAATCTTTTTTATGCGGTCCTTTGGCAGTCATGGCTTTTATTCCCAGGCGAAAACCAGCTTTGATAACTTTCATCGGATTTGCAATAATGTAAGCACCGAAGGCTGCACCAGCAATAATCATAAGTTCAAGCGGAGCAGCTTTTAAAAAAATCGACATGTGGCCGCCGGCTAGGACATACCCGCCGAAGACACCTACAAATACCACTATGATTCCTATAAAACCCATGTGTGACCTCTTCTTTATCTAAGTGACAGATCGGTCGAATTATCTAACGAGTTAACTCGACCTGAAGGAAACTGGCGGATCGTCTAGGACATTGCTTTTTCGTACAGATTTTAAAAGCACTTGAATGGCGCTTTGCTCTTTAAACCGATTCTGCTATTCTTAGATCTATGAAAATTCAGTCTTGTTTAGCTGCCTTAGCGTTACTGTTTTTTAGTTCTGTGAATTTGGCCGAAAGTTTGGAAATTAAGACAATCAGGCCTTTTCAAAAATGGACGGCTGATCAGATTCAAGGAACCCAGATTACGATTTCTTTGCCGAAAAATTTTCACGCGTACAAAGATCAGTTTAAAGTTTTAAACATCAGACCTGCAGGATTTAAATCCGGGCAGATCAAACTGAATCCAGAACTTGAATTCTATGACAAATACACCAAAAAGAATCGTGCAGGACTCAGTGATCCTGGGGGGACGATTTCGATTCTTCTTGAGGCCACGACGAATATTCCGGAAAATTTAGAAAAAATTGAATTTGAATTACGCCATCAGATTTGCAGTGATCAGGTATGCTATTTGCCGGAAAAAACAACGATCACTGTACCTGTTAGCCGGTCTGTTGCCAGTTCTGAAAAAGTACCTGCCCCCGAAACGAAATCGGAATCTTTTTTTACTCAGTTCGAAAAATCATTAGCTTCTAATTTACCTTTGGCTTTTATTTTTGTTTTTCTGGCAGGAATTTTAACCAGCTTTACTCCGTGTATTTTCCCGATGTTACCTATTACACTGTCTATTTTGGGTCATAACGCCCAGGCGCGCAGTCGCTTGCAAAATTTTTTACGCTCTGTCATTTATGTTTTAGGAATCGCAACGACTTATTCTGCATTAGGTCTTGTCGCAGCGCTAACCGGAAGTCTTTTTGGAGCCGCTTTAACCAATAAATACGTCGTTGGTATTTTATGTCTTTTATTTTTTACGATGGCCCTTAGTATGTGGGGATTATTCGAAATGCAAGCTCCGGCATTTATTCGGAATCGTTTTGGCTCGGGGAAAAGTAAAAATAATTTTGAAGCTTTTGTTATGGGAATGGTAGCAGGTGTCGTTGCCAGTCCCTGCGTAGGGCCTGTATTGGTATCTATTTTAACTTTTGTTTCAGCTTCTCGAAATGCACTTTTGGGTTTTTCATTACTTTTTGTGTTTGCGTGCGGCTTGGGTTTACTTTTTGTTGTGATCGGACTTTTCGGAGAAGCCCTTCGATTTTTACCCCGTTCTGGACCGTGGATGAATTTTATTAAATTTATTTTGGGTGCAGGTATGTGGGTCGCAGCGCTTTATTATTTACAATTTATTATCGACAGTCGCTGGTGGATAGCAGTTGTTGCCTTAAGTTTTATAGCCCTTTCAGTCTGGCAAGGTGCTTTTCAGTTTCGAAAAAATGCGTACTTGCGGCAAAGTGTTTTGATTGTTTTATTTATTTTCTCTTTCACCGTGGCATTATTAAGTTTCGTAAGGCCCCAGTATTTGACTTCGATACTTAATGAGGATGAAGCCAACATCAAAGAATCACAAACAGTTACTTGGACTCCTTACTCGAGCGCCCAGCTGGAACAAGCATTGGCCCAAAATCAACCCGTGCTTATCGATTTTTTTGCAGATTGGTGTGGCGCTTGTCATGAATTAGACGAAAAAACTTACACAAACCCCGAGTTTATTGAATTGTCGAAGTCTTTTAAACTGCTTAAGGTCGACGCCACCCGCGATACAGCAGCCGTGCAGAATATTTTGAAAAAATACCAGGTTCAAGGCTTGCCAACAGTTGTTTTTATCAATAGAAAAGGAAGCCTGCTAAAAGATCTTACGTTCACTCAGTTTATCGAATGGGATCAGTTAAAGCCAAAAATACTGGAGAGCCTAAAATGAGTGATACTGTAAAAACAAAAGTTAGCGTAAAAGCGACTCAAAAATTCAATGATAAAGTAACGGATAAAGTTACAGAAGTTCGCTTGAACAAACTGCTAGCTGAAAGAGGCGTAGCTTCTCGTCGTGGTTCTGACAAATTAATTGAAGAAGGCCAAGTCACCGTGAACGGAAAGAAAGTTTACGAGCTGGGTATAAAAGTAAATCCTAATGCTGATAAAATTCATGTGGGCGGCAAACCATTACGCAGTAAAAATCAAAACTTGTACATCATGTTCAACAAACCTAAAAACGTCATCACATCGATGAATGACCCACTTGAACGCGTCACCGTGGCCGATTACATGCAAGAAGTCCCGGGCCGAGTTTACCCTATCGGCCGTCTTGATTGGGACAGCGAGGGTCTGATTCTTTTGACGAACGATGGTGATTTCGCACAAAAAGTTATGCACCCTAAAGAAGAAGTAACGAAGACCTATCATGTGAAATTGAACGGCCAGCCACAAGTCTATCAGATTAAAAAATTATTAACCGGAGTTTCGATACCCGGTGCTGGAAAAGTGAAAGCCAAGCTTGTCGAGAAATTGAAAGCCGTTAAAGAAAAAAATAAAAAAACATCCGATAAAAATGATTGGTATAAAATCGTTATTACGGAAGGAAAAAATCATCAAGTCCGCGAAATGTTTAAAAAAATTGGTTTTGATGTGATCAAACTTCAACGTGTTGCGATTGGAAAATTGCGAATCGGAAGTCTTGAACGCGGAGCTTTTGTTTATTTAAACGATGCCGCTGTCGAACGTGTGTTCATGCAGGATCTTCCAGCAGATAACGGTGTTCGCGAGCACAGACCAAAGTCGACAAAAAAAATTGTCCCGATTACAAAAAAGAAATTTAGTAAAGGCCTTCGAATCGAAACGGATTTGGACTAGACTGGCCTTTTGATTTTTAAAGTATGATCCGAACTAATAGTCATGAAGACGATCAATCTTACTTTCTTTATCTTACTTTTGTTCACCTTATCTTCACAAGCTGGCGATATGACCATCGTAAATGTCCGCAGTAATATACCCTTATCAGATCAAGAGCCAATGTATCATGATTATGTTATCAGTTCGAAAGACATGGGCCCGTTAAAGAAAAATTTAGTAGTGCTGGTGAAGCGTAATATGAAAATGAAAAATTCAGATGCTAAAGACATCGGAGATATTGAAACTGCAGTTGGACAACTTAAAATCATTCATGTGGATAAAACAATTGCCATCGGTCGCGAATACAACCTGGTGCCTCGAGATAACGAAGTGATCTTGGATTATGCGGGTGTTATGGTGGGTGATTCAATCGACACGGCCGGCAGTTTTACAGATAACAAACCATTAAAAAAAGTGGACCGTGAACCTTCCAGTTCGAATTTGGAAAAACCGCGTACAACTGAATCGATTACACCCCTTAATAACCCACTTCTACTACCAGAAATTTAATGCCAGACATTTTGTTTTCTGGCATCTTCAGGAAATGAGTTCAACTTACTTTCGCGTTCGCTTATCGCAAGTCCCACGAGTTCAAGAGCATGAGATCACTGTTTTTTGTTTTGCCTATAAAGCCTTAGGTATCAGTGAAGTGCTTAATTTTTCACAACCAGATTTAACTTACGACCCGTCTTTAATTCCACAAAGATTTTTAGAACTAGATGTTTTCTTTGAAACAAAGCCAGAACAAGATTTCTTTTTAAATCTGCAAAAAATAAATTCCAATATGCGCATGCTAGAAAACGAAGAAGAAAGCAAAGACTGGCTTGAAGAATGGAAAAAAGGTTTTGTGCCTTTCAAACTGGTCGGACCCGTGTGGGTAATACCGTCTTGGTTAGAAAAACCTGCAGATGTTAAAATGGAAATTAAAATTGATCCGGGAATGGCGTTTGGAACTGGAACCCATGCTACGACAAAAATGGCCTCTTACTTTATTCATAAACTGGCTTTGGAAAATCCTGAAAAAGTGACCACGTGGTCAATGTTAGACGTCGGAACTGGCACCGCTATTTTAGCGGTGCTTGCAGAAAAAATGAATTATCAAATTATTACCGGAGTCGAAATTGATATTGAAGCGCGCCGGAAGGCCCGCGAAAATTGCGAACTGAATCACGCAAAAAATATTGAAATTACTGATCTGCAGCTGGACGAAATCAAAACCCAATACGATGTCGTTGTTGCCAACATCATTGACGGTGTTTTGATTCGATTACAAAAAGATTTGATACGTGTTTTAAAACCTGGCGGTTTTTTATTTTTAACGGGAATACTACAAGAACGCGACAATCACTTTTTTGAAAAAATGATTGAAAATAACCCCCTTAAAGTCATCAAGCGCATCGAAAAAGAAGAGTGGGTCGGCTACTGGGTGCAAAAAATTTAAGGTAAATACATGCGGCGCTATTGGATTGAAAAAACACAAATTACGAATGATCAAGTGCAGTTCAAAGCCGAACAGTATCACCATATTTTTGATGTTTGCCGACAAGAAATTGGTCATCATTTTGAAGTGATCACCGAGGATTCAAAAGCCTACCTTGTAGAAGTCACCACGATTGAAAAAAAACAAGCTTTTGCAAAAATAATAGAAATTCGTGAAATAGAAAAATTAAAACGTCCGCATATTCATATAGCCCTTTCCATTTCCAGGTTTCCCGTCATGGACTCGATTCTTGAACGTGCCGTTGAAATGGGGGTGACTTCAATCACACCGTTTTCTTCTGAATTTAGCTTCATTCGAAAACTGAGTAATTTACCCGAAGGCAAAATCGATCGCTGGCAAAAAATTATTATTTCGGCCACTCAACAAAGCGGTCGCGGAGAATTATTGCGTTTAAATCCCAGCGTTGATTGGAATACAATTATTAAGCAGATTAACCCTTCCGAAGACAAATGGTGTCTGTTTGCATATGAGGGTGAAGGGGTTCTTTCTATTAAATCTCATTTGATGACCAAAAAAGCCGGTGGACCCACTTATCCACAAGATATTTGGCTGATCGTTGGTTCTGAGGGTGGCTTTTCTTCCAGCGAGGTCTTGGCGTTACGGCAGCTAGGCCTTGATCCAGTGACCCTGGGGCAACAAATATTACGTGTGGAAACGGCTTGCCTGACTTTAGTCTCCGTCTTAAAGTATGAGTTCGATCTGCTAAGTTAACGGGTTTTGATACAAAGCTGCACCAAAGGAATTTCATGATAGGCACTGAAAGTGATAAAAATGATCCCTTCGAAGAATTTGAATTTCGCCCGATCAATGAAGGTCTTGGATTTCATAAAAAAAATAAACTCAACACGACAACAGCCACACCCCCAGCTGTCGTTCCGAAAATGATGGCCACTGCGGGATCACCTTTTCAAACGGTGTTACCGCGTTCAGATAGCAACACAAGAAAAACAACCACTTTTCAAATTCCTACAACTGAAGATGATTCCATTTCAAAAGCACAAAGTGCTGTTAATGAAATCTTAAAAAATTTAAATCAAAAACGTCAGCTGGATTTCATTAATGATACGGAAAAAGAAAGAGTTGCTTTAAAAAAATCTAAACCGCAGATGTTTGCTGCTATTCTGGATGGCATGCTTGTCATTGCTGCGTTTTTAATGTCTTTAATTTTGATGCTTTCAATTACTAAAGTGGACATGATTTTAAATTTAACTCATCCTGAAACTTCTTCGATGGTTTATTTCGCAACCTTAGCATTATTTGCTACGGTCACTTTCATATACATGGTCGTAAACCGTGCCTTTCTGGGTTACACACCGGGCGAATGGGCTTTCGATCAACAATGCGGTCAAAACCAAGAACAAAATAAACTGATGTACATTCCCAAGATTGCCTTACGCACCTTCATTGTCATGCTATCTGGATTTATTGTTTTTCCATTCCTGTCCTATCTTTTCAATAAAGATGTGGCCGGAGATTTGACAGGCGTGCATTTATATAAAAAACCACTTGGCCTGTAATATGTCTGATTTGCATCCGGCTGTTTTGACTTCTTCAAATCTTTTGCAAGTGATTCAGTCTTATAAAGCTGATAATAAAAAAATAGTTTTCACGAATGGATGTTTTGATTTACTTCATATCGGGCACATTCGCTATTTACGACAAGCTAAAAAATTAGCCGACGTGCTTATTGTTGGAGTCAATACCGACCGTTCAGTACAAAAAATCAAAGGGCCTACCCGGCCCATCCAAAATGAAAATGATCGTGCAGAAATTTTAGTTTCTTTAAAAGCTGTCGATCACACCATATTATTCGATGAGGACACTCCGCTTGAATTGATCAAAAAAATTAAACCAAATTTTTTGGTAAAAGGTGGCGATTGGAAAATTACAGAAATCGTTGGAAGTGAATTTGTTCTGAGTTATGGCGGCACTGTGCAACCACTGCAATTCGTTGCTGACCGCTCGTCAACTTCACTGATTCAGAAATCTAAAAATAATTAAATACCTGCAACGTTTAAATTACTTTGAATAAAGCCTGCGACTTGACCTGCTAAAACAGCAACATCGCTTTCTTGTGTTGAACTGATCACTGCCAAAGAGGGCAACAGCGTTTTAAAATTATTTACTGATAACGTTGGTAAGTCCGCATCACGTCTTTGGCGTCCGTCAACTAATTCACTGACGTCACCACTGCGAATTTTTTGTAAATTCGTATTTAAAAATGAGAGTGATTTAGCAACTAACTTTTTATTTTTCGATTGAAAGACCTGTTCAAAAATAAATATATACTGGGGCTGCAAATAGGCTAAGTAAGCCTGCTCGACGTAAGCTTGAAGTGGCTGCGGTAACTGCTCTTGGATATAAACAAGCTGAGAAAGACTTGCCATTGAAGGCTCTGACCGTAAAACCATCAACCCAAGACCCTTGACGGTCACATCTTCTTGATCAATTAAATCTTGAGCCATCGCCTGAAATTCAGTCGAAGTGACTTCACCTTTTCGGTGAGCGTTGATGAACAGACCAAGAACTTCTTTACTTGGCTTTGCAAAAATTTCGGTTCGCCATTGTAAAAAAGATTTTCGATTTTTTTCATCTGAATCAACCGGCACAGCAGCATTTCTGTTCAATGACTGCTGAGATTGTTGAAATTGGTCCTGGTAGTTATTTAATTCAAGAACTTTTTTATCTATGTCCGCAACTCGAGAAGAAATCGGAGTAGCGTTACTTTTGATACTTTTTGCATGATTTTCTAATGGGTTTCTAGCAGTTACTAATTCTTTTTTCTTGTCTTCTTCTAACTTTTTAATTGCAGCCGTCTGTGTTTTATTAGCTTGGGCAATTACCGCTTTATTTTCTTTAGGCAGAGTTACTTTTTTTTCTTTTGCTAAGGCATCATAATAGCTATCAATTTTTCGACCATCGAGGCTATATCCTGAGTAAGTTTCTTCAGGCTTTGCCATATTGTAGTTGATGGCTTCATTGGGCTCAAACTGAGATTTGATATTTGGCTTATGATTCAAATTCACCAGAGTCATCAAAAAAGCCGTCACAAAACCCATCCCTAAGATGATGAATAACTTTTCGTTTCTAGTCAGTGTTGATTCCATTTGGTACCTCTTGTAGGTATACAAAGCAGGGTTGGGACCAACTAATTCTGTTGAGACCCAGCTTATTCATTTTAAAGAAGTCATAATAGGACACTTTTAAATAAAGCAAATTTGGTCACAGCTTTTGAATGGATTTTAGACACGCGCATTAATTTGAGACACCTGCATGCGGGTGCTATTGCCTAGAAAAAATAAGTCCTATTTTTGTTCACTGGGGCAAAAGCCAACCCGTGTACCTAAAGTTGCCGGAAATTCACGGCAGGTATCGGGTCGCATTTCATAGACTGTGCAAAAGCGTGTTTTTGGATCTAAGAAATAACAGTCACCGTTTGATTTTTGAGTGATCATAAAAATATCGGTTCCTTCGCGGTAAGACGAGATTACACCTGATTTTTTTAGCTTTTTTGCAACTTTCTTCACGGAATTTACAAGATCATCTTGAGTCGTTAACTGAAGTCTTAATAGATCCGAAGCCTTAATTTCAACAGGCATAGCGCAACAATGAGCCCGACATTTTTTGCAAAAATCAGAATTGTAGCGCTTCCATGTTGATGGCCGATCCTTATCAACTATCAAATTTTTCACCACTGGCACTTTTTTTATTAAAAATTTTGAAGGTTAATTTTTTGGATTCATTTTCCGTTTCAGAGTCTTCAGAAAAATGTGTGTGTTTTAATCGAAATTTTATTTTAGTATTTTCAATGATCACTCGTGGGTCTAGGCTGTGGCTATCGATAATCACGATATCCCGTGATGATTGGGCCAGCACGGCATTTGAATCCCAAATATAAATGATATAGATGATTAAACTTCCTAAAATCTGAGAAATAATCAACGCCAACATCATTAAAATCAAAAGACTAATTTGTGGAACAACTTTCTCGATACGACTTTTTTCTAAAATTTCAAAACGGTTTTGCACTGAAAGTTTTTGTGCTTCAACTTTTGAAAAGGCCTCTGTCAGACTTTTGTACTTGCTAAATTCAATTTCCGATTTCTTTTTTAAATCATCAAAGACTTGAGATGCGACTGGGATTGACTTAGCCTGCTGCGCCACTTGATCAATGGCTTTTTGAATGTCTTTAAGTTTTGACTGATACATTTCGTTTTCAAGACGGAGTGACTGCACGCGCCCCCCGTTACCATAAAGCTGACTTTCGCGACGCTTCGATGGGCCAGCCGATAAAAACCCGATGGCTTTTTCATTTTCAGCTATTTTTAAACGAACTTCATTTTTTCGGACCATTAATTCAGACAAATATTCTGAAACTTTTTCTTTTGAACTTAATGTTATTAAATTTTCAGATTTATTTTGAAATTCGGCCAGCTGTGTATTCAATAGGGCCATATTTTTCACGGCTGAATCAATTTGATTTTTAATAAAAGATTCGACTTTAATAATCTCAAGCGATTCTCTATCTTTTAGCGACTGCACAATTGTTGTCAGCGCCGTGTTGGTTAAAAACAATGCTAGCTCTTTATCAGAGGCTTGAAAGGCCACCGCAATTTCGAAGTCAGATTGCAGCTTAATTTTAGCCATGGCATCCAGTTTTTGAATGGATTTATTTTTATCGTCGATCGTATTCGATTCTGGTGCAATCAGCTGTTTATAAATTTGATAACCGTTTTTTTCTGCAATTGATAAATCAGTTGATGAACCTCTTTTTTCTAAGTCTGCCATGAACTGATTAAAAAATTCTTCGGTTTTTAAAAACTCCAGATGCTTCTGAAGGGGGGAATTATTCTTTTTACCGTCGGCCACCGACTTGGTCAGACCAAAAAATTGGGTTGTAAAAGATTGAAGTGCACTGTTCTGAGCGTCATTAGCTACTAGCGAACCGGAGGAAACAAAGGGAATACGCAGAACATAAATTCCGCCGGCCGTCGAAGCCACTACCGAGAACAAAATTAAAAACAAGAGCCAGTTCCCAGTGAAAATTTTGACAATTTCTTTCAGCGAAAGCTCTTCGGTCACTGTCTTATTGGTCGACTGAAAGCGCGCTGAAATATTGTCAGCTGCTTTTGAAACTTCGATTTGCTGGTCCTGTTGTGGATTCTGCGGGTTCAATGTATCCATTTTTTGCTTCTCCGAACGGAAGTCATACCCCAGTATTAAAAATTTCGCTACGGGCCGAAAAAAACGAGCAGTTGCCTTGAAGAAACTTCAAAGCCAGGTGTCAAAGTTTGATACAGTCGAGAAATTTTAACAGGCCGAACTCAGCTGATTACTTCGAAGGTTGGCCCAGTTGCTGACGAAGTTGCGCATTTTCTGCGGAAAGCTCTTTGATTTGTAATCGTAGATTATTGTAGGACTCATAAGATAACAGAACAGATTTCGGGTTATTCTCTAAATCTGACAGGGCTGCCTTTGCTTCTGAATTTTGCTGCTTCAACTGGGGTTCAGTAAAGTTAAACTGAGAAAGCAATTCTAAAACTTGCTTCCTGTGCTCGACCATTCTATTCAAATCTTTTTCTTGATCTTCGGCAGACTGCCCTTCGGCCGGTGAACTTTGTTTTGCTTGCTCACTGGCTTTAATTTCTTGGGTCAATTTTAAAACTTTTTGGTAACTGAGATACATTTTTTTCAGGCGACCAAAATCAGGTGGAAATTTTCGAGTCAGCAGACAGTAACCGGCAATGGAAATCACGACCGACATCAGAATGGATTTACTTACGAACTTGAAAAAATTAAGGACTGCTTTTTGAAAATCCATGTTAAAACATCGGACTGAACTCTAGGTGCCTTCATGTATCATCTTGAGTCAGTTTGAAAATTTATTCATGAACGGTCTAGTCCAGTCCGAAGAGCACTTCAGGAGGATTCAACATGAATTCAAGTTATGATGCCAACCTGGTCTATCAGTTTTTAACTAACACACCAGAATCGGCCTTACGGAAGATGTTAATCGAAAAGGCTTTTACGGAAACTCACTTTAATTTATTAATGAAAGTGCTTAGAAATTCGAACGAAAGTCAATTTTGTGATCATTTTTACAATTCGACCTATCCAAAGGCAAAATACAATGCGAATGAAATTAACCTTAAAGAGAAATTTTGGGGCGACTGTGTGGTGGCTTTAAATGTCCATGGCTTACTTTCCCCAGCTCAAAAATCTGCCGCCTAATTTTGATGTACTGATTCCCTTTTACCAGTTCAGTGATGAACTGGTAAAAGAATTAAGTCTATCAAAAAGTAAAATCATATATTCAGATGAAAAAATTTTTCTAGTTGATCGATTGGTCCAAAAGCCGATTTGGGCCCAAGATTGGTGGCCCGAAACGCAACCTTACTTGGTAGAAAATAAATCAGCTGCCGTGAAAACATTAAAAGCTCATGCAAATTTTGGTCATTACCACAGCTGTGAGGATTCAAAAATAGCCAAGGGACTCTTGAAAGAAATAAAAAACTTAGACAAGAAAAGAATTGAACAGAATTCAACGTTCCGTTTCAATTATTTTTCCTGGACCGCTAAAGATAATTTATTACTACTTTGTGAAAAACCCTTTAGTCGCTACCCTGCGGGCTGGCATGAGTTCAATGAAGATAAATCATTTCCACCAAACCGAGCTTATCTTAAACTGTGGGAGCTTTTTACGGTAAACAAAATACCGACCAATAAAAATGATACAGTAATTGATTTAGGATCAAGTCCCGGCGGATGGAGTTGGGTGCTTAGTCAGTATTTTAAAAAAGTGTACTCGGTGGACAGAGCTGATTTAGCCCGAAATATAAAGAATATACCGAATATAGAACATTATGTGGGTGATGCTTTTAAAGTTTCCTGCGATCAATTTAAGGATTGCAACTGGCTGTTTTCAGATATCATTTGCACTCCTATCAAAACCTATGAGTTAATCCAATACTGGATGATCAACTCAAATGTTAAAAATTTTGTATGCACAATAAAATTTAAGGGCGATTGTGATTTCGAAATAATTAAGAAGTTATCACAAATCGAAGGTTCTAAAATTATTCATCTTTACCAAAATAAAAATGAAGTCACTTGGATAAAGACAGCTTTATGAACCAAGACATCCATTTTTATTCTTTGCTGGATCCTATGAATTACACTGAAACCATCGATTTTCTGCTGCATAACCAAACGGACATTACTTTAAAAATAAATGGCAGGCATTTTAAATCAAAAATATTATCTCGCATTGATGCTAATAATTTTTCTGTTTATAAATTTAATTTTGAATCCTATTCAATGGACAGCACCGTATGCTCGTTTGAAATCAGTGCAGAAAAATATTTTTTTAAATCGGAAATTTCATCTCAGATTAGCGGACTTACGTTAACGATTCCTGGTGAAATTTTTAAATTACAAAGACGGAATGATTTTCGAGTTTCTGTTCCGGCTGCTTTACCTTATACCTGCGAAATAAAATCTGTTCGTGTTCATTCAACTAATTTGCGCAGTGAAATTCGTGATCTGAGTCTGGGTGGATGCCAACTTTCGATGAAACTGGATGGATATAATTTGCATCGCAGTGACGAAGTTTCTTTAAAAATAAAAATCAATAACTTTGATTGGGAAAAAATTCGTTGCCAGTGTAAACATGCTACAATGAAAAAAAATGACTTTAATTATAATGTGGGCCTTAAGTTTTTGGAATCCAGTGCCGCTTTTGCCACAGACCTGCAAGCCCTTTTAGTGCAGTTAGACCGCATTCATCGTGGCAAAATTTATGATTAAATTTAAAATTAAATTTAAAAATCCTGCAAAAAAAATAATTTTATAAATAGCTGTTTTTGGTTTGCTTATTAAAAATATAAATGAACTTAAGAATATAAGCCAAAATGGTACTGATTTCATAAAAGGCTCATTCATTCGAAATACAGTAATAAGTAGCACACCTACGACAGCGGCTGTTGCGCCCAGCAAAAAGTCAGCGATCCATCGTTGTCGACTTAGCCAAGATAAAACTTTGGGGAACCACGTCAGCATATGAATAAGTGGCAGTAAAAAAATCCCCAAGGTGGCGGCAACAGCCCCCCACAATCCCGCAATCTTGTACCCTAGGAATGTCGCCGTAATTGTTATTGGGCCTGGGGTCATCTGTCCAAACGTAACACCGTCGTTAAATACCTGCGGACTTAGCCAATGATACTGAGTAACAAACTGTTGCTGTAAAACGGGCAGTAGAGCTAAACCCGTTCCAAAAACAAAAGCACTTGCATAAGTACAAACTTTCAAAAGCTTCCACAGCACATCTGGATCAACAGATGCCGCAAACATTAGTGCGTTTGAGCCAACCTTTTTTGCTTTTAAATTGACCGCACATAGAATCCCAAAGCCCACTATCAAAACAGGTTCTGGTAAAATTTGAAACCAATAAAAGGCAGCACAGATTACAAGTATCAGCCAAAACCAAATAATCTTATAATATTGCTTAAACAATGTTTTTAGGCTTAATAAAATCACAGCAGCCACAGCGAATTGAAACCCACTTAAAACCTGAGTGATATAAATATTTTCAGTTAAAAATTGATAACCCAAGCCTGCCAAAATCATCAATAAAAAAGCCGGCAGCAGAAGGCAAAATCCCGAGGCTATTGCTGCCAAACGGCCAGCTAATTTTTGACTGCAAAACACCGCCATTTGAAAAGCAATTGGACCTGGCATTGCTTTGATCAGAGTGAAAGCTTGATCGAATTCGCTGGCTGTCATTTGCTTTGTCTGATCGACGAAGTAACTTCGCATTTGTTGAATCAGTGAAAGTGGTCCGCCAAATCCAGTTGCACCTAAAATTAGAAAAAATTTACACAGCTCTGTAAGCATTATTTTTTATTCTGTTCTGACCAGCGTTCTGAATAAATTTTTAACTCGTTATTAAAGTTAAGATTTCGTTCTTTCAGATAATCTTCAAAATTTTTACGTTGATCCCGAATGTCAGATTCAAATTCATCGCGCTTTTCATGCTGCTCAGCGAAAAAAATTTTTCTTTTTTCATCAAGTTGATTAAAAAATTCATTTCTTTCATCTTGGTCTTTTTTTCTTCGCGTAAAATCAGTTCTTTCTTCGTTCAGCTGATTTAAAAATTCATCTCGTTTTTTTTTATCGGATGAAGTGTACTGTTCTCGGATTTTTGTAAGATCGTTATTGAATAGTTCTCTTTTTTTACGGTTCAAGTTATCGAATTTTTCGCGAATATCTGTCGGCGGCAATCGAAAACCATTCATCCATTCAGCTAAAAGTGCTTTTTCATCATTTGTCTTTTTTTTTCTGTCTGGAATAGAATCACGTAACTGCTCGAACTCGGTCCGGTCTTGGCTAAGACTGTATCTGGGATCGACCAACGTCGAGGCTTCATTACTTGATTTCAAATTGGTTTGTTCAACGTGTTTTGATTCTATTTGGCAGGAGTTTCCTAAAACCAAGACTAAAGCGAAGGGCCAGATTAAAGCATTCATAGGTAAAGGTTAACAAAATTAGGCCTTCATAGACAAACAAAATATACCGAACAATACCTATGAAAATTGGGCATCACTTTGGCAAAAGAAAGCCGCGTTGGAATTTTTTTACCGAGAAATATCAATCCTTAATTGATAGCTCATCCAGCTTGGTCTTTAAGATTTTTATGATCACAGTGGCCGTTCAGGTCGTCTTTTTTTTACCGGCTCTTTACTGGATCTTTCAAAATTACGAAATTATTCAAAACCATATTCCGACAACGTTTAACATGAATGAAAACATCGAATTTGAAAAAAGGTGGATTGTTTTTTTAGTTATTTCTTCAACTTTGTTTACCAGCGTGTTGAATGCTTTTTTATGGCTTATTGTTTACCGATCGCAGTCGCAACGATCCGAAAATTTTGCTATCCACGATCTTGCTTTGTCGCCCGACGTAATTGACGATCAGCATCTTGCTTCTTAATGGATTCACGCTTGTCGTGTGTTTTTTTACCTTTTGCTAATCCTATTTCGACTTTAACTCGTCCATTTTTGAAATAAATTTTTAATGGTATGCAGGTTAAACCTTTTTCTCGAAGAGCTGCAAAAATTTCTTCAAGTTCATGTTTATTCAAAAGTAATTTTCGCAACCTTTCAGGCTGATGATTATTATAACTGCTGGCTTTATATTCACTAATATGGGCGTTTTGCAAAAAGGCTTCTTTGTGCTGAAAAGAAATGTACGCATCTTTTAACTGAATATTCTTTGCGCGAATCGATTTCACTTCACTGCCAGTTAAAACTAGGCCAGCTTCGAAAGTTTCAACAATTTGATAGTTGAACCGGGCCTGTTTATTATCCTGAATAAGTAAAACTGATTTTTCCAAAAAACCCCTTAGCGTTTTAAAAAATGGTATAATGAATTTATTTCTATAACAGACAATTCTTCAGCGCGCACCTTTTCTGTTTTACTGTTCTGCTTTAGCCAATCGGACAGCCGCAACCCATCAAAAAACTTATGATCTAACGCTTGCAAGTTGGTTTTAAGAATACGGCGACGCTGTTGAAAGGCCATTTTTACAAATTTAAGATATTCTTTTGAATCCTTAACATTTGACGTCTTGGGCACAAATGAAAGCACGCGACTGGCAACTTTGGGGGCCGGCTTAAAATCACGAGGCCCGGCATCACAAACAGTTTTGATTGTCCAAAATTCCTGAGCAATTATACTAAGCATCCCGTAGTGTTCTGTTTGGTGGGTGGCTCTGATTCTTTGTGCCACTTCTTTTTGAAACATTAAAATCATACCTTTTAGCAGTGACACATCTAAACTGCGATCGATTACCAATGATGAAGAAATTTGATAAGGTAAATTGCTGACCAGCAAATAATTTGTGTAGGGTGTCCAATCAATTTGCAACGCATCGGCATTAATGATGTCACAACCTTGCTGTTTCCAATAGGCAAATAAATTTCTGTCTAATTCGATTAATTTTAATTTTTTATAGTGCTGTATAAGTAAATCGGTCAGTGCACCACAGCCCGGACCAATTTCTAAAATCTGGTCTATTTTGGTTTCAAGGGCTGCTGTGATGATCTTTTCAATCACAGAATCCGAGATCAAAAAATTTTGTCCTAAAGATTTTTTAGCATCGATCTGCAATTCACTTTGGCGTTTTTCTAATCGTGAGTACGCGGTCATGTTTTATCTCTGAAATCTTTTTCTAATGACTGTGCAAAGGGACCCATATCCAAATTGTCACGTTCGCCACGGCGAAGACGAAGTAAGCCCGTGTAACCAATCATAGCTGCGTTATCTGTGCAGTATCTAAGTGGCGGAATGACTAAAACCATTCCCTTTTTTTTAGCCAAAGCCTCAGCGCGTTCGCGTAAGCGGGAATTGGCGCTGACCCCGCCTGTAATAATAATTTTTTTACACTGATACTGCTGGGCCGCTTTTTCTAATTTAAAAAGTAAGACATCAACAATAGCTTCTTGGTAGGAAGCGCACAAATCTGCTTTTTCTTGAATTATTTCTTGTGGATTTAATTTTTCTATTTGTCGTGCAGCTGATGACTTCAAACCGCTAAAGCTCATCATTAAATTGTCCTCTGTTATTAAGCTTCTGGGAAAATTATACTTTTTTGGATCGCCATTTTTTGCTTGTTGATCAACTAAGGCACCACCGGGAAATCCCAGCTGCAGCATTTTTGCAAATTTATCAAAAGCTTCTCCGGCTGCATCGTCTTTCGTGCAACCAATGACAGTGTAAACACCGAAAGCTTCGACCCAGTAAATGCTGGTGTGCCCACCACTTACAGCTAAAGCCACGTAGGGGTAGTTAAAATTTTCTGGGGGTTGGTAAGTCGTATCTTTAAGAAAGGGGGCTAATAAATGTCCTTCAAGATGATTTATACCAATCATGGGAATTCCAAAGGACTGGGAAATGGCTTTGACTGTCATTATTCCCACAATCAAAGAGCCAATAAGCCCCGGACGATTGGTGACAACAAGTCCTTCAATATCTTTCCAAGTCAAACCACTTTTTTTTAATAGATGATCAATCAGTGGTAGCAAAGAAACAGAATGATTCCGGCTGGCAATTTCAGGAACTACCCCACCGTACGGTGCATGGGCTAAATCTTGATTCGCAGAGACCTGATTGACCACAAAGCCGTCATCTTTAACGATAGCAACAGAAGTGTCATCACAACTGGATTCGATGGCTAAAACTGTTTTTATTTCCATCACAATTTATATTTATTTCTTCAGTTTTGATAAACGAATCTTGGCTTTTTTTCCTGATTCTGATTTACCGTAATTTGCTAGGACTTCTTCGTAAAACGCCATGGCTTCTTCTTTCATTCCTAACTCTTGAAAGCAAACTCCGATTTTATATTTTGCATCCGGAGTATTTTTTCCTTTAGAAAATTCATCGACATATTTTTGATAGCTGAGAATGGCTTTTTTCCACTCTTTTTTACTAAAATAATCTTGTGCCAGATCATAATTGCTAGCAGCAGAAGAGTCTTTTTTCAAAGTTGAATGTACCGGTTTACTAAGGGTGGCTGACTGAGAAGCCGCAACTGCCACAGGTTGAGCCGCATTGGCGGCTTCACCTTCTAATTTCTGAATTTGCGCTTCCATTTTTGCTAAGGCGTCTTGTAAAAGTTGTAATTTCTGGTTGTCCGCTGAAGTTGTTAAAGCCGCTTTTTCTTTTTGTAGCGTGGTAATTTGGTTTTCTAAACTTTCTATACGCCCATTGAATCCACGAATTAAATCGTCACGCTCGTCGACGGCCGCAGCCGGCGCGCTATTACCTGAATTTAATTGCGACTGACCGCTAACTTGATTTTCTGCATTTTTTTTTCCGTAAAATCGAGATTGTTCTTGTTCAGATAAGTCGGCGCGGGTTTTTAGACAAGAAACTAAGAGAGTTGGCATCAAAAGCATAAAAATAATTTTGCGCATTATAAAACATCTCCATTTTGTTGTCGTATTAACCGAGCTGAATTTTCAGCACGCTCTGCGGCCAGGCGCGCTTTTATAAAAAGTATTTTTGCTTGCTCGTATTCGCGCTCGTTATAAAGAATGCGAGCTTGCCTGAAATTTTCTTCGGCTTGGCTCCAGTTTCCCGGTGAAAAGCGAACGGCTTGTACCAACTTGGCTGCTTTGATAGCGGCGTCTGCTAAAGTGTAGTCCTCAAGAGGGGGCGATGTCGTAATACAACCAGTAAGCAGTAAAAACAAAAAAACAACGCAGCCTTTTGTGAACAGCACTTCGGTTTCCTACTTTCCAGTTGGAACAAAGTTAGCGCGACGATTCTTTGCCATGTCGGCTTCAGATTCGCCTGTCGATAATAATTTCTCTTTACCGAAACTAACTGTAGTTAATTGATCAGCCCCGATGCCCATTGAAATCATCATTTTTCTAACGGATATAGCGCGGCGTTCGCCCAGGGATAAATTGTATTCGGTTGAACCGCGCTGGTCACAGTGTCCTTCGATTTGCATTTTTCCACCATTTTTTTTCAGCCACTGCACATTGCCTTCAAGCTTTGCTTTTTCAGGCGCAGGTAGCGTTGCTTTGTCGTAGTCAAAAGAAATACTTTTCAGACCCTGAATAGATCCACTGTCACTGCCGGTCGATGCATAATTCATTGGTGTTGTGTCTATTTTTTCAGATCCACCGCCACCCGTTGTTTCAGAAATAACAGCTGGGTCAGAACCCGTTTCTGCTCCTGATTTTTTTCTCCAGCTTGAACATCCCAACGCCAAAGAAAATACACAACCCAATAACAATGACTTTACCAATAACTTTTTCAAAAAAACCCCCATGATGTAGTAATAAATTAGTTCAAGTCTTTAATCTAGATGATCATGGTGTCTTGTCAAACCTTCATTGGCGATTCAAACTAAATACTTATGAAAAAAACAACACTGATTTTATTTATTACCATCTGCTTTTTTACGTTCAATACTTGGGCGCAACGAATTGGTTTTTCAGATGAAAAATGGAAAACGATAAAAACAGAGCATTTCGATATTATTTTTAGTGCTCAGCAGCAAGACCTTGGTCTGTATTACGCAAATGTTGCAGAAAAAGCATTTCAAAATCTGCAATCTGTTTTTACCGAAAAACCGGTGCGAACAGTTATTGTCATTAACGATAAAACTGATGCTTCAAATGGCTTCGCAACACGAATTCCCTACCCCCTAATCATGGCCTATTCTGTACAGATTAACGATCATGAAAGTTTATCTGAATCTGCCGAGTGGGCCCGCGAATTAATTACTCACGAGATGACTCATATTTTACAACTTGAACCTGCCCTAGGATTTTATCAGTATCTGCGCCCTGTTTTTGGCTCGATAGTCGCTCCCAATTTGCTGCTGCCACTGTGGTGGAAGGAAGGCATGGCCGTCGAATTAGAAACTCAGTTTTCAAGCCGGGGCCGAATGAAGTCTTACCATCAGGATGCGGCTCTTAGAGCCATGTTCCTTGAAGACAAGTTGTTTTCTTATACATTAGCTTCGGTCAATGAAGTATTACCCAGCTGGCCCTATGGCAATCGACCTTATTTATTTGGTTCGTTGCTTTGGAGCTACATTGCTAAAAATAAAAAAAATTCAGCGATTGACCAGTTAGTCAGGGCACACGGCGAACGCATTCCCTACTTTATTACTGCACCCGTCGAAGAACTGAACGAGTCTTCGTACGATGAAATTTACAATCAGACTTTATTGGGTGTTAAAGCCAATGCCGAACAGCAATTAAAATCTCTGGAAAAATTACCTCTGACAAAAACAAGTTTGCTGGCCATTGACGGACAGTCCTCGCTGCAACCCATCTATTCACAAAAACATCAGTTTTTGGCTTTCATCGAAAACAGAGATGGCGATCCGGAAATTGCTATTCAGAATAAAGACGGCCAATTTATGGATAGTCTAAAAAACCGACCCACTGGTCAAATCAATTCACTGGTTTTTCACCCCACCTTGCCACAAATTTACTTTGCAAAAATTGATCGTTTTAATTCGAAAGAGACTTTTTCAGATATTTCTATTTACGATATTGCAAAAGACACCGTTATGACATTGACCCAAGGTCAGCGCGCCCGCGATTTGCACTTTTCAGCTGATGGAAAAAAAATTATATTTGTGTCGACCTTCAGCGGAAAAACGCAATTAAAAATAATGACTTTAGAAACCAAAAATATTGAATTGGTATTAGATTCACAGATGGACGAGCGTTTTTATTCACCTTTGTTTTGGAATGATTCAGAAATTTTATATATAAAAAAATCAGCAGATGGTGAAACTTATTTACAAAGAATGGATTTAAAAACTCACACCATTACCCCGGCTCCACTCAAATATAAAAACATCAGTTTTTTGCGACAGGTTGGGCCGAAACTTTATTTTACTTCGTCGGAAAACGGAGTTTTTAATATTTATGTTTCAGCCGATTTGAAAACAGCATTGCCTGTAACACACGTTCAAAGCGGCCTCTGGAGCTTTGCTGTCGATCCGGAAGAAAAAAACATCTGGGCCACACTGATGACCGGTGATGGCTTTCGGGTTGCAAAACTCGAGATTTCTTTGATAAAAGAAAAATTACCTGTGATTACGAATGAAATTTCAAGTCATTACAATTACACGGCGAAGCCAAGAGACAGTGCCATTATCGAGCTGTCCGACTATTCCGCGGGTGAATATTTGTGGCCACAGTACTGGATTCCTTTTATATCTTCGACCACTTCAAAAAATGGAGTTTTCATCCAGGCGCAGACTTCAGGCTCAGATCCGATAAAAATTCATCAGTATTCGTTATTGGCCAATTATCAAACGGATATTAACAAAACTGGTTTTGTTGGCATCTATACGAATTCAGTTTTTACAATTCCATTTCAAGTCGGAGCTGTTCAGGCCAATCAATCTTTCGGTACAATTGATCAAGTGGTCGAAACCAATACTAATTTCGTAAGTCTTTTACCTGATTTATTTCAAATTAATAAAAATTTAGCATTTCAAATTGGTCTTCAGCAGCAAGAAACTTTTTTATTAACTCGGACAAAGCATTGGGGACCATTCGCTCAGTTGGCTTATTCAAGTTACGATCAAAATATATTTCAAATCTCGCCCGAAGAGGGAATTGGTGCGTCTGTACGTGCTGAAAAATTTCAAAATATTGAAGGCAGTACAGATTATAATAAAGTAACCGCTACGTTTTTGAAGTTTCATTCGAAATGGTTACCCAAACACCACGCCCTGATGCTGCGTTTAAATGCTTTGATAACATTTGAACCCCTACTTTCTAGATTTGGTTCAAGTAACACATCGGCGTTTACCGCCAGCGACACTCTTATTCCACAATTTGTTCTTCGTGGTTATCTGCCTAATCAATTTTTTGGACGCAGCCTGTGGACCGTCAACACAGAATATCGCTTTCCGATTTCGAAAATTGAAACAGGTGCTGTCACGCCTGCATTTTTTGTGAAACGCTTATCCGGCGCGATCGTGGCGGACGGACTTGGCGTGTACAAAGAAAATCCGCGCAGCCGACTGAATGAAAGCTATTGGAGCGCTGGAATTGAAGCCAAGCTTGAAACCACTGTGGGCTATATTTTACCGCTTAATATTGTTCTTGGGGGATACTACCCCTTTTCTGCAGTGAACTCAGCGGGGCCACAATTCGCTTTTGGGCTGCAATTGGGTGGGTTCTAAAACAAAAGCTAGCTTTAGGTATTGACAAAAATTACGCAGCTCTTGAAAGTAAAGTTAGCACTTAAGATGCGGAGCTAAAAATGGATATGAACAGAACCGAAAGCAAAACCTGGATTCGTGAATTGGTTTCAGCCGACGAGCAAATCGAAAAATCTGTGATGATCGACATGAACCTGGGGTTAGATACCCAGCGAATTTTAGTGAATGACACAATTCAGTTTTTACTTCGTTTAAAAACAGATTTTGCTGAAACGGCCGCCGTTTTCAATGAGTTAAAGCCTACCGCTTTGGGGCGCATTAAAGTTTATGGTATCGCTAAAACTCATGCTGACTTCATGCTTTTTAGAAATGGTTATAAAATGATTTTCTCGGTGAAAAATGCAGGCCTTATCAGCATGAGGTTTCATTACGTAGGAAATTTAGCGATTCCACAACCAACACAAAAAGAACAAGTAACTATCGTCACCGACGAAGAATTGATCGAAGCTAAGTGGGGTGCTTTCGAAGAAGTTCTTTGGGCTTTTAAAGGCCTTAGCTTTAAACCTGAGTATTTGGTTCGTCATTACATGACAACATTTATCAAAGAAAGCTCTCGCTAGTTTTCTAGTTTCAAAGCTTTCTTTAAAAAGGAAGAAAATCGAGCATAAAGTGCTGCTGATTCTAATAAATCAGCACTTCTGCTATGACCACCATCTTGTTTTTCATAAAAAATAACCGACTGATTTAGCTCTATTAATTTCGCGGCCATTTTTCTTGCATGGCCAGGATGTACCCGATCATCTTTTGTCGACGTGTAAAAAAAGAACTCTGGGTATTTAACGCCAGCTTTTACATTTTGATACGGAGAATATTTTTCAATAATATCACGCTGCTGTAAAATATCTGGATTGCCATACTCGGCTATCCAGCTGGCACCCGCGTGCAACTTGTGATAACGAAGCATATCTAGAAGTGGCACGTGACAGACGACAGCACCAAATAAATCAGGCCGCTGCATACTGACGACACCGACCAGAAGCCCACCGTTACTGCCGCCTTCAATGCCTATTTTTTTCGGTGATGAAATTTTTCTTTTAATTAAATCTTCAGCGACACAAATAAAATCATCATAAGATTTTTGCTTATTATGCAAAATAGCCGCTTGATGCCAAGCAGGTCCAAATTCGCCACCACCACGAATATTGGCCACAACATAGACGCCATTTTTTTCAAGCCACACTTTGCCAATCGTCCCCAAGTAGTACGGAGTTTGTGAAACTTCGAAGCCACCGTAGCCATTCATCCAGACTGTATGACTGCCATCGTAAACCAAGTTTTTGCGATGAATAATGAAATAGGGAATTCGGGTTCCATCAGCACTTTTGGCCCAAAGCTGATGGGTCTCGAAAACTTGGTGATCAAAATAAGCAGCCGTCTTTTTGACTACTTTTTTTAATTTTAAAGGCTCTGAGTATACATACTGTTTTTCCTGTAAAAAATCAGACTGGTGCCACAAAACGACATCTGTGGTCTCATCGGCAGCACCGCAATCAATAATACCACCCACTGGCAAATCCATTTCAAACTGGCCGAAATGATCATCTATTAATTCAAAGCTGTGAATGACTGTTTGTATATTTTTAAAAGTTACAACGTACAAATTATTTTTTGTGCAAAAAAAATGATTAAGAAATTGATTTTGATCTGGCAAAAAAATAATTTTTATATTTTCACCAGACAGTTTTGTTGCACTCGCTGGCCATGAAATTAAAGAACCTGCAGCAATGGAAACACTGTCTATTTTCCAGGGAACTTTATTTTCTACAAAATAATGATTCTGAAAATAAACTAAGTTATCAAATTCTTCGGGAATAGGGATCTGAGAAATTTCAAGTAGGTTTCTTACCTGATAGACTTTTGTTGTTGTAAAAGTAACCATGTCTAAAATAATTAAGTTTAAGCTTTCAGAATCAAAATTAATTTGCACAGAAATATTCTCTTGCAAGCAAGTATATATAATCTTGGATTCAGAAAATTTTTGCCCGCGCTTCCAAATGCGCACATGCCTGGCATAGCCACAGGCGGTTCTTGAATCATTTGATAAAGCATCTAACGCAATCAAGGTATTAGGATCATACCATTTAAGACTGCTTTTCGATGCGGGTAAGTCAAACGGCTGACTGATCTGAAACGACTTTGTTTTTAAATCAAATTCTCTCCAGGTGACGGCGTCTGACCCACCATTCGACAAACCCAGTAAAACCTTGGTGCTATTTTTCAGAAACTGCACGCGGTTTAATACCCAGTTCGTTTTTTCAATTTGTGATAACTCGTCCAAATCCAGAAGCGCATGCCAGTTCTTACTGCCTGTAACAAAGCCTGTCAGTTGTAGGCGACGAAACAACCCTTGCTTCTGATGGCGGTTTTGATGGGTTTCATAAATCCAGCCATCGTGCAATTGTATTTTAGGTAGTTGGTCTTCAGCTAAAAGAACAGCTTCATAGTCGTTTTTGTCACCATCGAAAAATTTATTATTTTCAAAATAAATTTCAGCTTTACTGTTGGCCTGGTCGACCCAGGCCTTAGCTTGTGCACTATTTAGATCTTCTAGCCAAAGATATTTATCATCCACAAATTAATTTTGCGAACAATTGTACTGAATATCAACCGTGCGGCCTGCAGGAATTGTTGGGCTAAATACCAATATGTTATTCTGTAAAGTCGTGCTGACTGGGCCCATCGACGGAGTAATCGTCACAGTGATGGCGCCAACGGGCGCACATTCCAGCGGAATTGAAGCTAACGAATTGACGATGCGGTCTTTAAAGTAATACAGATTGTTCGAATAATTAGTATCACAAATACTTCCCACGTAGCCATTCGTTAACTGCGATAATTCATTTAATTTATAACCGTAATGACTTTTAGAACTGCCACTGTCCTGAGACGCCATACAGGCAGAGTCTTTTGGTTTCACAATAATTGAATTTACGCTTAAGCGCTTGTTGATCGTGAACAGTTGTTTAATTTTGTTGATGTATCCGTGGGGCTGATCTTCACCATCTAAATTTTTTAACTCTGTGGAATAAAATACGGCTGCAGGGTCTCCGCCGACAGATCTTTCATCTTCATCAGAAATAACTAAAACCGAAAGTGCAGCATCGGGCCGGTAACAGGTATTGTACGCGTTGTATTCAGCGTGCCAAAACGCGGCTTTTAACGGACGCTCGTCATCTGTGTTAGCCCATCCTGCACCAATGGCGGTTATTGTGTTTGTAAAAATAGTGTAAGGGTTTGCTGCATCTTTTTTTAAAATCCATTTCGGAGTTCCCGTATAATCAGACCAGTTCCGCGATAATCCCCAGTACTGACTGCCGTTGGATAGTTGATCATGGGTGACAGTTGCACACATATTCCAGTCAATTCCTGAAGTCGTTAAATCATTAACAAAACCCTGTAATCTTTCACCCAGTTTTGTGTTATCGGGTAACATGGAACTGGAATCATCGACGACAACCATAATATCAACTTTGTTATCAGTTGCTTGTACAACTTTTTGCAGCGACATCGGACGAAATGTTTTTGCCGTGCTGCTAACAACAACTTCTAACGGCCACGGAGTCACGTAAGCATTGTATCCCGGAGCTGTTGCCGTTAGATAAACCGAGTATGTGCCTAGACCTGATTCAATGAAATTTGGTGTTGATGAAGGTCCATTTAAATTACTGACAACAACTGGCTGGCCATTTCGAAAGACACTCCAGATGTGAGTCACTGTCGCAGGCATACAGCCCGACGTAATTGTTGGATTTGTATTATTCTGTGCAACCGTCACCGATACGGACGAATTATTTATTCGCGGAGCACAATTTATGTTTTGTCCGCCGCCGCCGGAATCAACCGTAATCACCAATGGAGTTGTGGTGTTCCACCCCGCATAATTCGGCGCTGAAACATTCAGTGAAACTAAATAGGTACCCACGCCTTGCGATAAAAAGTCAGGGTTAGAATTAGATCCCGCTAAACCAGGAACTGCAACTGGGTTACCATTTCGCGTAACAGTCCACACATAATCTGCATTTGACGGAATACAATTAGCACTAATCAGCGGATGTGGTGAAGAGGCTATGATTGTCAGCGCGGTCATCGACCCGTTAATTCGTGGATTGCAATTAATGGGATCAGCCGGTGGTGGTGGTTTTATAACCGTAACAGTTAACGGTGTTGAACTTTGCCAGTGCTGCGAACCAAGTACGGTCGCGTACAAAGATATCAAATACACACCTTCACCATAGGATTTTATATCTGGAGTCGAGTTCGCTCCGCTTAAACCAGCAATCGTGATCGGCATGTTGTTGCGAGTTACCGTCCACGCATAATTACCCGCAAGTGGGGTGCAGTTTGCGGATATCAAAGCATTGTTGTCGGCTGCATTCAGCGTAACGCTAACTGCATTTTGATTTAATTTCGGATCACACATCAGCTGGTTTCCGATACCTCCGACAACAAATTCCAAAGGTGTCGATGCCATGTATGTCGCGTAAGCTGAACCCGTCTGAGAAGCCGTTAAGTAAACGTAATACGAACCTGGCCCAAGACCCGTGAAATCGACTGAAGTAGGATTAGCTCCGGCAAGGCCTGGGACTGTGGCGTTTAAAACCGTAGCATCCGCTTTTTTAATGACCCAAGTGTAATCCACATTTGCAGGGTTACAATTCGAATTTATTTTTGGAAGTGCAACACCAGCCGCGTAAGTAAAAGTCGTCGCTGTTGTATTTATTTTTGGATTACACTGAATTTGTTGTGCCCCGGTCGCACAAATTGTTCCCGAGCAGGCTGCCAGCACGTTGACGTTAGCTTTTTGAAAGCGAACCGGTGCGCAGGACGCAAAAAATGATATAAAAACCCAAGCTGTAATAAGACCAATTAGTCCGTTTATGTTTTTGTTCATTTTTTTACTCCGTGACGTTGACTCAAATTGTAAAACAAATTGTAGCCAAGCAAAAGACGGCTTTAGTCTGGTTATTTGAAATCATTGACTGGACCTACTTGTGATGAGCCGAAGAAACACAATACAATCAAAGCTGTCCCCTAGCTGAACCGATGGAGGTTTGCCTGTGAATTTTTGGCTTCTTACCCTAGCGCTTATCAATTTGCTGCTGATGTCCTTTATGGCTTTCAGTTGGTTTGTACGTAATAAATCTCAGCACGAAGACCAGAGACTAACTAAAGGTCTACAGCTTTTACAAAATAAAATTTCCATACTGCAGGATCTTTCGGACAAATCCGACGAACAAGTCAGGCGCTGGGTTCACTTGCTGGAGCAAAAATCAAGTGATGTGCAAAGTAAGCTGATGCAATCCGATGAAAAAATTGAACAGATTGAATTGGTTTTATCGAAGGCGCTTGATGTTTCTAAAATATTTTATGATCAAGTTCCCCACTCTGAAATCATAGAAAGACAAAAAACGACCAAGTACGTACAGGCGGCAAAACTGGCTAACCAGGGATTTACCACCGATCAAATCAGTCAGAAAATTGATTTAAATACGGCTGAAATTGAAATGATTATCAAAATGAACAAAGAAAATTTACAGTTTTCGGAAGAAAACCTACCCGCATGGATCAATCAAATTAACCCGTCAGCTGCTGAAACAAATCAAATTCACAATCAAGAAATTAAAGACTTTGAACAGCAGTTAAAAAAAATGAATCAAATGGTTTCAGCAACCGCTTTTGATACACCGGCACCAGACTTAACCAATATGGAACAAATCAAACACCAATTTAACGATACGATTGCCAGAAATTCAACCCAAGTTCCGCAAACCTTTATTGATGAAAAAAATAAAAATGTTGTTTTTGAAAATGGCAAAGCGGTGCGGCCGTTTGAATTTAAACGCATCAGCACGAAGAATTAAATATTTTTTAATTCTAAAACAAACTTTTTCATACGGCCGATAGCTTCGGACATACGCTTTGTTTCAATGGCAAAGCTTAATCGCAAATACCCTGGGTTTCCAAATTCTTCACCTGGCACCGTAGAGACAAAAAACTTTTCTAATAAAATTTTTCCAAATTCCTGTGAAGATTCAATTTTTTTACCATGATACAACTTCCCGATAACGTGCGTGATATCAACCCACAAATAAAAAGCTCCTTGCGGTTTAAATATTTTAAACTCAGGGATACTTTTAAATTCGTTCAGCGCAGCTTCTAGCCGACCAATCAATGTTGTGTTGGTTTCACGAATTTCATTTTCAGCATTCATCACCACCGGTAATGCTGCCGCTTGGGACACGCTGCACGGAGCACCTGTTGACTGCGAAGCGTAATCCCCCAGTGCTTGAATGATTGGTTTGGGACCAAGCGCCCAGCCAACGCGCCAGCCTGTCATAGCATAGGCCTTAGAAGCCCCATTGATAATAATCGTTCGATTTTTTAAGTCACCAGCCACATCCAAAATGTGTGGTGCCCGCTTCGAGCCGTCAAACATTAGTCGGTGGTACATGTCATCGGTAATGATATGCACGCGCGGGTACTTTAACAAAACTTGAGCTAGTTTTTGTAATTCATCTGTAGTGTAAACAAAACCTGTGGGGTTTGAAGGAGAACAAAATAAAAACACTTTGGTATTTTTATTAATATTTTTTTCTAATTCTTCAGCTGTCAGTTTAAAATTATTTTTTTCAGTGCAAGTAATTATTTTTGGAATTCCATCTGCTAACTCTACCATAGCTGGATAACTGACCCAGTAGGGCGAATGAATAATAACTTCGTCAGCAGGATCGCACAGCACTTGCAGGGCTGCAAAAATGGCGTACTTAGCACCGGAAGTAACCGTCACTTCGGACAAATTGTAATCTTGATTTAAATCTTCTTTTGTTCTGTGAATAATGGCTTTTCGAAGCTCGACAGTCCCCTGGGCCGCTGTGTATTTTGTAAAACCTGATTTAATCGCAGAAATTCCTGCCTCAGCAGCTGCAGAATAGGTAGGCCAATCTGGTTCACCGACAGTTAAAGATATGACGTCGTGACCTTGCGCCTGTAATTCTTTCGCTTTCGCCACTAAAAACAAAGTTGGGGAAGTTTTTAATTTTTGTGCTTTCTGTGATAAAACCAAAATTTATGCCCCCAGTTTTTTTGTTATTTCAGGAATAATAAAATCAGGCACTAAACCTTTTAAGTTACCGCTGTTTCTGCCAACCTCTTTCACAGCCCTTGAGGAAATAAAGTAATACTCTGGCCTAGAAAAAATCATAAAGGTTTCGATTTCTGGAGCTAATCGGTAATTCATATTGGCCAGCGTGCCTTCGTATTCAAAGTCTGCAACAGCGCGAAGTCCCCGCACGATCACATGAGCTTTTCGTTTACGCATATAATCTACGGTAAGACCTGAAAACAAATCGACTTCGACATTCGGAAAATTAACTAAGGCTTTTTTTAAAAATTCAGCCCGCTCACGGGCTGAAAATAAATAATTTTTTTGCTTCGATTCAGCCGTTAAAACAATAACGTGATCAAATATTTTAGAGATGCGTTCGATGATATCCAGATGTCCCGTTGTAACTGGATCAAAGCTTCCTGGATAAACGGCAATTTTTGACATGCCCTAAGAATGCTCTTTTTTTTTAAAGAAAGAAAGTATTTTGTCACCGTAGTCTTTAAAATCATATCTTAAAAGTTCTGAATACTCGGCATCGATTCGTTCTTGCCTAATGGACTCAATAGCAATCAAAGTTGATTCACCGACGCAATGACTTAAGTTTAATGCTTGCATCACTTCGTGGGCCATTTTTTCTGTAAACGGAGGATCAATAACGATCAAATCAAAGGGTAAACCTTTATAGGAAGGCAAAAACTGCAACGTGTCTTTTTTTAAAACCGAATAGTCTGATTTAGGAATTTTTAACATTTCAATATTTTTTGAAATAATTTGTAAAGACTTTAAGTTTTTTTCCACAAATTCAACATGTAAGGCACCCCTAGAAAGAGCCTCTAAACCCAAGCTACCCGTCCCTGCAAATAAATCTAAAACTTTTGCGCCATCAAGATGATGCATCCATTTATTAAACAAAGTCTCTTTAACTCGGTCCATTGTGGGCCTGATATGATCGGCTTGAAACGAAGTTAAAACACGCCCTTTGTATTTACCCGATATTATTCTCATCGTTCTTTTTTACCTATAACTTCTAAATGCTGCAAAATCTGGGCGATGGTATCAAATAAATTATCAAAAGGCTTTTTAATAAACATTTGAATACGTCGATCTGACTTCAGATAATCGGCACTCAGTTCTGGGCCACTGAAAGCTGAAATAATAAAGAAAGGAATTTCAGCCTTACTTTCATTAATGACGTCGTAGCCACTTTTGACTGGCATGATCAGGTCTAAAATCACAGCGTCAAAGCTTTCATTTTTTAAAAACTGCACGGCCTGTTCACCGTTTTCAGCTTCTAAACAAATATGTTTTTGTGAAGTCAGGGCTCTGCTCAGTGATCTACGAATTAAAATTTCATCATCGACAATTAAAAATCTCATATTTTTTTGAAAACCAAATCTATTTGTAAACCATTTTTATAATTTCTATTTATTTTAATCTCAGCATTCATTCTGCTCATCAATTTTTTAGAAAGATAAAGCCCCAACCCAGTCCCTTCACCCACTTTTTTTGTCGTCACGAACGGAGAAAATAAATTTTGTACATCAGCACTTAAACCAGGGCCAGAATCTTGAAAACAATAAGTGATTTTATCTGCATCTTCTAAATGAAAAATTTTAATACTTCCGGGCTTATCCATGGCTTGACACGCATTTTTCAAAATATTAAAAATAACCTGCTGCAAAGCTGTCGAATCAGCCATAATCATGTTCTTTTTTAAATCAATAAATAACCGATGTGGCCTGAGTGCGGTTTTTAGTAAAGTCAGTGTGCTTTCCAGGACCTCTTCGAACAGCATCGGGGTTAACTGAATTTCAGCCTGTTGGCTGAACTGTAATAAATTTTTAATAATTTTTTCACAACGCTCTGAAGCTTTTAGAATTTCTAGTAAATCAGCCTTAATAGCTGGCGACAACCCGCCATCTTCTTTTCCGTTCAGCAATAACTGGGTGTAAAGCTTTAGACCGGTCAACGGATTATTTAATTCATGCGACAAGTGATTTCCCAAGCGTCCCACTGTGGCCATTTTTTCAGATTGAATCATTTTTGATTTTAGCAAATCAAGATTAGTCATGTCTTCATAGAACATAAAATAATATTTTTTATCAGCCTGGCTAAATTCAGAACAGCTAACCCGAACTTTTTTCAAAGGCGTCAAATAAAAGTCTGCAGAATTTTTTGTTTTGATCGGACATTGATCGCAGGGTTGGTCTCTTCCGGCTAAGACCGTGAAACATTTTGTTTCAGTCATTGATTTTTTTAAATAATTTGACTGATAAATTTCGTAATTTTCATCAATCACATGCGTGTATCCAGAAAAAGATTTAAAAGTTCTGTCCCAACGCTCAAGCAGCAAATGATATTCTTTTTCGATCAGCCACCGATCAAAATACAGACTTAAAGTAAATAATCTTTCTTTGAAGTAACTTTCCAATTGCTGCAGTAATAATTGCTGATCAATCGATTCTATAAAAAAGTAACCGTTTCTAGAAAACTCGGTTAATTTCCAACTGAGAAGTTTTCCAACAGGCCGACCCACAGCTGTGGCCAACATGGCCGAAGTCAGCTCGGTTTCAATATTTAATTTTAAAGTTTCACTTTTTTCTTGTATACCGTTATAGGTAATTAACGAAACAGCTTCGCTTAAATTTTCAAAACAAAAGCCAATCTGATAGGCATAACCCATTTTCTTTATTTCTTTCCAGAGCAGCCTGAATATTTGGGAAACAAAGTCATCATTCAGTGATTCAGAACCTATAAAATCTAAAAAATAAAGTAAACTTTTCTCGTTTAAATTTTTTTGCATCTCTTCATGGTTTGATTTCTCTAAAGATTCAAACTGAACTTTACTTTCTGAAACTAATTGTTCATTCAGCAGTTCTAATTCTCGGCGTTTTTTCTGAATTTCTTTTGTTACTTTTTTTGCTTTATTATTATGATCCATTTTATTAGCTAAATCATTGAGTAAAGCTGACAAAGTTTCTGGGGTTGTTAATTTCTGCACATGGTACGGCTGAATCCTACAGATATCTTGAACGGATATTTCGTTGGCTTCAGCCATTAGAATTTTGTAGGTCAATTTAACTTGTTGATGTATTTGCTGAAAAAAATTGAGATCACCGATTGCTACATCACCCGCAATATCAGCGGCTGCAGCAAAAGATAATGCAGCTGGAGAAATCAGTACGGTTTCATATCCAGAAAAATCGACTATATTTTTAAAGTCCTCTTGAACAACAATCTTCACCCCCGCAGGGTATCACATAACTTGGGATTCAAACATCGACTTTTTTGCATTTTCAGCTGCTAAACTCAAAGGTTCGTGTAAAAGCAGCTTTTCAACCTGCAGTTGGGCGTATCCCCATTGCTTGGTTTCACAGAGCATCTGCACGTGACAAAGATTAATCTCTTCATCGAAACAAAATTCGGCCAGATAAAATTCAAATTTTTGAAAGGCCGAATTCATTTTTTCGTTATCTTTCACTGCAGAACTGGCTAATAACTTCAAAGCCGAAGTGTTGTACGGATTTAAATCGATCGCATTTTCGATATTGGCATGTGACAAAGACTCATCACCCATCTCTTTGTGCATCATTCCTAAGCTAACCCAAGCCTGGTCGTTTTTATGATTCAGTAAAACCGCTTTACGAAAATGATCCAGAGCTTTATCTTTTAGCGATAAATTTAAATAAATAATTCCCTGTGCCCAAAGTAAAAAATCATCGGACTCAGATAACAGCGACTGGGTAATTGCTTCTTGCGCACCTTCAAAATCATTTTCTTCCAGATAGATTTTAACTAAAAGTCTGCAAAGTTTTTGTTCTTCCGCAAATGTCAGTTCGCTTCCCTGAAGCTTAAGTCCCACATCTAAGGCCTGATTTCTTAAATTCATTTGATAATAGGCCATCATCAAGTTCAGTTGGTCGCTTACACTGCCCCGCTGGTGAACTAATTCTTGATGGGTTTTAATCAAGCCATTATAATCTTTAATTGCGGCCTGGGTCTTTCCCAGCAAAGTAAGAAATTGAATATTTTTGCTAAGTGCAGGAGAAATTTCCACTAATTTTTTAAGCGCTTGATAAGGCTTTTTAGTTTGCAGAAACAGTTCAACTTGACCAAAGGCGGCTTCAAAAAATACGTTTTGTGACATCATGTCCTCCGAAAAAGAAGCAGATCGTCCTGATCTACTTCTTCCTAGCAAAGCAAGCGGAGTGCCATCGCCAAATACCTTATTTTTTTTATAACTGTTTCTAGATCCATCTTTTTAGACAGGCCAGTCAGTGTTTTGACTGGCCAGAATTAAATTATTCTTTTTGAATTTAACAGACTTTAAAGACTGTTCGACTTATATCCAGCTACAGCACGGGATGCTTTTTTAATGTCTTGCAGCTCTCGGATGATTTGTGATTTGGCTTCATCAATTAATCCCAAAACAACCAAGTCTTGATCTAAAATTCTTTTTACATAAAGTTCTTTGGCACGAAGACACTCTTTAATCTCAGACTTTTGAGACATATCAAACGCACCTGTCATATCTTTATGTAAAATATGTGATTTATTAATTTCTGAATCGACATATTTTAAAATTTTTAATAGGTCTTCCCGCTGGTTATAGAATTTTTCGATATCATCAAACATTCCCTGCTGCAGTTTGTTGATTTGGCTTTCATTTAATGAATAAAACTTTTCTAGAAAATGGTTTTTCTCATTGAGCAGTTGAACTAATCGAATCATCTAGGCCCCCTTCTGTTCGTTGTCTTTTTTGATTTTTTCAATAGCTTGCTTCCAGCCGTCATAAAGATTCTCTAAAATCTTAAGATTAGATTTCAAAGGCTCGACGTCACTTTTGATATTCGCTTTGGTGTATTGGTCCATCATGAACAGATACAGATTTTCTAACTGCTTTGCTAATTCGCCCCCAACTTTGTGGTCCAGCGTGGTATGAAGCTCCATAATGATGTCATAGGCTTTTAAAATATTTGTCCCACGCTCGGCAATTCGCTTTTCTTCCATTGCCAAAATAGCAATTTTTGTAAACTTAATAGCACCTTCATACAGCATCAGTAGAATTTGTTCTCTGCTGGCTGTCATGACTGAAGCTTGTTTGTATTTGGCGTACGGGTTTCCCATCTTATCTTCCTCCTCCGACTAAAGATGCTTGTGCTGCAGCCCCTTGGCCTTGCAGTTTCGACATAGCTTCTTCCATCTTTGCAAATTGTTTACGAAGTTGATCTTCGCGTTTACTTAAAGATTTTTCTTTTTGTTCAAGTCGACGGTCCATTTGTGATATTCGGTCTTGATAAGACTTTTTTCGCGTGGTCACTGGCCCTGTTTGCGGGTCGACAATACTTCCCAATCGCTTTTTCATACTGGGAATGAAACCCGTGTCGACAAAGTTTCCTCGCAAAAACTGAACCACTTCTTTTGGGTCGTTGTTCACCAGCTTTTTAAATTTGTCTTGGTTAAAATTAAGGGTTCCGTTTCGATTAAACTCGACACCTAATTCGATAATTCTTTTAAACTGACTACCTGTTTCTTGAACATCTTGAATAATTTGTCGCAAGCGACTTTCCGTCATTCGCAACATACTATCACCGCCCAGGGGCCCTAAGCGCTGTCCACCTTTTGCATCCGGGGACAGCTTACTTTGACCTTGAATAAAACTTAAAGCAGCGTTGTAGGAATCGACAAACGATTTTATTTTTTCGGATATAACATCAAAGTTTTCGGTAACATTCAGTCGAATGGGTTGGCCTGGCACAGCTTTTTTTAAATCCAGATTAACACCGGGAATAAGATCTTTAACGACATTACTTTCAGTTTCAAATTCATGACCATCTAATTTAAACTTTGCATTCATGGCTTTATTTTCACCAACAAACTGAAAATCCCGTTTACCATCCAGCATATAGACGGTTGGAAAGGTCACAGAATTATCATCACCGGTTTTAAGACCTGCAATTTCTAACCGATAGCTGTCTTCTTTATCGCTGCGGTCATTCACAACAACGGCACGAATTCCAATACCTGCATCATTGATAGACGAAGCAATTTTATCTAAGGTCGAATTTTCTTCTGTAATATAAACTTCTTTAGGCCCATCCGTTGTTTCAAAATTAATATAACCCACGCCCATGGTTGTTTTATCTTTATCAGGAAATCCGTTTGTCACAACGGATGGCTTACTGGCCAATTGCAAAACTTCGATTGTCCATTCACCGGCATCAGCAATTTCAGGATCAATCGTGCCTTCGATCACATCTGGAAATCCCGAAGCAAACTTTTTATCGACGAAACCTTTGGCGCCCACAATAATTCCCAAATTTTTATTGATTTCGTTAATTTTAGTTTCTAGGTCAGTGACTAGTTTGACTTTGTCTTCAACTTTGGTTTTTTGTTCTTGAATAGTTTTTAAAGGCACGCGTTCAGCTTCGATCACTTGATCGACTAAATTAGGTGGTAATCCACTAGCTAATCCTGAAATACGAATACCTGCCACTTCTTTTCCTCCATGAATTGAAGTCGTGCTAACAGTTCTATTGTTTCAGACATTTGTGAAAAACTGTGAGTCAATTGATTGGCTTGGACTAGGGGCTGGTAGGCAAGGTTTGCTAGGCGATTTTTTTAAGTAACTGACCCTTATTCGGTATTTGCTGAGTGGAATCAAACATTTCCCAAAGATCGTATTCAGCAATCCGGCGAATGCTGCTGCCGGCTTGGTCTTTAACCCAGGCATAGCGAAAACCATTTTCTTCAAAAATCTCGACCAGCCAGTTCATGTCTTTGATAAATTGTTTTTCTTTTAAAAGTAAAATCGCTTTTTCAAATTGCTCATCGGACATTTTATTTTTTTTTTGCTTTTGTTTACTATAGAACTGCTGCCCGTTGGCGTCTTTTTCGGCGGAAGACTCTGAAGATTTAATAGGCCGCTCGATACCTGACACTTTAGGTGTCGGAGTAGAGACCGGTGTGAAACCTATTAAATTCTTGATATTCATATTTTACGTATCGGCATGAAACACAAATACCTTTAAAACAAAAAAACGAAAGTCTAGTGACCTAGACTTTCGTTAGAAAATTTTTTTGGACTAAGGCGGAGGTCCTCGCCCCGCCCAAAAAATCAATTATAACTTAGACCTAATTAACCAATCAGTTTTAATGCCATTTGCGGCAATTGATTAGCCTGAGCTAAAGTTGCAGTTGTTCCTTGTAATAACACGTTATTACGAGCCAACTCTGAACTTGAAGCTGCTACGTCAGTATCACGGATACGTGAATTAGCTGCACTCATATTTTCGTTCATAGTACCGATCACATCCACTGTTGAAGATAAACGATTTTGTAAAGCTCCTAAAGTGGCACGTGAACCATTCACGTTTTTTTGTGCAGAATCAAGTGCGGCTAAACCAGCACGAGCACCTTCTTTAGAGCTGAAATCTAAATCGTCGATTCCAAGATTACCAATTGTTACATCAGAAACTTTTGCATCGTAAGCAATCCAATCTGTTTTTTCATTGGCACCAACACCGATATGAATATCGTAAACTCCGCCGGATCCATCTAATAATTTTCTAGAGCCGAAAGTTGTTGATTCTGCCACACGCTGAACTTCAGATTTTAAAGCATCAACTTCTTTTTGAATAAATCCACGTTCTTGTTCACCGATCGTGTCAGAACCCGCTTGGATTCCTAATTCACGAACGCGAGTAATAATATTAGAGATCTCGCCCATGCCTTGTTCAGCAGTTTGAATCATTGATATACCATCATTCGCATTTCGCGAAGCTTGAGTATATGAACGAATCTGAGCTTTTAAGTTTTCACTGATCGCTAAACCTGCAGCGTCGTCGCCGGCTTTAGTGATGCGTGAACCAGTTGATAACTGTGACATGCTTTTTTGCATTTCACGTGAGTTCGTTACCATACTGCGCTGTGCATTCAATGATGCAACGTTTGTTGTAATTCTCATTCCCATTTTTGACCTCCAAAAGTCAGCCAGTTTTCAAGTGGCTTGTTATACACGTTGGTGACAGTCCACTTTTCAGATACCTAGTCTGCGAACGAAAACTAAACGATAGTCACTTCGCTGTAGCTTTCTCAACTGGGTCTCGTCGAGTATGTGTCGGTTGTTGTGATGTACCTTTCGGCTTGGTCGTGTTGCTCTTTAGTCGCGTCTTGCAAAACTAGACCATCGTCTAACTCAAACTAGACCATAGTCTTGAAAAACAGACTTAAATCACGTGAATTTCAGGACTATAGATTGGGTGGCTAGAAGTCTAAGTCTATCTAGTCACAGACGTTGTGATGATAGACAGACGTCCTCCTCGACGAAATGAGTATCTAGATAGTTTTCAAGATTTGTGAATGAGAAAAATGTTTTTTAGCAGCGGGAAATTGGTGGTTATCTTGAGGGGCTCTTATAACCAAGGATTGTATAGTTCGCTACATTTGCTGGATCAAAATAATGAGTACCGTTTGATATCACACTTGTTCCACATCCAGTCCAATAATCGTAAACACCGTTTGGTGCATACTCTGTCAAGGCACTTACCACTGATCCATCTATTTTGGCCACACCACCTGTTTGCGGTGGCGATTCTTTACGGTTTGGACATGACTTACGATGACTGCAATCGCATTTGAGCCAACCAAAGTACTAATATTCGTGTTGCCAGTGGCAATCCCAATTTCAGAACCAAGCCGACTTTGAAACTGAACGCCACCGCCCATTTTGGTCCACTTTGCAATATTCGAACAATAAACTGGTACGTGCGTTCCCATATCATAAGCGAAAGTGCCTTCGCTGCCGCACCCGTTACCCACCGTAATGCCCGTTGAGCCGGGTTTGATCCCGCCGTTCACTTCGAGTTTTTCAGTCGGTGACATCGTTCCAATTCCAACATTTGCACTAATGCCGACACTCGAATTATTTGAATTAATATTTATGATACCTTGTGGATTGCCACTTAAATCCGTCTTGTATAATCCCCACAGTCTATCAGCACCGCCAGTAACTATTATATCACCAGTGCTATTCACAGCAAATGCATTACCCTCAAAAGCCGAGCCCACGTTGAATGGATAAATCGGATTCAACAGACCAATACCGACATTTCCAGCGTTATAATAAATATCTGTTAAATTTGTACTAACCTGCCACAAAGCTTCGTTTTTACCACCCATAGAAAAACAATCTACGATATTGCCGCTGGCATTACGCACTATTTTTAAAGCTAAAATATCTGGTTTAACTTCCTTCACAGTTCCGGTGTCACCGACTTTAGATAACTTAACTTCTAAATCCGCGACACCTAAAGTTGTGTTCGTCGGATCAACTACAAAATTACGAACACGAAATTCTTCGAATTTTAATAAGCCCGTCTTGTCATTGGTATTTACTGCGAAACGCGTAACTCCAGGAGCTGCAGAAGCGTCTTTGATTGTAGTGACTGTGAATCCTGAACTGCCCGACGGATTATTTCCACCAAAAGAATTTGTACACGCTATTTTGTTATTTAATAAATTTCTTGCTTCAGCAGTTACTTCGCGTTGCTGATCTTTAGCTTGTAAACCTTTTTGTTGTTTCATTCCCGTTGTCGTTAAACTGGCAATGCCACCAGCTACGATCGCGATTAAACCGAATACGATAAGGACTTCGATAACTGAAAATCCAGATGCTACGGTATTTTTTTATTTAAATTCATATCTAAAATTTAGCCATAAACTTTTATGCTATTCAATAAAAAAGCATACTTTGATTTTTCCAGAAATTTCAAAGCAGACCTTTGATTAATCTGTAGACTATATTCCCAATAATACGTTAATATAGGGAACACAGTCCACAAAAATACGAGGTTTTTATACTAAAACGTCTTTGCCTTCCTTCAAATAATCAAAGTTTCTTTCTGTTCGGTGCTCGCGGAACGGGTAAATCAACCTTGTTGCGCTCGCTGCCTCATCTAAAGGATGCTTTGTACATCGACTTACTTAGACCCAGCCAAGAAGAAATTTATTCCCTAAATCCCGAGACCTTAATTAGACAAACCAATCACATGACGAAAAAAAATTGGGTCGTCATTGATGAAGTCCAAAAATGCACAAAGCTACTGGATGTTGTGCACGGATTGATTGAAGATAAGAAAATTAATTTTGCGTTAACAGGGTCAAGCTCTAGAAAGTTAAAACATGGCGGGGCCAACCTGCTAGCTGGCCGAGCCTTTGTTTTTTCAATGTTTCCATTAACTTATTTCGAGTTGCAAAATAAGTTAAGTCTTATTGAAATTTTAAACTGGGGAACGTTACCAAAAATTCTTGAGTTTTCAACGGCTCTAGAAAAAGCCAGATATCTTAAAGCATACGTGCTTACATATCTGAAAGAAGAAATTCAAGTCGAGCAACTGGTTCGTAAATTAGAGCCTTTTAGATTATTCCTTCCGGTAGCAGCACAGATGGACGGACAAATCTTAAATTATTCAAAAATTGCTAAAGATGTCGGTGTCGATCATAAAACGATTGCCAATTACTATCAGATTTTGGTCGATACAAACTTAGGGTTTTTTTTAGATTCATATCACAAGTCTGTTCGTAAAGTTCAACATGAAACGCCACGTTTTTATTTTTTTGATACAGGTGTTCGAAGAGCTTTGGAAAAACAGATCAATATTCCGTTAGAACCTAAAACGACTTCTTACGGAAATGCCTTCGAATCCTGGTTTATCAACGAGTGTCACAGGTATAATTCTTATTACGAACTCGATTACTCATTTTCTTATTTGAGAACAAAAGATGATGCAGAAATCGATTTAATTATTGAAACTCCAAAGAAAAAAACTTTTCTAGTTGAGATTAAGTCATCAGCAAAAATAGATAAAGCTCATTTAAAGCATTTACTCTCTTTCAAAAAAGATTTCGGAAAGGCAGAGTATATCTGCGCCTGTGATGTAGCCCGTAAAGAAACTTACGAGGAAGTTCAAATATTGCCTTGGCGTGATGCTTTGAAAAAAATATTTGCTCTTACTTAATCTTACGCAGCACGAATTTCGAAGGCTCTGACCCAAACGCATCAAAAGTTACATCAACAATAACACCCGTTTGCGAACGCACTGTTTCCGGAGTCACCGGAGTGATATCAATTTTCACATCCATTTGTTCAAACCCTTCAATCGGGCAAACCATGTGGGCTGCCATCAAATTTCCGGTAACAGTGTATTTTCCTTCGCAACCTTCAGCGGGCATTTCAAAATCAGGGGCTACAATTACTAAGTTTACAGTTTTATCCGCGCGCATAATTAACGTCGCCGTGATTGAAGATGAATCCACATCCACTGCCGTGTAGGTTCCAGGTTCAACAACTTTGTCGGCGGCAAATGACAGTGAAGTAATTAATGATAAAATTGCAAATAGTGATTTCATGAAAATCTCCTTGTAGCGGTTAGCTTCCCTAACCAGATATCAAGAAGATGCGGCAAAGGCTATAGATAATAGTGCTGTTACTCTAATTCCACATTCAACAAGCTTATTTTTTGCTTAAAAAAGAAGACGAATTAACTTTAAACCAAAAAAATGCCCTGACAGAGGATAGCTGTCAGGGCTGGGTTTAAAGAAGCCAACACACTTGTTTGCGAGGACTCCGTTTAAAAAATAACCTAATTAACCAATCAACTTCATAGCAACCATCGGTTGCTGATTGGCTTGCGCTAACACCGACAAAGCGGCTTGTTGCAACATTGTTGATGAGGCCATTTCGGACGATTCTTTCGCTACATCGGCATCAGTAATTCGCGATCTAGCAGCGCTTAAGTTTTCTGATCTGACATCAAGACCTGTCATCGTTGATTCCAATCTGGACTGCATGGCACCAAAGCCTGCGCGCATTTTAGAAACTTTTTGCATGGCTTTATCAATGTTTCCCATTAGATCTCGGGCGCCGCCTTTATCCGAAATATTGACTCCGTCTAATCCCAACTCTGAAATGCTGGCGTTGGTATCTTCCTTGTATGCAATGATATTTTCTTTTCCAGCCGTTGTTCCCACATGGAATTCCATTCCCGTGTTTGAACCATCAAGTAAATTTCTGTCACCGAATTTTGTGGTTTTAGAAATACGGTCGATTTCATCCACCAAGCTGCCGGCTTCTAATTGCAGGTAGGCCCGTTCTTTATCACCCAAAGTATCAGAAGCCGATTGTACCGCTAATTCCCTAAGGCGTGTTAATAAATTAGTTTGTTCTGACAATCCACCTTCACCAACTTGCATCGCTGAAATGGCATTACTGGCATTGTTTCTGGCTTGCGCGGTTCCGCGAATTTCTGATTTCATTCCTTCAGAAATTGCTAAGCCTGCGGCATCATCAGCTGCGCGAACGATTCGCGAACCTGAGGCTAATGCTTGTGCTGCGTGTTCTTGTCTTTTTGTTTGCATGCCCATCGCTCGTTGAGCTGATATTGATGCCATATTTGTTGCTATCCTTAAACCCATAGACGTCCCCTTTGCTTTCCTTTTGTTAGTTAAAAAAAGTTCTTCATAAAAACTTTTTAATTAAATAAATTAAAAAAGGTTGGAGCTTGGCTCACAAAGTTCGAGGTGACTATTCTCTGGCTTTGCAAGCTTCGCCCTGGAAGGGGATTTTTGGATTCGATCTGCTTGACTGCTGGATCGAGGTCCTATTTCCTTTTCGAGGTTTAAGCACCAACGTGTATGGGAAATGTATCGGGCCAAGGTCTAGTAGACTTTAGCCTTTGGTCTAGCTTTTATTTAACGCGCAACGTTAAGTATATGATATGTTTGAATTTAGATATTCAAATTATTTTGGACTAAGGTCCAGGAAATGGTCTAAAAAATCAACGAAAAATGAATTTACCAAAAAAAAGAGCTGGGCTAGCCAACTCTTTTTTTAATTAAGTTTTTTTAAATTTCTTTAACCAATAAGCTTTAAAGCTAAACTTCCTTGTTCGTTAGCTTGGGCCAACATTGAAGTTTGATACTGCTGCAGAATCTGACCGCGGCGCACATCAGAAACTTCTTTTGCTAAGTCCGCATCATTAATTCGCGCGCGCGCATTCGATAAATTTTCAATCTGCGAACCTAAATTGTTATCTGCTGATTCAAGTCGTGTTTGCACAGCACCAAATCGTGATCTTTGCATCGCAATCGATGACATCGCTTTATCGATGGAACCGATTGCATCCCTGGCATCACTTTTATTTTCTACATTCGCTGCATCGACATCCAATCCGCTTGATGTGGTGTTGGAATCATTTTTGAAAGAGATCCTAGAATTCGCATCCCCTTTGGTTCCCACTTGAAAGTCAAAATTGTTGATCGAACCATCTAGTAAATTCAGCGAACCGTACCGAGTGGTCTTTGCGATTCGGTCCAGTTCATTTTTAATTTCGCTAAATTCTTTTTGCATCATGGTGCGCTCGGAATTGGAATAATTATCACTGGAAGACTGAATAGATAATTCTCGCATGCGCATCAAAATATTACTTTGTTCGCTTAGACCACTTTCTGCGATCGACACAAAGCTGCCAGCGTCCTCTGCATTTCGTTTAGCGGCACCCATACTGCCGATTTCGGCCTTCATTTGCGCGGCGATGGCTGCGCCGGAAACATCAGCGCTGGGGTCAGATAACCGAGAACCGGTCGAGACATTTTTGACAGCTCGGTCGGTGGCCCTTTGACTTGTATTCATTGCGTTTTGAATGGCTAACGATGACATATTGGTACTAATTCTCAGCGACATACGTGCAACCCTCTTTCAAGTGTGTTAGAGGGGGTTATGGCAAGCTTTCGGTCAGGAAAACGTGCTGTAAACCCCGAAAAGTAAATAGGACCTTCGTCCAGCAGTCAGACTACTTATCGACGCTACGCGTTATAACTTAAGGCATTTTTGTTGATTTTTTATCTATTTAACAAGGTATTGAAACTACTTGATTATTTGCGAACTGGAAGGCTTGGGAAATGTCGCAGCTTTAAAATTTCTGCGGCTTTTGGGCCCAAGATTACGTAGTAAGGCAAGTGGGTCGCTTTGTCGTTGAAGTCCTGAACAGCTAGCGGATTGGACCTATCTTTGTAAGAATCAAAGCCGGAAAAAAAGTCGAAGCGACCGTATCCTTCGATCGCCCCACCCGTATCTCGAACTACGAAATAACCATCATGAGTTTCACCGTTGGGAAGAATAGTTCCTACAAATGCCGGCACATAAATAACATCGCCCAGCTTGTAAATACTTAAATCGGCCGCGACAGAGTGGTAGGGGTCTAAACACATCATGGTGAAATTATTTACTGAATCCTGCGAAGCTCCGCGGCCGTAGATGCATTCGGATTTAGAAATCTCTTCGAAGCGCCTGTCATTATTTACCAAAGAACCAACATTGATTAACAAAGCTTTTTCTGCCATTTTTATTTTGCAAGTTCCTTGCATGACACAACTGTTGTAAACATTTTTACAAACACGAACGATTGTTTTTCCTAGTTTATTTTTCATCTCAACAATTTCCGAACAACTGGGGCCTGCCTGATCAAACTCAGGAATGTAGTACACGGTCGGAGTTATTAATTTTTTTGCGTCCTCGATTGATAGCGGAGCATAGTCCAGTTTAGAAACAGATTTGCCTTTGTTTTGCGTTTGGCCACAAGCCAATAAAAATAATAATAAAGTACAGCCGATAAGTTTTTTCATAATCAGCTCCTAAACTATCTCAGTTTGCTAAGATGTCGATATTAATTCAGGGGCCCATGAAAAAAAGAATCATTCGTCAATTTGTTCTACAGTTTCCTGTACGGAGCCAAACTGTCCTCGGCTAAGATTGACTTTCTGGGTGGCCAAAAGCCTTACATCTTCGCTATCGTGCGTGATCAAATAGACGGGGATTTTTAGATCTGCTAAAACCGATTTAACTAGTTCGCGAGCCTTTCCACGCGCCTCGGGGTCCAACGCTGAAAATGGTTCATCAAGTAATAAAACCCGTGGATCACTGATTACAGCGCGAAGTAAAGCCACACGTTGCTTTTCACCGCCTGATAAATCATTGGCTTTGGTTCTCCAGCACAGTTCTAGTTTCAACTTTTCAATTAAAGGCCTCACACCTTTTTCAAAATCATCTTTACGTCGGGCTTTAAATACGATTTTTATATTTTCTTCGGCCGTTAGATGTGGAAACAATTCGAAATTTTGAAAAACAACACCTAGCCTGCGATCGGCTATCGATAGTTCAGTCAGATTAATATCGTTCATCACCCAACTCCAACCGACGGGTTGGTGCAGCCCAATCAAAGTATTAAAAAAAGAAGACTTTCCTGATCCCGAGGGCCCCACGATGGCCGTTATACCCGTATCAGGTAATTCCAGCTGCTTTACAATCAACGAAAACGAACCTAACTTAAGGTTAATATTTTTTATCGACGCCATAAATTCCTTTTAAAATAAAATAAATTAGCCCACTTAAAGTTAACCAAATAACCAAAGTATAAAAACTGACTAAATAAGCTGCCTCTAGGCGGTAACTTGATAACAGGCTTTCAGAAAAAAGCCCTAAGGTTTTTGTCTGCGTGCCTAAAGCTTTGGATACAGCAAAATCACTTAATGCCCAGATAAGTAATAAACTAGCACTTAAAAAAATTGTCTTCTGAAATTGGTTAAAAATAATGCCAAAAACAATATTTAGCTTCGAGATTCCGAAGACTTTCGCAGCTACAATCTGCATTTTCAACTGTTCAATTTGTTTTTCAAAAAATATTTTAAATAAAACAGGAAAAAACAATAATGTAAAAGCCAGTGGAATTTTAATAAGATCTGCACTTTTTTCTTGTGGAAATAAAATATAAAAAGAAAAACCGACCAAAACCGTTGATACCGAAATAAAATGAATGCTTAAGTTATGCCGCAACGTCTGAACGTAATCTAAAGTCCACAGCAGCAGCAAGCCAAAACAAACTGCCAAAGTTAACGCGACAAGCACCACTGAGTCCTTGGTCGCTTGTAAAATATCCCCAAAAAATGGCTGCATATCTTCCCAAATTTTGAAGGAATGAAAAACACTTAAAACATAACTACCGATAAATCCTAAAAAATAAATAACCAATCCAAAGGCACCTAACTTGGATTTATAAAACGAATGCATTCCAAAGTTTTTTACAGCTAAAGATTTATTTCTTAAAAAAAGATAACTGATACAAAAAACAAAACCCGTTTGCAGTAGCATCAATACCCAAGCCGAATCCCAATTCTGGTCTATAAATATTTTTTCAAAGATAAGCACTTCTAAATTTGTTCCTTTACCTCCGCCTGCAACCAGTGGAATCGATAGGCTTGAAAAACAAAACAGAAATACCATGAAAAAATTTAATTTTATTTCAGGCCACAAAAGTGGACCAAGAATTTTGGACTGAAATGTGAACTTTCTGATTCCATATATTTCGCTGACTAAAGCCATCTGGCCCATTTTATTTTTTATGGACTCATTGATTTGAAAAGCAGAAAAACCTAAATTTATTAATAGAAAAATAAAAATGACTCCGATATGGCCCATCGGAAAAGGATTTAACAAAGCAAAAGCTATCAAAATAGAAAACAAAGATGGTAAAATCTGTGGAATCAATATCAGTTTTGAAAATACGCTCTGCAACTTTTGTGGAAGACTAAGCAGCCCACCGGCCAGAAAAAAACCAAGGCCAACACTTAGTAAAGCGGTTACTGAGGATTGTAAAAAAGAATTTTTTAAAGCCCAAAACAAATCAGTTTGATTAATTAAAATTTGGCCATCAAAAAACTTAAAAACGCTTAGATACGGAAATAAAAAAAACAGCACCAGCAAAATGGAAAGAAAATAACTTGGAAAAAATTTAGCTTTCATTCTTTCGTATTTCTGACCAAATCTGAATCCAATCGTCTAACTGATTTTTATCATAAATTTTAAAAGCTTTGGTTTTATAAATTTTGACGGCGTCAAAGGGTGTCGATTCTTTTGTGATTGGAGTGATCGGCAACATATAATTCTTATTCATAATTATTTTCTGGGCCTCTGGGGTCTGTAAAAACTGTACAAATTTAACGGCCAATTCACAGCGGCGGCATGTTTCAGGAACACCTGCAAACTCGACTTGCAGTGGATGGGGCTCTTTAAATTCTAAACTGGCGTAGGCTGAATCTTTTTCTTCCACTAAGTGGTAAACCGGGGACGTCATATAAGAAAATACTAATTCAGCCTGCTTTGTTTTGAATAATCCATAAGCCGTAGACCAGCCCGCAGAATAACTGTGCACTTGCGAATTTATTTTTTTTAAAAATTCTTTTCCTTCAAGTAGCCCTTTTGTTTCAAAAATCCAAACTAAAAATTGCAGACCCGGAGAACTTGTTCTTGGATCTTGTAACGCAATTTTAGATTTTAAGTCTGGCTTCAATAGATCATCCAGTGAATCAATACTTAGTACAGATGAATCCCTGCGCACAAAGGCCATTGGGGCCCAGTCATAAGGTAAAAACCTTTTTTCAGAGCTGACGGCTTTAATTTCAACCGCATAGTCCGAAAGCTTCTCCGATTTCAAATCCACCCATTTAATTTTTTTTGCAGTTCTAGATATATCGAACTGATCTAACCCAACGACAACATCACCTATCGCATTTTTGCCTTCGAACGAAATTTTTTGCAAAGTCATTGCAACATCCGATGATTCTATAAAATCAACTTTGACCCCATTTTGTTTTTCGAAAAGCTCTGCCAACGTTTGACCTGGCCCCCATTTTGAAATAAACGAAGATGAAGCATAAACTTTGATTGTGCTACTGGACGGAGCGGCTTTTGTTTGATCTGTATTTAAATAAATTGCCGTTAAAATAAGAAAGATAGACCCGATGAATATAACAAATTGTTTCATTTCATTACCACCACAGTCCGCGACGGCGTTTAAAGAAATAATAATCTAAGCCCAAACAGCGTCCTGCGCCCACCCAGGCCAGCATGATGTGACAAGCGATCATTAATTTATAAAACGTTTCCTTATCAATTGAAGATAACGTGAAATAATTGAAACAAAGAAAAACTGCAATCACAGAAACTGGGCGTACAACGTAACCAATGACGTAAGATATGCCGACAGCTAATTGTAGCCCAATGAAAATGAATGCGATGATATGCCAATTTGGAATTATTTGCTCGCTTAATAAAACTCGATACCAACCCGGCATAACTGGTTTACTTAAAGCTTCAAGAAATAATTCGGATACAGAATTTCCCAAGTTTAAATAATGGCGCCAATCTTTTAGGGCTAAATCCAAATAAAAATATCCAAGAAAAATTCTTAAAAAAGAAGCCGGCAATAAATGCCCCGCATATTTGATACTTTCGAAATAGGCTTGCAACATGATTAAAGCGTACCTAAAGTCCTAGCCTAGGACAAGAACTCTGCAAAAAACAATTTTGACAATCGGGACTGCGGGCTTTGCAAACTGAACGACCATGCGCAATCAGGTAATGCGGCAGCATAATCCAATCGCTTTCAGGACAGATTTTGTTAAGTCGACTTTCAATCTTCACCGCATCATCGCTGCGCACCCAGCCGAATCGATTTGCTAGTCGCATCACATGCGTATCCACCACGACGCCACTTGCAATCTGATACGCATTTCCTAGAACCACGTTGGCTGTTTTACGACCAACGCCGGGAAGCTCATAAAGCTGTTCCATGGTTTTCGGAACTTGACCGGCATATTTATCAACCAAGATTTGGCAGGTCATTTTTATATTTTTTGCTTTATTTTTATAAAAGCCTGTTGATCTAACCAAAGCTTCTAGCTGAGTTATCTTTAATTTGGACATGCTGATTGGGTTCGGATGTTTTTCAAATAAAGTCTTCGTTACGATGTTCACTCGTTCGTCTGTGCACTGGGCCGACAAAATAGTTGCAATCAACAGTTCAAAGGGATTTTTAAAATTCAAAGCACAGTGTGCATCCGGGTATTGTTTTTTCAGTTGAACCAGCCCAAAGTCAAACTGGACCTTGGTCGCGCGCTTAGGCTTTGTCACCAAAGTCACCTATGGCTTCAACTGGACATCCTTCGATAGCTTCTTTAACCGCAGCAATTTCTTCTGCAGAATCAGGTTGTTTTACCACGTAAGCATGCCCGTCGTCTTCGTGCATGGTGAAATTTTTAGGAGCCGATAGAACGCAGGCATCACAAGCAATACAGGACTGATCCACAAATATTTTTCCAGCAACATTTTCTTTCCATTTTTGTGATAAATCAGCCATGACGACCCTTCGTAAACTTGCAATTAAAGTGAATCTTTGCAGCCAACTTAAAAAACTTCCAGTCTTAAGTCAATTTTCTCTCGATAACCGTATCAACAATTCACTAAAAACGGCTAAAATAGAGCTTTCAGGAGGCTTTTATGCAAGGTCCACGTTCTCCAGCTGACCATGAATTTTCCGAAGTGGTTGAATTTTTAAATCAGAATTTAAGACTAAGTAACACTTGGCCTATAAGCAGCGAATATCCGACAGCTTTGTCAGCAAACAACATCCATAATATGAGCATCATTACCGAGGATGAAAAAATTGTTTCACACGCAGTCATGAAGCCAATGATCATCAAAACACCTTTTTGTATTTTTAAAATCGCGGGCATTGGTTCTGTTGTTACCGATCCAAACCACAGACAAAAAGGGCTGAGCACAAAAAATATTGAAAATTGCATGAGCTTAGCCAAAGAACAAGATTGCGACATGGTCATTTTATGGACGGATCAATTTGATTTTTACCGACGTTTTGGTTTCGAACTGGCAGGCATTGAACAAACTTATATTTTAGAAAATAAAATAGAAATCAAAAATAAAAAACTGAAATTTTTATCAGATGCTAAAGTAGACCCAGAAGCAATTTTAAAACTCTATTCACAGCACACAGTTCACTCGGTGCGAACGACAGAAGACATCCGGCATTTTCTTAAAATACCTAATTCACAGCTTTTCACGGCTTGGAACGAGTACAATCAGTTGGTCGCCTATGCCGTCATCGGCAAAGGGGTTGATTTAACAAATTACGTGCACGAATGGGCTGGCAGTGTCGAAAGTCTAATGGATTTATTTTCTTTTATGCAGCAAAAACACAATCAGCCTTTAACCATTATGGTGCCTGCGCATTCTGTGAATTTAAAAAAACAACTGGAAAGCGTAACGACTGCGTCCCATTTAGGGTTTTTAGGAATGATCAAGTTCATCAATTTAGAAAATGTACTTAACAAAGTAAAAAAAGCTTTCCGTGCTGAAGGTTTTGAACAAATTGTTTTAGAAAAACAACAAGATCAAATCGTCTTTGGTTTTGGGACTGATCTTTACACAATTAAAAAAGAATCGGATTTAACGCGGCTGTTATTCGGCCCCTTAAAGCCAACCGATTTGGATTTTATGAAACCGGAAACTCAAGCTAAATTTGCAACTTTGTTACCTTTGCCGCTTTGGGTATGGGGCTGGGATTCTATATGAAATTTAAAAATATAACTTTCATTTTAATTTTTTTGGGGCTTAGTTCTTGTTTAAAAAAAACGGATCTCACACAAGATAATTTAGGACCTGCGATCAATCCCATCGAAATGACAAAAACCTTGGGTGCAGGCTTTGGAACTTTTGATTACAACGAAATAAAACCTGGCGAATTCACCAGCGTGTTGCAATCTCAACGCATTCAGGACAGCGTGAATCAAAATCTTCAACAAGAAGGTATTACCGTTGATAAAATGGTTAACGACAGTGAAAAACTTTCTCTTGATCTTATTGTGCAAAAAGAAGTTTACAGTGGCGGCCAAACATCTCAATCCACTGTAAAATGGCCGATGGCTTTTAAAAAATCCAGCAATCAAACGACGGCCGTCGACACCAAAGAAAATGCCCGACCACCCGTTTTAACTTTTTTAACTTTTCAAGCATTGGCTTTTGGTTCTTGTTATGATGAAGGAAAATATCCCGAAACCTGCCACTTGCTAACTTCGAAAGACATTCAGTACAAAGTGCCTGTAGCTGCTATGAATCAGCACAACTGCTCGGATCCTACAAATTGTTTTATTCCTGCAAAAAAAATAGAATTCGATATGATCAGCAAGTACTCTTTAGATAAAGATGGTAAGCCCGTTCGCACTCATTATACCTTGGTGTTAAGCCCCCATGTTCCGTTTTTGTCTCGAGTGCTGCAGATATGCTCTCGGGGAATATATGAAATGAATAATGATCAAAAAATCTTAGCTGACCTTTGCTACACAGTTAACAACTATGCAGCGGGTTCGGCAGAAAGCCAACCACCCAAACCATGAAACGAAAAATAGGACTCATTTTTGGTGGTCGATCTGCAGAACACGAAGTATCGTTGGTGTCTGCAAAAAATATTTACAATGCAATTGATACTAAAAATTATGATGTTCAGCTGATCGGAATTTCTAAAGAGGGCACGTGGTATCAGTTTTCTAATCCTGAAATTTTTAAAAAAAATAAAGCACTGAACGATATAAATTTAACAAGTGAAGACACCATCACACTGATATCTGCGGGTGGGCATCCTTATGTTTATTCTTTGAAAACTCATGAACGACGGCAAATTGACTGCGCATTTCCGATCATTCACGGCACTATGGGTGAAGATGGCACCTTGCAAGGTCTGTTTAAAGTTATTCAACTGCCGTTTGTCGGCTGCGATGTGCTGGCCTCTGCCGTGGGCATGGATAAAGAATTCATGAAACGCCTGATGACAGAATCTGGAATTAAAAATTCTAAATATTTAACTTTACGAAAAGAAAATCTAACTAAGTATGCCGATGTTGTTCACCAATTAGGAAGTCCATTTTTTATCAAACCCGCCAATGCGGGATCTTCAGTGGGTGTGCATAAAATCAAAACAGAAAATGACTACATCGATAAATTAGGTGATTCTTTTCTGTATGATCATAAAGTCTTAGCCGAGCAGTTTAATGATGGTTTAGAAATTGAGTGTTCTGTTTTAGGGTTAAATCAAAAAGCAAAAGCGTCTTTGCCAGGTCAATTGAAAGTGAATCACGAATTCTATTCCTATGAAGCTAAATATATTGATGCTCAGGGTGCAGAAATTATTATTCCTGCCGCAATTGCTGATCATCAAATCAAAGAAATTCAAAGTTTAGCTGTTCGCACTTTTCAATGTTTAGGTTGCGATGGTTTAGCGCGCGTTGATTTTTTTCTTAACAAAAACGGAGAAATTTTAGTGAACGAAATAAATACCTTGCCCGGCTTCACCTCTATTTCGATGTACCCAAAAATGTGGGAAGCCAGTGGACTTAGTTATTCGGCACTCATTACGGAACTAATTCAAATTGCGTTTGAAAAATTCAGTCATGACCGCAAATTAAAATTAGATTTTAATTAATTTTACAAATCACTTAATTTAATTAATCAATCAAAGATGCATTTTATTTTCTGCCCGTTAAAAAACAAGCAGCTTTGCTGTTGGGCGCCACTCACCCCATTTCCTCCAGGTAAACCCGGGTCACCGGGAGGACCCTTTTTACCTGCAACAGAGGGTTCACAATTTTTAAGTAATTTAAAAGTCATGCTTTCCTTAGAAAAAATTTTAAAATCTTCTTCCGAATTTATGCTGGCCCCTGGGTCTCCACCTTCGCCGCCCAACCCACCTGGGCTTCCGACTCCAAAACTGCCGGCTTGAGATAACAGAAAGATCTCTAATGTGCTTGAAGTATTTTTGATAGTTGCCATTCCTGAATTTCCACCACTTTTTCCTGAATAACCGTTGTATCCTGTTAAGCCTTTAGTTCCGTTTGTGCTGGGTTCTGCCGGCGTTATGCAGTTAAAATAAGTTATAATATCGTACGGCCCTGGGTTTGGGCTTTGTATCGCTTGAAATTTTGCGCTGGCTCCGCGCGAACCTGGCCGTCCTTTGATAAAATCATCTGCAGATTTAGCAAGACTTCCGTGGCCACCATTTTCACCTTTCATAAAAAATGTGACGTTGCCAGAGCCATTGATGATTTCGAAGTTTATATTGCCTCCGTCTTTTCCATCCACATCATTTTCAGCGCGCGCGCTGGCAGGAAAACTTTGAATGAAACCGGCTTCTGAAGTTAAATTTTTTATAAAGATTTTACCTGAATAATTTTCTAGATAAAGATGCTTTTTTAAACCAATTCGCAAATTTTTGAAATAAATTAGCTGAGTCTTTTCATTCAGACTAAAATGCTGACTTAAATTAAAATCTTCATCAATTGCCATATCCAGTGGTGGTATGACTTCGGCCTGCCCCAGCAGCTTTAATTCACTGTTAATTAAGGAATAAAATTGATAACTGACTTTACTTTCCGAAACCAGTGCGTCTTGCCATTCTGCGTTTTCATTGAATTCAATATTTAATTCCAGGTCTTTATCAGCTTGCGTTTTTTTTAAAACCACGTTGGCCGGCCAATCCACTGGTGCTTTAAAAACAACCTTGGTGACGGATCCTTTCGTATCCGGAATATATCTGTAAGTTAAGGTTTCGGTTTCAGCAAAACTCTGACCTTGAGCCTGGCTAACTTCAGCAGTTCCACTACTGTCTTGATCTTTCTTTTTTAGTTTTATACACGCGGACAGAACCACACAGGTCAAAATAATTAAAATTTTATGTTTCATTTTTTGTCTCCAGTCAAAGATGAACTGCATTTTTACAATCTGGTTTTTGAAGCTTTAGATGATGAAAGCCTATCGAATATCGGACTTTGGCCTGTGATCGGATTTTGCAGTTCTTTAGCTTACCCAAAAGATTTTACAGGAGATTTAATTGAAAGCAGTTCAGTATTATGAAAAGGCCGCGACGAACAAACAAAAAGCTTATATCCAACTGCAGTGTCATTGCGTTTTGTGTAATAGCGCACTCGAGCTGCAGTTTGAGATCATTGCACCTTCAGAGATCAAAGAGGTTGCGCACTGCCCAGAATGCGAAATCAGAACGCGGGCTAGAACTCACTCGATTCAATAAATTTTACGTCAGATTTTTGACATTTGAATAAAAAGCGCCAAATACCTGGTCATCTTGAATTCCAAACCCTGATTGTTTGACGCCCTGATTTGCATAATGGTGTTTCACGGACCAAGAATTTTTAAAAACCTGCGCGACTTCCAGCTGCTCTGCTATTTTATCTATTTTAGATTCCTCGGCCCAGATATGCGCCGATTGTCCGTAATAAGAAACATTAGAAAACTTTGCGATATCAAAAGGATATTTAACCACACTTAAAATAAATAGCGGCGCCATCACTTCATCTTGTTGCAAGGTCGAACAGTTAGACATGTCCTTGGTAAAAGTAGGCTTAAGGAAACATTGCTGTTGCTGGTTGCTTAATTGTAATTTCGGCTGAATCAATTGGGCCTGGTCAGCCCTTGCCATAGTTTCTATCTGTGCAAATTGTGCAAAAGATTCCGGACGGATGCACGGGCCCCATAAAAATTTATTTTCGTTTGATTCTGAAGGCTTAATTTCAGCAAAACAAGATTCGATTTTTTGCTGCCATTCTTTTTCGTATTTTTCTAAAATAAATAACCGATTTGAATTCCAAGAAAGCTGACCCTGTCCAATCATAAAGGATTCCATGATGTCTAAAAATTCGGCCGCATTAGGGTCCGCCAATGAAACAGCTGTGTTTTTGCTGCCCGTGGAAATCTGGATTTTTTTGAACTGATTTAAAGATTGATCCGCTATTTTTTTTAAAACTTCGCTGGCATTTTTCAGTTGGCCTACAAAACTGACGGCTTTTATGCCCGGGTGCAAAACCAATATATTTTTGATTTCAGCCTCGTCCGACACCAGAATCTGCGCAAGACCGCTGGGGATTTCCGCAGATTTTAAAACCTCAGCTAAAATAAAGGCTGTCACCGGAGACTGCGAAGAAACTTTAATAACCACTGCATTTCCTGCAGCCAAAGCCGGAGCCAACCTTTCACAGATAATTCGCAGTGACAGGTTCCACGAAGCTAATATTGTAATAACACCTGTTGCAGAAAAAAACTTTTTATCTTGTGGCTGATGATTCACTAATTCTTGCACAGCCCTTCGAAAACAATCCAATGCAGCGCCCACATTGTGGTTCAAAGAAAATTCTAAAGGAAGACCTTGATCTAAAGATTCTAAATTTGCAAATTCAGATTTTTTTTCTTCGATAACTTTGATTATTTTATTTAATAAATCAGTTCGGTCCTGAACAGAGCTATTTTTCCATTCAGAAAATGCCTTCTGAGCACCTTGGATGGCTTGCACCACTTGCATTAAATCACAACAGTCTACGGTGTGTAAGGGTTCTCGGGAAAATGGATTTTTTTTGTGAAATGTTTTTGTAGATGCAGAGAAATCAGAATTGATGAAACTTTGAATATGCATTCATTATCTTTAAGCGAATATCAGCTAAAAATACAGAATATAAAAAATAAGGGGCCGGCAGGATCCATTACGGTGTTTGCCGACCCCCTAAACATGACGCTTTCGGCGGAGGTTTTGGCCTCACGGACCGCGTCTAGCTAGCAACGGTTATAAAACCGCCACCTCCGCCTTTGTTATGTCATATTTATTCATAACACCACCTCCTTTCCAGCCGTCGAGCGACTTAAGATCATAATATCTTAATCAGGAAATACAGGCAAAATTCTTTTTTGGATATGTGCTATAACAAAACGTTATCGATTGAAAATTATTTTAATAATGAAACGATTTTTTCTTGGATTGTTTTCATTTCTAGATCTGAGAATCGTCTAGCTTTTTTAAAATCTAAATCTGGAATGCTCCAGGCTGGAATTAAATGAACGTGGTAGTGCGGCACTTCAAATCCTGCGACCATGATACCAACACGTGGACAACTTGTAGCTTCTTTGATGGCTTTTGCTATTTTTTGAGAATTAATGCCCACACGATTAAAAGCATCCGCAGGCGTATCGAACCAGTGATTTATTTCTTGTTTAGGAATCACCAAAACATGCCCCAGATTAATTTGATCCAGGGCCAGAAAAGAATACGTCAAATCATCTTCATAAATCTTATAGGACGGAAGCTGACCCGTTATTATTTTAGTAAAGACCGAAGCCATTAGCGCTGCTCTGCGGGCTTCCAGGTTAAGCCTTCTTTGCCTTGCCATTTTCCACGCGGACGGTAAATTCGATTTTTTTCGTACTGCTCGTTCGCGTGTGCAATCCAACCTGCAATGCGAGACACTGCAAAGATCGGCGTAAAAATATCTGTCGGAATACCTAGGGCGTGATAAACAGTTGCTGAATAAAAATCAACATTCGGCATCAAGCCTTTTTGTTTATTCATAGTTTCATCAATTAATACCGACATTTCGTACAACTCAGGTTTACCAATTTTAGCTGTTAGAGTTTTAGAAAATTTCCGTAAAATGGCAGCTCGTGGATCACCATCTTTATAAACTCGGTGACCGATACCCATTACTTTTTCTTTTGCATCCAGCGCGTCCTTAACAAACTGCTGAGCTTTTTCAATTGTTCCAATTTTAGCTAACATAACCATAACTTGTTCGTTGGCTCCGCCGTGTAACGGGCCTTTTAACGCACCGATGGCAGATACGACGGCGGAATGCATATCAGATAATGAAGAAGCCGTGACCCGAGTCGCAAACGCCGAGCAATTCAGTTCGTGGTCCGCATGCAGAATCAGACACGTATCAAAAACTTTAACCAAATCAGCTTCGGGCTCGGTGCCTTTTAGCATGCGCATAAAATTCCATGCGATAGACTTGCCTAAAACTGGATTTAAAATTTCACGTTTATTTCGGATGGCTTCAAAAGCACAAACCAACGACCCCATCTTGGCAGTCAGTCGGATGGCTTTTCGCATGTTCGCTTCGGTGGAATTGTCGTTAGCATCTTTGTCCCAATGAGACATCAAAGACACGGCTGTTCGCAACCAGGCCATTGGATGCACTTCCGTTGGCAAAGCTTTAAGTGCATTGATGTATTCCGGATCCAAATTCATATTTTTATTAAGATCTAATTTTAATTTTTCTAATTCTGTCGATGACGGCAAACGATTGTTCCACAATAAGAAAATAACTTCTTCAAATGTGGAATGAGCAACAAGGTCTTCGATGGTGTAACCGCGGTAGTTCAAAGTATTTCCAACAATAAATGAAACGGCTGTGCTGCAAGCAACAACTCCTTCAAGTCCTTTATCTAATGCGCCGTCGTAAATAGTTATTTCTGCCACGGTAACTCCTTCAGTTTTTTATGCTGCTAATAGCGGTTTAGAATTATCAAAGCTAAGTCGACTTGGCTAGCTTTATCAATCGGCCTGCAGTTTCGATGACGACCACAGTCTGGTCGCGAAGCGGTTCGCTTAAGCCCGTCTTTTGTTGAGCTTGAAATAAAAGCTCGTTACGTAAATCATGCACCGATTTTTTTGCGCTATCTGCCATAATCTGAATAATTTGATCGGGTCCTAAAATATCAGATAATCCATCTGTCACAATACAAAGTCTAGAGTCTGGTTCCAGTTCAATTTGGGCTGCCGTTAGTTTCTCTGAAAATTGCTGACCAAATGGGCTGACAGAAGATTGTAAAATTAAAACAGGTCTATTAGGTGCAGAATAAAAACCTAAAATATGGCCTACGGAACAGAATCTTAATGAATAATCACGACGGTCAATCACCGCATAAAAAGCATGGGTTAAATCTTTTTCAGAAGCTGCAACTTTTAATTCATCGCCCACTTTTTGCAAAATCTGCTCTGGTGGTATACCTTTTTTAGCCTGCAAAGCGTGGGAAAATTTAAGAATGAAAGATAAAAAAATAGCGGACATCGCATAGCCCGAAGAAGATGCAATCATCACTCCAAAACGAAATTTGTCTTCGAATTCAAAAAAATCAAAGTAGTCTCCGCCCGTTTTTGAACCAAAAACAAACTTACGACTGATTTCAAAACCTGGAATAGACGGCAAATGAGTCGGCGCCAAAATTTTTTGAATTTCACCTAAAAATTTCATATCCACAGAGACACTGGACATTAAATGATCCAGCTGTTTAGAAAATTTAATTAATTCCTGACGATATATCATTACTTCTTCATTTTTAAGCTGAAGCTCGGATTCTAGATTTAGAACTTTGTTTTTTAATTTAATGACTTCGTCTTCAGACATAGACTCAGTGTGATCAGATGTTATTCAATGGTCAACCGGGAACAGGCTATTTTCAAAAAGCTTAATTCCGCCTGAAGAATCTGACTTATTTTAAAAGGAATTGATACTGGACCAAGATCTTTAATAGAGACCAATTCATCTAAATTTTTTTGATGCAATTGAATGCGGGATTGAACCTGCTGCAAGACTAATTTTTTAAAATCAGCCCGCAAATTAATTTTGCCCAGCCATCTGCTGGTTGAATAACAAATCGGAAAATTAGTGGGTTCTATTTTTCTTTGAAAGCGAAAATGACCCCAAACTGTGGTCAGTAAAAACTGCAAAAATTTTACAAAGATGAAGGCATAAAAAAAGAATTCGCTGCGATTGGCTGCCGCTGAAGAACTAAAAAAACCATTAAACTGTAGGTACTGAAGCCCACAAAAAATGAACAAACCACCTAAAGCACTGCCTAAAAGTTCCAGGGCTGTGGCTGTTCTCCAAATATTTCGCGCATCGCTAACAAGTTTTCTGTGAAGCCACCACATCGATAAATTCTGCGAAATGAATATTCCCGTCAATGCCGACAAGGCCAAATAAAAATGAATATCAGATTTGAGTAAAAAATAAAACAAAGCGTTTATTAGCAAAACCTCATTTCGCAGTGCCCACTGTAAAACAAAAAACATGACAAAAAATAAACTCATGTTCGCTATCCTGCCATCCAGCAACCAAAAAACAAAATCAGTTTGATTTTGAAACGTTTTTTGTAAAGTCCATGAAAAAATTGTCGAACTAAAGTAAAGAAATATCAAAAGGCCCACTAAGGGCCAATCGGCCAAAGCCGCAAAACACAACTGCATCCAGTTTGCGCGGGCTTCACCAATTTTAAAATCAATTTTTATCATCGCTTCTTGTTGGCAACGACTAGAACTTAAAGCAATAAAAACGGTGCGCAAAGCAGACTTTAACGTTTCCATCATCAATTTCCACCATAAATATCAAAGCGAATAAGTTTTCCTGAAATACTTGATCTGGGTTTTGGATGTAGCAGCGGTGCTTTTACCGGACGCTTCACCACAATACGTGGGGCTTTTTTTGATTCGATCGCTTGGGCTACGACCTCTGCTGAATCTAAGTCAGATCCTACTAAATTTCTAAAAAGAATCATTTCTTGTCTGGGTAGTGCTGATTTTTTTTTATCCGGGAACATAGGGTCAAAATAAATGCAGTCAAAAAAGGAATCTGTTTTTTTTAAAAAATCTTGGGCTGCAAAAAATTTAAATTCAAGGCGTGTTTTTTCTGCCTCTGCTAACTGTTCACAAGCTGTTTGTAGCGCCAAATAAATAATTGGATTTCTTTCTAGGGCTGTAACTTTATATCCAAGCTGTGCAAGAAAAATTGCATCTATGCCAAGACCAGCGCTTAAATCAAGGATGTTGAATCCTTGTTGCCCACGGCCCAGCGCTTTGCTGATCAATTCAGTTTTTATGGATCCTTTTTTCTTATGATAATTTTTAAGATCTGAATTAAAATCGATTGAAAACCTTCGACCCTGGTGATCAAAAATGATTGGTACAGGGCCAGAAAAATTAATTTTTTTTATCGACTCCGTATTCGCAGTATTCAGGTTGATAAAATCTTGCCAAATTTTAGACAAAGACGTTTCGGATCCTACAATTTCCACAAGCACCAAATGTGTTCAGAAAAAAATAAAAATACCATCAGCAAAAAAGTCCCGTAAGCCCGCTGTCGAATGTGAATCAGATCAGAGCCTAAGGGGCTGCGCACCCGTTGCAGTAATCTGTATAAGGGTACCGAAGCTGCAACTAAGACAGTGGCTCCTAACCATTTCCAGAACCCCAAAGCGTAGACCAGATGAAACCACGTCCACAGAATCAGACAAACGCTCCACCAGATGACTAAAAATATTTTGGCTCGATCAAAACCCAACTTGGTAATTGAATTTTTAATCCCAGCTTGGGTTGATGTCAGCAGATGACTGAAGTTATTAATATGAATTAAGAATAAAACCACACTGCCCCAGAAAAAACCAAAAGCAACTGTCTGCGAATCGATCGCAGCACCAAGCGCCGCTTGAAATCCGGTAGAGACCCCAACACCCATAAGCAGGAACAGAATCAGTTCACCCAAATCTTTTTCTTTATAAGAATTTTTTTTAAAGAACTGTCCAGCTAAAACCAAAGGAACAACACAAACAAGAACTTTCCAAATCTGAAATTGTAAAATCAGAACCGGGACCGCTAAAAAAATTCCAAGTCCGATTGAAACCCAAGATAATTTTGATAATTTAGATGCCGTAATCCAACCCGCAATTATTGGTTTAACACTTGTCGATATATTCACTCGGTCAAAGCCGGACATATGATCTGATATATCATTGCGCATATTTAAACCCGCAAATATAAAGACCATGGCTAATGAAGCAAAAGTTATGCTTAACGGATCAGAATTCTGATTATTTTCATAATTTCGAGCCAGTACAAAAAACAACGGCAAAAATATAAGCAGATAACTTTTAACTTTCGCAACAGTCAAAAAAAATTCCAAGAACTTCGGCTTTTTAATTTCCGAAATTTTTTTCATTTCGAAAGTTATGGTTTCATCATCCAATCCAACATTTAAAGATTGAATAGGAATTGCTCTGATATCAGCATCCACATAGCCCATTAAATAATTTTGAAATTGTGGATCTGATTTTTTAACAGATACGAATCGTGAAAGACTCATGAAGGCTTACGTCGCCAGTACAGAATTTCAGTTAACGGTTTCAAGTTCTTAACTAGCGTCACTTCGCTGGGCTTAAGTAAGGCCTGAAGCTGCAGCAAGTGATGCTGATACAGCTGAATCATTTTTTCGTTCACAGCATCAAACTCGGCCACTTTTACTAAAAACAATTTTTTGCCTTCAACCGATTTTTCCGAAAAACAGCGGTACAAGTCTTCTAAATTTTTTGATTTAATCAGCTGATCAATTTCAGATCTGGATTTTCCCTTTGTCATAAAGGTTCCGAAAGAATTGAGATAACCAGACTTTAGATCTCCAAGAAGGGCCTTACCTTCATCATTCCGAATATCATAATCAAGCAAGTCGTCTCCACGTTGAAAAAGCTGTCCCAGGATGGTGCCGATTTCTTCAAGTAATAAATGCAAGTTTTCATCGTAGCGTCCCTGTGAAATAAAGGGCGCGCGCAAGCACCATTTAAACAAAGAGGCCGTTTTTAAGTTATGAATTCGGTCCAATTGTTCTAGATTTACAAAATAATCACCTACGATTGAATCCTGTAACCATTCGCCCTCAAGCAAATCGGAAATGACTTGGCTTGTGTACTGAACCAATTGAATATTTCCGTGTCCCGATAAATTAACCATGACCCGCGCTAAAAGATAATCGCCAGCTAGCACGGCATACTCGGGAGTGTATTTTAACCAAGCTGCTTTTTTTCCCCGTCTTAATTTCGAGCGATCCACCAAATCATCGTGTAGCAAAGAGGCATTGTGAATAAATTCGACGGTTTGATTTAATAAATTTTGTGTTTTTTGATCGATGACCAAAGGCTCGGCGATCAAGCCAACTAATTTCGAGCGGAAACCTTTACCCCCAGAAAAAAGTTCTTCATATAGCGAATTAAGCTTTGGCAAGTAAGCAGGAAAATCTTGAGGGGAATACAGTTTAAAAGTCATGCTGGGTGCCAGTTTTGTTAATTCTGCGTCGTGAGTCAAGTAAGGTTATACATTTGCAGAAATTTCGCCTAAAACTTTGAGTATGTCTGACGATACAAAATTTTATAAAAATGGGCTGCGTTTTGAATGCCAAGGTTCGGGTAAATGCTGCACATCCCATGGCGAATTTGGATTCGTTTATTTAACCCCAAGTGACCGCAAACGCTTTGCAGAGTTTTTTAAAATGCGAACGGCTGATTTTACAAAAAAATACTGCGACAGAACGAATGGTGTATGGCACTTAAAAGAAAATCCCCAAGAACCTGATTGTATGTTTCTTAACGGGAAACGGTGCTCTGTTTATGCAGCTAGACCATCTCAATGCCGAACTTGGCCTTTTTGGAATGAAGTCATGGACGCTAAATCTTGGGCTAAAGATGTGGCTTCGTTTTGTCCCGGAGTTGGCAAAGGAAAGTTATGGTCTGCAAAAGAAATTTCAGCTATTTTAAATGCCGAAACAGCCAGCGAAAAGCAATTAGGTAATTAACTGCTATTTTTCTATTTTTTCCGCTATAAATCGTTTTAATTCTACCAAATTAGCTTTAAAATTATTATCGATCGTCAAGATTTCTGTTTTTCCCAATCTGGGCTGGTACATGATAGTTTGCTCACCTTTGTTACAGACGCTTAGGCAACCGGTTACCATCACACGAATTTTTTTATTGTCATCTGTTTCCTTCAGATGACTTCGCAATTCTGATTTTAATTTTTCGGCCATCTTGGGTTCGTCAAAAGAGGCACCACATTTATCACAGATAAACATAGAGCCAATCGACCAAGGCGTTTCAAATTTTTTCATAAGGGCTATCCTTTATCATTAGTTCTATTTTTTTATACAGAATCTTTTTTAATTCGCTTAAGGGAATCTCATTGACTGCGTAAATTCGACGAATCCTTTCGAAAGGTTTCACTTTTTTATTAAAGTCAGTCACCGCATTCTGAATTTGGTCGACCCCCGCGTGAACCACGACAATTTCGTGCTCACGGCGTTCGTTAGGAATCGCCAACAAAGCAAATTCTAAACTGTGTCCAAAAATTTCCCTAAGATGTTCAAGCGAAACGCCTTCGGCGTTTATTTTTATATAATCCGAATTTCTGCCCAGAAGATTCAACACGACATGCTGACCCTGATTCGATAACTCGGCCAAATCTTCAGTCTGAAACCAACCACTCGTTAATGTTTTAATTTCAGTTTTCTGGTTTATTTTTTGCAAAGAACACATCATCAGTGAATCACATTTTATTTTTAACTGATCAGCCTGCAAAGCCACTTCCACATCAGGAAGTAGTCTCAGGTTGGCCGATTCTCCGACAGCGATCATAGAGGCAGTTTCCGTCATTCCGTATGTTTCTAGGATCGGCCAGCCCAATGCTTGGATCTCGATTTTTAGCTGTGCATTTAATTTTGTTCCGCCGATAAAGACATGTTTTAAAATTTTTGGAGCTTCAATTTTTTTCTGAACTAAATCAAAAACTTGGGTCGGCACCAGTGACAAAAGTTGAATCTGATGCTTGATAAGCCAGTCTTTAATATGACCCACTTCCCAAGCGATTTGCTGAACGACGGCTCCGGAATTAAAAGCCCGCGCATAAATACCAAGTCCAGAAACGTGAAAAATGGGTAAAACACAACCCCAGGGCATAGTGGACTTTAAGTTAAAATAAGAATTAACCCGTTTTGCGGAACTCATGACGGCACTGTGATGTAAAGCAATTAACTTTACACTTTCATTTTCTTTTCGGGAAGAGCCCGAGCTTGGAATTAAAAAATAATTTTTAGAACCATAAGCTTTTTCGAATTCACTTTTTAAAAAATAAAGATCCTCTTTTTCTTGCTCAGATGATCTGGGGTTAATAAGTAACTGATTGAAAGCTTGCTCCAACAAATTATAGGGACTCATACAGGCATCCACTTCAATTGTTCCAAGGCAGCGGTCATGCCAATTCCAAAATCATTATTTTTTTTGAATGATAATTTATTTTTATCACAAATAAAATAGGCATTAAATTCATTTTCTTCATAAAGATCAAGTGTCGAAAACCCACTTAAATTTTGTGCGTGCTTCTGCGCATAACGAAGACCATGCGCAACTCCGACTGGGTGATCCATCGCAGACGTCAGTGTAAAATTTTTTTTATGCTGCTGACACATTTTTATAAGAAAATCTGCATCTTGGCGACTGGGTTTGATGATTAAATGGCTCCAGGCATCTAAATAATCAAAGGGTGGAACATCCGCAAAATCAACAGCGAGTGGCACCCGTTGATTCCAAATTTTCCAGTTCTGGTAATTCCACAATGTCGGATCTTCAATGTACTCGATATTTTTTGGCAACTGAGGAATCAATTCAGAAAATTGCTGTGAATTTAACCGACAGTTGAAATCAATTCGCATTTTAGGCGCCTGGTGATCATTTAAAAAATTTAAAAGTAACTCAAACTGCGAATCAGCTTTAATTTTTAAAGTTCCTTTTTCAAAACTGTTTTTGTTTAAATCAGTCACCAAAAAATTATTTTCCACGACTGTTTCATCGATTAATTTCTGTCGAGACTTTCGCGCTTGTAAATCTATGTGCGCCAAAACTTCTGCACGACGGTACAGTGGGCCTTTTTTTGAAATCTGCTGCTCGAGATTTAAATCCCCCAGATGGGGCCAAGGGCAAATGTCAGAGACTCCCCAGTTTTTGTCAGCATCAATAATTTTCAACAAGGCACCCGATTGTAAATATTGATCACTTTTTCTTCGCAGTTGATACTTTGAAAATAAAGTTTTCATTTTATCTGAAATCCAATTGCAATAAGAATACTGAAAATTAATCCGAACACAGACGACATGGCTAAGTACTTATTGTACAAACTGCTGGGTTCAGTTCGAAAAATTCGCTTCGCAATATAAAGTCCTATTGGAAAACTCATCAATGGAATAACATAAACCCACCATAATTTCAGATAGAGCCAGTAGTAACCTGTTAAAAATGGAGCCACACACAAAAATGCAATCCACAACCGACCGCCCGTTTTACCTAAACGCACAGCTAAGGTTTTTTTATTCACTAATTTATCTGTGTCGATATCTCGCAAATTATTAATTGCAATTAAGATCGTGCTTAAAAGTCCAATTTGCAAACCAAGCACTAACGCATTTAAATCCCAAGTTCTGGTTAGTAAGTAATAAAGGCCGCCAACGGCCACCAAACCAAAAAATAAAATGACAAATAAATCCCCTAAACCGCGATAGGCTAACGGAAACGGACCCGATGTGTAGCCATAACCCATCAACACAGAAATGAGGCCAATGAAAACGATGGGCCATCCGCCTACAAGGACCAACGGAATTCCTAAAGCTATCGCAACTAAAAAAAATGCAGTCGCCATAATCATGACTTGCTTGAAAGTGAAAAAACCTTGCTGAGTCACGCGTAGGGGACCTACACGATTTTCAGTATCCGCCCCTTTTTTGAAATCCATGGCGTCATTGACGAAATTTGTTCCGATTTGGATACAAAAGCTTGAAAACAAAGCAAAATAAACAATCCACCACTGCACGGTGTGATTGAGTCCATAAACCATGCCCGTCGTTGCAATTATAGGAACAGCAGAAGCTGATAAGGTCTTCGGACGCGCTGCTAAAATCCAAGCTTTTGTCTTTGTCATGACGACAGAGTAGCAAATGTTTGGTAACCTAGGAAGAGTTCTTATAGGAGTATTCATGATATTTGCAGCTGCTATTTTAGGTTTTTTTACGGGTGGACTACTTGTCGGTTTTTTGATCCATTCTAAACTGCGAATCGAAAGCCAAACTTGGAAAACGAAGTACGAATTAACGCTGGCAAGCTCTGAGGGGCAAAAATCAGAGTCTGCCAATCTACAAAAACAGCTTACGTTGCAGTTTGAAAATTTAGCCCAGAAAATATTCGATGAAAAATCTTCGAAAATGACCGATCAAAATTTTCGTCAATTGACCGGCTTACTGGATCCACTGAAAGAACGAATTAAAGATTTTGAAAAGAAAGTTGAAGATACTTATTCGACTGAAAGGGCCGAGCGCGGGCATCTGAAAGGCGAAATTTCAAAACTGATGGAGCTGAATCAAACAATGTCTAAAGAAGCTCAAAACTTAGCTTTGGCATTAAAGGGCGAAAACAAAACCCAAGGCAACTGGGGCGAAATGATTTTAGAAAATATTCTAGAACGCTCGGGCCTTCGTAAAGGTGAAGAATTCTTTACCCAGGAAACTTTAAAGGGTCTTGGCGGAGAAATTTTACGACCGGATGTGATTGTCAAATTACCTGACGGAAAACATCTTATTGTCGATTCGAAAATGACCCTGACCGCCTACGAGGCTTCGGTGTCAGCGCCGACTGAATCAGATCGCGAAAAATTTGCATCCGCACACGTTGAATCGTTGAAGCGGCATGTGGTTGATCTATCAGATAAAAAATACCATTTATCTGATCAAATTGTTTCACCAGATTTTGTTATGCTGTTCATGCCACTGGAACCCGCTTTTGCATTGGCTTTTAGACTGAAGCCTGATTTATTTGAAACGGCATGGGACAGAAATATTGCCATCGTTAGTCCAACAACATTACTAACCACATTAAGAACAGTTGCATCGCTTTGGAAACAAGAGCGTCAGCAAAAAAATGCGTTAGAAATCGCAAAACGTGGTGGCGAACTGTATGATAAGTTTGCGAGTATCGTAAAAGATCTTGAACTCCTTGGCGACCGGATGAACACGGCCCAAAAAACGCATGCTGACATCATGGGAAAGATTTCAACCGGACGAGGAAATTTATTAACTCAGGTCGAAAAATTAAAAGAACTGGGTGCAAAGGCAGAAAAATCTTTGCCGATACTTTTGGAATAAATATTTCTACTCAGCTTAAGCTTTTTAAACAACTTGCCCGTTTTGCAGTTCAATCACCATATCGTATCCATCAAGCGTTGAAAGCCTGTGCGCTATCGTCACCAAAGTAATTCCAGCTAAAGATTCACGAATGACTTTTTGTACCAGTGCATCTGTTTCGACATCCACACTGGCCGTAGCTTCATCTAAAAAAATAATTTTTACTTTCATCAGTAAAGCCCTAGCCAAACAGATTAATTGTTTCTGACCTTGAGATAAATTTGAACCATTCTCTGTCACTTTGAAATTAAGCTTATCCGGCAACTGTTGTACAAAATCAGCTAAAGAAACTTTGCGAAGCACGCTCCAAATCTCGTCTTCTGAGGCTATATTGTAGCGGTCAATATTACTGCGCAATGTTCCCATAAAAAGATTTGGATCTTGGGGTATGACAGCTAGATTTTTTCTTAGATTTTCTAAAGGCAAATGTCGAATCGAGCGATCGTTAAACAAAATATCACCTGAATCAATATCAACAAAACGATACACCGTTTGGAAAACTGTGGATTTACCTGAACCTGTTCTGCCAATTAAACCAGCCCGTGCACCTGATGGAATTTTGAAATTTACATTTTTTAAAACCAAAGGCAAATGGTCTGCATATCTGACGCTGACATTTCTAAATTCTAAATCACCTGTCTGGGGCCAAGATAGGGGCGCTGCTTGTATATTTTTAGTCTCTTCGCTTGTTAACTGAGAATAAAATTTTAATCTTTCTACAGAGGTCATGCGAGATTCTAATTCAGAAAATATGCGCACCCCCCAATTCAAATGACGCCAAAAATCAAGAGCATATAAAGTTACTAAACCTGCAGTTCCTGCACTGAGATAGCCTTTACTGCTGCTGGCTATGATTAAACAACCAGTTAAAGTAGAGATAGCGGCACCAATCAACGGAATGCGAACTGAAAACCAGCGATTTACAAAATAGTGCGTGTAATACATCTGTGTCGAAATTTTTAATTTATTATAAAATTCATTCATCGCCCATTCGGATTGATTAAACGCGCGAATCACATGTAAACCCTGCAAAGTTTCTTTAAAATGGGCATAGCGTGGAGATCTTGCCAAGGAATCTAATCGTTTCACTTCTCGGGCCACCCGACGATAATCATTTTGAATTTTGTAATAGATATAAAGTATCGGAATTAAAAAAATAATGACACCAGGTAAAATAAAAACGATCAAAAAAAATGAACTTAAAATATAAAAAAAAGCATGAATCGTGTGGGAAAAACTCCATTGTAAATGAACATCAACCGATTCCATATCGCGGGAAAACCGCTGCAGGATTCGTCCGACTGGGGTGCTGTCAAAAAATCGCATGCGCGTGAATAGCACGGACTTCAACATTGAATCATGAAATGAAACTCCGGCTTTTATTCCGCGATAGGTCCAAAAAGAATTATTAAGAAACGCAATTAACATCGTTATAAAACCTAATAATCCATACACTAAAATAATATCTAAAGCCTTCATTCCGGTAACTTGGCTTGACTGAGACAACCAAAACTTTTGTAACATCGGAGCTGCAACAACACCAATCGCCCCCACAAACAAACTGATTAAAACTAAATTTTGCTGACGACCATTTCCGCCCAGAGCTTTTAAGTAATCTAAATACACAGACTTTTCCACAGCACCAATCGCCCGGTCTTCATCATCCGTAATTCTAGATTCAGTCTCTGGCAAAACCAAAGTTGTGAAGACTGTTTCCGATTTTGTAATTAGCGGGCTGTCTTTTTCTAAACTTTTATTGGCTTCATGAGTCTGCAAAAACTTTTGAAAGGGCACACAATTTCTACTTAAATCGAAATAACTTCCCTGAAAACTTTCACCTTGATGAAGAAATAAAATTTGGTCAAACAACGGCAGTGAATCCAAACGATGGGTCACGATAACTCTGGTTTTATGTCTCCATAAACCAAATAATAATCTGTCACACAGAAGACTTTCAGTTCTGGGATCAACCGCAGACAAAGGGTCATCAAGCAGAAAAATATCAGCATTTGACATCACGGCCCGTGCCAGACTGACCCGCTGTTTTTGTCCACCCGAAAGGTTAACACCCTTTTCACCTATTTCAGTTTCTAAACCAGCTGGCCAAGCCAACAAATCATGCTCTAGTACTGACGTGAACAAAGCGGACTGAATATTTTCATTGCTTGAATTTTTCGCACCGAAAATAATATTTTCTTTCAATGAGGCATTAATAATAAAGGCTTCTTGCGGAACGTAAGCTTTTTGCACAGCATACTGAAAGGTGATTCCGCCGCTAACTGGTTTTTGTTCTGATAGCAGCATTTGAATCAAAGTTGATTTTCCAGAGCCTACGGAACCCACGACTGCTAGGGATTGGCCTACATTCAAAGTTAGATTCAAATTGTTAAATAAAGTTTTTTGATCACCGAATCCAAAACTTACATTTTTAAATTCAATGAAGTGACTTTGATCTGGTTTGTATGAAACGGAATCTGGAAAAGTTTCTGCTTTTAAAAATTTAATAATTCGATCCGAACTAACTAAAATATTAATAAAGCGACTGATAAATTTGGAAAGACCTCCAAAATGATCTTCCATGATTGAAAATATTGAAATGCACGTAAAAATAAGTGCCAGGTCAATTTGATATCCCCGCAACACATGCGTCAGTAAAGCTGAAAATAAAACAACTGTCGTAATAGAAGTATAAACCAAACCCCATACAACTTCGGCTTTGGCTAGCTGATATCTTGAATTTATTTCATGACTTCGGACAGTGTCGACCTCGGCAAGCACACTTTTTTCCCAGACAAAATATTTTATTACCCGAATGGCGTTCATCACTTGCGTCATTAAAGTCATGCGTTGATCTCGATACGACATCATTTGATCTTCAAGGTGCATAAACTTTTTTGATAATTTTTGTGTTAAAGGTATTAATGACCCCATGACCGCCAGTGCAACCACAGCCGACCAACCCAGAAAGTAAAATAACGAAATAGTGCACCCAATTAACAAAACAGCCGCGTTCGTTAAATCAATTGTTGTAATTGCTGAATCTGCGATAGCATCGGAATCAGAGCTCATGTAATTAACGACATCACCCACGGGAAATTTATTTTTTGCATCCGAAGAAAGTTTTAAAGCGTGTGAGAATATTTTCTTATTTATAATACTTGTGGTAATTTGATTGAACTGCAGAGTTTTAAAAAAGTAATGTTGAATTATAATTCCTTGACCACCGCCACAGAGCCCAAAACCTAAAGCTAAAAATCCAAGCTGGATCAGCTCGGCTTCAGTGAATGTTCCGACTTGTAATCTTAAAATAAAAGCGTGTACCAAGAATGGCGTTGAGAATGAAAATAGACTGGCTATAACTTGAAATAAAATGGCACGACTGGTTGTCGGCCACGAAATTTTGACTAAAGATTTTAAAAAAAAATTTCGATCTGTCCACACCAGTTTTTCTTCATTCCACGGAATATGTTGGGGATGTAGATGCTTGGGTAATTCAAGGTGATCATGGGCTTCCACCACGCGGACGCGCCCCACTTCAATTAAAGCCTGAGCTTTTTGAAAAAGAATGTCAGAAAATGCCATCCTGGTACAGTCTATGAATTACAAATTTTGGTCAACTGAGCCTTTGTCAGTAATTTTCACAGCCAAATCTAATTGTCGACCTTGGCTTTTTATAGATGACTGCGGAAACTGAACAACACGACTTTGTAACTTCGTGAAAATCGGTTCTTTAATAGCTAAATGATTGTCTTGCAACACACACTGGCGCGCTACTTTTTGAATTTGATTTATAATTATCGGCGCTTTGATATTTGCGGTCATTTGCGTGGGGTCATCAGGAATTGTAATAATATTGAAGAAAAATGCAGAGTCGGTCGAAGTTAATTTCAATGCTTCTAAATCATTTCGATTAAGTGCTATGGAATATTTGTGACCAAAAATTTCAGGTTCTAGTACGGGAAATGCTACAGTTGGTAATTCACAGCTTTGTAACCATGCAAAAATATCATCATTAGGATCATCTAGCAGAACGAATTCACGCAGATCTCTGAAACCTAAAAGGCCTTCTGGAAATGTCAAAACGTCATCGATTTTAAGCTCCACGAGACCAAATCGAGATGTTTTTATAACCACATGACCTCCTGCTTATAACTAAGACATTTCAATGCTGCTTAATGGTTAATAAAATTCTGGACCTAAATCGAGGTCACTTCAATTTTTTTTTTAAATGACGCGAATGTTTAGAAAACAGCTTTTGAAATTACTCAGGCTTTAACAACTTAGATACGTCTTTCACTCGGTCAGAGCTGACCTGCACCGACTGTTCGTTTTGATCTTGTATGGCTAAATAAACTTCTTCTCGGTGAATTTTGGTATCCTTAGGCGCTTCAATTCCAAGACGGACTTGCTTACCTTTAATCTGGACGACTCGAATTTTGATGTGATCATCGATAGCAATCGACTCACCTAACTTCCTTGTAAGAACGAGCATGACGAAAACTCCTTTTCATCGGTGCATATTAACATGCACATACCAAGTATCGGCTTAACCTGGGCGCAAGTTGAATATTGGTTCTATCTTAGAAAGTCAAGAAGGCTCATGTGAACGAGTTTACCGGAAGTCTCTAATGTGGCCTTCAAAGTGGTGTCGGATTTATTTAAATCTGTCATAACCTGAAATAAATCGGCATCTTCAACCTGAGAATTGTTAATTTTATTATCGACTATGGTCTTCTGAATGCCGTCAGATGAGGCATTTAGCTGAGATACACGACCACCAATTTCAGCGCGGGCTTGGTTAATTTGGGTCAACGCCTGATCCAGCGGTTCAAGCGCGTCTTGAATGCCAAATTTATCATTCGTACGTAAGGCAACTTCTAAGCCTTGAATTAAATTAAAAATATTAACGCCGCTACCGCCACTGACTGGGTCTTTGTCACCCAATCGTTGGATGCGACCTACATTCGCGGGCCCTCGGGTTTCGATGCGACTTTCATCTTGCTCATCATTTTTAAATTCACGTTCAGCTTCTGAAATTTTAAAGTTTTGTAATTCCTGAACACTTTGCGGAGTTTCTTTACTGGGCTTAACAGTACCGTCAGATCCTAAACCACGCCCTAAGAAAACTTTATCCCCCGATAAGTTCATCGCGATAAAATTACCTTTATTCGTTGCGATTTTCATTTCGCCATCATCACCGTTGTACACACCATCTCGGGTAAAAGGTTGCACCAACGTTTTGTGTCCGGCAAAAATAAAGCGTTCTCCCACGCGGCGATTTGACATCTCCATGACCGAGTTATTAATTTGTTCGATTTCGGAAGCAATCATTTCCCGAGGGGTTGCACCATTCGTATCACTTGCAGCCTGAAGTGCTAATTCTTTGGCGCGCACGATCGATTCTGTCAGTTGTGACAAAACCGATTCGGTTGTTTCTAAAAATAATTTTGCACCCTGAACACCACGCTCGTACTGTTCTAAATTTTTATTTTCGGTGCGATTTGCTAAAACTTTTGCAGAGCCCACCGGATCATCTGATGGCTTAGTTATTTTTTTTCCAGTGGCTGCTTGATTCTGTAAGTTCGATAATTCAGAACGGCTTTTCTGAATATTGTTTAAAATTTGTGTTTGATTCATTTTATCAGTTACACGCATTTATTATTCCTACATCCGTTTCATACTTAAAACAGTATCAAACATTTCATCAGCCATTTTAATAACCCGGGCTGAAGCCTCAAAAGATTTTTGAAATTCAATCATCTTAGCCGCTTCTTCATCTAAGTTAACTCCACTGACTCCTTCACGAGTATTTTTTAATTGATCAACAATATTTTTTTGTGTTTCAAAAGCACTGTTTTCACGCTGAGTTAAAGTCCCGATCTGACCAACCTTGGCATTGTAAAAATCATCAAAGGTGTATTTGCCATCTTCCATTAAGGCTTTCGATTGCAATGAATGGATAACGTTGGCTGTTGTATTATCTCCAACCGAATTTGGTTTAGCTGCCGCCGCAAGAAGGCTTACGTCATTCATGATGGCTTGATTTATTTTTAGATCAGAAACAACGTATTTTCCGTCTTGGGGAATATCGAATAACAACTGACCTTGTTCACCATTTCGGTCAAAGCCTTCGACATGGGCTTTGTTAACTTCATTTGAAATATTATAGGAAAGAACTTCGACATGATTTTTAATATCCGTTAAAATATTATCTCGAACGTCGATAGCACCACCGATACCACCGCGTTTGAATTGGTCTGTGATATCAACGACTGATCCACCCTTTGAAAGTTCAAATAAGACCTGGGTTTTATTATCTTCCGTTCGACTGGTGCGTAACTGGTTGAAAGATGTGCCTGCAACCAAAACTCCAGTTTTGCCAGCGGTGATGCTAAGCATTCCCGTCTTTTCATCTTCTGCATAACTAATATCGACTTTATCCGCTAATTTTTTAACTAATAGATCTCGGCGGTCGCGCTCGTCGTTGGCTGCAGTCCCCGTGATTTCTACGCTTAAAATTTTATTATTTAACTGTGCAACTTCTTTGGTAATTTGATTAACTTCGGTAATACCTGTTTCAATTTGATGATTAAGTTCTGTGGTTAATCCATCAACTTGTCGGTCCACATCTTGAAAATTTTTGACCATTGCCGCGGAATTATCACGCACGACCGTTCGTGCCACTGCACTTTCAGGACTATTCGCTAATTCACGAAATGAATTAAAAAAATCTGTGATGGATCCACTAAGTCCTTTAACCGTTTGTTCATTAAAAACACTTTCAATTTTTTGTAAACCTGTAGCGCGACCCTCTGCAAAAGACAAATTCGAGCCTTCTCGTTCAATTTGTTTTTCTAACCACGGATTATTCGATCTTGAAATTCCGGCGGCCATCGCGCCTGTCCCAATTCGATGATTTCCTTCCCAAATAGCCGGGTTCGTTTGAATATCAACTCGCTGCCGAGAATATCCCTCGGTGGAACGGTTTGCTATATTGTGAGACGTCGTCTGTAAAGCCGATTGATTGATCATCAATCCGCGTTTACCTAAGTCTAACAAACCGTGAATCTTAGCCATTAAGCTTCCTGACTGACGAAGTGGCCTGAAGTATCTGGGCCCTGCTGGTAGCCACCTTTTTTCTTATAGGTTTTTTGCCCCATTAAAATTTCTTTTAAATTTTCCATCGCTGATGTTACAATTTTAATTCCTGATTCAGCATACTGTGCATTGTCTTTGTTAATCTGTACCAAACGGTTGGTGATAAGTTCTAATGTTGAATGTATGGACCGCAATCGATCACCTTCTGGACCACCCATTTTTTGCGATATCTCAAGTAATCTTGGAAAAGCTGAATCTGCACCGATCAACTGAGCCAATTCACTGGCATAATTAACTCGAAGTCCATCAAGGCTTTTGATGCGCATCAGAAGTTGCTCTTTCAGAACATTGTTTTCGTTTAATTTTTCAATCTGCGAGGCAATCAGAATGTCTTTTTCTTTACGCACGCAATCTAACAGCAACCGATAGTTTTTTGTCAGATCTTCTAGATTTTTTACTAATTTATCAAAAAGTTTTTGTTTCATTTTTTTCGTCCTCATCCGTGAATACGAAACTGTTAATCGAATTTTTTAATTTAAAGTTATTCGTTCGAAGTGCCTGCAGACAGCAATTGCTCGTCGATCATTTTATCAGCAACGGCTTTTGCGTCGACTTTGTATTTTCCAGAATCAATCAGCTTTTGAAATTTATCGACTTTAGCTTGATCAATATCAGGTGATGCTTTTGCTAGATCTTTTATTTGACGAATATCTTGTGAACGTTCTGAAATATCAACTTTCGTTGATTCAGTTCCACCCATGTTTGCTAAATCTTTAAGAGCGCCTGCTGCGCCAACTTCTTTTTGATTTTTGACGGCACCGGTTTTATTTTTATCGGATGCTTTATCTAACTTTGTTGAATCTGTTAGATTTAGATTTTGTCCGATTTTATTGTGAGTAATTTTCATAACGAACCTCCAGCCTTATTTAAGTGTATCATACAGAGACAAAAGGACCAAATCATTCTGAGACTTCAGTACTGGTAGTGGGTTTTATATTCCAATACACAGGACTGCTTGAATCCAGCCAACCCAACTGTTGCCCGGTCTGGATTTTGTCACCACGAGACAAACTTTCGCCGCCCAAAGTCGCGTTACCTAGACCTGAACCGCGTGTCAAAATGAGACTTTCCAGTCCATTGTCATGTTTAATGCGGTACTGCATCTGATCCATTTCTAAGTACTTCTTATCTAGCAAAGTTCCGGCCCAAGGGTTTTTCAGCTGGGCTGTTTTATTTCCTAATTTTTCTTTGTCTTCGAATTCAATTTTAAGGTGCAGTGTTTGTTTAGATTCATCCGCACTTTTGCTGGTGTTGGAATTCAACGTTGTCAGATTTGATTTTACATTTAAATCAATCGGACCCTCGGGTTTGGCTAATTTTTCTTTTAAACCCATTTGCGTTCCGTAGCGCTCCATCAGTTGATTATGAATCAAATCGGCTAGGCCAATTCCACCTGATTTTCCCCAATCATCCGCATATTGATCATCTAATTGATCACGAAATATTTTTTCAGCATTGTTTTGCTTAATGAAGCCACTTTCACTAACAGTCGAGCGCATTTCTTTCATCATATGACGAATAAAATGCTTCTCATACATCTCTGCAACCTCCCGAAATTTTTCTTCGGTGACTTGCGTTTTTTTTTCAGGAAGTGGAGCCTGTTGTAATGGATTTAATTTACTGATTTCAGACATATTTTAGTTCCAAAAAAAAGTGAGAAGAGTTCTTTCTGTTCATACCACATCCATGTGTTTTTCCTAAGTGCAAGCGACGACAACCGCAATCATCCTGATTTATGATTGCCTACGCTGATATGAAAAAGCTTCCTGCGAAAGAATTATTTTGATATCGAATCAGCACCTGGACCATCCTTAGTTGATGAAAAGTAAGAACTCCTCTCGAATTGACCTTCATCCTGAAGATCAAAATTAAATTACATTGTTTCTAATTCACCGTGCAAAGCACCTGCTGCTTTCACAGATTGTAAAATCGAAATTAAATCCTTCGGAGACACGCCTAATTTATTCAACGCCTGAACCAAATCCCCGACGTTAGCACCCGTGTCCAAAACCGTAACTTTATCATCAGCAGTATTTTTTTTGTTTTTATCCTCTGTTACTTTCAAAGTTAAATTGCCGTGGCTTAATCCAACGCGGGAAATTTTGACTTTTTCGCCGATTACGATAGTTCCAGTCTTTTCATTAATCAAAACCCGAGCGCGTTGATCTGGATTGATTTCTATGCCTTCAATGGTTGCCATCAATTCAACACCTTTATTTTCAAAATTAGCCGGTGTAATAATATCAATCGTTCCCGCATCTTTAGCTGTGGCATAAATTCCACCTAGTTGCTTATTGATCGTTAAAATTGTGCGTGCCGCTGTAGTAAAATCAGGGTTATGTAAAGTCATGCGAAACATTTTTTTAGAAGCAAAGTCAGCTTGAATATCACGCTCGATCATAGCTCCGTTCGGAATGCGTCCAGCCGTGGTATGAATATCTTTGCCATCACCTGTAATAGATACAGCACCTTGTGCGACTGCAAATATTTCATCATTCCCTGCACGCATCGGGGCTTGCAGAAGTGTGCCACCCACTAAAGATGTCGCATCACCAATACTGCTGACAGTTACGTCCATCGGATTGCCTGCTTTTGCAAAAGCGGGCAAGGTGGCTGTCACAATAACGGCTGCAACATTTTTGCTTTGTAAATCGGTTTTTTCTAATTTAATTCCTAATTTTTCAATTAGTCTTGCAAAGGATTTACTGGTGAACTCCGCTTGGGTGTCGCCCGTCCCTTTAAGACCAACCACCAAACCATAGCCGATCAATTGATTTTCCCGAACCCCGCGGATACTGGCAATATCTTTTAGTCTGGCAGCCATCACAATGTTTGAAAAAAATAAAATTGAAATAAATATATTTGCTTTCACTAATCAGTCCTTTTCATATGAATCACATCAAACTGCGCATCACGTAATTTGTTCGAGCTTATGTCTGTATCATCAAAATCTTCAATACGAACTAAACCTGTAGCAATGACTTTATAAGGTTTCTTTTTTATTGTAATAAATTGCTGACCCCGGATGCGGTACATTCCATCATTGGTTCTTTCAACGATGCGTGAAGGAATTAAGGCTACTTCTTTTAAATCAACAGCTGGCTCTTTTGCAGATTTTGCTGTTTCCGTTTTTTTATCCGTGACTGCAGCAGGTTTTCTTTTCGCTTCTTCAGCAGCCAAATCAGCCGGGTACTGTCCTGCATAGGGATCATACTGCGGAGTATTTTTAGCAAGCGCTTCTTCTTTAGCCAAACGTTCTTGGGCTGCAAGGCGCTCTTTTTCTTCATTTTGTTTTTTTAGTTCGGCTTCGGCCTGAATTCTTTGCTCTTCAAGATCTTTCATTAGATCTTGAATCACTGCGACTTTGCTTTCAATTAACTTCATCGCAACACCCTCTACTTTTATAGATGTTGGATCACCCTCTGTGCGGTGTTTATTTTTAGAAAATAAAAAACTGGATTGTCCTTCCATGACCCACAAAGAGCCTGCAGAGGCCTGCAGTTGGGCTTCTTCTTCCATTTTCAAACGTGTCATCCGCCGATAATCACGGTCTGAAGGCGGAGCCATATTATTATTATTCGAATATTTCAACATGGGATCGGCCTCTGGGCCTTTTTCTGCTACAGGAATAGCTGGCACAATTTCTTCTTGCGGCGCAGGCCCTGGCTTTGAGGCACAACTTGCTAAAAGAATTAATAAGATAACCTGACTGAGTATTTTTATCATTATTCTATCCTCACTAATCCTTTTTCAATAATTCGAGCAGCAAATACTTTTTGTGAATCTATATTTTTTATTTTTATCACGTCACCAAGACTACCAGACTCTTCAACTTGGGCTGATATCGAAACTTCAAAAAAGGCTTGTCCAGCAACTGCTTTGACCATCTGTCCTTTTTTGATAATCATTTCTTTTTTTAAATCTGAATAAGTTAAAACCTGGCCAGCACTTAAAAAGCGGGCGGCTTGCATTCCTGCCAGCTGCTCTGCTGAAGAAATAATTTCACGGGGATTTAATAACAGTCTTTTTTCTAAGGAAATTAAATCAGCCGTGATGATGTCACCAGCTCGGACGGCACGGCTTAAAACAGGCACAACTTGATAACGCTTGATTTCACCAACGACCCAACCTTTTCTTTCACTGTGAAAAATCGAACGAATGGGAATCATGACAGACGCTTTTGTTAAATCCACATTCAGATCAAGTTCCCAGTCCGACGTCACATTCATTGGTACAGATGAAACTTGAATTTGCAAATCACAATCAGCACACGATCGGGTTAAATGATTTTTAATTTTTCGTTCAAGCTCCATCCTAGAAATCGGCTGACGACTTCTTAAAATTTTCAGTTCAGATGGTAAAACAAATTTTGCTTTTAGATTGCGAAGCTTTTGCACCAATTCTTTTTTATCGATTCTTAGCGTGTCTGCATTTCCGATCTGAATGGCTTTTAAACTGTCAGCTAAATCCTGATCCATGTTTTTTGTTTCTACCACATCAAAAGCGGTAATGATTGAACGTGGCGAAATTTCGATCGCCGATGGAAAAACAACTTCGGACGAATTCTGCGCACATACAATCAGCGGAGTCGCTACTAAAATAATTTTAACAAATTGCTTTATCATTTAATATTCACCGCTGTTTGCATCATTTGATCTGAAGTCTGAATAACTTTAGAATTTGTTTCATACGCGCGCTGGGCCGTAATCATATTAACCATTTCATCAACAATATTCACATTACTGCTTTCAATTTCACCTTGGGCTAAGTAGCCTGTTCCGTTGGTGCCTGGTCTTGATTGGGTAACTTGGCCACTAGCTGGCGACGGCATAAATAAATTTTTACCCACATTTTTTAATCCCGCTGGATTAATAAAATTAGCAATATCGATTTGCCCGATAACTTCCGGTGCTGAATCCTTTGCTGTTAACGAGCGAACTTCACCTGCTGATGAAATTTCAATTGCTAGTGAATTCTGTGGAATCGTGATTTCAGGTATTAAAACATTTCCATTTTTATCAACAACTCGGCCATTGGGATCTTTTTTAAAGGAACCGTCACGGGTGTAAGCGATTTCACCATCCGGAGTTCTTAATTGAAAAAATCCAGTTCCTTCAATTTGCACGTCCAGTGGATTTTTTGTTATGATAACTTGACCCGCTGAAAAATCTTTTTGTACCGAAGCCGTTCTGACACCTAAACCCGTTTGCACACCAGTTGGCGTCACCGAATTAAGTCCTGAAGCCTGGCCGGGTTCTTTTAAATTATGGTAAACTAAATCTTCAAACTCAGCGCGACTTTTTTTAAATCCAGCTGTGTTTACGTTGGCAATATTGTTGGCTATAACATCCATATTATTTTGCTGCGCAACCATACCTGTAGCCGCTGTATTTAAACTTTTAATCATTCTAACCCCTTATTAAGCTTTAACGTTTCCGACAACATTAATCATTTTATCTGACATGCTGTCGTAGGCATGAATTGCTTTCTGCGTTCCTTCGAATACTCTTTGCGCCATAATCATTTCTGTCATTTCGCTGACGATGTTGACATTACTGCCTTCGATAAAACCTTGTTTTAAACTTGGCACTTTAACAGAAACAATTTCCGGAGCTAAATTTGATTTGAAACCAAAATTATTATTACCCACTTTTTGTAATGATTCCGGATTTTTAACATTTACTAACGAAAGCTTTCCTAAATTTTTTTCGCCTTCAAAAACTTCGCCGCCGTCTGAAATGTAAACTTGCGCTAAGCCAGAAAACTTTACAGTCCGTTGGTCAGCTTCTATCGCGTTATCAGCCTCTAGTAGTACAGCATGGCCATCTTTTGTTACCAGTTGTCCGTTTCCATCTATCGTAAAATTTCCAGCTCGGGTTAGTCTTACACCTTCGGCTGTGTTAATTTCAAAAAAACCTGGACCATCGATAGCCACGTCCAATTTGCCGCCAGTATGTTTTAAACTTCCTTGTTCAAAATTCGTGTAAGTACCAGCTGTGTCCACATACCCTTTGTCTCCGCCATTGATGTCATAAAAACTTTCCACAGAGGCCGGGACGCGCGGCACCTGAATGACTTCAGGCTCTTTTTCCATAGCTGTTAAATATTCTTTAAAAGTCTGTTGATCTTTTTTAAAACCCGTCGTGTTCACATTCGCAATATTATTTGCAATGGTGTCGATTTTTGTTGTCTGAGCCAGCGCACCGCTTAGGGCTGTGAAAATACCTTTTATACTCATTGGGCTTTTCTCCTGTAGGAAACAAAAAGCAACCCAGATGCCATCAAGACCACGACCAGTCACAGGTCTAACAAATAAAATCTAGACTCATTTTCTTCGATTAGACAACCGAGGGGTGCACCTAAACGTATCGACCGAAGTCCAGGTCCTGTCAGCAATTTGTCAGCAAAAGTAAACTCGACTGTCAAAAAAGTCCTCTCGACCTATTGGGCATTTAATTGCGATAATGAACTTAATGCTTAAAAAAATACTTATGTATTCACTACTAATAACATTAAGCGGAACGCAGTCCTATGGCGCGCTTCCGGCAACTCAAAATGCAAACAAAGATTTTTCTTCTTCACTTAATTTTTCAGGAATATTAAGCCTTCAACAAAAACTTAAACTACTTGAACAAAAACAAACCCATAAAACAGATCATTTTATTTTTGATCTTCCGATCACTTACAACAAAAAAGTCAGTCAGTGGATTTCATTTTTTCAGTCTAAAGGAAAAATTTTTTTTCGTGATTGGTTAGAAAAATCCACGAAATATATGCCTTTGTTGCAATCTGAATTAAAAAAAGCAGGACTGCCAACAGATCTTGCCTACATGGTAATGATAGAAAGTGGTTTTTCAGCCCAAGCTGTTAGCACCGCTTCTGCAGTTGGGCCTTGGCAGTTTATCGAATCAACAGGCTCTACCTACGGACTTAAAAAAAATTGGTGGCTTGACGAGCGCCGCGATCTTAGAAAAAGTACGCAAGCAGCCATTCGCTATCTGCAAGATTTGAATAAAGAATTTGGTTCTTGGTACTTAGTCGCTGCAAGCTACAACATGGGTGAAAATGGTCTACGACGACAAATTAAAAAATACGGAACCAACGATTACTGGGAACTGGTTCGTAAAGGGGCGCTACCGCAAGAAACTCAAGATTATGTTCCAAAAATTTTGGCAGCCCTGATGATTGCAAAAGCACCGAATCTGTATGGTTTTCGTGGTATCGATGCCCAGTACCCACTGCAATATGAAATGGTGTGGGCCCCGTCAGGAACAGACATGGATCAATTAGCAGATCACTTAGGAATCACAAGAAAAGCCATGAAAGATTTAAATGCAGAATTGGTGTTGGGCTACGTTCCAAAAGAAGTTAGCGGCCATCATATACGGATTCCATTGGGATCTTTAAGTACGTCCAGACAATTTTTTAGTGATCATAATAAGAAATTAGCTTTAGACTAGAAGATATATGTCAGACATAAAAAAAAATAAAAAGCTAATCGTCCAAAAATATGGCGGCGCCACTTTAGCCACTCCCGAAAAAATAAAGCAAGTGGCCTTACGAATACATAATCTTCATCAAACAGGTACAGATGTCGTCGTTGTTGTTAGTGCCATGGGCCAAACAACAAATCAACTGATAGAACTTGCACGCAACGTTTCACCTAACCCGCACCTGCGCGAACTTGATATGTTATTAACTGTCGGAGAGCGCATCAGTATGTCATTACTAAGTATGGCACTTAATGACTTAGGCAGCCGTGCCATCAGCTTTACCGGAAGCCAAGCCGGCATTCTAACCGATGATTCCCACGTCAATGCCACAATCATCGACGTCAAAGGATTCCGAGTTGAACAGGCCCTTCAAGAAAATAAAATTGTTATACTGGCAGGGTTTCAAGGCGTTTCTCCGCAAACAAAAGAAATTACTACGTTAGGTCGCGGCGGATCTGACACTTCAGCAGTGGCCATGGCCGCGTTTTTAAAAGCAGATCGCTGCGAAATACTAAAAGATGTTGATGCTGTTTACTCTGCAGACCCAAAAATAATCAATAGGGCTTTGGCCTTTACCCATTTACACTACGATCATTTACTCGAGATGACTAAATGGGGCGCCAAAGTTTTACATTATAAATCCGTTGAAATGGCCAAACAAAAAAAAGTTACTTTGTACATCGGCTCTGCAGCTGATCAGAAAAAGATTGGCACCACGGTTACTGAAATCTCAGATAAAATTACAAAGAAGTTTCTATCAGTTAACTCCTTCGAAAAAGTTTTCGAAATGAAAACTAAAGACACCGAGTTATCTTCAATCCAAAAAAACTTTTCAAATTATTTAAATTCCTTTCAGATTTCAGCTACAGAAGTGTTATTTAATACAGGTTCAACATTTTTATTAGCGGGCCCAAAAGAAAATTTAGAGCTTATCGAAAAAATCAATTTTTTAAGTTCAGGTTTTGAATTGATCCAAAGCAACCTGTGCACAATTTCTTTAACTTGTGCTGATTCGCCAACGGCACTGCAAAAAGAACACGTAATTAGACAATTATCTGACATTCAAGTTCCAGTTCAGCACAGTCACATTTCAAACAAAAACATAAACTTAGTTCTTAAAAAAGATGATCATTCAAAAGCGATTCAGCTTTTACATTTGCTAGTTGATCAAGGTGACTGAATAAAAGTTGTTTCTTTAGCGTCATAGCGCTGGCTCATGATCGAAAAGATATCTTCATTCTTGCACCGCACTTGACTGCTTTGACAACCAGAACTTGCAAGTCCCCGCGGTCGCCACTTATCAAGGTCATAACTGCCATTTTGATTTCTTTTACCCGAGCCATTTCGCGAAGTGCTATTACCGTTTTTAGTTTTGCCAAATAAATCTCCGACAGAAGACTTAACCTGATTGAACAATCCAGCAAATCCCGTTTTGTTCGATCCATCTTCGCCGTCACCAGCAGCTGCAGAGTTTTCATTTCCCCCACTTCCACTACCACCAGACATTCCAGACCCACCGCTGCCAGCACCTCTAGCGAAGCCAGTATCAGATCCTACAGTTTCAGAATTTTTTAAATCTGCATTTGGTTTTTTAATATCGTATCCGCCACCAAGATTCATCGAACCAGCATCACCACTGTCGTCACCACCAGCACCTCCGCCCGCAAAACCAGAAGCCGAAGTTGAATTCAAATCCAAAGCAAAATTAGACGGAGTCGGTTTTCCCGCAGCCGTCCGACAAATCGCTAACGAATTATCCAGAGCACACTGACAAACCGGCGAATTAAATTTTCCAGATCCCAAAGTACAATCATCATTGGCATAAATATTACAAGCAGGCGATCCAGCAAGACTTGCACCTGGGAAACAATCGGCTGGATTGGGAACACTCTGTGCACACTGATTCGGATCGAAATTACTGCCGACGGCACCTTGTTGGTTTGTTGTAGCTAACTGGCACTGACATGTCTTCGCTGCTTGAGTTGCGTTCGCAACAGCATTCAGCGTTTCTTCAACACTATTTTTTTCCTTGGTTGCCAAATTACTGCACTTATCGTCACCATCATTGTAAGTGTTTTTAATTTTTTCTATATGCTCGCGCAACTCTAACTCTTCAGCTACTCTGCCAGCAGTCGACATTTTTTCGGAACATTCCTTTTCAATTGCACCATTTTGAATAGCTTCTTTAATTGATTTACAAGAGTCCACGCACTCAGCATGAATTTCTTCGCAGTTATTTTTGAATTGGTCCAAACCAATAGAAGCTGTATTTCCAAGAATGGCGATTAAACCGCACTCGGTCGCAGCCCCCGAACCCACACGTTTATTAATTTCGTCGCCTTTTATTTTTCTTGCTAATCCTTTGGCAGATTTAAGTTCTGGATTATCAGAATTTTCCAATTCACACTTTGAAACTGCATCATCAGCTTTTGCTCCACAGTTTTCCGCCTGCTGATACCACCCGCGAACACAAACTTCGAAAGGCGAATCACCTGCAGGTTTTACCGCATCAGATGGTACAGCAACAAGCGGACTTGGTTTGACTTCGAGTTTCGGTGGCAGTGATTTCGCAGAGACAGATCTAGGTTTTGAGTTATGTTTTGAATAGTGCTTTGTAGATTTGATTTGTTTTGCTGTATCAACATAATCTGAATCTTTGTGCCTATTCTCCTTCGGATGGCAAAAGTGAGCCGTAGTTTCACCGGGATTAGTGCATAACGATTGAGAAACTTTGGGTGGTTTTGCTACAGTTACAACTGGCTTTTCCTTTGCTCTACAAGTGTAAACAGTTGTGCTATTGAAATAATTCGTTCCACGTTCTTCTTTATGGAGTGCATAACCATCTGGACATTCCATCATGCCGGAAGCATTCAGATCTACGACCAGAATGAAAACAAACAAAAATGAAAAAGCTATCCTTAATTTCATACTTAGATCCCCTTGCATGATGATCTCTCATCGGCATTTTGAGATTTTCACTTAAGAAATTCATTCGAGAAATCTCATCCTGATACACTCAAAAAACCACCCTGAAGCTTTTACAAAACACCAAACCAATTCCCGAGTTTTAGAATTCAGAATCTAGAATCCAAGACAAAATCCAGAAGTCGGAACTCAGATCAAATGTATTAGCTATTACCGTCCGCAGATCAGGCGACTTCCTTGCAAAATCACTTCGTCACAAACTAACCAAAACCAAAAAGGGGAAATTAAAATGAAAGCAAATAAGAATATATTATCGAAAACTTTAGTAGGCCTTGTAAGCCTTGCGCTACTGCAGGTGCTGTTAACTGGATGCTCGGATTCATCATCTGCTTCCGATGAAAAAGCCAGATCGGCTGGTCACGTTAAAGTGTTAGACGAATCTGCTTGGACCACTGAAACTGAAAGTTTCGGAAATTCAGGATTGAAAAAATCAAAAATATTAACTTCTGAAGGACATGCAAACGCAGCTTCTATTTTGAAAGAAACCACGCTGGAATCTTTGAATCTTCCATCATTTTTAAATGTAAATGCTTTTACCGTTCAATCAAAAGGTAATGTCAAAACCAAACAAGCTATTTATTTTGCTCCGAAATTATATTTTTATCAAAAAGCCGATCGCGCGCATGTGAAAGTCAAACAAGTCGGAGACAACGTCCTTATTCCACTGCACGCGATTCTGGTTGATGGATTATCCGAAACAATTCCAAGCACTGATGGTATTTCAACTGTTCGATTACCTAAATCTTACTTAGTCGATGTCGATGCCGTAAAAGCCACCCTAGCTGCTAGAAACTATGACCCCAATGTCAGTTTTGGTCCCTTGGATGGTTGTGCAAAATCATTTAAGATTGCAGTTGCCGGAGCAACTTACGATGTAACCCCGGAGACTTTAAGTTCTGGAAATCAATGCGAACTGAACAGACCGTTTACTTTAAACTTAGTCGTCCCGAAAGCGCAGGCAGATTACATTATTAATGAAGCGCTTTATTACCATCAATTAGATGCCAGCGTAACATTTGAAGTTTTAGTGGGTTATGTCGAAGCTGATGTAAAGATTCAACTAGACCGATCAAAAATTTTCGAAAAATTAGAAGCTGCTTTAAGCGCAAAGTATCCACCGTATGCACAAGCAGATCTTAAAGTGACGATTCAAAAAATTGTACAGGATGAAACTTTTAATTTATTTATAAAAGGTGATCGAACAGATGTGGTCAACCAGTTGATTCAGCTGGCGTACAATTCGTTTGTCGTACCTTTTGAATTAAAACCAGGTAAAGCAAGTCCACCTGAATGCGCAGCCGATACAGCCGCTTGCCTAAGCATCAGTTACGAAAAAAATAGTGAATCACGTACTTTAGAAATTGGTTACCAGCAGTTTTCTACCACATTAGCTGGCCAAAACGTTATTAGCTTAGCAAAACCTCAGCAAATTTTATTTCCAGAAGTTGTTTTTCAAAGCAGCAATGATGAAAAAGGAACTTACATCGACAATCGCGAAAGCCAGCAAAACGAAAGAAATTTATTAATCACGGTGAATCCAAAAGCAATTGTTGAAATTGAAATGCTTGGAACAAAATCACAAGTTGATGACAGTGTTGCATCTGTAGCATTTGGTGTTAATGGCTGGAATGATTGTGGAAGCTATGATTGGACAAAACGTTGCGAGTACCACACATATACAACAGACGTAACTAGAAGCTATGCAGGTCCTAAATTTACTGATGTTAAAAGTGCTGCGGGTAATTTAATTGGAAACCCAGGTTCAGAGCTTTTTCTGAAATTTGTTAAAGCAAATGGTGAAACAGTAAAATGTAACTTTAATCAAATGAGTGCGGCAGGTATGGGTGATCGTTATATTATTAAAATTCAAAATTCACCGGATTGCCAAATATTTAATGATGAAAATGATAAAAATGAACAGGTCAGTCTGTCTTTTGTGAACGAACTTCGTGATAGCAACCCCGCATTAGTAATTGGTACTGGCGAAGCTTACAGTTTTTCAGACAGAACAACAGCTCAAGACCACGCGCCCGCTTTTGACTCTAATCCACTTGGTGGGTCACAGCCGAAAGCAATTCAAACTGCTGTACGTGCAATCTTGTTAGAAATTAAAGTTTACGTTCGTAAATATGACTTAACACAGTTTTAATAGGAGCAAAAAATGAGAACACTTATCTGTATAATGACTTTCGTTTTCTTAAGTTTGCAAAGTAAAGCCGATGTTTGTGTAGTAGAAACTCAGTCTTATGAGAATAACTTTTTAAGCGAAAGTTTAAATTTAGATTGGAATAGCACAGGCAAAAATATCGATGAATTTCAATGCAAGAAGCTAAAATTAGTTCAAGATAGTTTAGAAGTTTTATCCGTAACTACAGATGCAGGTAGCTTAATAGCTGCCTGCTCTGGCATTGGCACCTTTGTTTCAGTTTATTTGGGATTTGCTAGCTTAACAGTGCACACAGTAAAATTCGCAGTCAGCCAGCTGCCTTGCGAAGAAAGCATGCCCGAACTTTTGATTGAAAAAATAGTAAAAGAAAATGTTTGCCTTGAGTTAGAAAAAAATAATTTAAAGTGTCAGCCATAAATAAATCACGGTGTTTTAATTAAAGACATTCCAATAACATCATAACGTTTGTTCATGATTAAAAAAATGTCTTCATTTTTACAACGCATCTGACTAGCCTGACAATTTGCACTTGCCGGCCCTCGAGGTCGCCATTTATCAAGATTATAATTTGAACCATTTTGACCGTTTTCACGCGAACCGAAATTTTTACCAGTTTTAGAATTAGTGCTAGCTTTGTTCATTCCAAAAGATGACTTCACCTGATTAAATAATCCAGCAAGCCCCGTTTTACCAGAACCATCGTCTGCCGACGCAGCAGGATCCGCGCCCGCACCCGAGGAAGAATTTCCACCAGTACCTCCAGGGCCTGCACCACCCGAACCCTTAGCATAACCGCTAGCCGATGGCTTTTCAGGATCTTCTGGTTTACTTTCTGCATTTAATTTTTTTGAACCGTAACCACCATCTAAATTCATTTTACCTGCGCTATCATCTGGTGATCCAAATTCTGACAGACCCCCGCTTGCACTGCTTGGGCTATTTTTTAAATCCATCGAAAAATTTGAAGGTGCAGGAGTCGCAGCAGCCGTTCGACAAATTGCCGCCGTGTTGTCACGCAGGCACTGACAAGGTACCGAACCAAATTGTGCAGACCCTAAAGCGCAATTATCAGCAGCATAAACGTTGCATGCCGCAGATCCAGCCATTGCGCCGCCGGCTAAACAGTTAGTTGGATTTGGGATCGATTCGCAATTACTGCCACCGCCCGCAGCTAGTTTGCAAACACAAACTTTTGCAGCCTGAGTGCTTTTTGCAAACCCTGACAACATCTGCGATAAAATATCTTTTTCAGCTTTGGCTTCAACCATACAAATGTTTGCACCGTTTCGACTTGCAGCAATTATCCGGGTGATAGTGTTTACGACTTCAGTTTGCTCAGCATCAGTCGCTGCATACTTTAGACATTCTTTTGCGATCAATGGTCCCTCAGTGGCCTCGACAGCACTGGCGCAATCCGAGTTGCAAGCAGCGAAGTCATCGTTGCAGCTATTTTTAAACAATTCCAATCCGTTGATGGCTGTGTTTCCAATAAGACTTGCTTGCGCGCATTCAGCCGAAGAACCCCTATTCGAATTTTTTGCAATATTAGATGAAGAAAACTTTTCCGTTAAATTTTGAATATCTTTGATTCCAGAATCTTCAGAATTTTTTTGATCGCAACTTTGTTTTGCTTTTTCTGCAGAAGAAACACATAAACGCGCGACTTGATCCCACTTTTGTAAACATGTTCGTAAGTCAGTGACCTGAACGGACGGGGACGTGGGCTGCACGACGGTGGGTTGGGGCACTACGGTTGTTGGAGCTTTTTTGATAGGCGTGTAATCAACTCTTATATTTTGATCAGCAGCTTGTTTTATGTAATCTTGGCCGGTCTTACATGAATTTTGTGCAGCATTAGTTGCCGAGCACGGTTGATCTGCAGCGAGTAGTGAAAACGAAACGCAGATTACCGTAAAAAAAGTAATGCCAGTTTTCATCATGATTTCCCCCTTGCCTGATAGAATCATTTCGGTTTTTTCGGTCTTAAGCTTAAATTCCTAAGAAAAGAAATCTCATTCTGAGACAAAAGCAATTGGCTTTTTAAACACAACGAAATAGAATTCAGCAATCACAACTTCAAAGGAGTACTTTTCCATGTCGACTTCTACAAAAAATTCTTTTCATGATTTCACCGTTTTATCTGCAACCAAAGTAAATTATGAACTTTCACAGCTAAAGGGAAAAGTAGTTCTTGTCGTTAACGTTGCTAGCAAATGCGGTCTTACGCCCCAGTACGCAGGATTAGAAACATTGTACAAAGAACTGGGTAATAAAAACTTTGAAATTTTAGGGTTTCCTTGCAACCAATTCCTGGGACAAGAGCCCGGAACCAATGAAGAAATACAGAATTTTTGTTCGACAAATTATTCAATTACATTTCCGATATTAGACAAAATTGACGTGAACGGAAAAAATGCGGCGCCAGTTTATCAATTTATGAAAGAAAAAGCGCCGGGATTGCTTGGAACCGAAGACGTAAAATGGAACTTTGGAAAATTTTTGATAAACAAAGAGGGTCAAGTTGTAAGACGGTACGCACCCACAACTGAACCAAAAGACTTATTAGCTGATATTAAAGCGGCCTTAAGCTAATTAAAAAATTAAAAATGGTTTGCTGGCCGGATACTGTTTCAAACCGAGACATGGCCTTAGAATTGAAAATGAATAAGTCACAGAGGTGATTTATGAGATATTTTTTATTCTTTTCATTTTTAGCAATCGCATTTTTGGGTTCAATCCAGTTTGCTTATGCTGAAGGAACAACAGTTTCAGATATTAAAAAAGCAGATGTTGTTTGTTTTCATATTTCAAAATCGGAAGCCCTGGTTTTCAAGACAGCAACACCCCAAAGAATATGGAAAACGGCTCAAGACCGCGAAGGTCATGTAAAAATCAGTAACGCTTTACAACTTGGAATTGCAAAAGTGAACTTAGCTGAAGATGGAACATCAATTCATTCTTTCAGAGCTTATATCACAGAGGGCTATCGCTTAAACGGAACGTTCGAAAACGGTGCTGATGGCGAATTCGCACTTTCTGTGACATCGATTTATCTGCCTGATGGCGATAAAAGCAACGTCACAGACCAGTACAATTGTTCAAAAATTAAAAACTAATTTAATTTTTCTTTTGATGCTGTTTCTTTAACAGCATTTGCTTTTTTAGCTTTCTTAGGAACATCCATTTCAACGGAAGCTTCATCAGCCACGGCATCAGACATATCATTCGTCATCAACAACTGACCAATTCCATTTTTTGCTAAAACAGTCGCCCGCAATTCATCACGTACTGCAGGGTTCGTTTTTAAATAATCTTTGGCTTGATCGCGGCCTTGGCCCATCCGCTCACCCTTGTAAGAATACCACGAACCTGATTTTTCAACGATATTAGCCGTTGTAGCTAAATCTAAAATATCACCTTCAGCAGAAATACCTTCACCGTACATCAGGTCAAATTCAACTTTTGTAAATGGTGGAGCCATTTTGTTTTTTACAACTTTAACAGCCGTACGATTTCCAACTACATCTTCACCATTTTTAAGTGCACCAACACGGCGAACATCTAAACGAATAGAAGCATAAAATTTTAAAGCATTTCCACCTGTTGTTGTTTCTGGATTTCCAAACATCACACCAATTTTCATACGAATTTGATTGATGAAAATAACTAACGTATTTGATCTGCTAATAGCACCAGTCAGTTTTCGTAAAGCTTGTGACATCAAACGAGCTTGTAAACCCATGTGTGAATCACCCATGTCGCCTTCGATTTCTGCACGCGGAGTTAATGCCGCAACGGAATCGATAACCAATACGTCAATGGCGCCGGAACGAACAAGAGTCTCTGTGATTTCCAAAGCTTGTTCACCGTTATCAGGTTGCGAAATCATTAGATCTTCAATATTAACACCCAATTTTTTTGCGTAATTTACATCCAGTGCGTGTTCTGCATCGATGAAAGCGACAACGCCACCTTTTTTCTGAGCTTGAGCGATAGCAGAAAGTGCTAAAGTTGTTTTACCAGAAGATTCTGGGCCAAAAATTTCAACAATACGACCTTTTGGTAAACCACCTATTCCGAGTGCGATATCTAATGATAAGGCTCCGGTCGAAATGACTTCGACATCTTTAATAAGTGAATCACCTGCGTTTAAACGCATGATTGATCCTTTACCAAATTGTTTTTCAATCGTGCTGACTGCTAATTCTAAAGCTTTTATTTTTTCGCTTTGAGCTTTTGCATCCAGAGTTGAGTTTGTATTTGCTGCCATGATTTGTCTCCTTGTTATTCTCTTGTTTTTTTCGCTTTTATAATTCTTTTTTAAATTCCTATTTTATAAATTCTACCAAATGCTTTGTCGCTTCAGCGCAGGCCTTAAGTTGTACCTGTTTTCTTTCACCCGAAAAGTGGTGTTCAAAAACGTTTGTTTCACGATTCAAACCAGCTACGGCGATGAATACAGTCCCTACCGGCTTCTGCGGTGATCCACCACCCGGACCAGCGATACCCGTGATTGATACGGCAAGATTAACTTCCAGTTGTTTCACGCAACCTTCTGCCATCTGAACAGCTGTTTCTAAACTGACTGCACCAAACTTTTTAAAGGTTTCTGCTTTCACGTTTAAAAGTTTCTCTTTCACCGAATTCGCGTAACTAACGATGGACCCCAAAAAAATCTCGGAAACACCCGGATGCAGCGACAGATAACTAGACAAAAGTCCCCCTGTGCAGCTTTCGGCGGTACCCAAAGTTATGTTCTTATCACGCAGATCCTGAACCAGTTTTTTAGTCCAGTCAGTCACTTGTTCTACGAGCTGAATTTCTAAAATATCACCCTGGATTTTCATATAATTTACATATCCAGATTGAACGTGAATTAACTGGTTGTCAAATTTGAAATTTGCACACCGAGCCATGAAGTCTGGGTGTAAACCGTTTGCAGTATTAAACTGCCAATAATCCCGGCAGCAACATCATCAATCACAACTCCAAGACCGCCTTTAACCCGTCGATCAAGCAGCCCAATGGGCGGCGGCTTTACAATATCTAAAAAACGAAAAATTATAAAACCAAAAATTAAGGACTGCCAAGTTAAGGGTAACCACGTCATGGTGATTAAAAAACCTATGACCTCATCGATCACGATTTCTTTAGAGTCATGCTGACTGGACTGCGAGTCGTAAGCCTGTGCTGCAAAAATTCCTATGGGTATCAGTAAAATAACTGCACCCATATAAATCAATGGGCTAGTTTGCGCCAGCAGCCACCAGATGGGGATGGTAGCCATAGTCGCTAATGTTCCTGGTGCTTTTGAAACTCGACCAAGGTTAAAAAAAGTTGCGATTAGTAATAAGATTTTATTAATCATAGAGACTAGTTTATGGTGCGATTGTTTTGGCAGACAACATTTATTTGTTACAGTTGAGCCAGTAACGGAGAATTTGAATGCTTAAAAAAACAGGCTTAGCAGAAGGATACATTCACGGCTTTTCAGCCGACGAGCAAGACCGCCTTTACCAGCAAGCCCGGGTGCATGAAGAAATTATTTTTTCGCAGATCGATTTTTCGAACCAAACAAATATCGTTGAAATTGGCAGCGGCGTTGGGGCACAAACACAAATCTTGCTGGAAAGATTTCCACAATTAAAAATTAGCACTTTGGATGCATCCGAAACCCAAGTCGAAAGAGCACGCAAAACCTTAAGTGAAAAAATAAAAACCGGCCAAGTGCAAACTTTTGTGGGCGATGCGCTTCATTCACCGTTTGCTGATGATACTTTTGACGGAGCCTTTGTTTGTTGGTTGCTAGAACATGTGCAAAATCCCGTTGGAATTTTAAAAGATATTAAACGTGTGCTGAAAGCTAATGGAATTATTTACTGCAACGAAGTATTTAATTCGACTTTTTATTGCCACCCCTATTCGCCTTCAACATTAAAATACTGGTTTGAATTTAATGATTATCAGTATTCGCTGAAAGGTGACCCGTTCGTTGGTGGAAAATTAGCGAATTATTTAATGTCGGCGGGTTATCAAAATATTTCTACAAAAGTTTTGACCCACCAATATGATAACCGCACTCCGAAAAAGCGGGCGCAATTTATTGATTACTGGGCGGGCCTTATGCTCAGCGGCGCTGACAACTTGATTGCCACAGGTCGCGTAACCAAACAGCTCGTGGAAGAAATGCAGAATGAATTTAACCATCTTAAAAAAGACGATGATTCTGTTATTTTTTATTCTTGGATTTTAGCTAAAGGCCAAGTTTTTTAAAAGGGGCTTGGCCTTACATATAAAATTAACGTTTTGCTTGTTCGATCAAACTTAACGACATCATTTGCTTCATCGTTTTATCTAAACCTTCGTTGGAGCCGTCTAAAAAGATAACGTTACCTTTACCATTTTCTGCAAAGTGCTTAATTGCGTCTGTCCACATCGAAAACAAAATAAATGATGAATCCAAGCCAGCCGATTTCATTTCATCTGCCGCTTTACTCATTCCCTTTGCTACTTCTTCACGAAAAAGCGCGATACCTTCACCGCGTAATTTCGATGCGATTTTTTCAGCTTCTGCAGAAATTTTAATCGATAAACCGTCAGCTTCTGCAGCTTTCGTTTTACGTATTAATAAAGCCTGCGCTTCATTTTCCGCAGCTGCGCGTAAGTTACTTGATGCCACAACTTGGGCCATAGACTGCATAATGGTTTCATCAAATGCGATATCATTTAATTGCAAGTCAATCAGGTGGTATCCCCAGCTTTTTAAATCTTCGTCCAAATTGACTTTAACGGCTTCTGTTATATCGCGGCGAAGTGCTAGTATTTCATTCTGGCGCTTAGTAGCTACGAAGCCCCGAACACTGCCTTCAACGGTACGATTTAAAGTCTGCATCAAACTTCCAAAATCGATAAACTTAAAGGCCACACTTTTGATAGTTTCTTCTGTCTGGTTGATGACAGAATACAACAACATGGCCTTAAAATTCACGTTCGCTTGATCGTTCGTGATCGCTTGAAACTGCAACTCGACAGATTGGTTTTGAATCGAAATACGACGAAAAACAATCTCTAGAAACGGAATTTTAAAGTTCAGTCCCGGATACATCACGCGGCGGTATTTACCAAACATTGTAATGACAGAAACGGTTCCTTGCTGGACTGTAGTAAATGCCCCGCCGACAACTGCGACAGCTGCTAATAAAACGATAATTCCGAATAATCCCAATGACTCAAACATTTTAGTGCTCCTGAAGGCTTGTGCCTATTCAATTGATTTAGTTTAGAATAGCATAATAAAATTCCAAATACTTTCCTAGCCGAGTCAAAACTTAGATCTGGGATTTGCTGATGTATTGTCATTTGCGCCTGATTTGAATAGGATTACCTATGGCTTTTGGACAACGCACCCGCAGACCTTACCCAACCAAAGACAATCCAATAAAAAAGTGGATGACGGTTCAACATGCGAAAAAAAGAATAATGGATTACGTTGCAAAACGTGATCACTCGGAAAAAGAATTACGACAAAAATTAAAACTTTACGCTGAAGCCGAAATAATTGATCAAGCTATAATCTGGGCAAAAGAACAAAATTGGTTGTCGGAACCTGATGTTTTGAAATTAAAATTTGCAGACCAGCTGCACCGCCGCGGTAAAGGTATTCGCTCGATCAACCAAAAATTAAAAAATAAAGGCTTACCAACAGTTAAATCTGATTTTGAAACGGAAGTTATTAAAGCTCGAAAACTAGTCCGAGCAAAATGGTCCGCGGACGATTTTCAGGGACTTGTATTTAAAGATTCACAAAAACTAAAAGCTAAAATTATGCGTTTTTTAATAGCGCGTGGATACGAATTAGAAATTGTTCAAGACATCTTAAAAAAAGAATTTAAAGCAGGAGTATTGCCCCATGATGAAGAGTTCTGAAATCCGCAATCAGTTTATAAATTATTTTAAAAAAAATGGTCACAGTCATGTCAGCAGCTCAAGCTTAATACCTGAAAATGATCCCACTTTGCTTTTTGCAAATGCGGGTATGAATCAATTTAAAAATGCTTTCTTAGGCTTAGAAAATCGTGGTTACACGCGGGCCGTAACTTCACAAAAATGTGTACGTGCCGGCGGAAAACATAACGACTTAGACAACGTCGGCTTCACCGCCCGTCATCACACCTTTTTTGAAATGCTGGGGAATTTTTCTTTTGGTGATTATTTTAAAAAAGAAGCCATCCATTTTGCTTGGGATTTTCTGACAAATGAATTAAAAATTCCGAAAGAAAAACTTTATGTAACTTGTTACACGACTGACGACGAAGCTGCAGACATTTGGCATCAACAAGAGGGCGTACCCAAAGATCGCATTTTTCGTTTTGAAAAAGATAATTTCTGGCGCATGGGTGATGTGGGCCCTTGTGGTCCGTGCACAGAAATATTTTATGACCACGGCCCGAAAGCGGGTAAAGAATCTGATCCTTACAAAGGAATTGCCTGCGGTGAAGATCGCTTTGTTGAAATTTGGAATCTAGTATTCATGCAGTTTTACGAAGAAGCTCCGGGTCAGCAAACTTTGTTACCGAAACCATCCGTTGATACCGGTGCAGGCTTTGAACGCTTGGTCGCTGTGCTTCAGGGAAAATTTTCTAATTACGATACCGATTTATTTGCTCCGATGATTCAGCAGGCCTGTGAACTAACTGGATTGAGTTATGTGACTGACCCAGAAATATTACGCACCGACAGCAAAATACGTGAAAACGTGGCTGCCATGCGTGTGCTTGCCGATCACTGCAGATCGACTTCTTTTTTAATCGCCGATGGGGCATTGCCATCAAACGAAGGCCGCGGCTATGTCCTACGCCGCATTATCAGACGCGCCGTACGTTATGGGCGAAAGCTTTCAACACAGCATTCTTTGCTGCCACTGATGAGTGAAACTTTCATTCAGCACATGCAAGATGCTTATCCCGAATTAAAAGCACGTAAAGATTTTATTTTATCAACTTTAAAAGAGGAAGAATCTAGGTTTTTGCAAACCTTAGATAACGGCAGCACTATTTTACAAGATGAAATAACAAAAATAAAAAGACAAAATAAAAAAGTAATTTCAGGTGAAACGGCGTTTAAACTTTATGATACATATGGTTTTCCACTGGATTTGACGGCCCTGATTGCTGCCGAGCAAAACCTAACTGTTGATGAAACTGAATTTGAAAAAGTCATGCTAGCCTCGAAAGAAAAGGCTAAATCATCATGGAAAGGTAAGGGCCTGCAAACAGATGAAAAGCATGTAATAGAATTTACACAAAAGCATGCAGCCTATAAAACAAAGTTTGTCGGTTATGATCACTTAGAAAACAGCTCGAAAATTTTAGGGCTATCTGATGGATCCAATGAAGTAAGTGTTTTAAAAACTGGACAAAGTGGTTTTTGCATTTTAGCTGAAACACCTTTTTATGCAGAAGGTGGTGGTCAAATCGCTGATTATGGTTCGCTGCAATCGGGATCCATGAAAGCTCGTGTTACAAATTGCAGTAAAATAAATGATCTGTTTATTCATTACATTGAAATTGAAACCGGAGATTTAAAATTGACTGACACAGTGATGGCTAAAGTTGAAACCATTAACCGACGTCAAGTGGCTGCCAATCATTCAGCAACTCATCTGATGCATGCAGCACTTCGAAAAGTTTTAGGAACCCATGTATCACAGGCAGGTTCTTTAGTAGATACTACAAAAACCAGATTTGATTTTACACACACCAAACCGATGACCAGTGAAGAAATTAAAAAAATTGAATTATTAGTTAATTCTGAAATTGCGCATGCAAACCAAGTTAGCGCGACGCTGATGCCCCATCAAAAAGCGATTGAATCCGGTGCTATGGCTTTATTCGGAGAAAAATACGGAGAAACAGTTCGGGTTTTAAAAATGGCTGATTTTTCGACTGAGTTGTGTGGTGGAACCCATGTCAACAATACCTCTGAAATTCGTGTTTTTAAAGTGCTGTCGGAATCGGGCGTCAGTGCTGGAGTTCGACGAATAGAGGCTGTCGCCGGCGATGCAGCCATTCAGTTCTTATTTAAAAATAATGAAGAATTATTATCTGCAAGACAAAGTACGGGCGTTGGTGCTGAAAAACCGCTGACAACTTGGATTGAAGAAAAAAAAGAAGAAATTAAAGATTTGCAAAAACAAGTAAAAAAAGTGCAATCCAACCAAATCAATGTTGATGACTTAGTAGCAAAAGGACTGACGTTCACGGCAGCTAACGGTACAGCCAAATTGGTGATGGCAGATGTTTCTTTGGATGACCGTGATGTTTTGTCACAAATAGCTGATCAAATAAAAAATAAAATTCAAAATGGTGTTGTGTTGGTGATTGGTCAGGGCGAAGCTTCGTATCCGGTTATTGTTTCCGTCAGCAAAGACTTAACGAAGCAATTTCAAGCTGGCGGATTACTGAAGGATTTCGCCGAAATTTTGGGTGGTAAAGGTGGCGGGCGACCTGATTTTGCACAAGGTGCCGTGCCGACGCGTGAAAAACTAAAAGAAGCTTTTGCAGCTGTGCAGAAAAAAGTTTTAACTTAAAATAAAATGCATTTGATCTTTTAATTACGTCAATTGCATTTCAGATTTTGAATTTGATTGTCTAAATTTTTTATGTAGCCTTTAAGTGATTCACTTTCTGAACCACACAAGTCAACGGAATTGGACCCACAGCTGTCTGTGGCTGAACCTAGACTATAAACTTCGGATTCAGTTTCTAAATTCGCATAAGCTGGTGTTATAACTGCCGCACATATTTTTTCAGTATCATGAGCAGCATCTGGCTTTTCACAGACTGAACTTGCAGCTAACAAGGATTGCAGTTCATTTTTTAAACCTTCTGTTAAACAACGTGTTTCGGTGAGCTCACTGCTATCAGAGCTGACAATCACTTCGTTATCTAAACTTGAACTGGCAAAGGTAAATACATATTTTCGATTTGAAAGCATCGAAAAGGTATTGCCATTTTTTATGATTTTTTCCTGAACCTTTGAAAAAAGCTGTAAATCTTTTATCTGATGATCAGCCAGCACGACTTTGCTGCCATGATTAATAAGCTGCCCATTCGAAGAAAGGCTGTTGATTTCATCCAAGTGAGGCGGTTTTTGACAATTTTGAAATGAAAACAAAATAATAAACCCTGCTATAAATGTAACCCACAATGGTTTCATGCAGCTTTTCTTTCAATACCTGAGTTGGTATTTTGACTGACTAGTTTGGCGCCGCATTCACTGCAAAACTTTGCATTTAAAACCATAACAGCATTGCAATCAGAGCACTCTGTGCCTTCAATTATTTTTTTCTTTTTTGGGCCCTCATCAATATCTGTCATATCGATAAAGCCTTTTTCATTCCATTTATCGATTTCTCGGATAATTTTCCAGATGTCTTGCTGCGTTTTAAATTCTTTAATTTCAAATTGCAGATGCACTTTACCATCCGCAACGGGCTTTCGTTTACAAAATAAACCTTTGGCTTCTAAAGCGGTGAATTGTCCGGCACCTAGGTTTATGCCGTAATCTTTAAAAAAGTTTGTAACTTCAGCAAAATCTTTTGTAGCCACACCGAACTTATCGGGGACAACGCCTTCGTAAGAAAGCAGTAATATCCGCAAAACATTATAATTTGTTTCATCGAACTTAAGTAATTCCGATTTACCGCCTTTAAAATAATAGTACTGATAAAATTCAAAAAACGATTCCAACGCACCTAAATCTTTTATAGAAAACCCTTGAATCTCTTCTTTCGAGTTTAAATCATCAGGGTTTTTTCCGTAAATATAATCGGCCAATTTAACCTTAACCAGTAACTGAGTGGCTTGCTCTAACCGCTTGAATGATTCTCCGAAAATGCGTTGAGAATACTGGCGCATTGTTTGCCAATCGATTTTCGAAGAAGTCCCCTCTTTGAGCCCCTTATGATTTAAAACATGAAAAATAGTTCCGAATGTTTTTGGTACAGCATCGTCTGCGCAAGCCGCAGGGTCTTTTTCAAATCGTGAAGTTTTCATATCGTTCATTGACCATTTTAATTTTTCACAAAGCCCTTTGATAAAAGCTTTGTTAACTTGATGTAAGCCTTCGTACTGCTGTTTGAAACTTTCAAGGGGAACTTCCATGACTTTTGTTTCGCTCATGATCAGGCCAGAATAATTATAATTTGGTAAGCCCAGAATTATCAGATCAGCAAAAACGTAACCGGCACCCGCAGTCATCACTTCGATATATTTTTTATTTTTATGTAATCCAAGGCTTACCTGACCAGATTGAATAATCCACACGGACTGGATTTTTTCACCTTCTTTAAAAAGATACTCGCCTTTTTTTAAAACTCGAATGCTCGACATACGTACCTCACGTTGATGATGTAGGTCTTTTCGTCTAATAGTCGAGCGGTCTTAAGGAGTTGAATTGCTTATTTGATATTATTAAAAAAAATCTGAGAATCGTACCAGAATGATACAATTCCTTCTAAAAAATCGTGCCGTAGCAGATTAAATGGCTTCCAAATGGGTTTCTAATTCCGTTTCGCTTCTGGTTTCCGTCGCATAGAATTTTGCTTTCAATTCGATTTGAACCTGATCGATGGTCGCACTTAATAATACCTGAAACATTTGATCAGGGCTTACCGCATACATCTGCGCCAAAGTGCGCAAAGTGTGAATTGGCGGCTGAGAAATACCGCGTTCCCAGTTCGAGATAAACTGTGAGGTGCTGTAACCCAGTTTAGTTGCAACGTCTTTCTGAGAAAGCGAAGCCATGGTGCGTTTTTCTTTAAGAAATTTAGCCAGTTTATTTAGTTCTGATTTCATATCTGTCCCATTTTCCTTGTTTAGTAAATTCAACTTGGTTTTAATTTAACACGTTTTTAACAACTTCCCCATAAATTATCAAAAAGCTGTCAAATACCAGACTCAAAAAAAAGGGGAAGCTTTTGGCTTCCCCTAGATATGCAATATAACAGATATAATAACGAATTATCGCTTTGAGTACTGACCGCTGCGACGAGCTCCGTGTTTTCCGTACTTTTTACGCTCGACCATTCGCGGATCACGCGTTACGAAGCCAGCTTTTTTAAGCTCGCCCTTGAAGTCAGGGTTAAATAAAATTAAGGCGCGTGTTACACCGTGGCGAATCGCTCCGGCCTGTCCAGATTCTCCGCCACCAGCAACAACAACACGTAAATCAAATTTACCTGTTTGTAATAATAATTCGATCGGTTGCATGATCACCATACGTGATTGAAGACGTGTTAAGTAGTCTTCAGCATTTTTTCCGTTGATAGAAACATTACCTTTACCTGGTTTTAGATAAACGCGAGCAGAGCTTGTTTTTCTTCTTCCAGTTGCATAATAAAATTTTTCAGCAGTAGCCATTTTTCAATACCTTCTTTTAGTTTTTGATAACGTAAGCTTCAGGTTTCTGTGCAGCGTGTGGATGCTCCGCGCCCGCATAAACTTTTAACTTCGTGATTAATGAGTAAGACAATTTGTTATTCGGTAACATTCCTTTAACAGCGTCGTGAATGATGAATTCTGGATTGTCATCTTTCATTTGTGCTGCTGTTTTTTCTTTAAGTGATCCGAAAAAACGAGAGTGTCTATAGTATTTTTTTGCGTTCCATTTATTACCAGTTAATTCAATTTTGTCAGAATTAATGATAACAACAAATCCACCCACATCAGCGTGCGGTGTGAATGTAGGTAAGTTTTTGCCACGTAAAATATTGGCAACGTGAGTCGCTAAGCGACCTACTTTTAAACCAGCGGCATCAACAATAAACCACTTGCGGTCGGCTTCTTCAGTTTTAGCATTCCAAGTCTTCATAATTACTCCGAAAATAGATGAATGAGTGTTTTAAAGTTCGCGACAGCTATTGTCAAGGTCCTGAGGATAGTAAACTTTGATTAAGTAAAGTCCCTGGGGTTCGACGGCAGGTCCGGCAAATTTACGGTCTTTCAGTTTAATAATTTTCTTCATATCATCGGGTGGAAGGCTATTTTGCTCTAAAAAAAGCTGAGTGCCGACAATATTTCGGACCATTTGCTTCAAAAAACCAGAACCAGTGATAGTAAATTCAGCAATATTAGTTTTTTTCCACTTCCAAGAGGCCTGAAAAATTTCCCTATCGGTTGATTTGACTTCAGTCCCAACCGACTGAAAGCTTTTAAAGTCTTGAAATCCCAGTAGAAATTTCGAGCTTTCATTTAAATGATCCAGCTGAATGGGTCTTCGGACCCAACCCACATACCGATTTAAAATTGCACTTGGTCGCTGCGCATTAAGAATAAGGTATTTATAGGTCTTTTTGTAAGCAGAAAGTGTGGAATGAAAGTCCTTCGAAGCAATCCAAACTTTTTTGACCACAATGGAATCTGGTAAAAACCTGCGAAGGGCCCAGCATATATCCCAATTTTTGCGTTGGCTCAAATCTTTTGAAGTGTCGAAATGGCAAACTTGATTAAGGGCATGCACACCCGCATCCGTGCGACCCGAGGCAAACAACGTAATTTTATGACCAAATATTTTTTCTAGTGCAACTTCTAGAGTGCCGGAAATGCTTGGTCGTTTTTCATGATTTTGTTTTTGCCAACCGCAGAAACCCGTTCCATCGTAGGAAACAACAAATTTAATTCGTGTCATCGCTAGCTTTAGAAATCAAACGAGATTCCCCCATTTACAAAACGATTTTGAAATGAAAAAGCGTTGGTCGTCACTTGAGTCATTCGGTATTCCAATGAAAACCACAAATTGCCGATGCCATATTCAGAATTTAAATCAAAAGCACCTTCCGTATTCAGCTTAGATAAATTAAACAAAATTCCACCCGCGCCGTAAAAACCCAGTCCACCCGTAAAATGAGGGCTTGCTTTGTCTTCACGCTTTTCTGCAAGTCCTACGTAAGTTGCTCCACCTGCGGCATAGGGCGCGATCCATGGCTGCGCTATTGTTTGCAGACGATAGACAACTCCGAAATTTAATGGAGCCGTTAAAAAAGAATATTTTTCTTTGGCTTGCGGATTAATTCCACCTTGGCTTATTTTCAAACGGCCTTGTCCGTTGGCGTACATGAAACCCGCACCTATTTGCAGCCCCAACATGGCTTTATCAACCCACGGAAACCATTCGTAATCATAACTAATCATTAGGTTTGAGGACCCTTTGTAAAAGTCATCGAAAAAAAGCGTGCTTTCACCGGTGACATTTCCCTGCGCATCGGTTGATTGAATTAAAATTGAAATTTCGGGTTGCGAAGCCTGCCCTAGACGAATGTGACTGGATTCATTTTTTAAATCAAATTTTAGATCATAGATGTAGCTGCCATCTTTGTTGATCTTGACCAGCCCGTCTTTTGCAGCCGGATGCTTAACTTTAAAGGTTGTTGTTTCCACTTCTGCGTTCAGCTGCACTGTTAATAGCAAAACAAAAACAGCCAGAAAAGTTTTTTTATGACGAAATAAAATCTGTGAAACTTTACGAATTAATATTCCTAAAACTAAAAAAGTCAAAATGGCAGCAAGTATTCCATAACTTAAAGCTATTTTTGAAAAAACCAAAATGGGTAACAATATTCCACGAGTCAATGCTTTTAGTAATTTGCTTTCAGCAATAAAATTAGCAAGTGGCGGGCTGTATTTGTAATAAAGTTTCACAAATTTTTTGCCAAAAATATTTGTCAGTAAAAATTTATTTCTGAAACTTCTGAATGTTTGAACTTCCGGAGCCATATCTGAACCGAAGGCAGCTGTTGAAATGAAACAGCTTTTATCGTCTAAGACCCCCACAACTTCAGAGGGCGTCGCACAGGTCTTAGTGTCGTTGTTGCCTGTCGTAAAATAGTAGATATTTTGTGCTTTATTCATGTTTCCCATGATTAAACAATAGCGCACGTAATTACCAAAATTACCTGACAATGAAGAATCCGAAATATTAAATTGTGAATCATACATTTTAATAATGGGCTGGCTTGAATTATTTGCAACTTGTGTCGATGAAACCGCATTGCCTTGAACATTAAAAAAAACTAAACCTTGCCACGCCGGTGCATTTTCATCGTTGGTTGGTGAAGTGCTTGTGCCTGAAATAACAAACTGATCAATAAATAATTTTTCATCTCCGGGTTGAAGCGAAAAACCACAAGCCCCTTTTTTACCATCACAGTTGACCAAGCTGAAAGCTTGTCCGCTGATTGCGGGACTGGTGGCATCTAAGTATTGTAGTTTAATCGGAGCTCGGACTTTTTCATTGTCATCAAGAATTCCACTGCTGTTTAGATCACTGCCGATCGTTAGGCCGCGCTCTTCAAAATTTTTAATTGTTGCAGCAACTGTCGGTGTGCAATCTGAATTAAAATTAGCATCGGCCGAACATAGCGCACCCCAAGTCGTCGTTAGGCTACCAGTCGTTCCAGAAAACGTACCCGAGTTGAGATCAACTGTGCCCGTGCCACTTTCCGTGCGCAGAACAACTGGCGCATTAACCAGCGGTATGCTGGAACTGAAAGCCACCGTTATTATTAGATTGGGATGTACACTTTTTAAGTTGCACGCAAGTGCTGGCGTTACATTACTGACACAGCTGTTGCAAGTTGAAGTGGGTGACGTGGTCGCACATGACCCAGCAATACCACCGTAAACAGTTGGTGGAGTGGTCCCTATGACAGGATCCGTGAAACTGACGCCACTAACTGAAGTAATAGTAAAAGTTGCTGCAGCATTTTGTGCGGAAAATAAAAATGCTGTTAAGATAAAATAAAAATATAATTTCACTCTTAAATTGCAACATGGCTATTCACGAGTGTCTAGAATTTACTTAAGAAAAAAGGCGCTCAGCAATCTGTAAGCCGTTTAAAGCAGCGCCTTTTTTTAAATTGTCAGACACCACCCACATTAACCAGCGTTTTTTATTGTGTCTGTCTTGGTGAATACGACCTACAAAAACGGGTTCTTCGCCGGAAACTTCTAACGGAGTTGGATAATCATCATCAACTAAAGCGATGCCATCAAAATTACCCAGCGCATTGGTGAATTCAATTTTGCTGATTTCTTTTTTTAGTGTAACCCAAACGGCTTCTGAATGGGCATTCAGCGCTGGTATGCGCACAGTAAAAGCCGAAATGTTTAGATTTGGTAAATTTAATATTTTTGCGCTTTCATTCATTATTTTTGTTTCTTCAGTGCAAAAACCACTTTCATCAAAACTGCCAATTTGTGGAATACAGTTAAACAGAATCTGTTTTGGAAATGCTTTAAATGCGTGATCCGCCTGCATAAAGTTTTTAGTTTGATCTATAAGTTCATCATACCCGGGTAAGCCCGCGCCGCTTACCGCCTGATAGGTCGATACAGTCACTTCATCAATTCCAAACTGGTCTGATAACGGTTTCAACGGAACGACCAATTGAATAGTTGAACAGTTAGGGTTTGCAATAATTTGTGGTTTTGAACTTTCACTGATTAAATTGCCGTTCACTTCGGGCACCAGCAGTAAAACTTCGGGGTTCATTCGGAAAGCATTTGAATTATCAATGGCAAAAGCCCCAGATTGCACAGCTTGCGGAGCCCATTCTTTGGAAATGTCATCACCGGAACTGAAAAAAACCATATCTAAGCCGTCAAAACAATTGGGCTTTAACACCTGAACGGTCCAAGATTTACCGCAAACTTCTAATTTTTGCCCCAGAGAATTGGCACTGGCAAAAGGACGAAATTCGCTGATGGGTAATGCGTACTCTTCTAAAATATTGATGAACGTTTCGCCCACCACTCCGGTGGCGCCCACCAAACCAACCTTTAATGATTTCTTCCAAGGCTTCATGGTTAAGTTTCCTCAGTTTCTTCTTGTAAATCGGTCTCGTGGGAATCAACGGGTGCATACACACTGGGTTTTAGCTCTCGTTGCTTTTTACCAAGACGTAGCACACCGAAAACCGCGCCTAAAACGGCGTACGAAAAAAATAAAATAAAAAGCATCACTTCAGGGCGTAAAGCCACAACAAAAAGTAAAATTACACCCATGATTAAATATTTAAAGGGAAGTCTTTGTTTTAAATCTAGGTCTTTGAATGAACGATAGCGAAAATTAGACACCATCACGATACCCAATAACATGACCATAAAAAGTAAACCGCGTGATTGCCAGTCAGCTACTTCACTCCAGCCCATGTCTTCAAACGCTAAATATGCCGAAGCCACTATCCCGGCTGCCATGGGAATCGGTAAGCCTTGGAAATAATTTTTCTCGACGACGCCGACCTGCACGTTAAATCGAGCCAACCGTAAAGCTCCGCAAGCCGCAAATAAAAAACAGGCTAGCCAACCCAGTCGTCCAAAGGGACTCAGCGCCCACTGAAACATTAGTAACGATGGCGCTAAACCAAAACTAACCAGATCACACAGAGAATCGTATTCAGCCCCAAATTTGCTGGTTGCATGAGTCAACCGGGCTAATCGCCCATCTAATAAATCAAAAATAGCTGCAACAACCACTGCAATGGCAGCCACTTTAAATTCACCTTTAATCGAATAAATGATCGAGTAAAATCCGCAGAATAAATTAGCGGTCGTAACTAAATTCGGGAGTATATAAATATACATTCCTAATTTTTTTCCGCTTTTTGAGTAGCCTTCTAATTGTCCGTTTGAATCTGTCATGCCGAGACATTAAATAAAATATGAGAAAAATCCAAAGAAATAAAATAATATTGTGAGTCCAATACTGCTAAGCACAGGCATCGAAAAATTATCATCAACTTTACCAACAGGGATAAGCTCTGAAAGAGCGCCGACTAACCCACCCAGTAAACTGACCACATGAATGTGCTCGGGCACGTGGTGGTAAGTTAGATAAAGTTCGGTGGTTATGGCACAAACCACAAATGCTGCGATAAAACCTTGCACAGATTTATGACCGAAGATTTTATCTTTACCATATTTAATGCCAATAAAACTGGCGATAGGATCAGCAAATGCTAGATACAGTAAGCTTAAAGCAACAACATCTGCGTTAAAAACCAAAGCAATCAGCAAAACTCCTGTTAGCAAGTAAGTTGTTCCGGCTAATCGGTTAAGCTCGGTCGAACGCATGATCGGTCTTAACAGCCTAGTTAATTTCGTATTCAATTGAGGATTTTTTTGCCTTAAAATATCAGCAGGAATAAACAGTGCCCAAGCTAAAACCAACAGTGAGATCGAAAGCCAATAGTAAGGAATTGTCACCCAACAGAAAAAAATAATAAATACAGCTGAAACATGCCAAACCTTACGTTCAACGTGCAGGTCTGATCTGTTTTTAAAGCCGCTTGGCGTTATGTTACTTTCAGTCATCACAATGGACTGACCTTAAGTAAGGGCCTTATCAGTGTCTATTAATTTACAGGAAATTTTCGCTTCGAGTTATGAACCTGTTAATATTTCGAGCGTTTGAACAACTTTTTGCCCATCTTTTAGGATAGCTTCTAGTAGCAACTTATTGGTGCCTTTATTTAATTGGATGAAATCGGTTTTAAACTTTGCGGATTCTATTTTGAAGATTTGCGCTTTGAATCCGTTGGTTTCATTTTTTATCCACAGCTGATGTTTCTCTTGCAGCGGAACGCAACTGGATAACTCAAGCATAACCAGATACTTCAAGGACTGCATTTTTAAATTTCGGGGCTCGCAAAATATTTGCACTTTTATTTTTTGCTGAGATTCTTTATCAACGGCTTTTGTTGCGTGTTCAAGATTTTCATCGACGGCAGCTGGCAATCGATTATTGGTTACTGGCTGAGGCGCATGCGGCTGATCATCGACAAAACTTTGCAGTGTCAGCCCAGTTAAAAAGATGAAAAAAATTATAATAGTTTTGTTTTTTAACCAAAATAAGCTCACCCTTTTTTATCGGAGTAACCGATCCGACTGTTTAGGACGAAAGGCGCACTTTTATGAGACAACCTGGACTAAAGCTTAGTGCTTTTTGAGTATTGATCTAAAGTATTTTATTTTTTATCAATACTAATTGCAAATTTTTTGACTCCGGCACCCTTAACGATATCTAGCACTGAAACAACTCGGCCATGGGGTACATCTTTGTCTGCAGCAATAATAGCCTGAATCTCTGGATTCTTTTTAACTTCTTCAAGCGCCATTTTTTGCACGTCGGTGTCATCCACCGCTTTTCCATCTAAATTAATTTTGCCGTCAGCCGTTAGCGTGATGTTTAACTTGCTTGGAACAGTAGCTTCACCTGATGCGGCTTTTGGTAAATTTACATTGATCGAAGGTTTCATGATCATCGGGGCCGTCACCATGAAAATAATTAAAACGACCAAAATAACATCGACCATGGGGACGATGTTAATTTCTGCAATGATGTCGTCACCGGAATCCGATTTAAAAGCCATAACTTAAAGGCCTTTCTTTTTTGCATAAGCTAGTCCAAGCTCTTTAACACTTTCTAAACTGCCAAGAACTCCTTTAACTTTTCGAGTAAAGTAGTTATAAAAAATTCCCGCTGGAATAGCGACAAAAAGTCCTGTCGCCGTAGCTACTAAGGCAACGGAAATACCGGCCATAACCGTCTGCTGACCCGCATCTGTGGCTTGTGCCAAATCGTTGAAAGCTTTCATGATTCCTAACACAGTTCCCAACAATCCGATGAATGGCGCATTTGACGCAATAGTCGCTAACACGGCCAAATATTTTTCTAGATCTGGTTTTTCAATCAAAATAAAAGTATTAAAAACTTCTTCAAAACCTTTAAGCCCAGTTTCTTTTAAGTGCTTCATGGATTGACCTGCCGCACGACCCTCGATAGAGGTAGGATCTTTTGCAAGGTCTTCAAAATCTTGTAACGAATTTGTTTGAAGTGCTAATTTAATTCTTAGGCGTGTGCGCATACTTTCTTCTGAGATTTTTTTTAAAGTCATAAAGCGCTCAAAGATCATCCCAATCGAAACCACACTCATGATTACCAGCACGATTAACACAACCTGGTCGGCATAATGAGCAATAGCAAAAATCTTTTCCGTAAACATGTAGGCTCCTCTTTACTTTAAGCATTGTTTCTAACAGTATGGATTTTGTTCATGACGTCGTCAAAACTGTCTTTAATTAAGGTCTGGATTTATATCACGGTTATTGCCGCAGGACTTTCGTCTTTATCTTCGTGCCAAAAAGATAAAAAACCGTCTATTTTAATTTTAGCGATTGATCGCTTAGCGTTTAACTCTTTTTCATGTGGCGATGATAAACAGAACACACTTTCGGGCTTAAATATTTTGTGCAAAGAAGCCATTCGCTTTACTCATGCTTACACCACTTCAGTTCAACCCTCTGCCGCACTGGCCTCGTTGCTAACTGGACTTTATCCGGTGGACCATAAACTGCATCAAAGTTCCGATCGACTTGATCCAAATATAAGAACACTTCCAGAAAAAGCCCTTGCCTTGGGTTATCACACTTATTTTTTTGGTGGCAGCCCGACCGTGCTTCGAAAAACGGGCCTATCTGCTGGATTTGATATTTTCGATGACTTCAGCTTTTTAGAAAAAAAGATTTATTTTATGGATTTAAAATTTCAATCTGAAAAATTTTTAACTGCTGTCAGCGAAGATAAAAATCAGTTTTTTTCTGTTATTCACAATTCAGAACTGACTTCGCTGAATCAGGGGGAAAGCGAAATCTCTGGTTTTGAAAAGCTTGATGAAAAGATTTATAACTTTTTTAATGAACTGAAAATTAGAAATCTTTGGGATGGAAACTATGTCATTGTTGTTGGACTGCAGGGCGAATCTGACCCAAGCCGGTCGAATGAAACTTCATTTTCAAATTTAAATTCTGAAAACACGTTGGTGACTCTGTTTTTGAAACCTCCGCGCAGTATGGGCGACGAAGGAATTTTTTGGAAAATAGATTCGACTGTCAGCCTTGCAGATATTGGGCATAGCCTTTGGACGACGATAACAGCTGATAAAAATCCGAATAAAAATAATTTAGATCATGAATTCCCGATTTATGATATTTCGGCAACTTGGCTAAAGCAAAGCAAAAGCACTGTCCTATTGCAGCGAAGAATTCTTATCGAGGCCATTGATACATGGACCTCGGGATTAGCCTTGCGATTTTCGGTAATTTATAAAAATTTAAAATACACAGAGGGACTCAAAAGTCAGGTTTATAATATCTTAACGGATGGAATGGAATCGATAAATATTTCTTCACAGCAAAAACAATTCATTGACGAAAATTTATTTATTTTAAGTACTGTCCGAATTAAATATAACATTTTATTTTGGGAAAATTATCAATCACAATGGAGTGAATGGATTTTGAGTAACCGTGAATACTGGTCTAAACCTAATTCACGACCAGCTTTATTCAAAAAAGAATTAGAGCGGTTGAAAAGCACAGGTCGTGTACAGCCTTTAACCGGGCTGCTGTTGAAATCAGTGATGTCTACCAACAGTACTGCGCAACTTAATAATGCCAAATTAAATTTTATGCAGACACAAGTTGAAAAGTATTCTGAAAAACAACAAGAGACTTACTTTGAAAAAGCGAAGTTACAATCCATCAATTTAGCTCTTGAAAACATTTGGGGACTCTGGAAGCCAGCGGTCGATGGGCTTTACTCGGATTTAATTTTTGAAAACCAGTAAGTGCCATCACTGTGCATCGGTTCAGCTGTCCAGCCTTGCGAATTTTCATCTCGAACAAAGTGTAAAGAATTGTTGTACGTAGAGGAAACAAGCAAAGTGTTATTGGTGAGGGCTACCGATCCACACCGCAGCTCAAAATCTTTTTCAACCCCCAGCATTTCGACTGGCAGCAGGACGTTACGATCTCGGTCAGTGCCTGTTGCGGAAAGAATTTGTGCACCAGAATCATCAATAGAAAATAGATCAAACCGTCCAACTGTTCCCCAGGCGATTTCATTTTTAACTTTCATCAGGGCCGCAACTTCAAAACCCACTGAAAAAGAATTCTTATTTTCTAACTTGTAGAAGTAGTCATGAGCTAACAACAAAGATATTCTCACTTTGTTAGCCAGCGAAGTTAGGTTTTCCATATATTCGAAGGGTGACGTCACATCAATGTCAGCTTGTACAGTCGATAAAAAATGCATGACTTCATCAATAAATTTTTGATCGTAATCTTGCGAACCCCATGACCTTAAAAATATAATAAGCTTATCATCTAACAAACTGTGAACCGATGTTTTTGGAATTTTAAAGTGGCCTTGATGTAAATGGGTTTCAAATTTCATTACATCACTCCGTACTTTCGTAATTTCAGAATCGCTTTTTTAAAATAATCACCATCTTCAAGGTCCGTTTCAACTATTTTTTTCCATTTTCCTTTGGCACCTTCTCGGGTTTCAGAATTGTCGACGATACCATAACTTTCATCGATGACAGATTCCTGGTAAAGAATCATCATCTGGCGGCGAAGCTCGTTGGTGTAAGTGTCAATTTTTTCTTTAACTTTTTTATTATTGGGATCATAAATTAAAGACTCGCGCAGTGAAAGAACAGATTGTTTCAGCTTGCCCTCTTGAAATAATGAATCCGCTTGGGTAATACTATTCTGAGTTTTCTCAGCCACTTTTTTTTCGATGAAAGAAACACGATAAATGGCCTTACTTTTTAATTTATCGGGATCAGGCAAGGTTGAATCGACAACACTTCGATAATATTTAATGGCTTTAAAAGCAAAACCTGCATTCTGATTTTTTTCAGCCAATGCAAACATTTTTTTTAATTGTTCAACTTGTTCGCCATAACTGCGCTGTTCAGCCTGTTTAATTTTTTTATCGGTATCTAACTTTTCAGCTTTTGATAGAATTCGCACGTATTCGGAATTGGTTGGATCAATCGATGCAATCGGCACCAGACATTCTTTAATTTTATCAATATTTATATCGATCACTAACATTTTTTCACATTTGGCAGCCACTTCCAAAAACATTTTTTTCTGCTCTTCCTCTTCACGAACTCGTTTTTCATCTTCTTGCTGCTGAACAATTGTCAGTAAACTTTGCTCGGCCTGTGTCTGAATTGCTTTGGATTCTTTGTATCCTGACGGCAGTATTTCATGGATCTTACGAATTTTTTCAAGTGCTAAGTCATATTTTTGCTGAGCCATCATTTGGTCTGCAAGGGAATACATTTCAGTAATTTCTGTTTGCTGTTTCGGAGTTAGTTTTGCAAAAGCGTCACCCTCAGTTTTTACCGCACTGGCAACCAGGGGCTCTTCAGAATTTAGAAATCCCCCGAAGTAAGCTGCAACCCCTAAGAATACCAAACAGAATGCAATCAGCAGTGGCTTATTTGCTAATACTTTTTTGAAACCTGTCGGAGCTTGAGTAGAATTTGGCGTAGTAAAATTAAAAAATTTATTTTTATCGTTATTTTGTGACAAGCCGGTAAAAGGACTACCATTTTTATCCGTGTTCAGCTGGGCTTCAGATTCTTGTTCGACAAGCGGAATTTCAACTGGATATTGTCCGGGTGAATTTTCTGCGTTATTTCTGCCATCCTGTTTAAATCCTTCGTCTTGAGAAAAGTCTAAAGGAATAGAAGGAATATCGATCTTTTCAATTTTAAATTTAAAATTCGGATCATGCAGTTCAAAATACATCGTATTATCAAGTACGGTGATTGCATCACCACTTTTTAGTGGCACAGGATCGGTCGAAGAAACAGAAGCTCCGTTTAAAAAAGTTCCGTTGACACTTCCTAAATCTAAAATCGTAAAAATTCCGTTGGTTTTATGTATTTCAAATTGCCGGCGACTAACGCGTTGATCAGGTATTACAATTTGACAAGACGGATCCCTACCCGCGACCCACAAATCACCGACTTCTAATCGCAGCATTTCAGACACTTGGTCTTTGGAATTGACCATTTTAATATAAGGCACTTGCGGAGCCGCGCCCATCACCGTGCGTGTGATTTCGCTGAAATCAATGTTTTTAGCTTCGTGTTCTGGAATGTCGGCTTCGGGTACATCCAACAACTGAAATTCGTACGGAGGAATCTGAAAAATTTGACCGTGCTCTAGCGTAATTTCTTCTATTTTTTGTCCTAAAGAAAAAATCTCGCCAAATCTTGAAATGGCTTGAGCATTCCAACGGCCTTCGATCATTTTTAGTTTGAAGTGCTCGCGCGAGATACCTTTTTCTGCTTGCAACCGAATATCTGAACCGTCTTTTCGACCACCGATATATTCTTTTTCAGGGTTAAGCTCGATTTCGCTGATCAAAGCTCCTCGAAGTAGGACCTTCAGTCGGGACATTACCGAATACCCTCGGCGGCAAACTGACATTTCTCTGCCATTCTTTGCGCCAATTGGAATTTTTGATCATTGCCTTTACCTTGAAGCATATCCATCACTTGTTTGTACAATGATTCACACATGCTAAAATTATGCTTCTGATAATTACTTTCTCCAAGCATTAATTTTGCCTGTACAAGTTCATCGAACCGAACTTTCGATAAATACAGGTGCCGGCGCGCCAATGGATGATCAGGAATTAAGTTCAGTACAACTTGGAAAAAATCTTGGGCTCTTGCATAATTTCCAAGCTGAAAGTCACGCATTCCTTTGATAAAATTTTCTTCAGCACGCTGAATTTGGGGCGAGTTTTTGGCTTTTTTATCTTCTTCACGTTTTTTCCGAAGGGTGTCTTCCTTTTCGGATTTTAAATTCACTGCGATTTCATCTTCGTACTTAAGCATAGGCTTAGGTTTTCCAGCCTTATTTTTTTGCCCAGACGAAAATATGAAGTACCCGAAAACACCGATGATCAGAACGATCACAGCATAAAAACGAAGGCGTTTATTTTGTGTTTCATCAGGACTTACAGCCGCACGATAATTTTTTTGCGAACCACTTTGCTGGAATGGGGGCGAAGGCTGATTAACGGGTCCTAATGCACTTGGTTTAGTCAGCGGAGCAGAAGATAATTTTACCGCAGGGACTGACTCTGTCTTTTTCGGAATAGCTTGTTTAAGCACCACGGCTTGGTTTTCTGCCTTGGTTGCTGCTGGCAATGGCGGTGACATGGACCTTGCAGGAACTGAAACGACGGCCTGTCCAAGATCAAAATGAAAAACAAATTCGGAATCTCCGATTTGAAAAACGGAATCATTCACTAGTGCCGATTTACTGACAACTTCATTATGAACAAGCAAAGCGTTTTTTTCACTTAAATTTGATAATTCAAAAATATTTTGGTTCAATTCAATTTTGGCGTGAAGCCTGCTGACCAAAGGATCGTTCAATAACACGACGTCATTTTCTGGGCCGCGCCCAATAGTTAACGGAGTTTTATAAAATAAAAATTGCTGTCCAGCATGTGGCCCTTTGACCACATTCATTTGAATTTTAATTTGAGTCGCCTGTTTAAGCGCTGCACTCATGCTGGGTTGTTCCTCACGTGTTGCCTTCTGCTTTTGTTAACGTCATTAAATAATATTCAGGCTGACCATTTCCATCCAGAAAAGCCTGACATTGAATATCACACTCAAACTGAGAAAATGGAATTCGATCAACGTGTTTTTGATACGGAGACTGCTGTGATCTTACCAACAAAGAATCAATATTCTGAACCAGCGAAGAATCGGAAATCGCTTGAAAGGACTGATTCAGCAATGACTCTTTACTCATTTGGCAAATTTGACTGAACGCAAAATTAAGTGCAATTATGCGCTGATCTGCAGCAACAACGAACGCTGGTTGCGTGACAATATCAACTAAATTGGTGAATTCGATATCACGATTTTGTTGTGGTTTAATATCTGAAGTTGTTCCTGATGAACTCCACACTCGGTTTAACAAGACATTTATATTATTCGTTAATTGCTGCACGGCTGGATAGTCATACAGAACCTCGGTACGATCTGTTTTGTCTCGTAAAGCCTGCTCGATCTGTTGATTTAAGCTTTTTAAGGGATACTCGATCAGTCTTGAAAATAAAAAATATAATATAAGCCCAAGTAATGAAGCGATAATAAGTGTTTGCATAAATAAACTAACAACGCGCCCTTCATCAACATTCAAAGAGGCCACGTTATAATAAACAACTGCGTGGTATTTAACAGCGGGCTCTCCGGTGGTGGGGTCATAAACTCCGATAGGGTAACTGGCACCGATCGTTTTTGAATTCACTTCTCCGATTGAGGTCCGACTTTCTTTCAGCGCTTTTAATATAAATGAACTGGAAGCGTCTCGGCCAACTTTTTCACTGGGTGCAACTATTTTTCCATCCGATTGCTGAATGATAAAGGCGTCTGAAATTCCCTCTTCTTTTAATGCATCTTGTACTGTTAAATTTCCGAACTGTCCCGAAAGTAGGGCTTGTTCGTTAACTTTAGCCATAGCATGGGCTACAGATTTAGCGCGTTTACTGGCTTCGATGAAATTTGATTCCTTCGTGATAGTTGTTAAAGGAATCGTTGATAAAATCGTGACTCCAAAAATGAAAATAAGAATAAAACCAAGAAGCACATTTTTGAACGGAAATACTAAAGCCAATCGATAAATAACCGGCATCAACGTATTTTCAATATAAAGCTCGGTTTTTTGCTGAAAACTGGGCTGCGCCGATTTTTGGTACGACTCTTGGTAGTTCTGCTGGGAAGAATTCGAAGAAGCCTGCGGCTGTGAATGACTTTGCATTTGAAATGCAGCCGAGCCACTTTCTGGATAATTCATCACTGACGGCGGCAGAGGCGGATTCATGTTTGCATTTGCAATATGTTGCTCAGAATTTAAAGCCGGCAAATGCTGAGCTTTATTCTGAGAATTATTTTTTGGACGAATATCAGGCGTTGGAATAACGTCCATAATAATATCAAACAAACTGATTTTATCACCAACACTTAGGATAGAATTCTGAATTTTGACGCCATTCACAAAAGTGCCGTTGCTGGATTTTAAATCGACGATTATTATTTTATCTTTATAGACATGAATTTCACAGTGCTCTTTGGAAATTCCCAAAGATTGAACTTTACAATCACTGCTGGTGCCACGACCGAAAATATTTTTGCCTAATTTCAAATCGTGAATCTGACCAACATTGGGGCCAGATAGCATTCTAACTGACCACATAAAGTTGATCTCCCACTTGTAATTTTTTTTCATCTGCAAAGCCAGCGCTGGCTTCGATAACAGACTGAGATTTCCAATAAGGTCCTACTAATCTAAACGGGGGAACAGATTTTTTAATTTTAACGATCTCTAATTGGCGATTTACAAAAATACAATCGATTGAAAAATTCATAAAAAAAGTGTGAATGTTATTTGTATGTTTGATCCACATGGCTTGACCCGCGTCTAATTTTTTTCGGCCCAGTAGTCCGCGTCCTCGTTCCCAAAATGACTCGGCCACTTCAAAATTTTCGATAATAAGTTCTGCACCCGTATTAAAATTTTGACCTTTAATCTCGGCTGAAGTTTTATAAAGACGTGCCATTATTGTCCCCCGCCTGTTCCGTACATCATACCTACGGCAATGGGACCAAAAACCATAATGAAAACGGCTGGTAAAATAAAAAGCATCAGTGGCAGTAAAATAAGTTGCGAAGCTTGGGCTCCGGCTTTTTCGGCCCGCATAAATCTTTCTAAGCGCATTTGCTCTGACTGATCTTTTAGAACCTGAGAAATACTTGCACCGGTGGCCTCTGCATCAATAAGCACGGCAACGAAGCTGGTCATTTCCTGCATATCTAAACGGGCTGCAAGTTCTTTCAAAGCCTCTGTTTTTGAAGAGCCTATTTTGATGTCTTTCAGTACCGTCTTAAGTTCTTCGGCTAAAACAGAATCTGCACCTTCAGCTTTATCAACAATTTTTTGAATGGCTCCAAAAAAATCTAAACCCGCTTCAACAGATAGTGCCAATAAATCAATAAAGAATGGCATATCAATTCGCACGCTCAGTTCTCGATTTTTTTTGGTCCCTTTACAATGCATCTCGGGCATAAAAAAACCAATTAAACCCAACAGAAAAACCATCGGTGTTGGAAAACCTAAATCTAAAGTGAAGTTCATCAACGATAAAAATAAGGGAAAAGCTAAACCCAAAAAAAGTTGTAAACCTATGAATTCGTCAACATTAAGTTCTGCTGCTAAGCCACCAACTTTAATCAGGCGTTGAACCTTTTTGCGATAGCTGACCGATTTAATCTTCGCCGCGTGTTGCATCGTGAACTGATGCACCAAGGGTCGACAAAGATTGATGACTGCATTTTTTGATTTAATAGGCTCGTTGCCGCTGGCCCAAGACAATTGCTGTTCACCCGGACGCCCAGCTAACATTGATGAAACAAATAAATAAACGGATGCACCTGCTAGTATCAAACCTGCAAATAGCATTAATTCAGAGCTACCCATTTATCCTCTTTTCAAGTAGGAATTAAAAATGAAGAAAATAATTTTAGCTTCACAGTCACCTCGCCGTTCAGAAATATTAAGAAGAGCAAGTTATGATTTCATTTCAATCCCTACTCATGTATCGGAAATTCCTAATATAAACCTGAATATCAATGACCGAATAATCGATATAGCTCGACGTAAAGCTAGGTTTTGTTTGGTCGAATTTCAGGCCAAAGGTCCAGGCCACTTTAATACGACTTCAAACGATCTCATTTTAGCTGCGGACACCATGGTTTGTTTGACGGACCGAATTTTAGGAAAACCCGAAAACGAAAATATGGCTTTGCAATTTTTGACTTTGCTTTCTGGTCAAACGCATGAAGTTAAAACCGCTGTGGTTATGATTGATTTATCCTCTGAAGAGGAAGTGTCTCTGATTGAAACAACGCAAGTTACGTTTCGAAAAATAGACCGCAAAGAAATGGAAGAATACATCAAATCTGGCGAGCCCATGGACAAAGCTGGAGCCTATGCGATTCAGGGACTCGGGAAAAAGTTTGTGACAGGTTATCATGGCGATTTTGATAATGTGGTCGGACTTCCCTTGCAAGCGCTCGAAAAAGTATTCAAAATTAAATCATGGACTTTCAAGCGGCTTCCTCAAGATCCGAAATCCTGAAAATATTAAACCCACACCAAAATTTGCTGGCTGTTAGTAAGTTGCAACCTGTAGAAAAAATAAAACAACTGCATCTCAACGGACAGATTCATTTTGCTGAAAATTATATTCAAGAAGCCTTAGAAAAAATTGAGCAGTTAAAAGGTTTGTCTTTACAATGGCATTTAATCGGCCCAATTCAAAAAAACAAAGTGAAGTTTTTAAAAAAAAACTTTGCCTACATTCACTCAATTGATTCTTTAGAGTTGGCTAAACAGGTCTCTGCAAAGGCCCTTGAAATCAATCATTTACAAAAGGTATTTTTACAAATTAATTTATCTGAAGAATCTTCCAAGTCTGGTTTTACTGAAGCTACACTTGTTGAAAAATGGGATGAATTAAAAAACCTTTCAGGTCTTAAGATTGTCGGTCTAATGACTATGCCACCTTTAGAAAATCAGCCAGAAAAAAATCGTAAGTACTTTGCAGATTTAAAAAGTTTAGGGAAACGATTTGAAGTTTCTGAATTTTCTATGGGAACTAGCCAGGATTACCAAGTTGCTCTTGAAGAAGGTGCCACGTGGATTCGCCTCGGCACCATTTTATTTGGTGAACGTGAATTAAAAATTAACAAAGAATCGAGGCTCTTATGACAAATCCGCTTTTGAAATCCATGAAGATCGGATTTATTGGTGCTGGCAATATGTCTCAGACAATGATTAAGGGACTTCTGGAATCTAAATTATTACGCCCAGAACAAATTCTGGTGGCAAACAGAACTCCTGGAAAATTACTGAAAGTAACAGAACTTTTCGGTGTGCAAACCCGCGACCACAACGAACAAGTTGTCGAAGAATGTGATGTGATTATCTTAGCCATGAAGCCGCAGGATTTACCAAATGCAGTTGATATTTTTGCAAATCACATTGAACAGCATCAGACAGTTGTATCCTTGGCAGCAGGTATTAATTTAAAATCCTTAGAAAAAATGATTCCCAATGGTCGACTGGTTCGTTTGATGCCCAATACACCCTCTGTCATTGGGCGTGGAGTTATTGGATATCTGACGCAAGATAACGACGATGATGAAATTGTAGCAGATTTAATTCAAGATTTATTTTCAAACTTAGGTGTCTTACTGCGAGTTGATACCGAGGAAAAATTTGATGCCTTAATGGTTTCTTGCTCGAGCGGCACCGGCTTCGTTTTTGAAATGATGATGTACTGGCAAGATTGGATTCAAGAACGCGGATTCAGTGACGAAGATTCCAAAAAAATGACAATTGAAACTTTTTTAGGTGCATCTTTATTAGCGGCTCAGTCCGCAGGAATTGATATCGAAGAATTGCAGGCCCGAGTGACTTCTAAAAAAGGGGTTACGGCGGCGGGTTTAAATTCGATGCGTGAACTTGAAATTGAGCGGGCTTTACGAGTCAGCTTCGAAAAAGCTTCACTGCGGTCCAAAGAATTATCTTTGGATGGAAAGCGCTAACCTTAGGACATTGGTCCAGATTTAGTCGATTTAGTTTTTAAAGTTATTAGGTGGCTAGGAAAAAATATCCTATACTGAAGGTGGGCTTTTTATTGTTCACGGAGGAACAATTATGAAACATTATCCATCTGAAATAGCGCACAAAACATTCGAAAAAAAAATGATGGGCTATGACCCCGATGATGTATCGGACTATCTAACTGTCATTGCCGCACAAATTGAAGCCCTGTTTCAGGAACGAACAGCTTTTCAAAAAGCTTTAAAAGAAAAAGAACTTCAGTTGCTTGAGTACAAAGACCGAGATCAAGTTTTAAAAGCCACAATTTCAAATGCCTCACAGATGGCGGATCGAATGCGCAGCGATGCTGAGCGTGAAGCTAAATTGATAATTAATGATGCTCAACAAAAATCAGAAATAATCACTCGTGATGCAAAAGATTCTTTAAAAAAAGTGTATCAAGAAGTTGCCGATCTTAGGAAGTCTCGGATGCAGTTTGAGGCCAATTTAAAAGCCATGGCCCAAGCCCATTTGTCTTTGCTAGATCAAGGTGATTCGTTTATGCCCCGAATGCGACTTCCAGATATGGAAATTAAGTAGTCTTTTTTTTAACGTAAACTACTACCGTGGTACTTTCTTTTTTTTCTTTTTAATTTTTATTTTATAATCTTTTTCCAGGGCTGGATTCAGTGCAGCCTTGGGTTTTATTTTCGTTTTTAGTGGAGCAGCTTCGACGTCGGGCTCTGTAGCATTTCTTAAATTTTCAGAAGAGCCATCGATTTGCTCGATGTAATCACTTTTCGACGGAGTTACAGGCTTGAAATAATCTTGATTGACACCATCGTTTGTATCTTCTTTAAAGTTTTTATCTGTAGGGTCCAAGGTCACTGGTTTTAAAGTTTCTAGTTTTTTCGCAGACGATTTTTTTACGTGCTGACCAAAGCTCCATGTTGCGGCTAAGCCAAATTGCAAACCCTCTGCTGAATTTGAACCGGCTAAGGTATAGCTTGTGGTTAATTTAAATACTAAATCATTGTACATTTTGTATTTTAAATAAATTTCTAAATCCGTTAAATTCGGATTGATGCTGTCGTATCTTTTACTGCCGCCATTCACTCGGTTCGTGATGGCTTCTCTGTCCCCAGGCGTATTTGTTTTTTCATCATCTTTAATCGACATCAACCCGTTAATTGCCGCTCCACCGGCCAGTGAAGTCGACCGAATTTCTGCAGCTAGCGTGTATAAAAAAAGTGTCGATAAGCCCTCTGATCGGTAATTGATTCCTGCTTTAGCATACGGAACAAAATCACCCAACTTGTAAGAACTTTCTAGAAAGGCTTTCACTTCATTGGCACCATCATTATTCAATGCCGAATCAGTTGTAGCCGATATTTTCTCGAGCGCTTGTGAATAAGATAAAAGAGCGGTCACAGTCCAAGCGTCAAATTTGAAAATACGGTAGTCTGCGCCGATGAGCACGTGGCTGACTGTCGAATTGGTGCGGGTCGATAAGCTATCTTTAGATTCCGCGTTGCCAACACCCATCTTTCCAAATAAGCCCAAATCATCAAAGAAAACGTAGCGTGCGCCGATTAAAGAATTAATACTTTGAAATTGATTTCCCGAAGGCAATTTTAATTTAGATCCGTCCGGTAAAAAATTGGATGTTGTTTTAAAATAGTCCAATGACGCATCAAAATCAAAGTGACCCGAATTATAACCTTGAAAAATAGAATCGGCATGACTTGCAGTCGAAACAAATAACAGAGCAGCCCAAACACTTACACAAACAATTTTAAAGACAATTTCACAGACACTTATAATTTTAAATTTTTTCATAGCCTTTTAAGTGTAGCTGAGTTGGAATAGAAATGGAGCAGCCAAAGGTCGAGATATGGATAAAAATAAAAAACCACAAATAACGATATTTTTAACAGTTTTTATTTACTTGCTTGGCTTTGGCATGATCATCCCCATCATTCCGATGATCAGCACTCAATACGGAGCCTCGCCTTTTCAAACTGGACTATTATTATCAATTTATTCGGCGATGCAGTTTATTTTTTCTCCGTTTTGGGGAAGGCTGAGTGATAAATATGGGCGCAGACCTATTTTGCTGGCCTGCTTATTTGGCGAAATTTTTGCTTATTTGTTTTTTGCCTTATCACGCAGTTTGGAAACTATTTTTATAGCTCGGGCTTTATCGGGGTTTTTCGGTGCTTCTATTTCTACAGCGTCTGCCTATATATCTGATATTACCGCAACCAACGAGCGTTCGAAAGGAATGGCACTGATTGGCGCTGCCTTTGGCTTAGGGTTTTTATTTGGACCCGCACTGGGTGGAGGTTTGACCGTTTGGGCGCAACATCTGTCAGCTGATCCATTTTTTAGAACAAGTTTTAGTTCTTACTGGGTTTCATTTTTATGTTTAGTTACTTTTGTTTACGCTTATTTCAATTTGCAAGAATCTTTAAATAAAGACGTCGTTCAGGCTAAAAAGTTAAGTCGGTTGAAATCCATCACAAAATATTTTTCTGAGCCTGTAGTGGGTCCGTTAATTTTTGTTTTTTTTCTTTCTTCGTTTGCGATGTCGACCATGGAAGCTACACTTGTACTTTATATGAAAGATAAATTTGGCTGGGGATTAACCGAAGTCAGCTTTGGTTTTGCCTATGTTGGTTTGATGATTGTTTTAACTCAAGGATTCTTAGTTCGCCGGTTGATCCCTAAGTATGGCGAACGAAATATTTTGCGAATAGGTCTTATTTTAATGGCCATGGGTTTTTGTGGAATTGCTGCAGCTCAGTCGATATTTGCTTTGGCTTTGACTCAAACTTTTTTAGCTTTGGGTGTTGGTTTTGTAAACCCGTCGACATTAGGCTCAATATCTTTGCTGGCAAATCCCAACGAACAAGGCTCTGTTTTAGGAACGACCCAAAGCATGGCCTCGCTGGGCCGAATCGTGGGTCCAGCACTTGGCGGTGCCCTTTACGGATCATTTTTTATTCAGTCACCGTTCATCATGGCTGGTTTACTTATTTTAACGGGTTTATTTATTGTTATTTCTTTGTTTAAGCAAATTCCAGTTGCCGGATTAGAACTAAAAAAATCAGAACTGAAACCAAATGTTAAATAAAATCGATTTTTTTCAGTTGGATAATTTAATTCAGAACAGGGTTCCTTTTCTTTTTATAAATTTGGGCCCTGAAATTATGTCGTGGTATTCGTCCCTTTCAAAACAACATCTTGAAAAAAGCCTGTTTGCCTCGCTTGAAGACCAAATACTGCCAGCTTTAGAGACTCAAAAAATAGTGGAACACACGGCCATCGTGCTGCTGTGCTTAGACGGAGTCAGATCGTCAGTCCTATCTGTGGATTTAGAAAAAAAAGGTTATACAAACGTCTATGTCATTGATGGCGGCTATCAGCAATTGATGACTGAAAGGTCAGAAGCTTGATAGTCTGACCGCCATGAAAACATTAGCTGATCGATACAATCCAAACGACGTTGAAGACAAAATATACAAATGGTGGGAAAAGTCGGGATATTTTAAAGCAGAAGATAAATCTGCAAAACCATCCTTTTCAATTATATTACCACCACCCAACGTCACCGGATTCTTACATTTAGGACATGCTTTAGATCACACGATTCAAGATTTATTGATTCGCTGGAAACGCATGAGTGGCTTTAATACAATGTGGTTACCAGGTACCGATCATGCAGGTATTGCCACTCAGTCAGTGGTTGAAAAAGAATTAAAAAAAACCAATATGACCAGGCATACTTTGGGCCGCGAAAAGTTCGTGGAAAAAATTTGGGATTGGAAACACGAATACGGTGATCGCATTTATCAACAAATGAGACGCCTTGGGGATTCGTGCGATTGGGACCGTGCCACTTTTACTTTGGACGAGGGTGTTTCTCAGGCTGTTCGTAAAGTTTTTGTTTCGCTGTATAAAAAAAATTCGATCTATAAAGGTTTACGCCTAGTTAACTGGAGCGGGCCTTTAGAAACAGCAATCTCTGATCTGGAAGTCGAACACAAACAAATTAAAGGTTTTATTTATCACATTAATTACCCCATTGATGGATCGAATGAATATTTAACAGTTGCAACGACCCGGCCTGAAACGATGTTGGGTGATACCGCACTTTGCGTTCACCCGGATGATGAACGCTATAAAAGCTTGATCGGAAAAACTGTCACGATTCCGCTGATTCAGCGCCAAATAAAAATCATTGCTGATACCTATGTCGACAAAGATTTCGGTTCTGGAGTTGTTAAAATTACCCCGGCCCATGATTTCAATGATTATAAAATTGGTAAAACCCACAAACTTGAATTCATTAATCTGTTGACTAAAAAATGCGAAATGAATGAAAACGCAGGGGCGTACAAAGGTCTTAAAGTCATCGACGCACGTAAAAAAGTTTTAGAAGATTTAAAAAATTTAGGCCTGTTAATTAAAGAAGAGCCCCATTTAAATTCAGTCGGTCATTGTTCCAGATCAGGCGCTGTTGTAGAACCTTTCCTGTCTGAACAGTGGTTTATGAAAATGGATGATCTTGCACAGCCTGCAAAACAAGTTGTCGAATCAGGCACAATCCGATTCGAACCCGAATCGTGGACAAAAGTGTACTTGCACTGGATGAATAATATTGAAGACTGGTGTATTTCGCGCCAGTTGTGGTGGGGACACAGAATTCCTGCCTGGCTGTGTTCGGACTGCGAAAAACCAACTGTCTCTGAAGAGGACCCGAGTGTTTGTGAGCACTGTGGAAGTGCTCACATAAAACAAGACGAAGATGTTTTAGATACATGGTTTAGTTCGGCCCTTTGGCCATTTTCAACAATGGGATGGCCAAACACCAGTGAACATTCTTTAGCAACTCAAAAGTCTTTTTACCCGACGAATTACTTAGTCACTGGCCACGATATTATATTTTTCTGGGTAGCACGAATGATTATGATGGGCCTTGAATTTAAAAAAGATGTCCCGTTTCGAACTGTTTATATCCACGGCTTAGTTCGCGATAGTCAGGGCCGCAAAATGTCAAAATCTCTTGGCAATTCGATTGATCCTATAGAAATGATAGAAAAATATGGGGCTGACGCTTTACGTTTTACGTTTTTAGCACATCTTTACTCGGGTAAAGATTTAAAATTTAGCGAGCAACGTGTCGAAGGATATCGCAACTTTATGAATAAAGTTTGGAATGCTTCACGTTTTGTATTAACGAACCTGCAAGATTTTAAAATTCCTGCAGAAGGTTTAAAAGCTTTGCCAATTAAAGCAAATCTTTCTATTTTTGATCAGTGGATAATTTCGAAATTATCTGATGTAGAAAAACAAGTGCATGATCACTTAGTTGCAGAAAAATTCTCTGAGGCTGCTACGACGCTGTATCAATTTATTTGGAATCAGTTTTGTGATTGGTATATTGAATTCACAAAACCTATCATGGCGTCCAGTCATGCTGAAGAAAAACAAGCGACTCAGTTAGTGATGGCCCAGGTCTTAAACCGAATTATCAGACTGCTGCATCCATTTTGCCCGTTTCTGACCGAAGAAATATATGCGAATCTTCCGCTAAAAGGTGATGCTTGTATCGTTGATCAATATCCTACTCCCCTAATTGATAAAGATTTATTATCTTTTGGCAGCAAACAAGCAGAAATTGACATCGATATTGTGAAAGAAGTTATCACTGCCATTCGAAATATTCGCGGCGAGAACCGAATTAGCCCGGCTATCAAATTAAAAATAAGACTTGGTGTCAGTCAGCCCAACACAGAAAAAATATTGAAGCAGAATTGTTCGGCCATTATGACCATAGCCCGTTTAGAAACCATGGATATTGGCAGTGACGGTAACTTGATGAAATGCGCCGTTGCACCCGTTTATGTTGGCGAGGCTCAGGTTAAAGTGATCATTCCACTTGAAGGTTTAGTTGATTTTGACGAAGAAATTAAGCGCATTCAAAAAGCGATCGAAAAACTGGAAAAAGATTTGGCTGTACTGAATGGTAAACTAAGTAATGAAAAATTTGTAAAAAATGCAGACGAAGAAGTCATTGCGGCAGACCGAATTTTGCTAAAACAATCAGGCCAGCAAATCATTTCGCTTAAGGATGCTTTAACCCGATTCATTTGATGTGTCGAAAAATAGTAGTTTATTACGGAGGCCTCGCTTATACTTCCGAAAGCGAAAGGCCCTTAAATGAATAAATCAGTATTTGCATTAATTTTAGTATTTGTAACTCAGGTCTTTGCCGCTGATCAGTCTGAACTTTGCTCGCAGACAACAAAAAATACTTTAAGCTATAACCATCAAGTCGTTCCCCGCCCCCAAGTCAGCGGTGAATTTACAATTGTGACTTGGAATGCACACAAATATGCCGATAAAAATTTCTTTATCGATCTAAAAACAATTTCCGAAGTCAGTGATGTGATTTTTTTGCAAGAAGCTATGCATTCTGATGATTGGCAATCGGCTTTTTTAAATAATTTTCCCTTTTCGTTCACTTTTTATAAAAGTTTTTGCAATAATTCGGCTCAAGCCACAGGCGTACAAAGTGCAGCACGATATCCGTTAGAAAATAATTTAAATTTAATTTCTCCGGGAAAAGAACCAATTACGAACACTCCAAAAGTTAGCGGCATTTCAAGAATACAGATTCCAGGATTTGGTTATGTGCTTTTAGTCAACACTCATGCACTTAATTTTAATAGTGGTGGTTCTTTTGAAGGTCATATTGACCAGATTGCGAATTATATTTCTTCTCAGTCCGGCCCAGTTATTTGGGCAGGCGATTTCAACACATGGAATTCAAATCGACAAAAATATTTAAATCAAAAAACAAAAGCGCTTGGCTTATTACATGTAATACCGGCCCATGATGATCGCCAGCAGGTTTTAGACCACATTTTTGTTCGTGGGTTAAAATTTAAAAGTGCCGAAATTTTAAATCGAAATACTTCTGACCACAAACCCCTGACCGCAACATTTTTAATTAAGTAATCATAAACACTGACAGTTTGAAGTGGCCAAATCAGTTTCTGTACAACTAAACGTCTTTTCACCCTTAGATAGCGAAAAGGACTGAACCTTTCCGCTGCGTTCGACTAAAACTAATTCTTCACCTTCTTGATAGTAAACGCGGCCGCCTTTTTCTTCTACGGATTCCTGTCCATCAGCACGAAGTGAATTTAAATATTCTTCACTTGGATTTGTGGCTAAATCTGTCGGAAGCAACTGCATTTCTGGCATTCCCTGATCGTTGATCTTATACAACTGGGCCCGCTTCACAGAGCTTCCGTTGTCCAGGTATTCAATTTCAGTTCGGACACGCTTCATCGTTCCATCTGAATATTTTAAATCAGCCTGAGTCCAGTCATCCATTTTGACAACAATTTCACCCAGTGCTGGTTTTAAACTAGAAATTACATTTTCTAATGACGGAGATACTTTTTCTGCTTCGACAGAAGTTTGAATCCCCAAACACACACCCATTTGTTTCAGCTGACCAGAAAAGTTTTTTTCAATTTCTTCAAGTTGCTCATCACTGATATTTTGTGCGGTTTTTTCTTTTATAGATTTCGAATCTGCCGCTTGGTTTTCCATAACTTTATCCGACTGTGCAACAACGTTAGCCTCTTGCTGAATTTCTGATTCATTTGAATTATCTGTTGTTTGCAACGGCCCATCAGAGCGTTCTCGTAAAAAGAAAAACCCCATGATGACTAAAGTAAGTGTGACCGCTAATAAGTATTTGGCTCGCATAGATTCCGATCTTACTTGATAAGCCCAATTTCACGCAATCTTTGCATCAAAAATTCATGAGCTGTGATATCGGCATATTTAGCACCAGAACCAATGCACGAAGGTAGGCAACTTAACCAAGACTCGGGGTGTGGGTGCATAAAAAATGGCATTGAATAACGCGACTTATTTTGACCGTCTTGTGGGTTGATGACTCGGTGAGTGGTTGATGGAATTACGCCGTTAGTAATACGCGCTAGCATATCGCCGGCGTCTACAATCAAAGTTCCGTAATCACTTTCTATATCTAACCAAGCCCCATCCCGATCCTGCAACTGCAACCCGGATGTTGTGGCCGCAGGCAGTATCGTAATAAAATTAATATCTTCGTGGGCTGCTGCACGAACACAGCGCGGGTCGATACCTTCTGGAATGGGCGGATAATGTAAAAGTCTAAGAATTGAATTTCCTTCAACGACCATTTTTTTAAAAAAATCTTTATCCACTTCAAGTGGATAAGACAAGGCCTCCATCATTTGTATTCCGGCAAGCTCTAATTGCTTAAATAATTTTTCAAAGACAGACCGAAATTCAGGAACCGAATCGTCGGGCCAAATATTTTTAGGGTAATATTTAGAAAACGCATGGCCCGCAGGAACTTCGCGCCCGACGTGCCAAAATTCTTTCAGATCTTTCACCGGAGAATCTTTAGCGTGTTCTTTTCCGAATGGCGTGTATCCACGCTGTCCACCACCTAATTCTGAGACATAAGAAAGTTTTTTCTTTTCGGGTTGCGCGTAAAATTTTTCAAGAACTTGATAAGCTTCATTTAATAATTCAGGGGCTACATCATGGTCTTTTAAAATAACAAAACCATAATCCTTCATGCCGTGAAAAAGCTGTTCAATAAAATTAATTTTGTCAGAGGCCGAACCGTGAGTGTAAGAGCCCAGGCTTAAGGTTGGAACTTTACGCGAAATTGCTTGTGCTTTCGTAGTCGTTGTTTGCATCGAAAAATCCTTTCAGAATTGGTCGCTTACAGCCAGTAATAATTAACCACAATTTATTCAGTTTCGCTAGCGTGTAAGGCGTTCAGAAGTAACAACTTACCATACTAAAAAAGTATATTAAAAACCGAAGCCTTTGTTTCCGATAAAAACTCGAAGTGGATATCTCCGTCATACAATCTAAAAGCATGTTTATTTCGATATGGAGATTGCTCGGATTCAAATCCTTTGTAAACCAGCGGTCGTGGATCTTCTTTAACGATTTCTTCGATGGCTTGTTTTAATTCTGTAAGACCAGTGCGCTGAACCCAATTATCTAAAGCTCGTGCGGCCTCTTGAGTAAATTCAACATGAACGTCTTTTTTTTCGACAGCCGCCATCCAACCACCAAGCGCTGTAGGAATACTTTCAAAAACAGGTAAATAGGGTTTCAGGTCTAAAATTGGGGTGCCATCGACTAAGTCAACCCCCGCCAAAATCAAAACGTCATTTTTTATATCGACAAGCTCGACTAACGATAACCCGATAGGATTTGGGCGGTGCGGAGATCGTGTTGCGAACACGCCGACGCTTTCTCCGTTTAAGCGCGGCGGATGAATTTTCGCGTGATAGCGTGCAGAATTATTTAAGTGAAAGACGAACTGAAGCCAAATATGTGAATAACCTTTCAATCCTTGCAAAGCCAATTCAGGCTGCAGGTCCGAGCGTAATTTTAATTCAGAGTAAACTTTTTTGACGATACCGGATTGTCTGGGAATCCCAAATTTATCGGGATAACACGATTTTAAAAAGCCGATGGCTGTAAATGAAAAAACTTCGCTCAAAAAAACTCCTTAATCCGATCGAGATTCCTGTTTATCAGATATACTCGAGCGGATTAAAGAAAGTCTAATATCTTTTTAGAAGTTTCCGGATTTAGCAGCCAGACCATCACGATCTAAAATAATTATTTCTTTGCCGTTCAGATCAATCAAACCTTCGCTTTTAAATTCCGTCAAATGACGTGATAAAGACTCATTGATCGTACTAGCTAACTGGGCAAATTCATTGCGGGTTAACTTCAGATTCAACGAGGTTCCACCGCGGGGCGACGGCACTCCGAACCGGTCACTTAAAACGACCAACTGGTAAGCGATACGCTCTTGCACGGACGCCAAGTAGTGCAGCTGGCTGGTAATTTCGTAAGATTTAATATCTAGCACGGCTTGCTCTAAAACACTGCGCACAAGTGGGTGACTGATAGCAAATAACTTCATTACCTCTTCGCGTTTGTAAATCCAAACCGTCGTTTTACGAACAGCTTTAGCAAAGGCTTGATTGGGTTGTCCAAAAACCAGTGATTTGTAGCCAAAAACTTCCCCGGGTGAAACCAATTTCGTGACATACTCTGGCGATGTCGTACGACCTCGGTTGCGATCACGATTTACAAAAAGTTTCACACAGCCGGACTTCATCAAGTAAAGCCCTTTCGTTACATCGCCTTCCTTGAAAAGCGTGTCTCCCTCGTCGAAAGAAGCCACTTCGTACGGAAGCTCTTGCAAAGGAAAACGGTTTACGTTGTTGGAGTCTAAATCCTCCATTTCGAAATTGTGTCCCGGAGTCAATTTTACAGTATCTGTTGCGTTCGACATATTTACACCTTTCTTGGTTGAATAGGCCTATCCGTAGGCGGGGCTGATTTAAGAGGGTAAAAAAGAAGGCACCACCTATGTTCACACTTTACTGAACAATTCTTGGAGTTACAATCACTAAACCAAACTTCGTTACCACTCATAGATAGAATTTATCTTGACTCAAAACGAACCTAAACATAAAACGTAGAAATTGAATAATCTTAATATTTTCAATGACTTACTACTGAATTTTTTGTTCAAAACAGGAGAAAAGCCCCAATGAAAAATTTATTTTCGTTAATCCATTCGATTTCATTTTGTGCATTTTTCACTTTGTTTTCCTCAGCCCCCACTTTCGCAGCCGTAAAAATTGGCTTGGTTTTAGATAAAGGGGGTAAAGATGATAAATCATTTAATACCTCGGCTTACCTGGGTGCAAAAAAAGCAGAAAAAGAACTGGGTATTGAACTTAAATACGTTGAAGCCACCGACAACAATTCTTTGGAAACTTTGCACCGTAATTTTGCACAAAAAAAATATGATCTGGTCATCGGAATTGGCTTTGCGCAAACAGATGCTATCAAGAAAGTTTCAGCTCTTTTTCCAGATGTCGTTTTTGCCCTGGTCGACGGCGAAGTTTCAGCCCCCAATGTTCGTTCGCTTTTATTTGAAGAACATGAAGGATCTTTTTTAATGGGTGCCGCGGCTTCCATGAAATCTAAAACAAACACTGTCGGATTTATTGGCGGCATGGATATTCCGCTGATTCGCCGATTTCAAAAAGGTTATGAAGCCGGCGCCAAGTATGTAAATCCAAAAATAAATATTTTAAATAACTACATAGGTGTAACCGGAGAGGCGTGGAACAATCCTGCCAAAGCTAAAGAAATGGCCCTTTCACAAATTGGCCAAAAAGCTGATGTGATTTTTCATGCTGCTGGTGCCTCTGGCGCCGGAGTTTTTGATGCGGCCGCTGATAAAAAAGTTTTTGCGATTGGTGTTGATTCGAACCAAAACTGGATGAAGCCCGGCATCGTGCTAACCAGTATGCTAAAACGGGTCGATGTGGCCGTCTTTGAAACAATAAAATCGATCACTGAAAAAAAATTCAAACCGGGTGTCGTTCGCTTTGGTTTAAAAGATTCTGGGGTCGACTGGGCTTTGGATTCATTCAACGAAAAACTGTGGTCAGAGGCAGAAAAAGTTAAATTGAATGATCTAAAAAAATTAATCATGACTAAAAAAATTAACGTTCCTGATTACTACAAAACAAAATAATATTATGTCTCTGATAGAATTTAAAAACATTTCAAAATTCTATCAAGGCTTTCAAGCTTGCAATGATATTTCGTTTCGAATAAAAGAAAACAGCATTCATGCTTTGGTCGGAGAAAACGGCGCCGGCAAGTCAACTTTGATGAAAATTCTTGGTGGCCTAGAGTCAGCAACTTCAGGTGAAATTTTTGTTCGCTCAAAACTTTATGCTCCAAGATCGGCTCAGGATGCCTTTCAAAACCACATCGGCTTTGTGCATCAGCATTTTTTACTAGCTGGAAATTTAACAGTTCTAGACCATTTAATTTTGAACTGGCCGAAAAATACAATTTTTTCGTTTCTAAATTCGAAAGAATTAATTATTAAAGTTGAAACTATCACGGAAAAATTTAGTTGGAACTTAAATTTCCAAACAAAAATATCAAATTTATCAGTTGGGGATCAGCAACGCATTGAAATTCTTAAAGCACTGCTGGCTGATCCAGAAATTATTATTTTTGATGAACCGACCGCCGTGCTTGCGCCACAAGAGATTGATGAATTCTTGAATTTTCTAAAACAACTGCAGGCAAATAAAAAAACCATCATTTTGATTTCCCATAAACTAAAAGAAATAAAAAATATAGCGAATCAAATAACAATTTTGCGTCACGGAAAAAGTATTTTAACAACTGACATAGCTGAAATGTCTTTGGACGATATCGCTGAAAAAATGATCGGTCGCAAAATGAAAACCAAAAATGCGTTTGATGACACCAAGGATTTAAAACTAAATCTGTTTAACTATGGTGATCTTCAGTTCAAAAAAAATCATATTTTAGGGGTCATCGGCATCGAAGGTAACGGTCAGAGTGAACTGATTAGGTCGGTTCGTCAGCTGGTGAAAAAGAAAAAAATAACTGCCGCTGATATTCCAGAGGACCGAATTCGATACGGGTTATTTCCTGGATTGTCTTTAACCAGTCACATGATTCTGCGGCATCCTAAAAAATTCTGCCGCTACGGGTTCATTCAATCGAAAGCTGTGGCTGCAGCCACAGACTCAGTTCTAGAAAACTGGGACGTAAGACCACACAACAGAAAACTGAATATCGAAAACTTATCGGGTGGCAATCAGCAAAAATTTGTAATCGGCCGCGAGCTTTACCATGACCCCGATTTTATTTTGGCAGCCCACCCAACCCGTGGGGTTGACCTGGCCGCCCAAGAATTCATTCATACGGCACTGATAGAAAAAGCAAAAACTGGAAAAACAATTTTTTTACTGTCATCAGATCTGGATGAAGTTTTAAAATTAGCACACGATTTTGTTATTTTGTTTAAGGGTCAACTTTTTGGTCCGTTTAAAAAAAACCAGTTATCTGAAACCGAAATAGGGCAGTTCATGACTGGCAGCCATCCCCATCAGCCTAACTATTTGATGAAAGCTATCTATGAAATATAAATCCAATTTAGTGACACCAAAAATTGCCCAGGTAATAGCCCCTTGGACTGGGTTTTTGTTCGGTCTAATCTTGGCGTGTATATTGGCTTTATTTTTTAAAGAAGATCCCTGGCATATCTTTAAAATCGTGACGACTAGTTTTTTAAATTCAAAATATGATTTTGGCTTAACTTTATTTTACACCACATGTTTAATTTTTTCCGGATTGTCTTTTGCGATTCCACTGAGAGCAGGGCTTTTTCATATCGGCTGCGAAGGCCAATTGATTATCTGTGCGACAGTGGCAGCTGTTGTGGGTTCATTTCTACAAATGAATAGTTTTATCGGCTTAGTACTTTTGCTGCTGGTAACACTCGTGACGGGAATGCTTTCTGCGTGGCTTATAGCAGTCCTGAAATATTTTAGAAATGCCCACGAAGTTGTTGTGGCCATCATGCTTAATTTTATTTTAGCAGCCCTTAGCACGTGGTTAACTATTAATTATTTTCAAAACCCGAATTCACAAAATCCTGAATCAGTTATGATTGCTAGTTCTTTACAAATACTAAAAAACGATCCTTTAAAAGTTTATTTTGACCAATCCCCCGTCAGTTTGTTTTTTGTTATAGCCGTGCTTTGTTGTCTTTTTTTAAAATGGATCGAATCAAAAACCTTATTTTTTAAAGTAATTAATAGTTATGGCTTTAATCAAGAAGCCAGTAACCGATTTGGTTATTCACAGTTAAAAATTTTAACAGCTGTTTTCTTATTGGCCGGATTTTTTTCTGCACTGGTTGGCTTGACTGAAGTGCTAGGAAATACTTTTCAGTACAAGATCGGATTTTCTCCGGCCTATGGATTCTTGGGAATTGCGGTTGCACTTTTAGCTCGAAATAGCTTTTTAGGTATTTTGGCTTCTTCTTTTTTACTAGCCGTTTTGCATAAAGGATCTTCAGATTTAGATCTAGAGACTCAATTTTTAACCCGGGATTTTTCACATGTATTGCAAGCTTTAATTATTTTTAGCGTGGCCACTTCGTATTACCTTTTTGGTCGGCCAAAGGCTTCCAAATGAATATTTTAGATTCTTTTTTTGTTTTATTAATGTTCTCTACCTTTCGCTTAGCCCTACCTCTTGTGCTGACAGCGACTGGTGGTTATTTTTCAGAAAAATCAGGCATTGCTCAGTTGGGTCTAGAAGGTTTTTTATTAATCGGTGCTTTCGTTGCTGCAACGACGACTTATTTATCGCATTCATTAATGCTTGGATATTTAACTGCAGGACTTTCCGCATTATTTTTAGCCCAACTGTTTTGTTTGTTGGTGCTGAAGTTTAAGTCCAATGCAGTTGTTATAGGAACGGGTCTGAATCTTTTTGTCATGGGACTGATTCCACTGATCAGTAAAACAGTTTTTGATTCAACGGGTTCAACACCATCAATTGACTCAACAGGAAATACATTGGCGGTGCCAGTTCTTGTTTTACTTTTGGTCATAACGTTATCCTATTATTTATCAGAAAAAACTTTATGGGGTTTGCAAATGAAGTTTGCTGGCGAAAAGCAACAGGCCTTAGCAGCTGTCGGCGTTTCTGCAGTGTCACGCCAATGGCAGGCCATCAGCTTTGGCGCTTTCATTACAGGTCTTGGCGGAGCCATTTTATCAACTTACTTGGCTAGTTCTTATTCGCCACTGATGAGTGCTGGGCGGGGTTACATTGCGTTAGCTGCACTTATATTTTCAGGATGGGATTTAAAAAAAACAATTTTCATCAGTCTGTTTTTTAGCTTCTTTGAAGCTTTGCAAATACAGGCCCAGTCGAACAGCACAATCGCTGCTATTTTGCCGGGTGAGTTTATTCAAATGACACCGTATATTTTAACACTGGTTGCATTGATCATTTTCAAATCAAAACAAAAGGCACCTCAAGAGTTAAAATAAGAATTCAAATCATTTTTTGTAGGCTGTACAGGAATTTTGGTTATAGTGTTTATAGTTTTTAAGTTTTGATAATTTTTTTTGGGGGTTTTTATGATGATAGATAAAATATTTTTGATGGCTTTCGTGCTTTTAAGTTTTCAAAATAAAATATATGCCTGGGGTGGACGCGGCCACGATTCAATCTGCCAAGCTGCCGTGTTTTTGGTAAAAAATCCGAATTTAAAAGAATATTTATCAAATAAACCCCAAATCATGGGTCACCTTTGTAATGTTCCTGATGTTTACTGGAAATCTCTTCCCGATGACGCCCGTAAATTTGGGGACCCGACCCATTTTATTGATGTTGAAATCTTAGGGGTCAAAGTCAGCCAGATTCCTACCGATTATCAAAAAATTATTGATAGCTACACAGGTTCAGAAAATAAATTTCAAAGTAATATGAAAATTTTCTCAGTACCTAAAGAATTGGGTTCGGTTTGGTGGCGCGTGGATCAATTTCAACGCTTAGCTATTGAAGAAGGAAAAAAAGCAAAATCTTTACCTGCGCCAAGTAATTCTAAAGAAGAACAAAACGATCAGCTACCGTACAATCAGGCTTTTTATAACATGATTTTGAACATGGGTTTGATGGGACATTTCGTCGGTGATGCCAGTCAGCCTTTTCATAGCTCGACTGATTATGATGGCTATGCAGCCAATCAGGGTGGAATTCATTCCTACTACGAAGAAACCGTGGTGGCCCAGTTTGGTCCCGATTTAGTTTCTCGTTTAATTAAAAAGGCATCCACCTTAAAAGCAGATTCTTACCTAAAGCAAAAAACTGTTGTAGAAAAAATGCGTGCTTTCAGCGAGTTAGCCGTCAACGACATCAAAGCCGTTTTGAAAGCTGACCCAGTCACAAAACCTTCGGTCCTAAAAATTGAAAAAGGCATGAGCCTAAAAACAGCGGCGGAACGCCAAGCGCCGTCTGTCGGATACAAAAGATTTGAAAAATTAATCGTTGAAGAAATGGCCCGCTCAAGTTTGTTGCTGGCTTTTCTTTGGGACGCAGCTTACGTCGAAGCTGGCGAACCTAATTTGAAATCATACAAAAGCTATCGCTACCCGCTGACTCCAGAATTTGTGATGCCTGATTATTTTTCTACGAAACCCGAGGAAATAAAAAAAAAGTAGCGTTAAATATTATTTCGGCTGGGCCCGTAACATCTTTTTAACTTCAGACACGTGGGCCTCTTCTTCAGCAATCATTTCACGTGCGTATTCTTCTAAATAAACGGACTTGTCTTCGGTTAATTTCAAAAGCTGATACAAATTTTTCAACTGACTTTGTTCGTGGCTTAGACTTTCGTTTAAAATATCATTTAACGAATGCTTATGGGATTCGATCAATTGTCCGATTGTAAGACTTGGATGACCCCCTAATGTGGTAATGTGTTCACCGGCCACATTTGCATGCGTTAACGATTCTGTTGCCTGATCTCGTAACCACTTTACGATTGGAATACGATTGTGCCCGAAAACCATAAGTGAATAATGGGTGTAGCGAACTACGCCTGCCAATTCACATTCTAAAATTTTATTTAAAATCTCGAGAACTTTTTTTTCATTCATGTGGACCTCGGTGAAAATTGCAATTATTCTAAACCTAATTATTGAACGCTGGTTTTTTAAACTCAATAAAAATAGGTGTCTACGATAAGACCTTTGTCTTAACAATTTACGCTTATTTATCAATCTGAGACACTTAAAACCACCACATTAATCTCTCGGCGGCAGCCCTTTTGCTGTAACCAACTATGATAAGAAAACCCGATTTAATAAAAAGGAGCTTTCATGAAAAAATCAATACTGTTCTTAGTAGCGACCGTTTTGTCAGCGGGATCTATTTTACAAGCTTCCGAATTCTGTGATGCCAGCAGCCACCCACTTTACAAAGAAATACAGATCTACAATCAAACCGAAAAAATTCAACCTGACGAAGGCTTAGTGGGTGATGTGTTAAGTAAAAATCTTGCAAGATTACGTTTTAACGGATCTACCAAGCAAAAGGTTATGGCATTAGAAACTTCTTTTGCAAAATGTGTCGTGATGTTATCTGCCGAAGATGAACAGGAAATCGATATGGCCGTAGAAACTGTGCAGAAAATGGAAAATCCACTGTTCGTGGATTAATTGAAGTCTTATCTTTGATTAAAAATAAAAAAAGCCTTGGTTTCCCAAGGCTTTTTTGTTTTTTATTTTTCAGTTTAAAGAAAAATTAGAACATATAAGTCAGACCAACTTGGCCTAACAAATCAGTCGTATTCACTTTTTGTGTTGTACCAGTTGATAAAGTTCCGTCGAAATGTAATTTGTTAAATTTCATTCCAGCACCTAAAGCGGCAACTGTTGAGCTTGCACCTGGTGAAGTTTCAGTAACAGTAGTTCCAGCTGCTTCAGTTTTAGAGTTATCAAGTAACACTAAATTCTGAGTCAATGAACCACGTAATACTAACCATGAACTAGCATCAACTTCTAAACCCATAAAAATAGGCAAATTAAGAATAGTCGATTTAGTATCTCCAACAGAATTTTTTGCGTTAGTGCTTACCAATCTAGCGCCATAGAAAAATTCGTTACCATCTTTTTTCATTGAAGAAATTGCACCCAATTGAATGTCAGTTGAATCAACTTTTGCTAACTCAGCACCTGTTGTTGCGTTTTCAGTTTTGAAACCAACAGCTACAACTTTTGCAAAAGAATATAAAGTATCCATTGTGTAACCAACTTCAGCAGAAAGACCCAAAGTGCCTTTGTACTTGATTGCTGGTGTTTCAACAGTATTTACTAAACCTAAAGAAAGGGCTGCATCGATCGCGCCTGTGCGCATACCAAAACGTAAACCAGTTGAAGTTTCTTTTTCGTTAGCTACTTTATTATTGTAGTTAGAATAAACTAAAGTTCCAGCATAAGAAGTGTCGCCAGTTTTCATACCGTAAGTTAATTCTAGTGGATCTTGTTGGTTTGTATTTGTTAAACCTGTGAATGCAGGTAAACCAGCACGTAAACCACCAGCATAAGAAGAAGCGTTAGCAGATTGGTGACCTAATGATAAACCAAATTTTGCATCGCCCATTGAGCGAACGATAGATCCTTCAGCGTTACCGCCTGCAGTGTTTGTGTTAGCAACACCAGACTCAAGATCAACATAATCGCCACCAACATAAAACATGTCAGATGGATTGATGTAAACTGTTTGAGCATCAATGATATGTTCAGCGTTACCTAAAGCCGTCATACGAGCGCGAGATCCTAAAGCATTTACAGAAGCCAAAGCTAATGCAATTACTAATATTTTTTTCATTTTGCGTCCTTTCGTTAAGAGCAAATTGTTTATTGTTAAAACGTATTAATCAAATCCTAATGATGGGATTTTTTAAACGCAATCGAAAAAACAAAAGTGGGGGGGCTGAAAACTATTTATAGGCATTAAAAATTCAGCACGTTGTAGCTTAAAGACATCAACCACAAACAAATTTTTTTAAAAAAAAATTTGGAAAACTCATGTGATTTTGTTGAGTTTATTTTCAAAAAAATAATTTTGCGATCAGCTTGAAACCCTTGTCCAGCAATTGTCTTCGGAACTTTTCAATTGTTTAATTGATTTTATTTTTTAGTGAAAAAAAAATTTTTGCATAAACTGAAATTTCCGCTATGCATGCAGCGCTTAACAAATGACGCAGTTGCTCTAATTGCATCTAGTCATTTATCGACCAAGGTCTGGGTTCGGGTCGTGCAACTGAAATTCATGGGGGCTTGCGGACTACAGACAGTATGGCGACGCTACAAATTTACCTAAACTTGGTTTTCGGCATGACTTTTATCATTCATAAACTGAATATGAAACCATGAGTTTAAAACATAAAGTATTAATAGGAACGATCAAACGCCACCCCGATGGCTTTGGTTTTTTTATTCCCGATGATAAAACGCACTTAGATGTGTACATACCGTCAGGTGGTATGAATTCAGCGATGACCAGTGACCGAGTCAGTGTTTCCGTTGAAAAAGAACGCGACGGTCGCTTTCGCGGAGAAATTTTACATATTGAAGAGCGTTCTCAAAAAAATATTGCCGGAAAATTTTCTAAGCTGAGTGAATCCTTTGGTGCCATCAAAGATGAAGGCAAAGGTTGGGGAACTGATTTACGCATTCCCATCGAAAAATCCATGAATGCCAAAGAAGGCGAATTGGTTGCCGCTAAAATAACAAAATATCCTGACAACGGAAAATTCGAAGGTGAAGTTTTCGAAGTTCTTGGCGATGCTTTAAATCCATTAAATGATGTTAAGCGCGTTATAATCACCCAAAACATTGCTGATAAATTTTCTGCTGCCACTTTGGCCGAAGCGCAAGTTTTTGATAAAAATCCCACAGAAAAAGATTTTGCAGGCCGAACCGATCTTCGACATTTGCCAATCATTACTATTGATGGTGCCACCGCTAAAGATTTTGATGATGCCGTTCACGTTGTTATGACAGACAAAGGTTTTCACTTGCATGTGGCGATCGCTGACGTCAGTCACTATGTGAATGTCGCATCTGCGATGGATAAAGATGCTTACGAACGTGGGACCTCGGTTTATTTTCCTAACTTTGTGGTTCCTATGTTACCCGAAGCGCTTAGCAATGGACTTTGTTCGCTGAATCCACATGTTCCGCGCCTAGCTTTAGTTGCTGAAATGTATTTTGATTTTACGGGTGAAATGACTTCGTCTCAATTTTACGAAGCTGTGATTGAAAGCAAATCCCGCGTCACCTATGGCGAAGCTCAAGAACTGATTGATGGCAACCCCGCAGAAAAAACCACATCGACAAAAGATAAAGCTGTTCAGGAAAATATATTTCGATGTGCTGATCTGGCTAAAGTTTTAATGGCCAAGCGATTTAAAGAAGGATCACTGGATTTAGAAGTCGCTGAAACGGAATTGGTTATTGATGGCACAGGCGAACCGATTGACGTAATTAAATCCGAGCGTTTATTCGCGCATCGTTTGATCGAAGAACTTATGCTTGCGGCCAATGTGGCAGTAGCTAAATTTTTAGCGTCAAAAGAAATTCCAGCTTTTTACCGCGTGCACGAAGAGCCTTCTGGCGAAAAAATAGAAATGCTTCAGCGCTATGCTAAAAATTTTGGAGCGAACGTCATGATGTCCGGCGGTAAACTGCAAAAAAGATTAACTCGCATGCTGCAAGAATTTGATGGCAAGCCCGAAGCGCAGATTGTCCATATTTTAACTTTACGCTCGATGAGCCAAGCCAAATACACCAAAGAAAACGTAGGTCATTTTGGTTTAGGATTTGAATTCTACACCCATTTTACTTCTCCGATTCGTCGTTATCCTGATTTAATCGTTCATCGTTTGATTAAAAATTTAATTATGCCTGGCAGTCGGTACCGTTTGATGAGTGAAGATGATTTAGGAACAGCCGGCACTTGGCTTTCAGCTTGTGAACAAAAGTCAGCGAAAGCCGAACGCCAGATTCAAGCCATTAAAAAAGCCCGCTTTATGAAAAAATTAGAAGGCGAAGAATTTGAAGGCATCATTAGTTCTGTCACGAAATTTGGTTTATTTGTTTTACTACGCCAATTTAATATAGATGGCCTGATTCGACTTGATGATCTGGGTTTAGATAAATGGGAATTTGACGAAGAAAATTTAACTTTATCAGCCAAACGATCGGGTTTTGTTTATAAAATGGGTGACATGTTGAAGGTTATTGTCAGTGCAGTTGATATTGAGCAAGGCCAAATCAACTTCGTGATTGATAAAGAAAAAAAAGATTCCCATATCGGAAAAATCACGCAGTATGCGCGCATATCGACTGAAAATAGAAAAAAATCTGGGCCTGGAAGTAACCGTGATCAACGACCGGCACGTTCAGATGGTCGGCCTGACAGTGCTGAAGCTAGAAAGCAAAAATCAGGAAAGAATTTCAGAACCAATAAAAAATTCGATAAAAATTCTTCGGACAAAAAATCTTTTGATAAAAAACCAGATTTCGATATTAAAAAATTTAAGCCAAGCCCAGCTGCTACGACAACAACTGCACCCACGTCGGCTTCAGTCAATGGTGGTGCTTATGAAATAAAGCCAAGGTATGCGTCTTTGTCTGATTATTTAGATCAAAAAAGGGACAGCAAAAATGAAGAAACCACAAACTCGAAATCAACAACGAAGTCCGCTTCTGGGGCCGCTTCGGATCGGTCGGACTTTAAGAAACGCCAGTCGCCTTCGAACGATTCTGGGGGTTTTCGCAAAGCACGGTCTAAAAAATCTAGTCGAAAGAATAAATCTAGGTAATTTTGTTTCTGCAACATCTTCGAATGATGAAAAAGAATTATTATCGATGCCCACGCGAATTCGGCTTAGTTTCGAAGAACTGGGCCCCACTTTTGTTAAATTTGGCCAACTTTTAGCATCAAGGCCTGATTTAGTTCCTGACGATTACATGGAAGAGATGATGCTGCTGCATGATCAGGTACAGCCCTTAGATTTCAAAATTATCGAACAGGTTTTAACCGAAGAACTTGGCCAAGACTGGCGAAAGCATTTTCAGTCAGTCGAAGAAACGACCCTGGGATCAGCCAGCATCGCTCAGGTTCATAAAGCCATTTTAAATGACGGAAAAGTTGTGGTTCTGAAAGTTCAGCGTCCGGGAATAGTTAACATAATCAATGATGATATAAATGTTTTGTATTTCATTGCAGAGCTTCTTGAAAAATACATTCCCGAAGTCAGGCCATTCAACCCGGTTGCCATGGTGGATGAGTACTTTAAAACTTTAGAATTAGAAACAAACTTTGTAATTGAAGGAAATAACGTTCGAAAATTTAAAGAAAACTTTAAATCTGAAGATAATATCAAAATACCCTCGGTGTATTTTGAGTTAACGACGGAACGCGTGCTGGTAATGGACATGATGCTGGGGAAACGTCTTTCACAAGAAGGTGCTTTGCAACAGCCCGGTGTTCAGGCCGAAGAAATTATCAAGCTAGGGTTACGTTCTTATTTGAAAATGGTTTTTATTGATGGTTTTTTTCATGGCGATCTGCACGCCGGTAACTTTTTTGTTTACCCAGATAATAAAATTGGGCTAATCGACTTTGGTGTCGTAGGCCGTCTTAACAATAAAACGCAAACGTCGATTGTAAATATGCTTGTTGCTTTATCGAAAGAAGATTACCTACGACTAGCATACGAATACGTTGATTTGGCCCCTTTTTCTGACACGGTGAACGTCGACCAGTTTGCCAAAGAATTGCAGTCATTAATTTCACCCTATTTCGGTTTAACGATGAAACATATGAATGTTGGAAAAATTCTGATGTCTTCATCCAGCGTAGCGGCATCGCATGGCTTATCGGTTCCTGCGGAATTGATGATGTTTTTTAAATCCATCGTTTCCATTGAAGGATTAGGACAAAAAATTGTGCCTGATTTTGATTTTTTGAAACATACATTATCCATGGTTAGTGAGGTTGCTAAACACCAATTTCAACCCACAAAATTTATTGATGAAGCTGGTTTATTACTGCGCGAATCACGCGGATTTTTAAATTCACTTCCAAGGCAGCTAAGTTTGATTTTACGCCGCATCAATTCACCAGATTATAGCCGAAAAATAGAGCTTCAAGGCTTAGATGAACTTCGCCGAAGTATCGAAATTTCTTTTAATTTATTATTTTTGGGGATTATTATTGCGGCTTTGATACTGTCTAGCTCAATGATTTATCCAAGCACTGTCTCGTGGATGCTGGCAGGAATGCCTGCTGTCAGCTTGATTGGCTATGTGCTGGCTGCTGTTTTTGGTTTTGTAGCTGTATTTAATTACATCAAAAAATCGTAGGAGAATTCATGCAGCATATTTATTACGAACTGAGCGTCCTTGGAAAAGCAATTCATTTTAAAAACTTATCTGCCGCCGCTTTGCATGTAGGGTTAAGTCAGCCTCAACTTTCCAGAATTATCGCGAAAATTGAAGATGAATTAAAAATAGTTATTTTAGACCGCTCTGCAAAAAGAAAATCAGGCTGGACACCCGTTGCCTTTCAACTGTCTTTGATGTTTGAAAAATCCAGCAAGCGTTTAGAATCAGAACTTTCTAATTTAAGCCATAACCAGGTCATCGCAGAAATAAAAATAGGAACTTTGGAAGGCTTATCCGCTTTTGCTATGGACACTTGCCAGTTCTGTTTCGATCAGGTCGGAGTTTCAAAAATCTTTATCGAAATTTATGATCTGAATGAACTTGAAGCTCATTTTTTATCAGGAAATTTGGATCTGATTTTTACTTCGAAAACTCCCGGCCGACAGAAGTTTCGTTATTCCCTAGAATTAGGCTTTCAAGTGTTAGAAAAAATTCAGACAAATAAAGATTATGGCGTGCTTTCAACATTTGAACATGGCCGCAGTCACAAAAAAGAATTAGATGATTTTAAGCACGTATTGGTTTCAAATTCGCTGTCACTTAGGAAAGATTGGCTTAATAAAATCGGGGGTACAGGTTTTTTACCTACGGAAGCTAAAAAAGGTAAAACCAAAGAGCACGAGCCCATCTATTTGATTGGTTCTGAAATTCTTAATCCTGTACTTTGGTCACAAATCAGTTCAGGAATTGAAGCTTAAAAAGTTATTCGCGCCAGTAATGACAGGTGTAACCGTTTGGATTTTTTTGTAAATAATCTTGGTGATAATCTTCGGCCGTGTAAAACGGAGCTGCATCCAAAATTTGAGTGATCACCGGCCGCTTCCACTTTCCAGTTGCATCCACTTCTTTTTTTACTTTTTCTGCGATCATTTTTTGCTCTGAATCAAAACAGAAAATTGCTGATCGGTACTGGGTCCCGATATCGTTGCCTTGTTGATTCGGTGTCGTCGGATCATGCAACTTAAAAAAGGCATGAATTAATGTTTCATAAGAAATTTTATCGCTGTCAAAGTGAATCAATACGGCTTCGGCATGACCCGTTTGACCTGTTTTTACTCTTAAATAAAGTGCATCTTCGGCAGCCCGGCCACCACAGTAGCCAACATCTGTTTTTAAAACTCCGGGCAATTGACGAAATAATTCTTCAACACCCCAAAAGCAACCCGCTGCGACGATAGCTTTTTGTTCTTTCACTTATTTTCTCCCATCAAACATAGAAATTCGAACATGGTGTCAACCGCCGCTAACGAAGTAATCTGCGAAGTATCATACGGAGGGCACACTTCAACAATGTCGGCCCCCACCAAATTTTCAATTTTTAAAGCACGCAGTATGCGCTGAGTTTCATAGGTTGTTAAACCGCCGGGAACGGGTGTTCCAGTCCCTGGGGCGTAAGCGGGGTCTAAGCAATCAATATCAAAGCTGATATAGGTTGGACCAGAAAAAGATGGCAAAGTTTTTAAAAATTCTTGAATCGGCACTTCACGAATATCATCAACGGTTCGTATTTGGACCTGGTGCTTGGTAACAATTTTTAAGTCATCACTGCCAGCAAGTGGACCACGAATTCCAATCTGTAACATTTTTTTTGGATCAACTAAACCCTCTTCGATGGCATGTCTGGCAAAGGCACCGTGATGGTATTCACATCCCCAAGCTGCAGGATAAGTGTCTAAATGGGCATCGAAATGAATAAAACTTAGCGGCACACCGAATTTTTTTTTCAAAGCACGTAGCAACGGCAATGTGGTCGAGTGATCACCACCTATTGAAATAAATTTTTTATTATTTTTTAAAACTTCGTCCGCAAATTTTTCAATTTTTTCATAAGTCTGAATTTGGTCGATAGGAACTGTCGGACAGTCACCGATATCTGCAACTTTCAAACGCTCGAACAGCGAAATGGCTCGGGTCATATGAAAACCGCGACCTAGGCTTGAAGCATCTCGAATTTGTGTCGGGGCAAAGCGCGCACCTGGACGATAGGAAACGGCTCCGTCGTAAGGTATTCCAAAAATCGCCACATCGAAAGACTCTTGCACGTCAGCTATCGGCAAACGAAAAAAAGTTTTTATGCCAGAAAATCTTGGAAATTCACGCCCACTTAACGGTTTAAATTCTTTATTCATACAATCAATTATTGTCAAAAATGACCTTGGTTACAAATAGATTATCCATTAAAGTACTGTGACATGGCGGCTAAAAATAAGTTAAAAATTCTTAAAGCTTTACCTATTGATCAATCTGAACTGATCGATTGGTATTTGCAAAACCGTCGTGAACTTCCCTGGCGTAAGCACAAAGATCCCTATAAAATCTGGATTTCAGAAGTGATGTTGCAGCAAACGACTGTAGCCGCAGTTATCCCCTATTACGAAAAATTTATTTCTCGATTTCCAACGGTCCAGCAACTGGGTAATGCTAAGCTTGAAGATATTTTAGAACACTGGGCAGGCCTTGGCTATTATTCCAGAGCACGAAATTTACACCGATCAGCCCAGCATTTATCGAAATCGGGTTTTTATCAAACGGCCGCACAGTTGATTGAATTGCCAGGTTTTGGTCCTTATACATCCAGAGCTGTCGCCAGTATTGCTTTTAATGAACCGGTTGGAGTGTTAGATGGAAACGTCATTCGGGTGCTCAGTCGTCGCTTTGGTTTAAAACTGGAATGGTGGAATTCCAAAGAAAAAAAAATATTACAGGACTTATCAGACCAGTTGGCTGCAACAAAAAAAAATTCTGAAATTAATCAAGGTTTGATGGAATTGGGTGCGACCGTTTGCACACCAAAAAAACCGTTGTGTTTACTATGTCCTTGGAAAGCACGCTGTGTATCTCTAAAAAATGATTTGATTACCCAGTTACCTTTACCAAAACCAAAACAAGAAACTGAAATTTGGCACTGGGTTTTAAAACCTCGCATCAAAAAAGAAAAAATTCATTTAGTCCCACTTGCAACGGCACCGTTTCTGAAGAATGTGCATTTCCCCGAAAGTAATCTGAGTAAACTAAAGAAAAAACCCAAAGTATTTGATTTAAAACACGGGGTAACCAAATACGCTTTATATATAACAGTTGAAAAACCAACGGGTCAGACACTTAAGGAAGGCATTTGGGTTAACCTGAAAGATATAAAAAAAATAAATCCAACTAGCCTGATGACTAAAATTTTGAACTTTGTTGAAAAAAATGTCATAATTAATATATGAAGTTGGCAATAGCTTTCATTTTACTTTTTTCTATAGCAGCCCAGCCATCACCCCATCCAATGATGGGAAGCGCTTTAATTAACCAAGTTCAGAATGCCTCGGTTTTTAGTCAAATGGGTTTTGAAATCACTCATATACCGACGGATTGGTCTTTAAAAAATCCGCCAAGTACGGATGGGCATGTATTAGAACTAGCTCCAAAGACGGGTATACAAAAAACTATTCTTAGTTTTTCATCAGATAAAGTTTCAGCGAAAACAGATTTAGAAAAATACGTGCGTCAGTACCTAAGAGATTACAACCAATATGGTTTTGAAGTTATGGGACTGCAATCTTTGAAAAAATCGCCTGTGGATTCAGTAATTGTGGATTTAAATCAAAAAAATAAATCGACGCGTTCTCGGCAAATTTTTTTTAAAAATAATGATCAAATTATTTTGGCCACTTGCTTGGACAGTTTCGACCAATTTAGTAAAACAATCCTGACTTGCAATGCCATTTTAGAAACATTCAAATGGCGTTAAATAGTAATTTATTTTAACCAAATATTTTTTTAATAATTGATTTCACTTTAGTACCAATTCCAGCACCAGAAGACGATGTCGATTTTCCTGAATTGCTACGAAATGATTTCGTAAGTTTAGGTTGATCTTTCTTAGCGGCCTGGGATTTGACTAGGCTGGGCTTCGACGGTTGTGCCTTTGGACCCGCAGATTTCGTCTGTGGCTGAATTTTACGATCTTGTTTTTCAGTTTTCAAAGGTTGCGTAGTGGTGACTATTTTTCTGTCGATTGGCTTTGGACCGGGTTTGATACCGTCTTTTGCCACAGGCTTGCTAAAATCTTTTTTAAAACTTTCATTTCTAACTGGTCTTTTGCTATCACCACGCGCTTCAAAGGACCTAGGTTTTTTGCGATCTCGGTCGTTGCTACCATGGGGTTTTGATCGATCAAATCGATCGCCGTAGCTGGCACGTTGCTCGGACTGCAGTCTTTTGTAATCTTTGATGACGTCAACGTCTTCTAAATAACTGTTTTCAATTTTCTTTTTTGTGTACTCTTCAATGCGGCTTAACGAATCGATATCTTTATCACAAACCAATGAAAAAGCTTTTCCTTCACGACCAGCACGACCTGTTCGACCAATTCTGTGCACATAGGATTCTGGATCTTGTGGTAGTTCAAAGTTAACCACAACGTCGACTCCGTTAATATCTAACCCTCGGGCTGCAACATCCGTTGCGACTAATATATTTTGGTCATTTTCTGCTTTAAATTTTTCTATAACAGCGTTTCGCTGGGGCTGTGAATTTAAACTAGAAATTCCCATTGCAGGAATGTGATTGTCCATCAAAAATTTAGAGATTCGGTCAACATTGTGTTTGTAATTAGTAAAGATCATCGCCTGCTTCGGGTTTTCTTTTTTCAAAAGTGATAATAACTGCTGTGGTTTTTCGTCATGTCCCACATGCATTAAAAAATCTTTCACGTGATCCGCTTTGGCTTGATCTCGGCTGATGTTTATTTCCACGGGCTCTGCGCCGAACTGGTAGGCTGTATTTAAAACATCAAAATTTAAAGTAGCACTAAAAACCAAAAACTGTCGGTCACGCGGAACACGTCCCAAAACAAACTTCATGTCATCTTTAAAACCCATATCAAACATACGGTCGGCTTCATCAAAAATGATAACCCGCACCTGTTTTAAATCAACATGGTTTTCTTTGTACAAATCTATCAAGCGGCCAGGTGTTGAAACAATAAATTGCAAACCCGATTTAAGTGCTTCTTTTTGTTTGTCGTAGCCGGTTCCGCCGTAAAGGGGATAACTTTTAATTCCGGTTCCTGCAGAAATTTTCAAAACGTTTTCATTAATTTGATCAGCTAGTTCGCGTGTGGGCACTAAGATTAAAACTTGGCTAATAGGTAGCCAGTCTTTGAAAGCTCTTTCATGATTAGGTTCAGATTGGGTTCTTAAAATACGCTCGATTATGGGCACCAGAAACGCTGCTGTTTTGCCTGTTCCAGTTTGAGCAAGACCTGCCACATCCGTTCCGGACATAATCAATGGTATTGCCTGTTCTTGAATAGGCGTCATTTCAACGTAGTTTAATTTTTCGATCGCAGAATTTAAGCGCGGTTCCAGATTTAATTCAGAATATTTCATAGCAAGTTAGTGATAGTCTTATGCCGTTTCGGTGTCACTGTTTCACTTTTAGCAGGCGCGCCTTTATGCATCGTGCAATCGAATGAAATCTTTTAAAACTGTCGTGAATTCTTCATATTTTTCGTAATGCACCCAGTGACCAGCGCCTACGATTTGCACACCTTGAATATTTGGATTCATTTGTTTCATTTTTTCAAATGTTTCATATTTAAGCACATGAGAATTCTGTCCGCGAATTAATAGAACGGGCATTTTAAATGAACTGACTTCATGCCAACGATCTTTTTGGTGGCCCTCGCGAACGATAGAAATAATGGCCTTTTTCGAAAATTTCCAATCAAATAACCCATCTGGCTTTTCCTCGATATTTGATTGCAAGAATAACGAAAGAATTGAAGGGGCCTCTTTCGGAGTAAAATCTTTCGCAAATTTTTGATTAAAAAAATCTTTAATTTGCTGCTTGTCTTGGAACGGAGTTGGAACTGAATTCAGCATGTTTTCGTAATACATGTAGTTTTTCGAGTCTGCATCCGGGCCTATGTCTTCAATTGTTAGTGTTCTGATTTTTTCTGGGTACAGATTTGCAAAAACCATTGCATTACGACCGCCCATGGAATGACCAACCAAGTGAAAGTTTTCCCAGCCTAATTCGTTGGTTATTTTGTTTAAGTCTTCAGCAAATATTTCTGGAGTGTATCCAGTTTCTGGTTTGAAAGATCGACCGTGACCTCGTTGATCATAGATCAAACATTGAAATTCACCTTCCAGTCGATTTGCTATTTTTCGCCAGTTGGCTGAAAAGGCCATCAAACCATGAATAAACACAATCCGGTCACCAGAATTTGTGCCCAGCACAGAATAATTGAAATTATCTAAAAACATTAATTTTAAGTACTCGACTTGAAATCGAAGCTCAATTAAAAATGTAAGTGTAATGACAGAAACTCAAAAGTCTTCACTGACGAAGATTTATACTGAAAAATTAATTCAGATGCAGGATGCCATCGATCCGCAGGCTATTGGCATACTGAAGCGCCTGAAAGAAGGTGGCTTCCAGGCCTATCTGGTTGGCGGCGGCGTCCGCGATTTACTGGTCAGCATCAAGCCTAAAGACTTTGATATTGCAACGAATGCTTTACCTAACATGGTGAAAAAAAAAGTTCCGTACTGTTTTATTATTGGCCGGCGCTTTAAACTTGTTCATGCCCGACGTGGGGAACACATTTTTGAAATCGCAACATTTCGCCGAGCAGCTTCTGCAGCAGAATTAGAAACAACAACCGAAGACGACCGTTTATTCACCGAAGAAAATTTTTTTGGAAATATCGAAGAGGATTCAATTCGCCGCGATTTTACGATTAACGCTTTGTTTTACGATCCCATTGATAAGAAAATTGTTGATCACTGCAAAGGTTTAGAAGACATCCAAAACCATGTTTTGCGGATGATCGGAGACCCGGTGGCTCGTTTGAAAGAAGACCCTATCCGCATCCTAAGAGCTGTTCGTCTTTCACACAAAATTAATTTCTCGATTGCCGACGACCTAAGGCAAGCTATTTTAGATTGTAAAGAAGATTTAAAAAGAGCCGTGCTTCCGCGTCGTCGTGAAGAGTGGCTTAAGTTTTTTCGTTTACCTCAGGTTGATCTAGCACTGATGGAACTTTTTGATTTGGGTCTTTTAGAAATGGTGTTGCCATCGTTTCATAAATTATTTCAAAACGAAAACTTGCGGGAAGAATTTTTATGTTACGTTCGACAACTGCATTTTGCTGGGATCGATTTTTCAGACACAGCCGAACTTTTTTCTGCCATTGTTTACGTTTACCTAGTTGTGACAAAACCTGATGGATTTAACCCCAACAAATTAGAGGATGATGAAACATTCGCTGAATTTTGCCGCGACGAACTGGGTGTTTTTAAAGGTGAAGTGGCCATGCTGTTCAAATCGATGCAGTTTATGCATTCGTTAAAAAAGATTACAGCTTATCAACAAAAAGGTGAACGTCGTCAGTATTCTTTAGTTCACAATCACAGTTTTGAATTCGGTTTAAAACTAAGTTTGATTTCAGGCTATCTGAATGCAAATGAAGTTCTTTTTTGGTTAACCGAAAAAGAACGTTTCAAATCATTGCCAATACTACTTAAATAAAATTCTTTATTCTATTTCAGTTGCTGCAGCTACTATCGCAGCACTATCCATTTTGTGCTTCCGGTAAAGTTCAATCGCGTTGTAGGCACTTTGTCCAAATTCTGCATGCACACCCAGGGATTTAACTTTGACCGAGTGACCGGCTTGAACCAGCTGATGAGTCAAAAAACTGCCCAGCCCTAATGACACTTGATGATCTTCGACTGTAACAATTTTTCCTTGGCACTGGCTAACTAGCGTCGTGTAATCGGCTGGATTCAATTTATTTAGACAACTTATATTCACAACGGCACTGCCAACCGACTGAGACTGCAATGTCTCACAAGCTAAAAGCGCCTGACCGACTAAAGATCCTGTAGTAACCAGCAAAACGTTTTTCTTAGCCTGTGGCTGCATGTTGTTTTTTAAAATTTGTGGCTTTGCTAATTGGTAAGAAATTTTATTTTCTTCTGTTCGAAAAGTTTTAGGAAAATTTTCTCGGCCTAAAAAGAAAATTGAAGATGGTGGAATTTTCCCCTGAATCCTATCTTTCACGAATTTTTCAATCACTTCAGTTAGCAAGTGTTCGGCCTCTTCGCTTGAAGACAGCGAATATAAATCCACGCCAGGAATGGTGGCTAACATAGCCATATAACTTAATGCTTGATGAGAAGCCCCGTCGGCAGCGTCTTGGAAACCAGTATGTGAAAAAATACCGATAATCGGTGCCTCTGAAAGACTGGCCATTGTTAACGGCAAAGCACCCTTCGTTACACCAAACTGCGCAAAAGTATCGACCACAGGAATAAAACCCTGTTTGGATAACCCCGCGCTGATTGAAATCATGTTACTTTCAGCCACGCCCACGTCAAAGCAAGCCTCGGGAAATTCTTTTCTAAAGCCGGCGACTCCGGTTGAGCCGGGCAAATCAGAAGTTACCGATAGCACAGGAAAACCTTTTTTAAAGGCAGCTGTCATCGCTTTGGAAATTCCTATTTGAATTTTTTCACCGGTATCAGCAACGGCTTCTGCTTTGATTTTTTTTTCAAGTTCAATCAGTTCATCAATCCAGGATTGAAACAAAGCCGGAGCTTTTACATCTGCATAAATTTCAGAAATAAAAGCGGAAAGCTCAGTGGGTGATTTACAAGGAAAACCATGGCCGCCACTTGCAGATTCAGCCGTTTTCTTGGTACCAATTCCTTTTATCGTCTTGGCCCAGATTGCTACGGGCACGCCTGGATTTTTTTCTGCTAAGTTTTTTGCTTTTTCAATAGCTTCAGCACATTTCTGCAAATCATTTCCGTTTTCTAAATAGATAACCTGCCACCCAAGAGCTTCTAAAGATTTAAATGTTGGATTCATTGAAAAAGAATCGGCATCAATGCGGCCCGTAAGTTTCGTGTTGTTATCACTGATAAGCAAAACATAAGGGGCTAATTTATTTTTTTCAGCTAAACCCGGAATTGCTGCCAGCGCTTCTTTGGCTTCGCCTTCCATTGCAGCGCCATCAGAAAGCACACAAAAAGTCGTGCGGTTTGTGCCCGCTAATTTTTCGGCTAAAGCCAAACCTTGCGACTGCGGAAACGCTGAACCCAGTGGACCGTTACTTAAATAAACACCCTGTGGGAAACAATGAACTTCGCCGTGGCCAGTCAAACCACTATCCAGCGAACGAAATTTTTTAAGTGAATTCAGATCAAGGCCTGCCATGCCATAATTTGCTTTCAGCGCATACAAGCCATTTTCACAGTGACCTGCATCGTTAATCACATGAAACAAATCAAACCAATTTTTATTCTTTTTTTCGCTTTCATGAAAAATAATTCCGTGCATAGCGGACATCAGCTCAGCCAGTGCTGCTGGCCCACCGTAATGAGAAGCGGCTCCGCCTAAAACTGCATTCATGTCCATCAAGGCAACTAAGGCCCGAGTTGCAACCGGGTCTGCGACCGTGACGATATCACCGTTTTGCAATTTTACATTTTTTGCAAACTGAGGTTTTTTATTTTGATGTCCGGCTAAATGGTTTTTCACTTGAAGTGGTTTGATTTGTGTCATACTTATTTTTTATGTCATCACACTTATCTATTCAAGAAATCCGCGCTTTACCTAAAGTTGACTTGCATCGCCATTTAGATTGTTCAATGCGTTGGAGCACGATGCTTGAAATCGCTACAAATTTGGGGCTGAAATACCCCAAAAATCCAGCGGAACAACAAGCCTATTTTTTAGTGACTGAACCGATGAATAATTTAGAAGCCGTTCTGAACAAGTTTTTAACCACACAGAAGTTATTGGCGTCCGAAGAAATTTTGGAACGATTAGCATTCGAAGCTTGTGAAGATGCTTTCAATGATGGTGTCCGCATTTTAGAATTAAGATACGCGCCCACGTTTATTGCTCAGGGGCACAACAATTTAACTTACGAAAAAATTCATCAAGCGTTATTAAAAGGAATTCAGAAAGCAAAACAATCTTTTCCAATTGCTGTCGGTTTGATTTGTATTTTACAGCGTATTTTAGATCTGAAAACTGTTGATCATGTGACCCAATTTGCAATTGAAAATAAAAATACTTTCATTGCGCTAGATCTGGCCGACAATGAAGATGGATTTGAACCGAAAAAATTTGCACCTTTTTTTCAATCTGCGAAAAAAGCAGGGCTTAATATCACTGTCCATTCGGGGGAATCACCAGATCCACGCGCCGGACAATGGATTATGGATTCGATAGAACTTTTAGGAGCGCAGCGCATCGGTCATGGTGTTCAAGCGATTCATCATCCGAATGTTATTCGTGCATTGATTGATAAAAATATCGTGCTTGAGGTCTGTCCTTACAGCAATTATTTAACCCAAGCTTTCAAGACACACACGGATCATCCACTTAGAAAATTATTTGAACTGAATGTACCAATCTGTTTAAATTCGGATGATCCTGGGATTTTTGCTTCATTGTTGTCGGATGATTATATGATCGCACAAAACCATCAAAATTTTTCCATCGCTGATTTTCAAAAATGCAATCAAACGGCTTATCAAAACAGTTTTATTTCTGAAAGTGAAAAATTTAAAGTATGGGTTTAAATAATTATTTTTCCCCGATCGAGCCTTTTCATTCTGAATTTTTAAAGGTTTCTGAACTGCACACTCTTTATGTTGAACAATGCGGAAATCCAAATGGACGACCTATTGTTTTTTTACATGGCGGCCCCGGTGGTGGCTGCAACCCCGATTATCGTCGTTTTTTTGATCCCGTTCATTATCGGATTATTTTATTTGATCAGCGCGGGGCCGGTCGCTCGACACCGGCTGCTGAATTGAAAGAAAATACGACTTGGGATTTAGTTTCAGACATTGAAAAAATTCGACAGCACTTAAACCTTAAAAACTGGCTTGTTTTTGGTGGCAGCTGGGGCTCTACGCTGGCCTTAGCTTACGCGATCACTCATGCCGACAAAGTCAAAGCCCTTATTTTGCGTGGAATTTTTTTATGTAGGCCCTCTGAAATAAAATGGTTTTACCAAGAAGGCGCTTCGCAAATTTTTCCTGATGCCTGGGAAAAATATGAACATCATATTCCAGAAAACGAACGGCAAAACTTTGTAGCGGCTTACTATAAAAGATTAACCGATGAAAATGCAGATGTTCGTTTGGCTGCGGCCCGTATCTGGAGTCAATGGGAAGCTGCAACTTCAAGACTTTTTGTTGATCCTCAATCGATTGAAGATTTTGACGAGCCCACTTTGGCTTTGCAGTTTGCACGCATCGAATGTCACTATTTCATCAACGATTCTTTTTTCCCAACACCAAACTTTTTGCTCGAAAATATTTCAAAGATTCGACATATTCCTGCAGCTATAGTTCAAGGTCGTTACGATATTGTTTGTCCGGTTCGTAGCGCCTGGGATTTACATAAAGCTTGGCCTGAGGCCTTGCTTAATATTGTGGCAGATGCGGGACATGCGGCTGGTGAACCTGGCAATAGATCTGAATTAATAAAATGGACGAACGCTTATAAAAAGTACTGATCTTTGATTTATTTTGGTCAAAAACAATCTGTTTGATTTGAAAGTGAATAATCCGTCGACAACCATAAAAATAATTTATGGACAATATTTTAACAATTGTGTTGTGAGTGGTTCCAATTTGGGTTTTATTACAGCCCAAGCAGCACGTTGTGTGTTGTATGATCAGGGGGATTTATGAAGACTGAACGAATTTTAAAACTTGTAGCCGGACTTTCATTTTTAGCTTTTTTATCTTCATGTTCTGGTGAAGCTAATTCCAGTTCAGCCCGCTTTCAAAATTCAACGATAGATCAATCGAGTATTATCGGTGGCGTTGATGCCGACATAGCTTATGCAAAACAAAATGGAATCGTCGGCGTTTACGATCAAGCCAACGGAGGCCTCTGCACGGGCAGCTTGATTGCAAAAAATGTCGTATTAACAGCCGCACACTGTGTGAATTTACAGTTTCCCGACAAAACAATTATTTTTTTCGGAGCCAACCTTACAGAAATATCAAAAAAAGCTCAAGCCGGCGATAAAACAAATATTCGGTATTCAATAAAAGTTCTTCGTCATGAACATTACAACCCAGACTCGAAAGACGACAACACCAGCAGCAACGATCTTGGTTTGATCTTGTTTGAAGGTGCTGCCCCAGCGGAATTTAAGGTTGCCACCCTTGCAACTTCACAGTGGGCCCAGTCGCTACTTCCAGGCACCGAAGTCACTTTAGCAGGATACGGTTTAAACAAATTCAAAAGAAACCCTGCAACAGGACGACCTGTTATTAGCGAAGGTTCCGGAATTTTGCGTAAAGTCAGTCAGGTAAAAGTTATTTCTATGCTTCCAACAATGGAAGAAATAACTTTTGATCAATCTCAGGGAAGTGGTGCTTGCCACGGTGACTCTGGCGGACCAGCATACATCACGAACAAAAAAACGAAAAAGAATATTCTGGTCGGCATAACCAGTCGCGGAACGGGAGATTGCAATGAAACAGCCGTCTACACCGCCGTTCTGGGATACGGAAAATGGATCTCAGAAAAACTAAAAGAGATTACTAATTAAATTACTTAACGCTTTAGGGTTTTGTAATAAAATGCGGTGTCCAGAATCAATCCTGCTGTAATCCAGCAGGATTTTTTTTTGCTTCATGTTTTCGGCTGCTGCCAAAAATTTATCATCCTTAGATCCAACGACCCATCTTATTTTTTTTTGATTTTGTTCAATTAGCTGGTAAAAGTTTTCTTGGCGGCCTAACGACCATAGATCCATCCCTTGGCTTAGTTTGTACTTATCAAATTCAGTCTCGGACCGAACGGGTTTCAAAGCTTGCTGGTCAAAGACAGTTTGTCCGTTCCATTTTTCTAAAAAAGTATTCCAAGGACTATTTAAAATAAATGTAGACCACTCTTGATCAGTCTGTAATCGCTTAGCTTTTTCAATCGGTTCTGTAAAACCAGGATTGGTGGACACAAAAACAAAATGATCAAACAAATTAGGGTAAGATTTTAAAAAATGTAGGCCTAGCCTGCCACCTAATGAATACCCGACAAAAATTTTTTTAAGCAAAGGCTGTGAATTTAGTTTGTAGGTTAAAATTAATTGATCGATATAATCATAAAAGTTTTTAATATCGGGTGAGTCCTTAGCAAACATAGATGGTTTTATCCAATTTTTTTCCGTCAGACTTTCAGACAAATTCCAATCCTGATTTGAACCGAGAAAGCCGTGAACCGCAAAAATTAAATTCTGCTGCATAAAAAATCCCATGCATCCCAAAATTCTTGGGTTTGGTTTGAATCCGGTTGAATTTCTATAATTAGTTTTTGACCTTCCGGAATATTTTTGAAATCCTCAGGTGATTTTATTAGAAGATAACTCCATTTCCACATTTTGGACCAATGTACAAATTCCAGCTGATGAGCATTTAAAAAATGTTCGTTATTAAAAACACGCTTAAAAATATGCCCACCAAAGTTATTCATAATAACGACTCTGGTACTGGCGGAATTACTTTCACCTTTTAACCCAAGCGCAGCTAAATCGTACATGGTGGTTAAATCACCAATCAAACAGTACGAAGAATTCATGTTTTGCGACCAACCCAAATAAGTTGATACCTGCCCGTCAATTCCGTTGGCACCTCGGTTAGCATACACTTTTTGCTGAAAAAATCCTGAGTGTGAAAATAAATCCCACTCTCGGATAGGTAACGAATTTCCTAAATAGATTGGCGCGTCTGCGATAACGGCAGACAGATTACTCACAAAGGCGGGTTCACTCAGGGGGAAACTTGTTAGAAGTTCGTTCTTTTTAAGTTGTAAGTCTTTATTTATTTCAAATATTTTTGAAAGATTGGCGTTTGATGACTGAAGGACATGACTAAAATCCATTTTAAAATTTGTTGTTTTTCTGGCTAAGCCAGTAAACTGTAAATCTGTAAAATTATAGACGGCCGTATTTAAAAAATCTTTTTCTAGGTCACGCCAAAATCTTAAGGTCGGCACACCTCCAATGCGAAGAATTGAATCGCACCATTTTTGTAGAATTATTTTTTTTACAAGAGTGTCGGTTGAATCAATAACATATTTGTGAATTGATTCTGTTCCACGAAGTTGACTCAGACTTTCCAGGTAAACGGGTGCTTTCAATGTTTCTATAAGCTTAATAACGGCTGATTTTTGTGATTCTTCGATTTGGCCTACGATAATCAAGGGATTTATAATTTTTCTAAAATCATCTGCGGTGGCTGTTGCAAAGGATTGTTTTTCAATGATTGTTGTTTTACTTTTCGGATAGTCTAAACTTTTTTTGTCATTTAAAGGCTCGTCGAAACAAACGTTAAAATGAAGCGGTTTTTGCAAAGTGACATCACAATCGAAATTTGTGGTGAATACATCCCAATCAAAAGTTTTTTCGACATAGTCTGAATAAAGGCCCACTTGATTGATTGTTTGTGGCGCTCCGGTGTTTCGATAGCCTTTCGGACGATCGGCCGTTATCAAAATCAGTGGCAGTCCTTGATAATAAGATTCTATTGTTGCGGGCAAAAGCTCGGCAGCGGCCGTGCCCGAGGTCGTAATGATGGCAACTGGTTTACCCGAACTTTTCATAAGTCCTAAGGCAAAAAAAGCAGCACTGCGTTCTTCGAAATAAAAATTTTTTTTAAAATTTTCGTTTTCTAAATGAAATACAAAGGGTGCATTTCGAGCACCTGCACAAACAACTACTGTTTCAACCTGACTGTGTTTTAAAAAATCAAAAATCTTTAAACACAGATCACTGTTTGTCATAAATTCATTCCCATCATTTTTTTAACAGAATTTCTTTTTTTTTCTAACTCGGATAGCTCTTCCGTCAAAATACTTTCGGTGGTCACGCCACAACCCGAAAATAATAAAACTTCCTCTTGTGTGAAAAAAAAGCTGCGTATTCCCGCAACAATTAAAATAGATGAATTTGTTATGAAACCGTAAGGCGCTGCAAAACTGCACCTGTTTTTTTGTAAATTAAAATTTTTAAAAGTTTGATACATCAACACATCCCTGGGATAGATCCCCAAAGCAGCTGTCGGGTGAATCAAATCTAAAATTGCAAGGGCTTCCCTGTGGTTAACTTTTTCAATTTCCAATGTCGTTCTGAGGTGGTTTAAATATTTCAATTCTAAGACAGTAGGTCCCTGAACACGAACGGATTTGGATTTAAAGTTTTTTTTAAAAAATTGATTTAAGTCATCAACTACGTAAGCGTGTTCATTTAAAATTTTTTGGTCCTGCAGCAGCTGTGTTTTCTCGGTTTTTTTTTCTGAAGTCCCAGCTAATGCTACAGTCTGCAGAATTTGTATTTTAGCAGTCCAATCGACCAAATTCTCTGGAGTATGCCCCAAAAAACCCACGAAATTTTGCCAAAAACCATAAGTCCAGCCGAAATCTTCTGCCTCAATGACGTTAATCAGGGCATTCACTAATTGTTGTGTTCGGAATGAAATCCGACCCAGCTGAGAAATAATCGGGACAGTTTTTTTTAATTCCTTAGTTTCAAATTTTTCAAAACTCCACTGAAATTGCTGCGTAAATTCTGTCGTAAGTGGTTCATCCCACTGAATTTTTAGCGCTGTTGATTCTTGTTGCTTTAGCAAATTCAAAAGTTCAGATCGATTCAGAATTACTTCTTGGGATCCAGTTAAACAAAGACGTGGTTTATCATCGACAAAGTCCCAAAATTCAGGTTTGTAGATGATCGTTTTTTCATCTGATAAGAGCAAATTTTGATAATCTTTTTCCTTAAACGGTCCCCAAATTAGCTTAAACTGGTCGATAGCCGTTTGCAGGATAGCACCTGAATGTAAAAAGTTTGTAAAATCAGAATTATGTATGATACTTGTCATGTCCTCAAAGATCTTAACAAAAGTCTTTGCTGAAATATAGTGAAAGCGTGATTCAAGATGACAGTTCAAGTTGGTGATATTCAAATTGGTGGTCCTCAGTTTACAGTGATTGCTGGGCCATGTTCAATCGAGTCCGAAGATCAATTCCGCCTAACATCGTCATCTGTAAAGAACTCAGGTGCCGCTTTACTTCGTGGTGGCATTTGGAAAATGCGCACGTCGCCTAAATCGTTTCAAGGTTTGGGTGAAAATTCTTTTGATTTCATTAAAAAAGTAAAAAAAGAAATTGGCTTAGGTCTTATCTCTGAAATAACGGATTCCAAACAAATCGAAGAAATTGCTCCGTTCGTTGACGCTTTCCAAGTTGGTGCCCGCAACATGCACAACTATTCTTTGTTAAAAGAATTGGGTAAACAGCCAAAACCAGTCGTCTTAAAAAGAAACTTTTCTGCCTACATTGATGAATGGCTTAAAGCAGCCGATTATATCGCTCAGGGTGGAAATAAAAACATTATACTTTGTGAACGCGGCATCCGCACTTTTGAAACTGCAACCCGAAACACATTGGATTTAAATGCGGTCGTTTATGCCAAAAAGCATTCGCCTTACCCTGTGATCGTTGATCCATCTCATGCGATTGGTATCAGCGAACTGGTGACACCTTTGTGTTATGCGGCTGCAGCTGCCGGAGCCGACGGAATTATTGTTGAAGTTCATCCTGATCCGAAGAAAGCACTATCGGATGGTGACCAGGCATTAACCTTAACTGATTTCGATATAATGATGCGACAACTTGAAAAAGTATTAAACGCTTTCGACCGCACGATGAAGCGGTAAACGGGTTCAAATAAAAATGACGAAGCATTCTCCGGATCCTGAAATTATAAAATCTATGTTTTCCAAAGTGGCTGCAAATTATGATAAGGCCAATTCAATTTTATCAGTTGGCATTCATCACCTCTGGAGAAAAAAATTAGTTTATTTATCCAGTGCTAAACCGGGGCAAAGCGTACTTGATTGCGCCACGGGTACTGGTGATTTAGCCATCGAATTTAAAAAAGCCGTTGGACCAGAAGGTTCCGTTATCGGGACAGATTTTTGTGCCGAGATGTTGGCACCCGCGCCGTCGAAGGCTTTAGCGGAAAATTTAGAAATAAAATTTGAACAGGCTGACGTGACGGCTTTACAGTACGCTGACAATTACTTTGATATTGTCAGTATTTCTTTTGGTATCAGAAATGTTGGCAATCCTTTAAAAGCCCTACAAGAAATGGCCCGGGTTACAAAACCTGGTGGCAAAGTCATGGTTTTGGAATTCGGCCAAATGAGTCTTCCCGTTTTGAATTACGCCTATACGTTTTATTCAGAAAAAATATTACCCATTCTGGGTGGTTGGATCACGGGTCAGAAAGAAGCTTATGATTATTTACAAAAATCATCGGCTGCATTTCCTTGCCGCGAAAATTTTATCACTTTGATGAAAGAATCAGATTGCTTTAGCTCGATGGCTTACAAAACAGTTAGTTTTGGAATCGCTTACATTTATATCGGAGTTGTGAAGTAAGTTCGTTTTCTGTTTCCTAATTAAATTCGATCTAACCGAGACCACAGCAAATGATCCGCTAAAACCAGCCAAGCCATGGCTTCAATGACCGGTACTGCGCGCGGAACAATACAGGGATCATGGCGGCCTTTTTTCGCAACGTCTTTGATCGAAGAGGTTGGTTTAAATCCTACACGAAAAATAATTTCTTCGCCGGTTGAAATGCCGCCACGAATGCCGCCATAATAACTGGAATCTTTTTCTTTGTGGAATTCAGTGCCAGAAATTTCTGATGAAGAAAATCCGTGCCCCAGTTCAATGGCAGTGGTTGCGCCAACGCTCATCATAGCTTTTGCTAAATCGGATTTCAGTTTATTGAAAACAGGTTGTCCCAGTCCCATCGGTGCATTTTTAATTCGTAGTTCGACGACACCACCAAAACTTTCACCATCGCGTTTGGCTTGCTCAAGGACTGTTACGATTTCGTTATTTTGTACGGATGGAAATCGCGTCGGGTAAGTATCAATATTTTGCTTCCAGATTGTTGAAAGCTCAGCCGGCGATAATTTATACGGACCAATTTCAGCAGAAAATCCTTTGACCTGAAGTTTACTATGCAATTGTTCCACAAGCATTTGCGCCACAGATCCTGCCAAAACTCGGGTCACCGTTTCTCGGCCAGAAGACCTGCCACCGCCTCGGTGATCGACATGTCCGTATTTTTCAGACCAGGTGTCATCGGCGTGCCCAATGCGCGCATGGTTTTTTATTTCTTTATAGTCTTCCGATTGTTGATCATTATTTTCGACCATTACACAGATCGGTGTCCCTAAGGTTTTATTCTCGAAAATTCCGCTTAAAACAATTGGCTCGTCAGCTTCTGCACGCGCCGTTGTCACGGAACTTTGACCGGGCTTTCGCCGGTTAAGATTAGCTTTTAAAAGCTCTAAATTAAAATTGACACCAGCGGGACAGCCTTCGATAACAGCGCCCAATGCCTTGCCATGACTTTCGCCAAACGTGGTGATTTTAAAAATAGTTCCGAACGAATTTGCGCTCACAGAGTGCTCCAGTATTTTTGTTGATTTAAGGCCTGAGATTTAAACATACTTAATCCAGAAATGTAAGAGGACTGAATTTTTTGCGCATACTGCAGCCCCATCGAATTTTCTAAATAATTTAGATCGATAACCAGCTTCGGTTGCCACTGCGAAGGTGGATAGTTGGTCTGCGCTGTGCGCGGTGCGGCCCAGATAACAATATCGGGTGCTAAATTTTGCGATTCTATCATGTCTGAGCGCGATGAAAAAAAATAAGCCTGTGGTAAAACCGTCTTCATCATTTGTAAAGTTCCGCCACCGCCCCAGACTGCAATGGAGTGTTTGTCGTGGATTTGAGCGACTTCAATCAGTTTTTGAAAACCCAGAACATCCGTATTTTCACTGAAAATTTCGGCCTGTTTACATACAAGTGTATTTGCTGATTGAAATAGCTTCACATTTTCACTGGATTTTGTTGAAAGCTGAGCTGCTATTTTTTTTAATGGTGATGTCACAGCAACATAAGTTAATCCACAAGCAATAAGCCATAAATGATGCTTTAAGAATTCAGCCTCGGTTAATTCAATCATCGAAAAAAAAGAATTTTTATTATCAAAAAAGCTTTTGTGTATTTCGGGACTACGAGAAAACAAAACAGGATTCCCAAGAACGGCAGCAAAATGATTGGGTCTTTCAGCTGGAAAACACAACCACTGATAAATAGATGGCTGATCTAACAGTTCTGTGCGGTTCCTAATAAAGTTCAGTTTTTGCCAATACTTTGACAACTGACGAAACCAAATCCATTTTCCATTTTTTGATCTGGGTAAAAAATTTCTTTTTTCTGGTGAAGCTTGCTGCCAAGAATGACCTTTCAACAAATCCTCGAAGTTTTCCACAATAGGCGAAATTTTTGTGTGAAACTTGTCATATTTTTCGACGAGCTGAATAGCTTTATCAATATTGTCATCATGGCAAGAAATTATATTTTTTTTATTACTTAAAAAATGAATTGGAATATCTTTGGTATGAAGATCGATATCTAAACGTGGGCCGACAGGTGGTATATCAACTGTTCTTATTGAGACCAGCCAATTGAATTGGGAATCAGTTTCAATTATTTTTTTAATATTTTCCATGGTGATCAAATCGGATCGAAGTTCAATACAGCCGTAATTTTTTTTAAAGGCATTAACTTGCAAGATTTCTTTTTCACTGAGTGTATAAACAGCATCTGGAATTTTATATGTTTTGGTCAGTATTTTTTTCTCGGCAAGGTTTTCACCTTCAAGGCCTTCTGGCATATGGTATACATGGTCAGCTTTTTCTTGAAAGGAAATTTGTCTTTTTTGGTAGTGCTGTTGATATTCATCTAACGGTTCCATCTCAATATTTAGTCTTGGACGATCAATGAAAATTCTTCCCATTGGGTCTGTTGTACGACTAACAAACAGCACTTCATCATCGGGATTCAATGAATTTAGATCATATCCGGCACCTAAGCTAATGACATATTTTGTATGGGCTTGGGTTAACGTTTTAAAAGTTTTTTGCTCTAGATCTCTGAAATACTTTTCACCTTGCGTGGTAAAAATATCTTGAATCGACTGACCAACCGATTTTTCAATTTCTAAATCCAAATCAAAATGAATAACGTCAGGAAAATAAATCGCATGTCGACTTAGTAAATTTGTTTTACCAACACCACGATGGCCGACGATAACTTTTTTCATGGTAAAACCTGAATGTCATGCCAAAAGGCAGGATAGCTTTTATTTACAACCACTGAATTTGAAATTTTTAAACTGTAACCTGCTAATTTTAATAAACCAGCGGCCATTGCCATACGGTGATCGTGATCGGGATCAAAAACCAGTGGGAAATCTTTTTTTAGCACTGAACTTTGACCATAAATAAATAACCCACCTGCTTTAATTTCAGTTTTAAACCCACACAAATGCAGTAATTCAATGGTTTTCAAAAACCGATTAGATTCTTTAGCTTTCAAATTGTCTGCGCCATAAAGATAAGATTGACCAGTGCCCAAGGCACAGATCACAGCCAGAACTGGGAAAAGATCTGGTGTGTTCACTAAGTTTTCCGTGGTGCTGCTCCAATTTTTCTGCTGCTGGATATGAAGCCCCTTAACGTCTGTTTTGAATAAAATGTTCATTTTTTTGAAAATATTTAAAAAATGATAATCCGGTTGTAAAGAGTGCTGTGGCCAATTTGTTATCTGCACATGGCCGCCAATGAGACCTGCAGACGCTAAGGAAAAAGCTGAGCTGATGTCTGGTTCTGCTTGCAACGGGTTGGCACTGGGTTTCACGAAAGCTTTTACTTTGATGTAATGATAGACTTCATCTTCAGTAGATTCTATTTTTAAGCCTTGCCGTTGAACCATTTCAAGGGTCATTTTTAAGTAATCAAACGACACAATTGGTTTTTTAACTTGAATTAATAAATCCTGAGGCAAGTTCCAGCTGTTTAGTAAAAGACCACTAATGAACTGACTTGAATTTTGGCCATGACAATCAATAATTTTTGGAATTTTCCAACCTTGGCTAAGCAAAGTTAAACATTCGGGCTCGCGCGAAACCTGAACGCCCAATTGTTTTAAAATATTTTGTATCTCGGTCTGCGGTCGCTCTAACAGGCGCTGATCTGCGCGAATCCGCCAAGTCCCCGGCTGTCTTGAAATTAAAAAAGAAAAAAATCGAAGGGTTGTCCCACCAGCGCCTGAAAAAAAATCAGACTGACCCTGCTTTAAAGACTGAATTGAGTTGATTAGATTTTGTACGTCATCCGATTCTGTATGACCATTGATTTCAATAAGTGGATTGTAATATTGGATAACGAGGGCTCGGTTCATCCAGGACTTCGAACTTTCAAGTGGCCCTGCAAACGTAAACACTAAAGCTCCAGTTTTTGACGTTGCATTTCTCTGACGATACTTTGCAAGGTCACTTTTTGTTTAAAAACTTTTCCAATTTTTTGAATAAAAATAAAATCAACCTTCGTGGATGAAAGTAGTTTTTTATCTTTTGAAAGTAATTTCTTAGCCCTAGCTACCGAGATTTTTTTTAACTTTTCCGGTAAATCAGTGGGACCTAATTTGTGGATAACATTAAAGATTTTGATAAAATCTTTTTGCTGGAGATATCCCAAATGGAAACTCCACTTGGCCGCAAATAAAACGCCCAGCTTGACGGCCTGGCCGTGCGAAAGTAAAAAATGACTTTCCAAAACATGTCCTAGGGTGTGACCCAAGTTCAACAGGCGCCGCTGACCATTTTTTTCCAAAGGATCTTTCTTCACAATTTTTAATTTCGATTCGATAAGCTGTGGTAACATTTGGTAAACATTAATGGCTTTGTTTTTTTGCTCTAATTTTTCAAAAATCACGGGACAATTGATAATGCCAATCTTAAGCACTTCACCCAAAGAGTCGTCTACACGAACTGGGGGCTGAGACTGCAGCAACTGATGCACTAAAAAAACTCTGTTTGCTAAAGTGACCGTGCCTATCTGATTTTTTACGCCTTGGAAATTTAATCCGTTTTTCCCACCATGGGCTGAATCAACTGCAGCTAACCAAGTTGATGGAATCTGCACAAAATTTCTACCACGCAGAAAAGTACTTGCTAAAAAACCAGCGAAATCTCCGACGCTGCCACCACCAACCGCGATGAAAGTTAAATCGTGGGTCTGAGGAATTTTTATCGCCATTAATTTTTTAAGTATCAAATTAAGAGAATCTAATGTTTTTAGATTCTCTCCGGCTTTCAGCGGCACCTGATAAGCGAAATTTTTTTTCCATTGCCTAAAAAAAGAATGTCTATTCAGAACTGAATCGTACAGCAGAACAGAATTGACTGGAAAAAGGCTTCGACCTGGCAAATTCTGCTTATAAACAAGAACTGTTTTCACCTCTTGAATCTAGTCCTAATTGTGTATGATATCAAGCATTAGGCCGTGATTAATGCTTGGCTTTTACCTACACTGGGAATGAATTTTAGTTATTTTATAAATCGTATTCAGAAAGGTTTTCCCATGCAAAAAATTAAAGTCGCAAACCCTGTCATCGAGCTTGATGGAGACGAAATGACTCGGATCATTTGGAAATTCATCAAGGATAAATTGATTCTTCCTTACTTGGATATCGATATTAAGTACTTCGACCTGGGCATGGAGCACCGAGATCAAACAAATGATCAAGTTACTATTGATGCGGCTGAAGCCATTAAAAAATATAATGTCGGGATTAAATGCGCAACGATCACCCCGGATGAAGCTCGTGTGAAGGAATTTAATTTAAAACAAATGTGGAAATCACCGAACGGAACGATTCGTAATATTTTAGACGGAACGGTTTTTCGCGAACCCATCATTTGCCAGAATGTTCCGCGCTTGGTTCCGAACTGGACTGCACCGATCTGCATTGGGCGTCATGCATTTGGTGATCAGTACCGCGCTACGGATTTCGTTACTAAAGGCGAAGGTAAATTAACGATTACTTTTGAACCAAAAAATGGCGAAAAAATTTCACACGAAGTTTATAATTTCAAAGGTGATGGTGTCGCTTTAGCCATGTACAACACGGATGATTCGATCAAAGGTTTTGCAAGGTCATGTTTAAATATGGCTTTAGTAAAAAAATGGCCGCTTTATTTATCAACTAAAAATACCATTTTAAAAAAATACGATGGCCGCTTTAAAGATATCTTTGAAGAAATTTATCAAAAAGAATTTAAAACCCAGTATGAAGCTGCAGGAATAACTTACGAACATCGTTTGATCGATGACATGGTGGCCAGCGCTTTAAAATGGAATGGTAATTTTGTGTGGGCTTGTAAAAATTATGACGGTGACGTTCAGTCCGACACCGTGGCGCAAGGTTTCGGATCTTTAGGTTTAATGACGTCCGTACTGGTAACTCCGGATGGCAAGACGATGGAATCTGAAGCAGCTCACGGGACAGTGACTCGGCATTTCAGAGCTCACCAAAAAGGTCAGTCGACTTCTACCAATCCAATTGCTTCTATTTTTGCTTGGACACGTGGCCTAGAGCACCGTGCAAAATTAGATAATAATCCGGCATTAGACAGATTTTGTAAAACTTTAGAAAAAGTCTGTGTTCAAACGGTTGAATCTGGCAAAATGACAAAGGATCTAGCTGTTTGTATTTATGGTGATAAAATTAATTCAAGCCAGTATTTAAATACTGAGCCTTTTTTAGATGCCATTGATCAGAACTTGAAAAAAGCGATGGTTCTGTAAACAGGTCTGTCTAAGATTACAAGCACAGTCAAAAGAATGTTCATATTTTAAAACTAAAATAAGTAAAAGCGATCTGAATCGGAGCATCAATTGCAACGATTCAGATTATGCGAAAATTCAAACGATCTCCGGTCGAATCTGTTGGAATAGCTTTAGTAAACAATAGTCCTAGCGAAATCAGGATTAAGGATTTTTCAAGAATGGGTCTGTCATTCCTGTCTGAAAAACCTTTACAGCCGAAATCTTTTGTATCTGTTATGTATCAAAACGAGACTAATCAAATTATTCAAATGAAAGTTTATATTAAAAATTCAATAACTAAATCCGATCAAAGCTTTCGCATAGGGGCTTTGTTCGTAGGATTAGAATCCAGAACCTAACGGCTGCGAAGTTTTGGATCTAACTGGTCGCGAAGACCATCACTAATCAATTGAGTCGACAAAATCAAAAGCAGTAAACAAATTCCTGGGATAGTCATCAACCACGGGGCTTGCTGAATATAATTTTTTGAATCACTCAGCATTGTTCCCCATTCAGGATAAGGTGCCTGCACACCTAAGCCTAAAAATCCTAAAGCTGCCGCATTAAGTACGGCCTCACTAAAACAAACAGCCGACTGAACTAATATCGGAGTGTAACAATTTGGCAAAACGTGGTTGAAAATGATTCGCTTATTTGATGCCCCCAAAGCCACCGATGCTTGCACATAGTCTTTTGAACATTCAATCAAAGCAGCCGAACGAACCAAACGATACATGGCTGGCAAAGAAACAATTGTGACACTTAAAATTGTGTTCCATAATCCAGAGCCCAAAATGACAACCACGATCAGGGCCAACAACAAACTGGGTAAAGCTTGCAAGGATTCCATCAGCTGATTAATGAACAAATCCGTTCGACCTTTAAAATAACCTGAAACCAAACCTAAACTTGCTGCAACTAGAATTGCAAAAAAAGTAGAACTTAATCCAATACCGATTGAAAACCGAGAACCGATAAGAATACGAGACAATGTATCTCGTCCTAGATCGTCAGTTCCCAGCCAGAATGCCGGATTAGCTCCAGCTTTCCAAAATGGCATGCTCAGTTGATTTTCAGCAAAAACTTCTTGATAGGAATAGGGAGTTAACACGAAGGAAAGAATAATTAAAATTGTAAAGCATAAAAACAGAGCCAGTCCTATCGATAAATTTTTATTTTTAAAAATTTTTTTATTAATCATTTTTGATGGCTCGCAGTCGTGGATTTAATTTTTCGATACCTACATCAACTACAATATTTGTTAAGGCTATGATCAACATCGAATAAAAAAGACCTGCTTGAACAACCGGATAATCACGGGCTTCGATACTTTTTATAAGCCATCTGCCCATACCGGGCCATGAAAATAATGTTTCCGTAATTATAGCCCCAGTCAGAAGTTGACCCATCGACAATCCAATGGCCGTCAAAATCTGTGGCATTGCATTTTTCATGATATGTTTAAAAATTATTTGCGACTGACTTAATCCTTTTGCTTTTGCTGTGCGGATAAAATCTTCTTTGGCAACGTCAATAAAGGCCGAGCGCGTAATCCGAGTAATCATAGCCAGCGGTATTGTTCCAAGAACGAAGGCTGGCAAAATTAAATGCCGAGCACTGCTGGCGAAAGCCTGCCAGCCATTTTCTGAAAAAAATGAATCTATTAGAAAGAATCCCGTTATATACGGGATTTCAAAATCAATTCCCACTCGGCCGGACACTGGAAACCACTGCAGCTCGACAGAAAAAAAGAAAATACACAGAAGCGCCCACCAAAAAATGGGCATTGCAAAACCTAATGTCGAAATCGAAATTGCCGAATAATCCCAAAATGAATTTCTTTTTATGGCCGCAAATAAGCCTAAAAAAATTCCAGCAACAGAAGCCCAAGCCAAGGCCAAAATTGCTAGTTCGATCGTTGCCGGTAATAAAACTTTGAATTCGCCAATAACGGGTTGATGACTAACTGTGGATTCTCCGAAATTACCGACCGCAACTTGGGTCACGTAAACTTCAAACTGACTAATCAGCGACTGATCTAAACCATAAAACTTTTTAAGTTCTGAAATACGTTCTTCAGAGGCCCCACGTTCGCCTAATAAATGTGTCACGGGATCACCTGGAATCAGTCTTATGATAATAAAACTGACCAAGCAGATGAAGAAAAACGAAATAAGAATACGAATTATTTTACTTAATATCGACACTTTCAAACTGTTCATGTCCAAATGGATCAATTGTGTAACCAGTAACCTTGTCACTGATGACTTTGTTTTGTCGAGAGTGCGCGATGGCAACCCACGGTTTTTCATTTTTAAAAATAACTTGCGCCTTTTCATAAAGGGCGCTGCGTTTTTCTTGGGTAGGCTCTTCTTTTGCTTTTTGTATCAAGGCATTAAATTCGGGTTGGCACCAATGCGCATAGTTACTTCCGGCAGCCACCGCAGAGCAACCCAGTAACACGTTTAGGAAATTATCTGGATCCCCGTTGTCTCCAGTCCAACCGAACTGAATAAAAGCGTGTTCTCCTTTTTTTGATTTTTCTAAATACGTGGGCCAATCAAAAGTTTGTAGTTTTACTTTGATCCCAATTTTCGCCAGATCGGCCTGCATCAATTCACCTAATTTTTTTCCGTTTGGCATGTACGGCCGTGAAACCGGTAGAGTCCATAACTCTGTTTCAAACCCATTCGGAAATCCAGCTTCAACTAAAGTTTTCTTTGCTTTTTCAATGTTGTATTCATCGTCGATAATTTTTTTATTGTAAGACCACATCGTAGGTGGAATTGGATTTTTTGCGACTGTGCCTTGCCCTTTATAAATTGCATCAATATACGATTTTTTGTTCAGTGCATAAGTTATCGCAGTTCGCACTTTTAAATTATCAAAAGGCTTTTTAGCCGTATTAAAGGCAACATACCCGATATTTAGTCCCTCAGTGGATACTAATTTTAAGCCAGCTGTTTTTTGAATGGCTTCAATATCCTGAGGTTGTGGTTCGCTCATGACGTGACATTCGCCTGTTTTCATTTTTTGTAAACGCACTGTCGAGTCCGTTGTGACAACAAATATAAGCTGATCTATTTTTGGTCGACCTTTAAAGTATTGATCAAAGGCCATGTAGCGAACAGCCGAATCTTTTTGGTAACTTTTAAATACAAATGGTCCCGTACCTATTGGATTTGTTTCTAAAGTTTTTAAACCTTTTCCAGAGCGAACAAGGGCTTGTGCGTACTCTTCAGAAAGAATACTTGCAAAATCCATAGCTAGATTTGCTAAAAACGGAGCCTCTGGTTTTTTCAATTCAAATACAACAGTAAAATCATTTACTTTTTTTACATCCGCAATGATTTGATCAAGCTCCATGGCTTTGAAATATTCATAATTAGCGGCTGGAATCGTCAGCGGATGCTTTGTGTCCATTTGTGTTTTGAACGTGTACACGACATCATTGGCATTCAACTTTCGTGTTGGTTTAAAAAATTCGTTTCCGTGGAAGGCCACATCTTCACGCAGTTTGAAAGTATAAGTTTTTCGATCCTTAGATACTGACCATGATTTTGCTAAACTGGGTACAACTTCTGTTGAGCCTTTTTTAAATTCGACCAAACGATTAAATACTGTTTGGCTGGATGCATTTAAACTGACTGAATCACTGGCCAACTGAGGATTAAATGTGGCAGGACTTCCTTCCATACAATAAATTAAGTTTTTTGCGGCAGAAACATTTGCGGAAACAAGTAGGACTGTGCATATTAATTTTTTAATCATACTTTGAGACTACCTTAATAGAAGTTCAATTCAACTTTTTTTACCAATCCAAATTTTACCATTGAATGGCAGATATTCCTTTTGACTCTAACCATTGATTCGCTTGAGAAAAAGGCCTCGAGCCAAAAAATCCGCGATACGACGATAAGGGTGAAGGGTGGGCACTTTTTATGACAAGATGGCGGGTTGAATCTAGATACCGCACTTTTTTTTGCGCATAGCTTCCCCATAAAATAAAAACGACGTGCTGGCATTCATCATTGATTACTGAGATCACTTTATCCGTAAATTCTTCCCATCCTTTATTTTGATGAGATGCCGCTAGATCTTTTTCCACAGTTAAGACGCTATTAAGCAGCAATACCCCTTGTTGCGCCCACCGAGTTAAATCGCCGGACCCAGGCTCTTGAATTTCCAAATCGGAATGCAGCTCTTTAAAAATATTGCGTAACGATGGGGGTAAAGCCACATTTTGTGGGACCGAAAACGAAAGTCCGTGTGCTTGGCCCTGACCGTGGTAAGGATCTTGTCCCAAGATAACGACCTTAACACTTTGCAAAGCCACTAGTTCTAATGCGTAAAAAATATTTTCTGGTTCAGGAAAAATTATTTTTTTATTTTTCTGTTCTTTCGCCAAGAATTTTTTTAGTTGGGCCATCTTTTCTGTTTCAAATTCAGAATTCAGATATCTGCGCCAAGATTTATGAATATTTATCGTTACCATAACTTAAAATGATACACTGACTTAAGTTGGTACACACTTCATAATGTAGTGCAATTAAAGTCCTTTTTACCTTGAAAAAGGGACTTCAGTCTATTGGACTTTTTTGTCTGATTTCAACATGTTAATATAATTAAAAGTGACAGAAAAGGAAGGCATGTATGTCGTCAAGTTCCAACTTTCTGAAAAACAACTCTGAGCTCATTGAAACAAGTCTTGAAGTAAAATCATTCATTCATCAGCAGATACTTGATTTTAGCCCATTTATCACGCCTGAGACACTTGTTGTTGTGATTGCCAGAGATCCAAAGTTTTTAGAAATCGAAGAAGAATCTGAGTCAGCTCATGAAAATAGTTCTGTTTCAAAAAAATTGGCTTACAGAATAGCAATTGTTTTAAAAGAGGACGATAGTTCGTTGGAAGCAGAAGCTTCTCATGATGATATTTTTGAAGCTATTAAACACGCTAAAGAAAATTTAATTTTACAGCTGCTGGAAATCCAAAGCGAAATGGAAACATCCCAGGAACGCTTGATAGCCATTCATCAAGCGGCTAACACTAGCCAAATTCACTAACTACTTTAGGTCTGTTAAGATTAACGTTCCAATAAGATCTTGCAATTGCTCGAACGCTGTTGCAGTTACTGGTAGATCTTCTCGAAGCTCTGTGGTCAAAACAGGAATTTTTCTTTCGACCCACAGGTATCGTCCTAAACTTCCAGGAAAATTTCCTAAACTTTTCCAGGGTAAATAGGAAAAGCTGGGTGGTTTAAGCTTCGGCCCATCAAAATCTAATACTTTAAGTGGTGTGTGAATGGAGATAACAAAATCAGGTTTAAAGTCTTCTAGATGTTGCATCAAGCAACGCACCTCTGGTTCTTTGCCGGCTGCAACTCCAGGGAATTTACGTGGGGTGGAATGGGCTTCATTTTTCCAAAAGCTTTGTGCATCTGTCGTCCAATCCAGCGTTGGAAAATTTCGATTCAAATCGACACCCTCAGCGTTTGTACGTGTTTTTGCTTTCACACCGTCCGGGTTTGCAACTGGGATAATTCGCCAGGTGTTACGGGCATCGACTTTGTTTAATCGCTCGGCCCAGAAACGACCCAAACCACCCGCATGCGTCTCATCGCCATGAATAAGACTTAAAACTAAAATTTTTTTTGGTTTTGTAGCAACGCCTGGATAATCCAAATGAAATATCGGTTCACCCTTAACACTGTTACATTCCGAAGTTCGCAACGCTTTTTCACAAACCTGATCTAAGACTTCATCTTTGAAATAACTTTTATAGTTCTTTAACGAGTTCAGACAAGACTGTCTCAAAGAGAGCGGGTCCGAATGGGCTTCCAGGGCTGAAATTAAAAGAAAAAATGCGATAACACGGAACATTTTGAGAAGTTCATCACAACTCGTAAATAAAGTCCTCATGTTTTTTAAAACTTCTCCGAAGAGATAATTCAAAGGTTACTCGACTTTAATCTGGAGGATTAATGGCCCATAAGAGCAGTTTTTTATTAGCAGTTTTATTTGTAGTGAATCCATTTATGCTTCTCTTTTTTCAAAACTGTTCGACGACGGTCGCCGCAAAGCCAACCGAAAAAACCCCTCAGACCCAGTCTAAAGCCGCAGTTTCCTATACTTACGAAAAATACCAATAAGTCGTATTGACTTACATATAAATTACAGTGTAACTTATATGTATGAAAAAGAACAACTCGCCCCTCCCGTCTTTGACCACAAAAGAAAAAGCAGTTCTTCAATTTATTGAGGATGAATTACTCAAAAAAGAGTTATCACCCTCTTATCAAGAGATCTGCGATCACTTTGGTTTTGCATCGTATAATTCGGTTCAAAATTATTTGAAACAGTTGTCAAATAAAGGCTACGTTCATATTCCACAGAATCAAAAACGTGCCATTCAGGTATTGAATTCTGTGCAAGATTTTAAAAAAGATCTTATTGATCGTCTTAAAAATACGGCAGAGCCTTCGAGTGGCTTTAGTCCTGGTCAGTCTTCCGCCGATCAAGAAAATTCTTCGAAGGTTCTGCCAATTCCATTTTTGGGTCGAGTCGCTGCAGGTGCACCGATCGAGCGTTTACATGAAAATGAGTTCATCAACATTCCGGCCAATTTATTAAAATCGGCTGAAAATCACTTTGCTTTGAAAGTTGAAGGTGACTCGATGATTGATGAAGGTATTTTTGATGGCGACACGATCGTGGTGCGCGCTCAGAAAGTGGCCCGCGACGGAGACCTTGTTGTTGCTAGTGTTGACAATGAAGCGACCGTAAAAAAATATTTTTTCAAATTAAATCCAGCTGAACCCGAAATAGGGAAACAAATTGAATTGCGGCCGGCTAATCCGCGTCTTAAATCAATGTGGCATCACCCTAGTAATGTTGAAATCAAAGGTCTGGTTAGTGCTTTGTTTCGAACCTACAATTAGTTTCTGGTCTTTATTTTAGTCTAGCTTTCAATTACGTCTGCTTTGTGTGCATGTTAGACTTTAAGTACATGCGAGCATACTTAATAATTCTAACATTTATAATGTCTTTTGATGTCGGTGCTGACGTCTTGAAATTATCAGATCTAAAGAAAATATTTAAAGATCAGAAAATTGAAAAGTATGTTGTATCAGGCCAATCTGTAATCAAATTTTTTGATCAAGAATTTAAAATTGTCGCGTCTCCTTCTGTTTTAGACGGAGGATTTTCAGCCGAATATTTTGATCTGGAATACACCGCTCAGCTTAGACCTAATCAGCCAGAGCCCTTTATTTCCTTAAATGATTTAACTGAAGACACCAATACCCTTTTGAAATTACATAAGAAATTTTACTCGCAAATAAAAGGTAAAGTTTTTTTAAGAAATTATTTTCAAACAGCTTTTATCGGATTAGTTCATACCATTGAAGCGTTCAAAAAAGTGCAAGTGGGGTTGCCACGGGATGGTTACACTGTTTTAACCGGTTTGATTTTAGACCAGGGTCGACTAATAACCAGCACACAGAAAGAGCTGGTCACAATGACAGATTTTTGGTGGGATTATCTTTGGGGGCATTTTTTAAATTCTCCGATAGACTTAGTCGAACTGGGGAATCAAAAACTGCGCGGAGTGTGGTTGAATGAAAAAAAAGATCTTTATAAAAAAAGCATTGAAAAATTTCTAGCCGGTTATTCCATGCTGGGGTTACGAAGAGCCACAGCCCCTGTGGTTTACCGCGACATCACCAACCAAATCTATGTGCGTTTAGCAAAAAATGCTTATGAAATATATACTTTACGTGATGATCAAAAGGCTTTAAGCAAAGCCCGAGTTTATAAATACAAGTATGAAACAAAAAGCGGACTAACTGAAGACGCCGAGCGAACTAAAAGAGAAATTGCCAAAGAAGGACTTGTCGATCGATTTAAAAAAATTTACAGCAGTCCGCTCGATTATTTAAATGAAACCGAGGACTCGTTGATTCCTAAATTACTGAAAGCTTTACGAGCCCTAATCTATAATATTTATTATTTTATTCGTTATTTTATTGGATTTTTATTAATTACATTTCCCTTCGATGCAGCACTTATTGTTGCGGGTTTAATTATACTTTCGGTCGAAGGCCGAGCCGCTTTTCAAAATGAATTTTGGCCGTATGTTGCTTTTACTAACAAAAAAAATAAATTTTTGAATCTGCCCAATTCTGTTTTCCGAGTTCTAAATAACTTCTTTGCCCGAATTGTAAATGATTTATTTTTCGGCTTTCAAATGCTTTTTCATTATTACACCAGCGATGAAGCCAACCGCAACATTCGAATTGGCAGTTCATTACTGATTTTTGGTCTTGGTCTGTTTTTTAGTTCGGCACGAACAATGGTTGAATCTTTTGTTGCCCAGTTGGCTTTGTAAAAATTTATTTTTTAACAAAGTCTTCGGCCGTTTGTCCTAAGTCTTTTAAGTAAGTGCGAACTTGGTTATAGTCTTTGTCATCTGCCGTTTTAAAATCAGTTATGTAATACATCGATCGTAAAACTTTTGCACCTTCATCCGTTTTTACATACTTTATTAAAGAATTAATTATTTTGTTTTTTATTTCATCGGATAAATCTTTTCTAAAAGCCACCGGATCATTCGGGATTGGCCCTGTTAGCTGCAATATTTTTATTTTCTGGAAGACATCCGGAAATTGAGTTTTCACCAGCGTGCGTGCGTCCTGAGGCCCACTCGAGTCCGGAGGTGTGTAAAATGTGGCCCCTGCATCAACTTGCTTTTGATAAACTGCTGTAACAACAGTGTCATGGCGACCCGAAAAAATATATTCTTTCAATTTTATATTTTCTTGTTTAAAAAGTCTTTTTGGCAACAGGTAACCTGAAGTCGAGGCTGGATCGACGAAAGCAAATCTTTTTTGATCAATGTCTTTGATTGATTTAATAGGACTGTCTTTGTGAATAATTATTTGTCCCTGGTATTCATCACGGCCGCGATTAACTAACTTCAGCTTAGCTTCGACGGCGTATTTGTCATGGGCCAAAATGTACCCGAATGTATTGATAATAGCGACATCGGCTTTTTTTGAACCAAAGGCTTCAACAACAGCAACATAGTTGATAGGCACTTCAACCGAAAATTCCAAGCCAGTTTCTTTAATCAAATAGCTTTCTAATATTTTTGAATTATCAACAAGGCTTTGCATATCCTGCGCTGGAATCAGTAAAAATTTAATCGGATTTTCTTTTGAACCTAATTTGTTGCTGTTCGTGCAAGAAAATAAAAACAATGCCAATAAACAAAACGAAGTATGTTTCATCTTTAAAAATTACCATCATGCAGTTTTTTAAACAATGTTATTGAACTGTTATTGAACATCAAGGGTCGACCTTGACAGCCGTGAATACCAACTCATCTTTGAATAAAGAACAGAAATTTTTCTGTTCAAGGGAGCTTTCATGAACGTACCCACGGGCTCATTCCCCATCTTGCCGTTGAAAAATACTGTACTTTATCCCGGAGTAACTCAAGCCCTTCGAGTTGGTCGAGACAAAAGTGTGCGCGCTGTTGATTTGGCTCAACAAAAAAATAATTGGATTTTGACACTGTCTCAAAAAAACCCCGAACACACCGTTGAAAAAACGGCCGATTTAAACGAAATAGGCACATTGTGTAAAATTGAATCCATCAAGTCAGCTAATGATGCTGGATATTTTATTGTGGTGCGCGGTTACTACCGGGTCAAAGTGAGTACATACAAAACCGAGAACGATATTTTTGAAGCTTATGTCGAAAGACTTGATGATATGGTCGATATGGACCGCATCACAGAAAATGCTTTGTTGTCCACTTTGAAAATTGTTACCAAAGAAGTCCTTGAATTAGTTCCGGGTAATACAGAATCTGTACAGGAAATTATCGATGTGATTGATGATATATCACTGTTAAGTTTCATGGCTGCTGCCAATGCAGAAATTTCAATGTCCGATAAGCAAAAAATTTTAGAGACTATTTCTGTAAAAACCCGAGTGATGCAGTTATTAAGCTTACTTCATGACCTTAAAGAACGGATGAAAATCCATATTGATATCCGGAACAAGCTTTCCAGTAAAATGGGCCAAACTCAGCGCGATCATATCTTGCGCGAGCAACTTAAAACAATCAAAGAAGAATTGGGCGAAAAAGATGAATCTAATTTTGCAGAATCCTACAGAAAGAAAATATCTGAAAATGGTTTAAGTGCCGAGGCCCTTGATTTAGCGACTCAACAGTTGAACAAATTAGAAAATTCGAATTCACAGTCACCCGAATATCAGATGGTACGATCCCATTTAGATTTTCTTTTGGCATTACCTTGGAATAAGTCTGCAGATCAAAAAGAAATTGATTTAACACAAGCAGAAAAAATATTAAATGAAGATCATTTCGGTTTAGATAAAATTAAAAAAAGAATTTTACAACATCTTGCTGTTATGAAGATTAAAAATGATAAAAAAGGCTCGATTTTACTTTTTGTTGGTCCTCCGGGAGTTGGCAAAACGTCTTTGGGTCAAAGTATCGCAAGGGCATTGGGTAAAAAATATCAACGCATCAGTCTTGGTGGGGTCCGAGATGAATCTGAAATTCGAGGACACCGTAGAACTTATATAGGTGCATTGCCAGGTCGCATTCTTTCAGCTTTAAAAAAAGCTGAACAAAATGATGCGGTTTTTGTTTTAGATGAAATCGACAAATTATCACACAGTTATGCCGGTGATCCGTCGGCAGCTTTGTTAGAAGTTTTAGATCCTGAACAAAACAACAGTTTTGCGGATCATTATTTGGACACGCCTTTTGATTTATCTAATATAACTTTTATTGCCACGGCAAATTCTTTAGATTCTATTCCTTTGCCTTTACTTGACCGAATGGAAATCATTGAACTGACAGGCTACACGACGGCCGAAAAGTTACACATTGCGAAGAACCATCTTTGGTCAAAACAGTTAAAAGAGCACGGACTAGCCAAAGAAGACATACAGATAACAGACGTTGCACTGTTGAAAATAATTAGTCATTACACGCGGGAAGCTGGAGTTCGTGATTTACAAAGAAAACTTCAAGAGGTTTGTCGTACCGTTTGCGAACGCGTCTTAAAGGCAGAGCAAAAGATCATAATAGGAATTGGTGACATTGAAGAAATTTTTGGTCCCGAAAAATTCACCTATGAGGTAACCGATCAGTTAACGGCGCCGGGCGTCGTTACAGGCTTGGCTTGGACGCCAGTTGGCGGCGATATTTTATTTATCGAGTCTGCCTTGGTTCCCGGAAAAGGTGAATTAATTCTAACCGGACAGTTGGGGGATGTTATGAAAGAATCGGCTCAGATTGCTAAATCCCTTATCAAGGCACGCATCCCGCTACTTAACCCGACTTTTGATTTTAATAGGTTTGATTTGCATATTCATTTACCAGCAGGTGCGATTCCAAAGGACGGTCCATCAGCGGGAATTACCCTTTTAACTTCGCTAGCATCATTGATTTCAAGAACCTCTGTGAACCCACGGCTAGCCATGACCGGAGAAATTAGTTTACGTGGTAAGGTTTTACCGGTCGGTGGCATAAAAGAAAAAGTCATTGCCGCCCACCGATCTGGCGTGAATAAAATTATAATGTCGAAGCGCAATGAAAAAGATTTGAAAGAAATTCCTGAGGATGTAAAATCACAGATAGAGTTTGTTTTTGCAGAGCATATAAATGATGTCATTTCCTATGCTTTAAAAATTGATCTTTCAACTTGGAACGAGGACTTAATTCATGGTCAAAATGACAGGATTGTACACCGGACAGAAGCATTGCAAGGCCACACATGAACCATCAAATTCTACACTTGAAACCGACGCACCTAAAGACAATCAGGGTCGCGGTGAAAAATTTTCTCCGACAGATTTAGTTGGCACTGCATTAGGCACGTGCATACTTACGACATTAGCAATCGTCGCCGAGCGAGATGGCGTTAATATTGAAAATTCAATGTTTACTGTTGAAAAAGAAATGAATTTATCACCAAGACGAATTTCAAGTTTGAAAGTCATTCTTGATTTACCTCAAAATATACCCGTCGCATACCGTTCGACAATCGAAAATACGGCTAACAACTGTCCAGTAAAAAAGTCTTTGCATCCAGACTTACTGGTACCAATTGAAATTCATTATTCTTTATAGTTAGGAATTAATTTTTCCAGAGGGTAAATCTAAAACGTCTATAGCTTTTGAAACCGTCCAAGAAATTTCTGCAGGTAAACTTTTCTGGATAGAAATAGCCAAAGAATTTTTTATTTTATCTTTTCGGAAAAAATGATTGTGGACCAGGCTGACTTCACGTGAGGGCGAAGGTTTAGCAAATTCTTTTAATCTTTTAGAATTTTTTATGTCGGCTGTTGCCAGCAGCGGCAACAAAGTAAATCCACTTTCTTGATCAACCATTTTTTTTAAAGTTTCAAGACTGCTGCTTTGAAAAAGTAAATTTTTATTCTGATCTGAAGTTTTCTTTCGATTTTGACATAAAAGTAAAGATTGTTCTCGGAAACAATGCCCGTCCGTCAGTAACCACAATTCGTTGGAATTAAGTTCTTTTTGTTCGATTTTGTTTAACTTCGCTAGGGGTGAACTTTCAGAGACATAAGCTAAAAAAGGTTCATAGAAAAGTGGTGTGGTTATTAAACCGTCGTGTTCGATTGGGGTCACCAACAAGCCGATATCTAATTCAGCTTCATCGATTTTTTTCAAAATTTGCGTTGTTTGTAACTCTTCAATGATAACTTTGACATTTGGATTTGCAGTCATGAAATTTTTTATAAAAAGTGGTAATAAGTACGGAGCTAACGTGGGTATAATACCAATTCGAATTTCACCTTTAGTCTGATCTTGCTCCTCAGAAACTATTTCAGAAAATTTTTGAGATTCTCTTAAGACTACTTTGGCCTGTTGAATCAAAGATTTACCTACTTTAGTCGTTTTAATTGGCTGTTCGCTGCGATCAAAAAGAATGATTCCAATTTCATCTTCTAGTTTTTGGATCTGCATACTTAAAGTGGGCTGAGTCACATGACAACTTTGGGCTGCAACGCCAAAGTTTTTATGCTTATCAACGGCAACAATGTACATAAGCTGTGTTAATGTCACATAAACCTCTATTTAAAAATAAGTGGTAGAGTTATACAAGATGCCGACTTAGCCTGCGGAAATACCGTTGCAGAAAAAAGTTGTTTTAGTTCTTTTTGTAAATATTTTTCATCTTGAATTTGTCCATCAATACTCAGCACGCTATTCGATATCAAAGTGTATTTTTTAACTTTTCCTGATGGAATAATATCAAGTCTGCAAGAAAGTGTTCCGTGCATCAATTCAATGTCAGACAAAATCGTGTTCAATTTTAAAAACTGCGGTTGGATGGATTTTTGAACCTGAGCCGTCGACAGCCCGCCCGTAACGTAGGGTCTAGGATTAACGAACCAACCATGCATCACCAGTCGGCCTTTCATGGGATCTCGGGTTCCTTTGACTTCGGTGACACCATGTGGAAACCGAGGATCAAATACGATCAATTGATTCATCTTCGAATCGATACGGTCAACGAAGTTATCAAATTCATGATTTTTTTGATCAACAAAATGAGACCAATAATTTAACGTCTGCGATTTAAGTATTAAAGTTTCGCCGCCGCGGAACTCTTTTTTATTTGGGGTCATTGAATACACGAACGCCCACGGACCATGGGGGACGTCTGAATGTAGATTTTGAAAACATCCATCCACATAATAACTTAGCCAAGGTGGTGAAATATCATGGCAACCCAAATTTTCACGCCCCCACTGAACTAAATAAGAATGAAATTTTTGATAAATTAATTTTGAAAAATAATGAAATGCAGGCGTTCGGATCAAATGATACTGATCTTCGTCGTACCAGAAATCCCAAACGAAACGTTTTGCATGGGTCGATTTAGAATTTTTAAAGTGTGAATCAAATTCCTGTCGAAGACTTTTATATTCAGAGTAAAAAGAAGGATATTTGTAAAAACTTTTCATCTTAAACAGAGACGACCTTTTGACAAATTCGACCAAAAATACTTTCACCGTTTGAATTTTTCATCTCAATTTCAATTGTGTCAGATATTTTCATAAACGAAGTCTTAGCTTGCCCTGTTTTAATCTGTTCGATCATGCGCTTTTCCGCAAGACAGCTTGAGCCCATAGATGGATCTTCATTGGAAACTGTGCCACTGCCGATCAGTGTGCCTGCAGCCAAATCTCGGGTACGTGCAGCGTGGGCCACTAACTGACCAAAATGAAAATGCATTTCCTTTGCATTCGCTTTGCCAAAAAATTCATTGTTGTAACGAACATCTAAAGGCAATTCGACCCGCCCTTGATTCCACGCTGAGCCTAATTCTTCTAAGGTCACTGCGAAAGGTGATAGCGCTTTAGTGGGTTTACTTTGAAAAAAACCAAAGCCTTTTTCAAGCTCTTCGGGAATCAATCCGCGCAAAGAAACGTCGTTTATTAAAACTACTAATTTAATATGGCTTAAAGCTTTTTCTGCTGAAATACCCAAAGGCACATGATCAACAATGACTCCAACTTCGGCTTCAAAATCAGTTCCATGGGTAAAATCAGCCTGCGGTATATCTTCGTTTGGAGCTAAAAATCGTCCACTTTCTGCTTGGTACATCAGTGGAACTGTTAATAATGTTGCTGGCAATGGTGCGTTCCTGGCCTGACGAACTAATTTAATATGGTGAATGTAAGCAGAGCCATCCGCAAAAAGCCACGTCCGAGGCAGGCAAGAGTGAAAATTACTTTCGTCTATAACTTTTTCTGCATTTTTAAAATTCCCACCATTCAAAGCTTCAGAAAGCTGGTTCAACTTAGGCTCGGTCGTTGTCCAGTTTTCAATAGCTTCGCGCAAAGATGGACTAATATGAGTAGCTCGGGCGAAATATTTTAAATCACGACTAACAACTATAAGTTCGCCGTCCAATGATTTTGATTTTAATGAACCAAGCTTCACGAATCTTCCCTTTTCTTAATCAAACGTTACTAGTAAATTTGCGCCCACGGCGCGAGAATTTTTTAAACCATCTGCCAGTTGACCTGGTACGGTTTCAAAAAAAACATTTATCCCTAAATTTGAGGCAAATTTAAATTGTCCACCGATCGTAATTGGAATCACCGTGTCTTTGATATTTGTTAAGCTTCCAGATGAGATTTCGTCCGACATTTTAATCGACAGTGATGGTCCTAAGTAAACTCCGGCGTAATCTTCAAACTTAAACATCAACAAAACGGGAATATCAAAATAAGTGATTTTTCCGTTAACATCAGATCCCGTTCCAACTGAAAATTTAAATGGTCTTTCATTATAGAATAGCCCAGATTTTAATGCTAAGTCTGAAGTAAAATCAAAAGTTCCTGAGATTCCTATTTGATATCCAAGCGATTGTTTTTCTGAACCAGCTCCGTCAGCACTCATCGAGCTCCATTTAAATCCGGCTTCTAAGCCTGCCATGGAATAAGAAATAGATGATTTTCTTTCTGTATTAGCAAATGCAGTTGTTGCAGAAAAAATTAATAATATTGAAATAATGTTTTTCATGTTACCTCCGGGTGTAAGACAAACTTTAACAACAACTGAGCGTAAAAACTAGTTTCCATTGACAAAGCCTTCAATGAATTAAGACAACCTGCGGCAAATGATACCAAAACATCACGCCTTGTATTCTGTAGAAGCCCACGACATTATTTTGTTATGCATAAGTTAATTCTTTACAATTATTTTCGAAGTTCGACATCGTTTCGAGTGCGTATTGCCTTAGAACTTAAAAAATTAAGTTATGAATATAAGCCCGTTCATTTATTAGCCGACGGCGGCGAGCAGAACAAAGAAGCGTACAGAAAGTTAAACCCAATGGGTGGAGTTCCCACTTTGGTCCATGATGGTAAAATCCTGTCGCAATCTTTGGTAATACTTGAGTATTTAGATGATGCGTTTCCAGAAACTTTTCAACTTTTTCCAAAACAAATTTTTTTGAAAGCTCAGGTTAAACAAGTTTGTGAAATCATTAACGCTGATTTGCATGCATTTGGTAATTTAAAAGTTTTACAGTATTTAGAAAAAAACCATTCTTACAATCAACAGGATAAAGAAATCTGGGTGAAGCACTGGTTTGGTTCGGGGTTTAATTCACTTGAAAAAACTTTGCAGTCTTCGGCCCAGGAATTTTGTTTTGGATCCGTCGTTACAGCTGCAGATGTTTTACTTATTCCCTTTATAACAACCGCCGAGCGGTATCATATGGATTTATCACTGTATCCAGTGATAAATCGTGTGTATCAAAACTGTAAGCTGCACCCCGATTTTATGAAAGCCCATCCCATGCGGCAGATCGATACACCTGTGGATTTGAAGCTGACCTAAAGCAAACTCAAGCAGTTTTAAACCCGGCCAATGAAAATAAAACTCCATTTATCAATGACTGGCACAAATAGGAATACCAGCATGCTGACATTCGTCCACATGAAAAAAGCAAACCAACGCTCTTGAGCCTCTGATCGATAAACCCTAAAAAATTCTTTCAGTAACATGAACGCAAATGGAAAAACCACTGCCGCAAAAACCCAACTGCTGCGAAGAAAAAATGGTGAAGCTATCGCAACGCCGGCATAGCAGAAAGTATAAAGACCAATATGAAAAAGTGTTTTAGGAATTCCTAATGCTGTTGGCAGCGTGGGAATATTTCCAAGACGGTAGTCTTCTTTGTACTTGATCGCCAACGTCCAGAAATGAGGCATCTGCCATAGAAACATAATCAAAAATAAATAAATAGATTCTGAATTTAAAATATTTGTATTATTAACAGCGTATCCGATAGTCACGGGCAAAGCGCCGGGGATAGCCCCAGGGACAGCTGCAAAAATCCATTTTGGTTTCCAAATGTAGGTGTAAAAACCATTGTACAATACCATTGAAAATAAGGACAAATAGCCAGCCATCGGTGATAATTCAAAAAGTAAATTAACGCCGCAAAAAATCATCGCTACAGAAAGAATAAACCCTGCCGCCGGGGTCAATTTTCCTGAAGCAATAGGTCTGTTTTGTGTACGCGGCATTTTTTGATCCAGCTTGTATTCTTGAACCTGATTCAAAGCCAAACTGCCTGAACTAAGAAAATAAAGCCCACCGATAAAAGTAATTAGATGCCGCCAATTAAACGCGGTTTCGACCTGATATCCGGTCGCGTAACCGGCAAGACCTGCCAGCAAGACAAAAATAACAATTCCAAATTTTGTTAAGACCGAAAAAGTTTTAAACATTCAGTTTTAAAGAACGCTGCCTTGAAAAACACGAGTGTAAATATCTAATGTACAGATGAAAAAAAGTAAGGCTAAAAATAAAAAACCGCTGATAAAAATAGCGCGATTAATATTTGTTTCGTATTTCATATGCATAAAAAAAGCGACGACTAAATAAGCCTTCACCGTAGCAATAGAAAAAGCAATCAAAGCGGCAAAAGGTTGTAAATGCTCGCGAATGGAATGGGCACCTATTGTTAAAAAAGTAAGAGCAAACAATGTAGCCGCAACTTTTACATAAACGTTAAAAGGGGTTACATGATGAACCGAATCGTGGTGACTTCCAGAGTCTGAACTGTGCGATGCTGAATTTTGAGTTCCCATTGTGCCTGTCTCTCTTTCTTTCATTCTTATCTTGGATCAACCAACTAAATACAGCAGGGGGAATAAAAAGATCCAAATTAAATCGATGATGTGCCAAAAAATACCCACACCCTCGACAGGGGTGTAATAATTCGAATGGAATTCTCCGCGAATGGTGCGAATCATCACCCAAGTTATCATTCCCATACCGATTAAAACATGCAAGCCGTGTAATCCGGACATGCAGTAATAAAAACCAAAGTATAAACCAAGGTTAGCATGTTCAGGTTTTACCATTTCTAAGTTCAGCATTTTACCTGGAAAAATTCCCAAATGAAATTTGTGAGTGTATTCAAAATACTTAATCACCATAAAGACAGCGCCGCAAAGAACAGTTGCTGCCAAGGCTGCAACTGCTTTTTTGGATTGGTTTTTTTGATTAAAATAAATACCCAGTGCCATCGTGAACGATGAGAAAATAAGTACTAACGTGTTTACGAATCCTAATTTCCAATCCAGATATTTGGCACCTTCAGCAAACATTTCGGGGTATTTCGTGTGGTAAATTGTGTAGCCCACAAAAAGTCCACCAAACATAAGAATCTCAGTGGCCATGAAAAGCCAGATGCCTTCTTTATTCGACGCGTATTGGTGCACGTCATCTTTAAAATGAGTCGCTACATCGACGCCGTTGACAACTCTACTTGTACTCATAAGGCCCCGCATTCACAGTTGGTTCGATTGCAAAGTTATCATGTGGCGGTGGCGTCGTCGTTGTCCACTCTAAAGTTTTACTGCCCCATGGATTATCCGGCGCTTTCGGTCCATTTCTGAAGGCACGAATGAAGGTTACTAAACCAATTACAAACCCAATCGCAATTAGCCAAGATCCAACGGTCGAAATTCGATTCAATTGCTGATAATCGGGAATGTAGTCAAAGTAGCGACGTGGCATACCTTTGGCTCCCAAAATAAATTGCGGAAAAAAAGTAACATTGAAGCCGATGAAAATAAAAACCCACGACCAAATGGCTGCTTTTTCATTATACATTTTCCCAAACATCTTCGGAAACCAGTAATAAAATCCACCCATGATAGCCATCAAAGTTCCACCCACCATCACATAGTGAAAATGGGCCACGACGAAATAAGTATCATGAAAATGCACGTCGACAGGAACCACGGCCAACATAATCCCGGTAACTCCGCCGATGGCAAATAAAAATAAAAATCCAAGAGCATAAAGCATTGGAGCCCTAAATTCGATCGAACCTTTGTACATGGTCGCAAGCCAGTTAAACATTTTAATCGCTGTCGGAACACCCACCAACATTGTTAAAAATGAAAACACGATCCCTGCCACCTCAGATTGACCAGATACAAAAAGATGATGACCCCAAACAAAAAATGAAACGGCTGCGATTCCCAAAGATGAGAATGCGATAGCAGTGTACCCAAAAATAGTTTTTTTAGTAAACGTGGTCATCAATTCAGAGATAACCCCCATGGCAGGCAAAATCATGATGTACACGGCTGGGTGGGAATAAAACCAAAAGAAATGCTGAAACAATACGGGATCTCCGCCCAACTTCGGATCAAATATTCCGATTCCGAAGATGCGTTCCATAGTTAACAATAAAAGCGTAATTGCTAAAACTGGAGTTGCTAAAACCTGAATGATTGCTGTCGAATAAAGAGCCCATACGAACAACGGAATACGGTACATCGTCATTCCTGGGCATCTTAATTTATGAACTGTCACAATAAAATTAAGCCCCGTTAAAATAGAACTCATGCCCATGATGAACACGGCTAAAACCATCATCACAACCGAAGTTCCAGTACGAATTGAATACGGAGTATAAAAAGTCCAACCCGTATCAATTTTATTAAAAAATAAAGTCGCAAATGCTAAAAGCGCCCCAGCCATTAAGCAGTACCACGAAAGTAAATTTATACGTGGGAAGGCAACGTCTTTTGCGCCGATTTGCAGAGGCAAAAAAAAGTTTCCTAAAATGGCAGGAATACCAGGAACAATAACCATGAAAACCATGATAGCTCCGTGGTAAGTCATAATTCGGTTATACAAATCGGCTGGGTTTGCATTTCCTTTTACCATATTAGGCAAAGTCGAAAGAAAGCTAGCACCCGCTTGTGCATTGCTAGAAAATAATTCGAAACGCAGCAGCAGTGCCATGATTCCGCCAATAAGGAAAAACGTCATCACACTTATAAAATACATCACACCAATGCGTTTATGATCTAATGTTGTAAGCCAAGACCACAAACCCGAGGATTCGTTTAAATAATTTTTACCAGCAACAGCTTGACTCATATTATACCTCTTAATTTAAACCTTTTATGTATTCGATCAATGCATTCAGTTCAGACTCAGACAGTTGACCTTGATAAGACGGCATTGGCGAAGGTCTTGGATATCCTTTTACAATACGCGCTTGCGGCTCAAGAATGGACTGGCGCACATAGTTTTCATCGACAACTAACTTTGAATCATCATCAAACTGTTCTTCAGAACCCCATTTTTTATACAGTGAAGGTCCAACTTTGACCGCAGGATTATCAACCGAGTGACATGAAGAACACGCACGCGTTTGGAAATATTTAGCTCCGCGGGCGGCTAACGGCAATGAGCCTACTTCAGATTCTTGGATCAACCATTTATCAAAGTCTTCTTGTGAAACAACTCTTACCTTTGACATCATCCCAGAATGACTAGTGCCGCAGAATTCTGTACAGAAAACGTGAAACTCACCCAGTTTTTCAGCACGAAACCAAAGAGCCGAATAACGACCGGGAACCGCATCCTGTTTGATACGAAAGCTGGGAATATAAAAAGAGTGAATAACATCTTCAGAAGTTAAAATTATTTTTACATCTTTGTTTACCGGAACAACAAGTTCAACAGCCTTAACCCCGTTTTTATATTCCATCGTCCAGGCCCACTGTTTACCCGTCACATGAACTTCTAAAGCATTTTTCGGCATAGCACGCATGTCGTGGTAAACAATCCAACCCCAGGCAAATACGAAAAGAAAAATCACCAAAGGGATGACGGACCATAAAACTTCTAAGCGAGTATCGTGGGTAATATACGGCGTTTTATCGTTAGCCGTTTTACGCTTGTACTTCACTGCAAAATAAATCATTCCACCAATTAAAATGGCGCAGGAAATGAAACTAACGACCAGCAAGAATCCATAAAGATTATCAACTTGCTTCGCAATATCAGTTCCTTGTTCCGGCATAAAAGTTCCAGCTGAAGCTTGGTTGATTAACATCCACAACGCCATTAACTATTCTCCCTTTTTGCTCGTATCCATGACGGAATCAACCAAAGTGCTAAAAGCACCGCAGATATGGCCGCTCCAATTTGCATGACACGAAAAACTTGCAGCCCGTATTTAGATTGGTGACGATCGTACTTAAAACAAAATAACATAACGGAATCAACTATATTTCCGACTTTACCCTGAGCCGCTTCGTTCAATGCCAGCTTAACATCGCTGGGCTCGAATTGAATGCCATGCAGGTAGCGTGAAATTGTGCCATCAGGCGCGATGATAATGGCAGCCGAAGCGTGGGACCATTCGCCCACTTTTTCATTCCAACGAAATTGAAAACCCAATTGCTGAGTTAAAGCACTGACCACGGCTTCATCGGCCGTCACAAAATGCCAACCCGTTTCAGACCCGGGTCGATTATATAATTTCATATAATTTTCTTTTTTCTTCAGAGCTACATCAGAATTTTCTTTTGAATCAAAGCTGAACGCGACGATATCAAATTGCTTTCCAGGAGACCAATCCAATTTTTTCAAAGTGTCTGTTAGGCCGTTTAAATGAAAATTACAAAGTCCTGGGCAGTTGAAATAAACAGGACTTAAAATAATAGGTTTCGGAATTTTAAAAAAAGATGATAACGAAAGAAGTTCGCCATTTTCTGTTCTTACTTTTAAACTTAAATCAATTTTTTGCCCAATTTTTTCTGTAATTCCCACACCCTTTAATTCTTCGGGCATGACGGACGATGGTTTTTCGGGCTCTCGACCTGTGTATGTTTCTTTCATACCTGTTGCAGAATTGGACTGAGCCAATGTCATGGATGAAATAAATAAACTGATCATTAAAAATAATTTCATATCAACTCTTAATCTGCGCTTTTTGCAAACGTGGCAATATCATCCGCTTTGTCCAAAGATTTATTAGTCGTGATTGTTTCTATCCAATTTAACACCGCCCATCGTTCGCTGGTGCTAAGAATCTGTTTGAAAGAAGCCATCTGACTTCCTTGAATACCATTTTGTAAGACTTTAAAATGCGCGATGATTCCGTTTCCGGCTTTCCACTGACCTTGAACTAAATGTCTAGCGTTAGCTATTCCACCGACTAAATCGCCCTTGATCCCGTGGCAAGCGGCGCAATTTGCTTTGAATAACTTTTCACCAGCGACAACGATTTCTGGACTGGAAACCCAAGGTTCTTTGACACTTGATAAATTGAATACGGGCGCGCCAGCCGGAACTGGGTCAGAAACTTTTTCATCTAGATTAACACCCTTGTTGACGACGACGATGTAAAAGAAAAAAACAAAAACGAAAGCGATTGAACCCAATAGTGCTATTAAGCCGCCCTGATTGTGATGATCATGATTTTCAGACATGAGCTAGAACTCCTGAAGTGTAGGTAAAAGTGTAATTGCCTTTTGGGAAGACTATAGATTATTTAAGCCATTCTATCAATGCTAAGCTCTTACTAAGCTCTGAATTTTCCTGAACTATTGGTGCGCATGCCGTAAGCATTGCATAACCCGATAAAAACAGACCTGGCCAGAACTCGACTCGCAAAAAGAGGCAACTTGGGCCACAATTAAACAAGTGGCAACCTATCCTCGATCTAAACAAATTTTATTCTACGTGCTTAGTTTGTGTCTTTTCACAGTCGGCTGTAACAAGGGCTTCACTTTAAAAATCCAGGATGAAGACGTTTTAGCCTTCGGATCGCAGCAATCGTGTAACTTTATTACCACAAACGTGTTGTCAAATACCTTGCGCGTATCCTGGAAAACAGCAACTCCGATCAATTTAGTAATTACAGCTAGCGTGCCCCCAGAATTTGACTCTGAAATTATCAGTGCAGCCGCAAAGTGGAATACCAATCTGGGTAAAAATTTGCTGACCGTAACCAGAGACAATAATTTTTCAAATACACCGGGTAATGACCGAATTAATGCAATCTATTGGTCAACAACTTGGGAAACAGAGCAAGCAACCCAGCAGGCGCGGACGGCAGTTCGATGGGACGTCAGTAAATTGCAAGATACTGATGTGCGAATTAACGCCAAAAATTTTACTTTTTACAAAACAGGCGATCCAGACATCAGTGGAAAAATTCATTTAGAAAGTCTTTTGATCCATGAACTAGGGCATGTCTTGGGCTTAACCCACATCGCAGATACATCCAGCGTCATGCAAACCCAATTAAAAGCATCGACCACCCGAAACCAACCCGGAGCTATCGACTTGAGCTCTGTGAATTGCGAGTACTGATGAAAAAATTACTGTTGTTATTTGTGCTTATAGATTTCGTGTTTGTTGGTTTGATCCTTAAAGTAAATTCATCCAAAAACCAGCGTGCAATTTCTACTGTGACTGAAACGCCCTTCGACGATTTAAGCGAAGGACAAAAAAACAAATGGAATCTAATTACAACTTTAGATTTTTCAACTTCTGATACGGCTCTTGTTTTAGACAGCTCGAAGTTACAAATGATTTGTGAAACTTCAAGCCTGGTCGAATTGCATTTTTATGCACAAAATATTGCTTTTGCGGGCCTGCAGCCGCAGATTTCCACAACATTTTCGTGCGATGCCGTGCAAAAGAATCAATCGCAAAGGCAACTGATAACTTCTTTCACTGATTTTAAAAAAATGCACAAATTAAAAGAATTAAAGTTAGCGGACAGCCAGCTGACAGCAAGCCAGATTTATAGCGACGAAGAATTTCCAACAGACTGGAAATTAGCTGAAATAAAAATTACGGGAGCTAATAATTTTACGATTAATGAATACGAAATTGAAAAAGTCTTAGCACGTACGTTTTCTTTCACTGTGCCTATTTCTGTAAAATAATTTGATCTGTGACCTGCAACTCGTTTGGTTTTGAGTCTGGCAAAGTGTTTTTCTTTTTTATTTTTTTCAGCTTATCATTTGTCTCGTCGGTATCTGCTTTAAGCGTTGCTGACTTCGGATACTGTTTCAATATTTTTGAATTCAATCGATGAAGGCGTCCCTCAAGGGTCATTTTACTTTCGATCATTTCAATATTTGTGGGGTCAATTCTTTTGTAGATTCTTCCGATGGCAGCCCCTTTTTCGGGGTACTTTGTCTCGAAGTTTGAATTGATCGTGTTGTAATTATTGATAACTCTTAGAAGTTCAATGTGGGCCTGCTTTAAACTTTCGATTTTTTCCGAAAGCTGTGCACCTTTTAAATTTTCTTTTTGCAGTATTAAAGCCTCGACCGTTTTCTGCTGGTTTTCAACTTTGCCTTTTGCGGTAATTAGTTGGTTTTGCACAGCCATCCATTCTTCGGATTGCTTCCCCGAAAAAGAGACCTGCCCAGAGGCCTTGAAAGCCAAACTTAAAAATAAAATAACAAGGAACTTATTCCAATACATTTTGCTTCCATTTCAAATCGAAATTTAAAAAATGAATTCTTTTATGCAGCACAAAGGCTTGAACTGGATTTAATTTTTCTAAAGTAATTTTTCCGTTTTTAATTTGCTGCATAATTTTAGTCACATCCCAACCAAATCGGTTGTCGGAAATAGTTTCTTTAAAGGCCTTTACGTCTTCTTTAGTATCTAAACCTTCGATCACCAAAGTGTAATTCAGTGCCGTTATTTGCACTTCAGAATTTCCGAAATCAGAAATCTCTTGTGCAATTCCACTAAAGGCCGAGGGCGGCAGCTCTGCATCCATCGTATCAAGCATGGGGCTCATGTCGTTATTATTTTCTGCAAGGGGTGTGTTATCCCCGTGCCATTGTGAATCTTGCGGTGTTTCCTGTGAATACTCGGGCTGACCTTCAAAATTTACAAAATACACAGCCTGACATTTTGGGCAGGTAAATAAAGCGCCATAATTTCGTTCAAGAACTTCGACTTGATCATGGCAACTGGGACAATTCACGAATTATCTTCCTTTTTGTTTTCTTCGCTCGGCACGGTTTAAAGTTCGTTCATCGTCACCACGCCCGCCACTGGTCAATACACGTCGCTTAACCGGTGCAACGGCAGCAGCCCCGTTTTGATCAACTGAGAAATCACTCGAAGGCTCAGACGGCGATGAATAATTTAAATCTTCTAAGTCTGGTTCTTGGGGCTTCATTTTTTCAATAGCCTCTTCCCCGCCATCAGCCACCAGCTGAACCCGCATCATTTTTTCAACGGTATCAGATTTTAAGATGTTATTTAAATATTCAAAAGCCTTGAAAGCTTCTTTTTTATATTCAATCAGTGGATCTTTTTGTCCGTAAGCCCGCAAATTAATGCCCTCTTTAACTTTGTCGATCGTGTAAAGGTGTTCTTTCCAGCGCTGATCAATCGCATTCAGCATGATCATCTTAGATATCTGTTCAAAGAAAGGACCCATCGATTGTTTCTGATGATCGAATATTTTTTTGACTCGGGTTTGAATGTCGCTCTGAATTTGTTCAGCAGTCAGGGTTGCATCAAGTTCTAATTTAAAACCAAATAAACCCATCAAAGAATTATTTAATCCTTCAAAGTTCCACTCTTCCTTTTTAATGTCTTCGGCCATGTGCGTGTCTAAAATTACGGAAACCACATCACCCAACATATCTAATAAAGAACGCTCAATGTTGGCGCCTTCAAGAATCTGACGGCGCATTTTATAAATGGCATTTCGCTGTTGATTCATGACATCGTCGTAATCTAATAAATGCTTACGAATATCAAAATGATGGCCTTCGACCTTACGCTGAGCCCCTTCGATCGCGTTGGTTACCATTTTATGCGTTATTGGTTCGTCTTCTGGAATATTTAGCATTCCCATTATTTTCTGAATGCGTTCACCGTTGAAAATACGCATCAAATTATCTTCTAAAGATAAGTAAAACCTGGATTCTCCGGGATCACCCTGCCGGCCTGCACGACCGCGCAATTGATTGTCGATCCGCCGAGATTCATGGCGTTCAGTTCCGACAATGTACAATCCGCCTGCAGCAACGACATCTTTTTTTTCTTCATCACATTGTTTTTTAAATTTTGCAGTGGCTTCAATAAATTCAGGGCCCTCTTCGACACCGATCGCTTTTTTAGCCATCACTTCGGCATTACCACCCAACATAATGTCAGTTCCACGGCCCGCCATGTTTGTAGCGATGGTTACCGAGCCTTTTCGTCCGGCTAAAGCAATAATTTCAGCTTCACGCTCATGATGTTTTGCGTTTAAGACATCATGTCGGACGCCTTCTTTTTTAAGCCAAGCGGACAAAGTTTCAGATTTTTCAATCGACGCCGTTCCTACTAAAACAGGCTGGCCTTTCAAATTGCGCTCGCGGATGTCCGATGTGATCGCTTTGTATTTGGCTTGCTCTGTTTTGTAGACGATATCTTCGACGTCATCTCGCTTAATCGGTTTGTTTGTGGGAATCACAAACACATCCAGATTATAGATTTTTTTAAATTCCACAGCTTCTGTGTAAGCGGTTCCAGTCATACCCGATAATTTGTTATACATCCGAAAATAATTTTGAAACGTGATTGTAGCCAAAGTTTGATTTTCATTTTTAACTTCAACGCCTTCTTTAGCCTCGATGGCTTGGTGCAGACCATCACTCCAACGGCGACCTGGCATTAGCCGACCGGTAAATTCATCGACAATAATTATTTCGCCGTCTTTGATCATGTATTCGACGTCTAAGCGGTAAAGATGATGCGCCCGAAGGGCTTGATTCACGTGATGCAGCAGTTCGATATTTGCGGGGTCATAAAGATTATCCAGGTTCAATAATTTTTCGACCTCTAAATTTCCAGCGTCCGTTAGGGTTGCCGATTTAGATTTTTCTTCCATGGTGAAGTGAATGTCTTTTTTTAAAGACGGTATGATTTTGTTAATCGCGTAGTATTTGTCCGTCGAGGCTTCTGCGGGGCCTGAAATAATTAACGGAGTTCGCGCTTCATCGACAAGTATGGAGTCGCACTCGTCAACAATGGCAAAGTTGGGCGTGCGCTGCACATACTCGGTTAAATCAAATTTCATATTATCGCGAAGATAATCAAAACCTAATTCGTTATTGGTGGCGTAGGTGATATCCGCTGCGTACGCTTGGCGTCGCTGATCGTCGGACAAACCATGGGCGATAATTCCTGTGGTTAATCCCAACCAGTTATATAATCGACCCATCCATTCACAGTCACGACTGGCTAAATAATCATTCACCGTGACGACATGAGCCCCTTTACCCGTTAAGGCATTTAAGTAAGTCGGCAAAGTGGCCACCAGAGTTTTTCCTTCGCCCGTTCGCATTTCTGTGATGGATCCTTGATTCAAAACAATTCCACCAATCAACTGAACATCATAGTGCCGCATTCCTAAAACGCGCTTAGAGGCTTCACGACAAACAGCAAAAGCTTCTGGCAAAACTTGATCGACGGTTTCACCTTTTTGCAACCGTGCTTTCAGTTCAGGTGTTTTTGCTTTCAGTTGCTCGTCAGATAATTTCTGCATGGCAGGCTCTAAAGAATTAATTTGATCCACCAACGGCTGAATTTTTTTCATTTCACGTTCGTGTTTTGTACCAAAGATTTTTGCAAATATATTTTGTATCATAGTTTAGTAGAATAGATCGTGTCGATCTGCTGGGCAAGACTTGGCAAGTTACTGATACCGGCTTTTAGTCCTGCTGAATGAATAGGCTTTTATAAAGTTAACTCCGATTTAGGAAAATTAAGCTGTCGGTAACCTTCGTAAATGCTGATTGCCACGGCTGTGGCTAAATTTAAACTTCGAACGGGTCCTGTTTGGGGAATCGTAACCGCTTGATTGATATTGCTACTGATAATTTCCGGAGGCAGCCCCTTTGTTTCTTTACCAAAAACCAGCCAGTCCCCAGCTTGGTAGGGAATTTCATAAAAAGTTTTCTTAACTTTCGTTGTAAAATAGAAAACGCGATCGGGATTTTGCACAGTCTGAAACCAGTCTGCGTAGGTCGGATAATAAAACCATTTTAAATGTTGCCAGTAATCTAAGCCTGCTCGTTTCAGCTGGGCGTCGGTGATTTCAAAACTCATGGGACCTATCAAGTGCAGTTCACAACGTGAACCGACACAAGTGCGGCCAATATTTCCCGTATTTTGTGGAATTTCAGGTTCAACCAAGACAATTTTAAATAGAGTGCTTTGTTCCATTAGATTAAATGGTTATAGACGTCTTTTCCTAAAGAACTCAATGCCAAACGACGACCCTTATCAACAATAAGTTCTAATTTCATAAGTTCTCGGTACAAAGTGAGATCATTAATTGGAACAATGTCACGGCCTTTAGCTGAACCCAGTTTTAGCACGTATACTTTTTGCTTTTCTGTTAATTGCTGTGGCAATGGCGGGTTTTGGGTCAAAGATTCTTTCCATAGTCCTGCAGCGATGAGTTCAGCATTCTTACTTAATTTTTTGGGATTAAAAATATAAACGTGGGCTTGTTCTAACTGACCAGAAATTTTCTGTACGGTTTTCAAAATCCGTTGATGAATCCCTTTGGTCGCATCCGAAAAGTGCACTCCGTGAAAAGTATCCAAAAGTGTGACTAAAGTTTCATCTATTTTTAATTCAAACAGCTGTCCTGAAATTTGATCGTTACCTTGGTCGACATAAACTGGAAAACCGACCGGAAGGCGATAAACAGAGCCTTCTATTGAAGCAGTTTCGTAGGATACAATAAAGTTTTTAAGCTTATCGAAGTTTAACATGCCCTCGGTCCAAGAACCAATAGCAAAAAAACGCATTGTCGTCATGAATCCCCCTCAGAACCATAATGAAATTGAGTTTACTTAGCGAAAGTTGGACAGTTCTAACAAAGCTTTATTGAATGCGCAAATTTTTAAGACTGCGTTAGTGTGACAAACTTTGACCCATCGTAAAATTTCGTTAAAATGATTCGAAATAGGGTATCTCATTGGAAATCCTCTTGACGATATTTTTATTTTAAAAAACAGGCATATTGATAGAAAACTTTTTGGAGACAACATGGAATCAGAAATTAAAAATTTTGCGCATCATATGTGGTACAAAGACGAAGATGGTATCATCACCATCGGCATCAACGAAGAAGGCTTAACGGATATTACCGAAATCACTTCGGTTGATTTACCTCCGGAAAACGAAACCGTCTCAGAAGATGTAGCGATTGGAACCATCGAAACAGATGACGGTCCACTGGATATTTATTCTCCGGTTGCAGGAAAAATTGTCGAAGTGAATGTGCAATTGTTAGATGACCCTTCCTTGATTCAAGAAGACCCGTACGAAGAAGGCTGGCTAGTTCGCATCGAAGCTTCAGAAGAAATTGAAGATGACGACGAAGAAGATGACGAAGATGATTTGGATGACGAAGAGGACGAAGAAGTCAAAGAGGACGAGGAGTAATTATCCTTTATTTTGTAACGTGCTCGGTGATTTGGGGTTTAACTTGGATCGCAATTAAATTTCAGTTACCAGCCGTTGATTCCAGTGTCGCTGTATTTTATCGTTTTTTAATTGCCAGTTTTATTTTATTTATTCTTTCCATCATAAAAAATGTCCAATTACGTTACCAGCTGAACGATCACCTGCGCTTCCTGGGGCAGGGGTTGTTTATGTTTTGCCTTAATTTTTTATTAACTTACTGGGCCTCTGGCTTGGCTCCATCGGCCATTATAGCATTGGCTTTTACTGCTTTAATTTATTTTAATATGTTCTTCGGCCATTTGTTTTTGAATATCCCTTTTGAAAAAAAAGTTATTTACGGTGCGATTGTTAGCTTTCTTGGTATGGGATTTATTTCTTACAACGAACTTCTGCAGTTGCAAACTCATCCCGGATATTTATTGGGATTTTTTATTAGCTTGATAGCGACTGTGTCGGCCTCTTTCGGAAATATAATTTCTGCTAAATCCCGGCAGTTGAATGTTCCTATTTTAGCTAATAACTCATTCAGTATGGCCTACGGCTGCATGCTGTCTTTGATTTACTGTCTGGTCAGACAAAAATCTTTCAGCGTCAATGTGGATTTCAATTTTCTTTTATCTTTCGGATATTTAGTTATTTTTGGAACAGTCATTTCATTTGGTGCGTATTTAAAACTGATTGATTTGGTGGGACCATCAAAAGCTGCTTTCACCAGTGTTTGTTCCCCGATTATAGCTATAACTATTTCTGTTTTTTTCGAAAAAATGGAATTCAATTTGTTCCTGATCTTGGGTGTTATGTTTTGTTTAATTGGTAATCTTATTGCACTAACACCCAAATCTTTTCTGCTGGGAAAATTTCGTCGTGCAAATTAAAACCTTCTCAGCACAAGATATTGGATCCGTAAAAGAATTTACCGACAGTGAAATAGGCTTGGGTTACTACAGCGCAGACGAGTTAACTGAGATGCAAGCCCGATCGGTTTGCCTTGACGGAGCCATCAGCTCTTTTTTACTTATTGATGAAAGAACAAAAATTGTAAAAGGCTTTCGTTTGGCTTTTCCGCCCGGCCATTGGAAGCACGGTAAAAACACTCTGTTACGCGCCGATCTTTGGCCCCATCCTGTCGAGAAATCGGGTTATTTTCAAAGTCTTTTTATAGCAAAAGATCTACAAGGCCAAGGCTTCGGCCCCCAATTGTCAGCAAAGTCTATCCAAGTTCTGCGGCAGCAGGGGGCTTTGGGGATTGCAACTCACTCTTGGAAGGAATCACCACACAATACATCGATGCGCTATTTAGAAAAAATGGGCTTTGTAAAAATAATTGAGCATCCAAATTACTGGATCAACGTAAGTTATATATGCCCGCTCGATGGAAATCCTTGCCACTGCACGGCTGTAGAAATGTATTTAGAATTATGACCCATGCTTACTGGAGCGAAATAGATCTTGGAATAACTGATGTTGATATCGGTCAGTCAAATAATTATGATGTTGTTATCGTCGGAGCCGGAATTGCCGGCCTATCAACGGCTTACTGGTTAGAAAAAAAAGATACTCAGTTAAAAATACTGATTGTTGATAAGGGTTTTTTGGGTGCGGGCGCAACAGGTAAAAACGCGGGTTTTTTAACCTGTGGGTCGGCAGAACATTTCTACAAACTGCAGTCACAGTTTGGGCTAGCAAAAGCTTTAGAAATTTGGCAATTTTCTGAAACCAATCACCAGCTTTTACTTACTGAAATTATACAGTCTGACACTGCAACTGTTGATTATGAAAAAACAGGTTCCTGTACCTTGGCAGCCGGGCCAGACGATTTAGAAAAATATAAAACACTTTTTGAAACAATGTCCTCTGAGAAAATAAATGTAAAATTCATTGATAAAGACAGCGTCATAAAAAAATATTCACTGCCAGATTGTTTTGGCGGAATTGAGTATAAAAAGGATGCCGTTGTGCACCCTTTAAAATTACTAAAAAAAATAAAATCTAAGTTAAAAAATACGAAGTTCCTATTTGGTGTAGCCATTAGTGATTATTCTTTGACTGACTCCGGCTGGAAAACAGTTCTTCAGAATCGGTGCATCACCAGTGAAAAAATTATTTTTTGTGTGAACGGCTATGCAAATACTTTGCTTCCTGAGTTGCAAAATATTATCAAACCGCAGCGGGGACAAGTCATCATGACGGAATCACTGCCAAAATTTATTCAGGCGCCCTGTTATTTTACGAAATATCTTTGTTACTTCCGGCAATTGCCAGACGGGCAACTGCTGGTGGGTGGGTTTCGCAATAAAGATTTTATGAATGAAAATACAAATGCCGATGAAATTTCAGACAAAATTCAAAATGCGTTGACTGATTTTGTACAAAATCACTTTTCAAATCGCTTTGTGAACACTAAAAATATTAAAATCGACTACCGCTGGAGCGGAATTATGGGCTTCACGCCCGATGGTCAAATGATCATCGGAAAACACCCTGTTAAAAAGAATATTTATTTGATGGCCGGCTGCTCTGGCCATGGCATGGGACTTAGCTTTCATGCTGCGAAATTACTCGTCGAAAATATTTATGGCCAAACGCTACCAAATCACTTGGATATCCAACGATTCAAAGTTGAACTGTACTAAAGACCAACAAAGCTGAAGACTTTTGACTAGTCCCAATGAAATCAACTGAGAATTTTGGCTGGTGTTTGCTAAACTTAGGCGATGACATCTTTAGGTCTTATTTCATGATAAAAAAAATGCTTATGCTTTTCTTTTTACTAACCTGTATTCGTGTAAATTCGTTCACTAG
>JAYUCH010000082.1:0-21006 GCA_043740435.1 Bdellovibrionales bacterium | reverse complement strand
CACCGGCACCCATAAAGGTTATCGTTGCCATCAACGACCGCGGAGAAAGGCGACTGATTCCACACACCCCATGTCCACTGGTGCAGCCATTGCCAAGTACTGTTCCAAAGCCTACCAACAGTCCAGCCCAGATCACCGTTAAGTTCGCCGTCGGAAGATTTCCGCTAAATGCTTTTGGGTAAATAAAATGGAGCATTAGCCCACCACCAAACATTCCGGCGATGAAAAACCAGCGCCAATCTCGGTCCCCATGAGTGGGCTTAACAACGGCCGTGTAAACGATTCCACTAATTCCGGTGACTCGGCCGTTCCACAAAAGCATCAAAGAAACAGCAAGTCCAATTAATGCCCCACCTAATAAAGCCAATCCATAGTCATTCATCAAGATCTCCCTATTTTTTGATTGGTAAACACTGTTCATTCCATTCTTGCATTCCACCTTGCAAATTTGAAACTTTTTGGTAGCCCATATCAATTGCTAATTTCGCAGCCTCTTCAGATCTGCGGCCAGATTTACAAACAAAAAGTAGAGATTCATTTCGATTGTAACCTTGTAAAAAATCTTTAAGCGGTTCACCAAGAGTAATTTGATGAGAACCATGAATATGTCCAAGTTCCCCAACAAATTCATCAGGTCCACGAACGTCAACAACTAGCATTTGATCTAATCGATTTTTTACATCTTGCGCTGCAAGTGTCACAAACTGAGGGTTAGTATTTTTGTCACCAAGATTTCCACAAGCTTGATTTGCAGGTACAGCCTCGTTAATTTGTTTCGGATAAGCTAGTTTTAATTCAGACATGATTTGAATAAACTGCTCTTTGGTTTTGCCACCACCTGCTCTGGGGTTATTTTTAATCTCGGCATCTATTGTTGAAGACGTAAAGCCTTTATAATCATGCGCCGGATAAATTTTAGTTTCAAAAGGCAATGTAAAAAGTTTTTTTGTAATGCTGTCATAAAGTTCTGCTGCCGAACCACTTTGAAAATCAGTTCGACCCGTTGCTCGAATCAACAGTGCATCACCGGTAAAAACCATTCCTTCGCATACAAAGCTCAGTGAAGCATCTGTGTGTCCGGGTGTTTCTAAAACTTGAATTTTAAATGGTCCAAATTTAATTTCATCACCTTCACTTAAATTCAGATCGGCGCAAGGCACATTGGCCTTCTTTGGAACTGCAGTTTTTACGCCGCATCGACTACGAATTTTTCCTGAGCCCGTAACGTGATCTGCATGAATGTGAGTATCTAAAACAAAAATCAGTTTTAGTCCTAACTCTTTAATAAGCTTAAGATCGCGGTCCACATTCTCGATTACGGTATCAATAAGGACCGCTTCTTTTGTTACTGAATCAGCTAATAAATAAGTGTACGTTGAACTTTGTAAATCGAAAAGTTGTTGAAATATTAAGTTCTGACTCATAAATAACTCCATTTTCTTATTGCATAATTTTATATCATTATATTATAATAACTTAATATGAAATCACAAGATGAAAATGGCATCAGTCTAGAAATGAAACGCAACTGTGGCAATGTGTCGCGGATTCTAAAGGCCTTGGCCCATCCGCAACGGCTCATGATCTTATGCTATCTGTCAGATGGCGAAAAAACGGTCGGAGAAATCGAGATCGCTTGCGACACTTCGCAGTCAGCTGTTTCTCAGTTTTTAAATCGAATGCGACTTGAAGGCTTGGTTCATGCCGAAAAACGCTCTCAGTTTGTCTTTTACCAAATAAAAGATCCGTTGGTGAAACAACTCATAAAGTCACTTCACAAAATTTTCTGTAAATGATTAAAAATTTGATATTGCAATCGCCTGAATTTTAATTCAGGCACAGACTTTGCTTTTAATAGTTTTGAATACTTGATGAGCTAAATAACATTGTTGGATCAACAAATAATTAAGGAAATAAAATGCAATCAATTAATTTCAAAAAAGAACTGAATGGTCAATTTGAAAATATTATTTTAGCTCTGACTAAAGAATTACAAACAGAGGGTTTCGGAATTTTAAATCGAACTGATCTGCACGAAAAATTTCAAGAAAAGCTGGGTAAAAAAGTCGCTCCTGTAACAATTCTTGGGGCATGCAATCCAACATTGGCCTATGATGTTTATCAAGCCAACTCAGATGTTGCGAGCTTACTTCCTTGTAATGCTGTCATTCGGGATATTGGGAAAGGGAAAATTTCTGTTGAATTAGCAAAGCCAACAGCTTTAATGGAATTATTGGGTGATCCGCAACTTGTTGAAGCTGCCAAAGATGCAGATCATCGCTTAGCACGTGTACTCGAGCGCATGCATTAAGCATCGTTAACGATTTAAAAAAATTGAGCCTATTTCAATACCTTTATCCAGGTCGTCAGAAATCATGCGCCTACTAGAAATTTCTAAGCTAAAGTCATCCGCATCAATAAGAAGGTGGCTTTATGGAAAATCAGCAGTTTATTTTTTGGTTAATTGGAACTATTGTAATCTTAGCTTTCGGAGCCAAATTTTTTACTGGCCTTGTTGTGATTGACGAAACAACTGTCGGTATCGTTATTAAAAAATTCTCTTCGAAAAGTTTAATTGATGGTGCCTTGATTGCCTTAAACGGAGAATCTGGTTATCAAGCGGACACGCTTTCACCCGGCTGGCATTTTGGATATTTTATCTGGCAGTATGAAATTATTAAAGCAAGATTAACGGTAATTCCGTCAGGACAAATTGGATTGGTGATGGCCAAAGATGGTAAGCAAATTACTTCGGATCGAATTTTGGGAAAAGAAATTGATTGCGATAATTTTCAAAGCGCCAAAAAGTTTTTAACGGGCGGCGGAGAAAAAGGTCGGCAGATCGGTATTTTAACAGCTGGACAGTACCGCATTAACACCGCACTTTTCACAGTAATAACTTCTGAAAAATCCGAAGAATATGGAATTCAACCATGGTTATTATCAATCATGTCAGTAGCACCGGACCAAGTTGGAATTGTGACTATACTTGACGGTAAACCGTTGGGCGCCGGCGAAATTGCCGGAAAAGTTTTTGATGGCCACGAAAATTTCCAAAACGGAAACGCTTTTATTAAAAGCGGTGGTGAACGTGGTTTACAAGAACAAGTTTTGTTATCTGGAAACTGGAACATCAATCCATGGTTTGCATCCGTTGAAACCGTTGCGATGACAGAGATTCCAATCGGTCATGTCGGAGTCGTAATTTCTTATGTAGGGAAAGAGCATTTCGATATCAGTGGCGCTGCCTTTAAGCACGGTGATCTGGTAGAAAAAGGTCACAAAGGCGTTTGGGCCGAGCCACTTTACCCTGGTAAACATCCAATCAATACAAAAACAATTAAAGTTGAACTGGTTCCGACGACCAATATTGCACTGAACTGGGCCAACGACAGATCTGAATCACATAAATTAGACGAAAAATTAAATTCAATTAAAGTCAGATCAAAAGATGGTTTTTCTTTTGTGTTAGACGTTGCCCAAATTATTCATATTGGCGCAAAAGAAGCCAGTAAAGTTATCAGCCGCTTCGGTTCAACCGCAAACTTAGTTAATCAAGTATTAGAACCTGCAATCGGAAACTATTTTAGAAACTCAGCGCAAGGACACACCGTTCTAGACTTTTTAGGCGCCCGCACCGAACGTCAAAAAGATGCACTTTCGTATATTCGTGATGCATTAAAAGAATATGACGTTGAAGCCGTAGATACTTACATTGGCGATATCGTTCCGCCAGAGTCTTTGATGCTGACACAAACAGAGCGTAAAATTGCAGAAGAACAAAAGAAAACCTATGAAATTCAAGAATTAGCACAAAAACAAAGACAAACTTTAGTCAAAGAACAATCACTGGCAGATATTCAAAATAAACTGGTTGAGCAAGAACAGAATATCAGGATGCAGGATTTTCAAGCGCAATCAGCAATTAAAAAAGCTGAAGGTGAAGCCAGATCTATCGAGCTTCGCGCTGCCGGTGATGCAAAAGCCACCGAGCTTCGTGCACGTGCAGAATCCGAAGCTTCAAAGTTAAAAGGTGAAGGTGAAGCTAAGGCTTTTCAAGATGTTGGTATGGCAAAAGCAAAAGCTTACGAAGCCGGAATCAAAGCCATGGGTGCAGAAATTTTTGGACAGATTCAAGTGATAGAGGTCATTGGTAATCGCAACATTCGTGTGACGCCGGAATTCTTGATTCAAGGTGGAAACGGCAACGAACAAAGTGGTGCACTGATGATACAGGCTTTACTTGCAAACATGTTAAAAAATAATCCAAATTCACTGATGAAATCAGAAAGTGTCATTGCCAATCAACCAAAGAGTTAGTTGAAATTTAAATATGCCAGAGTTAGCTGCTTTTTATTTTGTAGGTTTTTTTGCATCGCTAACTTTGGGCGTAGTCTTTGGAATTTTTCAACGGGCCAAGTACCATTCTAAGCCGTATTTACTTTTACAAAGAAATTTAAAATTAGTAAATCTTCGCTGGAATGATCTGAATCTTTCTGTAGAAATTTTAACGAACGATCACCAACAAATAAAAGAATATCAAAAAGCGCGCCTAACATCGTTTTCGATCATTTTTGTAGGTGTGCTGCTTAGTTGGGTGGGATTATTTTTTTTAATTGTTATCTGGATTTCGTTAAAATTAATTGGAAACTCACGCCTAGAGAAAAATATTTATGCAAGTACGCTGACGAGCCAAGAACTGACCCCCATTGAAGTGAAGGATCAGTTGGTTATCGTTCAAAGTATTTAATTGAACATCATCAAACACTTTATAGGTGCAGTCCGAGCTACAAACATATTCGCGTAAAGATGTCGATGCTGCACAAATGTGGGTATTGACAATATTCTATCGCCCAGTGTTCTAGATTTTTCATAGATTTCAAAATCGATTTCTTTGTGCTGTGCAGCTATTTCGAAAATTGCCATCACGGAATAAATTTTCTCTGTCACAATTTCTTCATGGTTTAAAACTTCATTTAAAAATGATTTCACTAAAAGCGCAGTGGATTCATTCAAATAGATATTCTTTTTAAGCTCATGTTCTGTGGTTGTTTGCAGCCTGTTAATCTCGTTTGGATCTGTTGAAGTTAATATTTTTTCAAAGCTTTCATCCAGCACAGATTTTTTACTCTGGGTCGACTCTAGCTTAGCTTCTTTTGCAGGAATTGTTGTCTCAACTAATACCTTGGCTGGCTGGTCAGCGTGAACAGCAGCTAGCGTTTTTATTTGATTTAAAGCTAGCTTTTTTATTTGAACGATAAATTCATTACCGGATACAAATTGCATATTCTTCTGTGGATATTTCAGATCATAAAAAACTTGAGCTTCAGCACTTAATTGCCTTTTTGGAAATTTGATTCTTTTTATAAACTTTTCGACCATTTGATTATTCAGCAGATCAATAAGCTCTGGTTTATTTGATCTTAAAACTAAAGATATCGACTTGTTGACTATTGCAAATTCATCATAAAAGTTTGCAGTTGCAAAAAGTTTAACAATATAATTACGGTCGTCATTACTGACAGCATCATTTAGCATCAGTAAATTAAACTCTTCACCAAGTACCCTTTTCTGAATTATTGAAAAACTTTGATCGGCTGAAATTGCTGCCCGAAGTCGGTCCGTAATACCTGCATTAAAAAAGCCTTTTGCAATCGTTAATCTGTATTCATCAGTCGCACTCCACATAGACCTGAATATAAATGGCAAGATTTTTTCTAATACAATGCGGTCTTCGTGATTAAGCTCAGCAATAGCCAAAGCAAACTTCATTTTACGTTTACTGTTTCCAAGTAAATGACTTCCGTATTCGATTAAAATGGGGTATGCATCTTTTATTTTTTCGTCTAAAATTCTGTCTCGTAAAATACCTTCAACACTTCCTACAAACTTTGAACGCATCGTTGTTAGTTTTGAAAACAGTAGTTTTGCAAAGACATGATCAATTTTTGAATTAGAAACATACTCTTTAATTTTTTCGACTTGATTCAATTCAAAAAGCACGTTGAACTTATCTATGGGATTCGCATACGGATGCTCCATCAAGTTATTAAAATAAAGATCAGGATTTGACAAATTAGGTCTTTGCCAATTTAAAATTTTTATAAACTCTACGGGGTTCTTGTTGACCATTTTAGAAAAAAGAGTTTCTATTAATTGATCTTTGTTAAGCCTTGCAAAAATATCTGTATTAAAAGATGCAATTTTTTGCATTGAATCTAAGTTTATGTCCCCTTTTTGTATATACTTTTTAAGTGATGCCTCAGTCCATTTTACGTTGCTGATCGCAATTAAGCTGCCTGCAGAATCGACAGTGGCGTCGGTAATCATACCGGTACCATATTTAAAAGGGCTTGATGTACCCAAACTGTTCTTTGCAGTTGCACTAATTATTTGATTTGCAAACGCTTGGTCAGCAAGTTCATAATCTGTGGCTTCGCCTTTAGAACTCCGTAAATTCCAAGCTGCAGAATTAATAAGTGATCCAATAACACCGGCATTGTTAATAGCCTGACTGTCACTTTTCACGCGGACGATATTTTTTGGAGCCGCTGCAATCCATTGATCAATCATGGGTGCCTTTATCGGTATACCTGTTTCAGAATTCATGACAATTACAGATTCCTTTAAGTTAGGCATTCCAAATTCAGTTGCATAATAAACGGCATGTTGATTTGGTTTTTTAATTCCGACCTCTTGAATGAAACCAACGAAACTATTATTTTTTTCAACGGCATAATTATTCGTTGAATTGAGCACCACACTAGCCCAGCGCCGCGGTGTTGGTATTGTGTTACCACCACCAACACACTCGCCTAACCAGATACCTTTCCAAACGGCATGCAATCGTCTTTGAAACGGAATAAATTTATACTCGGTCACTTGAAGTGGCTCTACAGGAACAATCGTTCCTCTTTGAGATCTGAAAGTCTTGATGGGAAACATTCTATTGTCCCGCAATAATTCGGATACTTTTGGGATGGTAGAGCCTACCATTGAAAGAAGGTTTTCTGGGATTTTTTGCAATTTAATTTTATCTTTTAACAATTTATCGACCACAAAAAGCAGTAAATCTGGATCTCTGCTGGTTACTAGGCCATTTATATCTGTATCATGATAAAAAATAGAACCCACAATTTTTTGAAAAAAATCTTTATGTTGTGTTTTTATGGCCTGATAAAATTCTCCTCTGCGAAGGCCAGCATCTTTTTTTGACATTCCTGATATTGAAATTTCAAAATCTCTTAACTCGTTAGAAACTTTTTCTAGCATAACTTCATTTTTTTTTATAAATTTTTTAGACACGGAATCAGATCCAAAAAACTTCTTTTTTTCACGACTCCAGTATGGTAAATTTAAATCACGCCCATACGTTTTAAAGTTTGATACAATCGAATATGATTTTAAAGCTGGCTGAGCTGAAAGCAAACGAGTCCCAAAATCAGGATTTTCGTCGGAAAGAACACGCATTTGCACAACAATAGCGTCAAAGTTTTCTCGGGTTAACTTTCCTTGATAATAATCATTTGCAGCCAAGTAATACTTTTCTAATCGATCGGGTGAATTAATCAGATCGCCAATTTTAGTTACTCCGCTTAAGGCAGATTCCATTCCAGCCTGATTCGAAAAATCAGCATTCTGCGCAAATGCGCTGACGCTAAAAAGGATAGATATTAAAACGTATTCAAAAATGCGCATAAATTCTCCTAACAATGTACCAGCAGAAGCTGCGCCAAATTTATGCCATCTGGATGCATTTAAATCCGTTAGGCACCGAAACACACGGTCTGAACGGTTATCTTGCAAAAATTGTTATCGCGGTATACGGAAAATCAACGTTCCAAACTGAAACACTTTAATTTTTGAATCCGCTTACATTTTGACTTGTCTTGCAAAGACATAAATTATAAGGACGTGGCAAAACGAAATTCCCCAAAAGACATTAAAACGGCTGATGATCTGAATCACTTAGAAGATATCATCATCGACAAACGTAATGGGAAGCGCGCGGATTCGAAGAAAAATCGCAGGAATCGCCATTACGAAAAACAATTTATTAAAGTGGCTATTAAGGAAAAAATTTATGAAGAGTCTGAATAAATAAATTGTGAATTCATCGCGTTTTTATTAAGCTAAATTTATGAACCTGTTTAAAGCAAAAAGACTTTCACTCAGTCAGGCAAATATTTATCAAAATGATGCTCAACCACTTTGTTCAATCGTGTGGCCAGCTGTTCGAACCTGGAGCTGTGAAAATTCTGTGATTGGCGACCCCTATTTTCAAGATAAAAGTTTGGGCAGCTATCCACTTTTGACTGTGTTGGGAAAAACATATACGGCTCGACGAAAAATTCTGACGAATAAATTTTTTGGTAACAATTATGAAATATCACTGTTGGATGAAAATGACAAAACTAAGATTTCAGCTATTTCACCCAGCTGGATTTGGAAAAAAACCGAGATCAGATTTAATGATCAAACATATTATTTAATCAGGAAAAAGTTTTTTCAATTTTATTTCATTTTGTATCGTTTCGAGAAAGAAATAGGTCAACTAACTGACGTAACGCCATTTCTAACCTTTTCTAGCAAGCGAGAGTTTTCACTTTCATTAGAAAGTCCTGCCGATCTGATGCTGCTTTCATTTAGTTTTTTCTTGGCTCATAACAGTGTTTTTTAAGCTGAACACCCACAACGATGACAACATCAAGCACTTCACAAATTCAGAAACTCATCTATTGAGCGAGATTCTGTACGACAGGCTTTCGATCAATTCAGAAAACTTTAAGACCCTACTTAAACTGGGTGCGATTTACGTTAATAACGAGCGACAAACAAAAGATAAATTTATTCCCCAAAACAGTTTATTCCGCGTCCATATCAAACCACGTCGCTTCAATTGTAATTTTGATTGGAAATCATTGATTATTTTTGAAAATGATTTTTTCTTAGTCTTAAACAAACCAGCTGGAATTCCTAGCCACCCGTCTATTGATAACGTTATCGAAAACGCATTAACACAGACAAGCCTTGCGCGTGGCTACCCACTTTTTGTAACCCACCGACTTGATACTTTGACTTCAGGATTAATTGTCTTTGGCAAGAAGTCATCGTTCGTAAGTCATTTTAATATTCAATTACAAAAACGCAGCATCAAAAAACACTACGTTGCTTTGGTTGAAAGCCAAAGGGAATTTCCAAAAAGACTGACTCATTACATGGACCCATCACCTGGAACACCAAAAAAATTATCTGATGACACCGTTGCAGGTTGGTCAGTTTGCGAATTAGAAATTGTTGCACAGAAAAAAATATCACAAAATCCAAATTTAACATGGTTGAAATTAAATTTACTGACCGGACGAACTCATCAAATCCGGGCACAGCTTTCTTTTTTAAATGCACCCATTCAAGGAGACAAACTTTATGGATCTGTACAAGCTTTTGCACAAAATGCGATTGCACTGAGATCCTGTGAAATAGAGTTCACATTAAACGATGTTCCAATGAAATTTAATCTGGCTGAAGAATTTTAATTTAATGCGCAATAACCAACGCTGCGACTCCAGATAAAATAACAAGTCCTGCGCTAATAACCGGAGCTTGTTTAGAAATCCAACTGAATCGGCCCGTGTTGTTGATTTGACTTAACCCAGTGACTACAATAAGTCCGATTCCAACTAAAGCAAGTGCTAAACCAAGACTGAAACCAAGGACTGTAAAAACACCCATGGCGGCCTTACCCGTGGATAACGCAAGCAACATGACAGTGATCGAAGCTGGACAAGGAATCATTCCTCCGGCTGCACCAAAAGTCATAATTTGTAATGGTGTTGGTTTTTCGCCTGACTGAATATAAGTCGGCAAATTGTCCGTGTGCGCTTTAGCGTGGGCCTCATCGTCTAAGTGGGCGTGATTGACTTCGTCATGTGAAGGATGCTCTGAGGGTTCAAACATTTCAAATGCAAATGAATCCCGACCGGCCAACTTAAGTGTGGCTTTGAATTCATGCGGTTCACCTGGAACTTCAATACTTAAATAAACAAGTGAATTTTCAGGACTTTTTTCAAGGCTAAGATTTTCAAAACCGTTTTCGCGCTGAATTTGAATCGTTAATTCACCAGCTGCTAATGCCGTGTTCGATGTGTACCTCATTCGCTCACCCAAGGGTGTATCAATAATTTCGATGACTCCGTTTAATTCAGAACTTTGAACGGCTACTGGATTTGGAGCGTGCTGATGCGCATGAATATGCTGAGGATCCCGTTTAACGAAAAGTCTTCGGTACAGCATCCAAGACCCGATCGCGATGGCGACCAAGCCACTGGCTTTTTCAAGCCACTCGGTAGCCCGGCCGGTAAAGGCTTCGTTTCCAAGCCATAGACCGATTGCTGAAATTAAAATAACCACAAGCGAATGTGTCACCGCAACAGATAGGCCCAGTAAAATTGAATCTGTTTTTGTACCTTTAATTCCAATTAAATAAGAAGCTGTCAGCGCTTTTGCGTGCCCGGGCTCCATTGCATGAAGTGCTCCTAACAAAACGGCAGCCGGAAAATAAACTAAACTCAATTGGTCGCTCATGGAAGCCTCATTTCATAAAACTGCGTACAATATCAATTAACTCTTCACCAGCTTCGGCAGCTAGTTTCTTATCTTTTGCATCCACAATGTGTTCTCGGATATGTCCTTCTAGAATTTCGCCAATAAGGCCGTTCAAAGCCCCTCGGCACGAGGCCAAAAGCTGCATCACCTGATATTCGTCTTGTTCGGATTCGATGGCTTTACTGAAAGCATCAAGCTGACCTTTGATTCGGTTAGCACGAGCTAGAATTTTACTTTTTTCGCGTATTGTGTGAGCCATTTGAAATATAGATTATAGTATAGGGGGGTATATTACAAGACCGGCTTGTGCTGAGCGTTACTACAGTACAAACCGACCTTTTTTTCTGACTTCGGCAAAAACTTATTTCAGTAAGAATTAATTTTTCTTCTTACCCATCATTTTTGAATGATCCATGTTTTCCATATTCTGATCGCCCATCATTCCCATCATCGAGCAATTTTTTCCTGATTTTGCCATTGGACAACTTTTCATCATTTCCGAATCACAATCTTCCATCGATTTGTCAGATTTCAAGCAGTCTGCCATCTTTTGATGTGTTTCAACCATTTGTTCATTCATTTTAATTTTTGAGGCTCTGTCGCCCTCTGTCTTTGTATTTACCGCTTTAGAACTTTCTGCATGACTTAGATTCGGCATTAGCAAACACACTGCAAACAGCGCCGGAACTAACTTCATTTTTTTTAAACTCATCATTGCAATTCTCCTTTTTTAATTTTTGGGTTGAATAACATAAAGCCTTACTTATATCTCAAAAAATAATGCAAAAAATTCGCCAAACATCATAGAAAGAAAATAAAAAAAACTTCACTAAGAAATCTCAATGAACACTAAAAACTCTGGCCTATATTGACATTGCGGGTTAAAAAACCAAATGCGCAATTTGTTTCTTAAATCCATCTTACTGATCGGCTTATTTTCTTTTTTTATGCACTTCTTTTGGGAATGGTTCCAATGCGTTCCTTTTTTCGTTCATAGGGGTAATCAGGCCGTTCCAGCTTCCATGGTTAAAGCTGCTTTGGGTGATGTTGGGTTAACTTTTTTAGTTATAGGTCTTACGTTTATTTTGTCTTGCCAAAAAATAACTGAATATCGATTCCGACTAAAAAACTTTTTATTCCTTGAATTGATCGCTTTTTTCACCGCAGCAAGCGTCGAAAAAATTGCTTTGGCTATAAATCGATGGTCCTACACAGAAATCAATCCCGTGATTCCGGGACTGAAGGTTTCTCTGTTACCCGTGCTGCAGCTGATGCTACTGATTCCGTTGGCTTTATATCTAACCGCTGTCATCTTAAGAAAGCCAGCGTGAAACCGAAAGCTGACTTCTTGAAAAATTATTTTTTGTTGCTCTGGCTGATTATGCTTTCGTGCAGCCCAGATCATGATAATAAAAATTTAAATGAACCCCTTTTTTACCAAGTCCAAGGAACGGGAAAGCCTTCGATAATTTTTCTGCATGGAATATTGGGTTCTCATCGCTACTGGGACGGTGTTGTGCCTCGGTTAAGACAGCACCACGAACTTATTCTAATTGATCTGCTTGGTTTTGGAAAATCTGCAAAACCCCAGCTTGAATATTCCGTCCAACAGCACATAACTAAAATCGCAGACGTCGTTAATCGCACGCAACCTAAAGATGATCGTTCAGTGATTGTTGGCCATTCGATGGGCTCGTATCTGGCACTGAATTATGCGATTGCCTATCCTGATCGAGTCAAAAAACTGATTTTAATCAACGCGCCCATGAATTCCGATGAAGCGTCTTTGAAAAAAGCAATCGCTGAAAGCTCATCTCAGCTTATGGTTACCATGACGTTTAGTAAAACGTGGGGAAAGCTAGTTTGCAAAATTCATGAGTTAATCCCCCTAATAAGCTATCCGTTGATACGAATTTTTGAACCTGAGCTTCCACCAGCCGTTGCCGAGGCTGCCGGTCAACACGTTTACGCTTCGTATTCTGGATCGTTTGAAAATATTTTACTGAAACAAAATTTTTATGAACTTCTAGAAAAAATTCCAAACGTTCCCGTTTTGATAATTTCAGGATCAACAGATGAGTACACCAAAAATCAACCCCTTCAGCAGTTACCGACGCGACTTACTGTCAAGTTTGTAAAGATCGACGGAGATCACAACGTTTTGCTGAAAAAACCCCAGCGTATTTCAGAAGAAATTCTGAAATTTATTGAATAAGATAACGCTATTATATTAGCCATTGACGTTTTTAGCGAAAACTCAATACAATAAAAAACAGACAAACGAATGGAAGATACTAAAAAACCTCGAAAAAATAAGTACCCCGCTGAAGGCATCACCTTAGAAATGATGGTGACTGATTTGGTTAATGTTTATGGTTGGGAACGCCTCAGCGAAAAAATAACCATCCGGTGTTTTACTCATGATCCAAGTATAAAATCAAGTTTGAATTTCTTAAGAAAAACCCCCTGGGCGCGCGAACAAGTCGAAGCACTTTATAAATGGCGATCCGACACGGGATGGGACCCCCGAGACGACAATAAATAATAATTTAATAATTGGGATTTTTGCCTCGGTCAAAACTTTAATGTCTCGTTAAAATGAAATATTTGCCGCGCAGGGTTTCATTACCTAAGGCTTAGTAATTGCATTTTGCTTTCACATGCAAGATTTCAAAAGCCAAGTTGATGTACAGATTAAACTTCTTTTGGATCAAAAAAGTTATCCCTGTGTGGCTGCGATTCAGTCCTTACACCGTAAAGATTATTGCATTAAGACGTACACTGATTTCGGAAAAGTTTATCACCGCTCTGATTTACGAAATGAACTGTTAAAATTTTTAAAAAATTACCAACAGACTCATTCACAGTATTTTTCACTATGGGCCGTTTTTGAAGATTATGAATCACTTTCTGAAGACCAATTTGAAAAATTGTTGTGGAATGAATTATCAGCCTTAACTTCAACAGAAACCAGCGCTGCAGATAAAGACCCACGTTTCAGCTTGGATCCAATCAAAAAAGATTTTTGTTTTTCTTTGGGCGGTCAGGCTGTTTTTGTTGTTGGACTTCATCCACAAAGTTCACGAAAGGCCAGAAGATTTCCATGGCCTGCATTAATTTTTAATGCTTACGAACAGTTTGATCAGCTAATTGCTCAGGAAAAATATCAACCAATGATCGAAACAATTCGCCGCCGAGAGATCGAATTTCAAGGGGACGTGAATCCAATGGTTTTGCAGCACAACGATTTATGGGAAAGCATTCAATTTTCTGGAAAAAATAATAGCCCAGAATGGAAATGCCCTTTTCAATTTCGAAAATCAGAAAAGCCAGTTTGATCGATGGCTGTTCAAATAATACCAGCACAAACTGGAACTGCGTTTACTTTAAAAGCAGGTCAGAAAATAAAAATAATTGATCCATCGGGCGAACAAGTTGCAGATTTATTTTGTGCGGATGCGGGGAACACTGAAGATAGCTTTTCCAGCGGCAGAACCATCGATTACAACGAAAGTATTTACATAAAACCAAATCATTTTTTATATGCCCATTCGGGAAATCCACTTTTAGAAATAATTGAAGACAATTCACCCGGCTGCCATGACCTACTGGTAACTCCGTGCAGCCTTCAAATGTTTCAAATGATAAATAAAAATTCGGCTGATCATCCAAGTTGTCTTAGTAATTTAATACAAACACTTAAAGAATTTGGCCTGTCAAAGGCGCAAATCACTTCGACTTTTAATGTTTTTATGAATATTAAATTATCAGATTCTGGACACATCGAAATTAAACCGCCGAAAACAAAGGCCTTAGATTTCATCGTTTTAAAAGCCTGTAGGGACTTAGTTGTTGGATTAACAGCTTGTTCAGACGAAGGTACTAACAATGGAAAGTGTAAACCCATCGAATTTGAAATTTACTAATTACAAAGCGGGACGATCCGCCAGTGCTTCTGATTTTACACTTTTCATAACTAAGATAATGCCAACTCCCGCTGCAAAAAAACCTCGAAGTAGGCTTTCTGTCGCCAGCGGCACACTGTTGGACCATGCGCCCACAACCACTTCACCCAAGGTCAGTATAGCCGTAATGATACAGTTTCTAGCGCTCATCACCGACCCTATTTTATTCAAAGGTGTATCCATTTGAATATGTGCCGATAAGCGGTGAAAGATAATCCAAAAAGAAAGGTCTTTCAGAAACAGCACAACCAATACACCTGGGCTTGGATGAGGTAAAAACCCAAGCACGGTAAAACTTAATCCTAAAAAAATCCAAAACGGATACGAAGAAATTTTTGACGTGATTCCACGTTCGAGAAACCCTGCGACCCAAACCGCAAGTCCGTATCCAGCCATATAAATTCCGGTCCAACTTTGATCTGATCCAGCCAGCCGGGACATATAAGCAACTGTCCCCATCATCGGAATAACTAAAAGAATATCAAATATTGCTGATTTATTATTGAACTGAAAAAGCTCGTGAAATTTTTCGCTCCAGCTGATTCGAGGTATTGATTGCACACTTGAATTTTCACTGCCAGTTAAATTTGGAATTAAAACCGCAATGATTCCGTTAAGCAAAAACGTAAGCCCATCAAAAATAACTGCGGTTTCAAAACTGAAATAACGAATCAATAACCAAGCAAATAAGCCACCAAATAAAGTAGCGCCTTGGGTTGCCTTGTTAAGCCAAATTGCGTTTCGACAATTACCCGCATAGGTTTTATCACTTAGCAGTTTTGTTATTTTAGACCGACTTCCTGCTTGAAATGAAACAACCACGGAACGGATCACGCACAAAGCAACTAGCAGTAAGTAACTGGTCGAGGCCCCCTGCCAAATAAATAAAATTCCAGCCGAGCTTAAACCGGCAATTATCTCTGCGACTGCAATCGTTGTCGTCGAAGGCATTCGGTCTGTTAAATGCCCCCAAAAACCTGTCGTCAAAACGGGAACAAATCTTTGTAAACCTATGATTAAGCTGGCATGACCTAAGTGAAAACCACTTTTCAGCATGAAAGCTATCAAGGCTATATTGAATGCAAAACTACCAATAGATGAAATTAAAGTTCCAAAATAAAAAAGCGGAGCCATGAATGTATTGACGCCTTAAGCCCAATAACTGTCAAATTTTTTCATAAGTTTTGTTCTTTTGATAAGCAATTTAACGTCTTTTTATTTTTAGGAATGGGCTTTGCACCGTTAACAGTCATGAATGCAAAAGCATATATTTTCTTATCATTCACACTATCCTTAACACTCACCAGTTGCCAAAAAAGTTCTGATGATTCCTCGGTGACAACACAGCCTCCGGCCAGTTCTGGAACGGAAGACCCAACGGGTAGCCCTGCCCCGGTGCCGCCATCGAACCCACAACCTAATTCGCCACTGCCGTCTGGAAGTTGGGGCGCAACAGGCATAAAATGGCTTGTGAAAGACAGTTTTGTAGAAGTACTTCTTCCGTGTTCGACCGGAAAAATACATGGAAAGATTTTTACAAACCAACGCGGTCAGTTTAGCCGCCCCGGAACAATTGGTTTTTTTAGTAATGAATTAGGAAAAAATATAACGTTCCCTGCGACTTTTTCTGGAGCGGTAAATTCTGATAAATCAGTTATTGCTTTAAAAATAACTTCTGATGATCCACGCATTGAAGGGGGCATTAAAACAAAAGATTATCTTTTAAAAAGAAATTATAATCCTCCGCAATGGGTTTGTGCCTTTTGAAAGTAACTACTGTTTTGTTAATGTACCCGCAGCACTTGAATTAGCGCCAACCCCATGCTGGCGTCAAACGTTTAATCACTCTGAAGACCAGCTTATTTTTGACTTTCCTTGATGAATTTATAAAAAATAAATCCAACTACGAAGGTTAGGATTATTCCCACGATAAAAAATATAATCTCTGCGGGCTCAAGCATTTAGAGATGTGTTCCCAAGAAAGACTGAATAAAAAATAGAATTGCTACTAAACTAAAACCAAAGCTTACAAATAAAAGTTTTTTACGCCGAGTTAATATCGTGATCGCTGCAATGGCTATTGCCACTTGAAATAAGGTCACAGCTCTGGCTAAAATCTGATGTGTTGCCAAATGCTGAGCTGATTCAGATTCAAGCTCTTTAGCTTTTTCAGAAATATCAGTTTGTTCATCAGCGTAGCTTTTTAATTTTTCTGAGTCTTTGTTATCTGTGGACTTACCCAAAAGTTCTATAATTTGCATTTTGTTTTGTAGGACGGCTGATTTTATTCCTTTAGCCTGATAGTAGCTCCAGGAATCAGAGGCTTTTATTTGAGTAATCATTGCCTCGTTGGAATGATGGCCCGCCAGCAGTGCCGCAACGGCAGCAACCACTGCAACCACGGCAGAAAACAACGCCACTTTAGAAACCCAATTTTCTTGAGCGTGATGGGCTGCTTCGTGAATATTTTCTTGAATTTTTTCGATCGGCGTTTCAATTTCTTCCATAGGATTTTCCTTTTTATTTTAGCAGAACATTAATTTGGCCATTATTTTCTAAAGTCGCTACGCGCACTTGATCAATCTGGGAACATCCTGCAGCACGCAGCGCCGAAGCCAATTCGTGCCGCGTCAGCAGCTCTTGTTTCATTACTTTTTCGTTAATGATTCCGTTATGAATCAGTTCACGGGGTGTTCCTTCGATCCAGTTTTCTAATTTTTTACTTTTGAAAGTTAGCCAGGCAAAAAGGTAATGAAGTCCAATCAACGTTGATGCCGAAATAATTCCGCCCAACACTGTGTTGTCGCCGCCGTTCATCGAATTTTGTACGGCGTTACTTAAAATTAACAATAAAACCAAATCAAAGGGTGCCAGCTGTCCTGTTTGACGCTTCCCAGTGATCCGAAGAATCAAAAGTAAGAAAATATAGACAATCGTACCGCGTAAAACAAATTCCCACCAAGGTAAGCTTAAATTCCACATAAAGTCTCCGTTAAATCTTGTTTATTCTGTCTTGGACTTTTAAGCTTGGCAAGTATGAAAACATTAGGCAAGCATCCCCAATCTGTTTCAAGAACCAGACGAATTAAAAATTCCGTCAATTATCAGCAAGGAAGTTTTCAAAACATCAATACCACACCGTCTTTTCCAGAAGGCAGTTCCTTTTTAAAAGTGGCCTGGAAATATTTTTTGACGAAAAAGCCAGAAGATATAAAACCAGCTCATAAAATTACTGGCAAAAAAACGAATTTATTTGAACTCAAAGACGATACACCCACGCTTGTCTGGTTTGGTCATTCTTCTTATTTAATTAAATTCCAAGGAAAAAATTTCTTAATCGATCCCGTGTTCAGTGGACATGCCAGTCCGGTTCCAGGTTTTATAAAAGCCTTTTCTGGATCGGACATTTATTTTCTGAATGATTTGCCTTTTATTGATTTTCTGATCTTGACCCACGATCACTACGATCATATTGATTTTAAAACTATCACTCAGCTGGTCCACGCACAAAAAATAATTTGCCCGCTGGGGGTTGGTGAACATCTACAGTACTGGGGATTTCCTGAAGAAAAAATAATTGAACTTGATTGGTGGCAGCATCAAAGCTTGTCTGAAAATATTAAAATAACGGCCACCCCTGCCCGTCATTTTTCAGGGCGTGGTTTAACTCGGAATAAAACATTATGGTCATCGTTTGTGTTAGAAATCGCAGAGTGGAAAATATTTATCGGTGGAGACTCGGGCTACGATAATCAGTTTAAAAAAATTGGTGATGCTTTCAAAACTTTTGATTTAGCTCTACTTGAATGTGGCCAGTACAATGAAAACTGGCCGTTAATGCACATGTTTCCAGAACAAACAGCCCAGGCCGCAATGGATCTGAATGCGAAAGTATTGCTGCCTGTGCACTGGAGCAAATTTATTTTGTCCACGCATTCTTGGACTGAACCCATCGAAAGACTTTTGCTAAGAAGTGAAACGCTAGGTTTAAATCTGACAACGCCCGAAATCGGTGAACCCGTACAACTTGGGAAAAAATTGCCAAATAAAAAATGGTGGAGGTTAATTTAATTATGAAAAAATCGACATTCAATACTTACAACCCTTTTACAAATGAAATCTTGGAAAGCTTTGAACATTTAGATGCTAACCAAATCGAGGCTAGTTTAACTCAAGCATTTGATGCTTATCAAAAAAATAAAGCAAAACCGGTTCCTGCCAAAGTGCTGCTTTTACAAAAATTAGCAGCCACTTTTCGAAGTCATGCTGAAGAATTAGCAAAAAAAATTACCCAGGAAACAGGTAAGCCACTTAAAGATTCATTAGCCGAGATCGAAAAATCGGCAAAGACTTATGATTATTTTTCAGAAAATTTACAGACGTTGTTAAATTCAGAAATCATTATTTCTTCGTATTCACAATCAAAAATTGTGAAAGATTCTTTAGGGCCCATATTAGCCATCATGCCTTGGAATTTTCCGCTTTGGCAGATGACCCGATTTGCGGCGCCCTCAGTCGGTATCGGTAACCCTATTTTACTTAAACATTCGGAAGTTACCGCGGGCACGGCTCAGTTAATTACTAAAATATTTAATGAAGTGGAGCCCGGTTTACTTTTTAATATGCGCATTGATCATGATCAGGCCAGTAGTTTAATTGCTGATCCCCGAGTTCGCGCCATTACGTTAACTGGCAGCACAACGGCCGGTCGAAAAATTGCTCAGACTGCCGGACAGTATCTGAAAAAAAGTGTGCTTGAACTTGGCGGAAGTGACGCTTATGTGGTTCTTGCAGATGCCGATATTAAAAAAGCAGCTAATATGTGTGCGGAAGCGCGTATGGTTAATAACGGGCAAAGCTGCGTTGCCGGAAAACGATTCTTAGTGGATAAAACGGTGTCTGCAGAATTCATTGAACATTTTAAATCTGAACTTAAAAAATACATGTTTGGTGATCCACAAAACTTAACAACTCAAGTAGGAACGCTAGCGGCTAAAAAATTTCAGCTGCAATTAATCGAACAATGTAAATCGTTAGAAAAGGCAGGCCAAGTAAAAAAAATATTCGATTTAGGCGACGCTTTAAAATACGATTTTACCACGCCTGATGCATTTTTTCCTGCGCGGGCTTACCTTGTGCAAAAATCTGAAGCTCAGTTTTTCACTGAAGAATTTTTTGGACCTGTCGCTTTAGTCATGACGTTTGAAAATGAATTCGAAGCCTTAGAACTGGCCAACAAGTCCGTATTTGGGCTTGGCGGAGCCGTATTTTCTGCGGACTTGCCGCGCGCTGAAAGCTTTGCGCGAAAAATGGAGGCTGGTTTTGTCGCCATCAATACTTCTGTCAAATCTGCAGCTAATTTACCCTTTGGCGGAGTCAAAGATTCGGGCTTTGGCCGAGAACTTGGTCAGTATGGTTTTAATGAATTCTGCAATATCAAGACACTAGGCATTCAGTAAAAGTTGATTTAGAATTTATTTTGATAGGAATTAAAATGAAGATTATTTTAAGCGATTTAAGCACTGCGCTGTTAAAATTTCATAGGGGTTTATTAACTTATCAAACTGAACTTGCTGAAAAGCAAGACGGTTGCAAGTACCCGCCATATGATTTACTTAATTTATCTTTGAACGATCCACGCTACGCATGGCTTAGAAAGTTTTCAGAACTTATCGTCCAAATTGATACAATTGTGGACGATAAAAAAAATTCGTCGTACGACGCCGAAGCACTTTTAAATGCTGTTAAAAAAACAGTTAATTTAAACACTCCGACAGAATCAAATGAACTACTTGCTGCAATTAAGGCCGATTCATCAATCATGATCCCACTTGGCGACGTCAGAAAAAATATTATTGCTTTTGAATCTGCCGTAAAAGCCCAGCAAAACTAATAAGTCATTTTTAGATTTTTTTAGACATATACAAATTGGTAATCTCAAAACCGCAGGACTGATAAAGAGCCCGAGCCCTATCATTGTAACCTAATACATGCAGACTTATTTCTTTAATTCCAAGCTGCTTGGTTTCAAGCTCAAGCCACTTAAGAATTATTTTACTGTAGCCTAACCCCCGGAACGGTTCTTCGATTAATAAATCATAAATAAAGACATTTTTTTTATTTAATTTCTGTTGAATTCCAAACCATAAGTAACCCACAGAAATAAGCGCTTCATTTTTCAAATGATAAACGTGCTGATCTTTTGTTTCGAAACCATCAGGAAAATACTTTAAAATTTCAGCCTGGGCTTTCAGCAGGCTTTGTTCCATCAAAATATCAGTGTCTTCGGAATACTGTTTAGCAAATTCAGTTAAACTACGATCATAAAAACTTTGAAATTCGCTTAAAGTCATTTTGAACATTTGCATAGGTAGTGAAAAACCCTGTTTCTTAAAATTAATTTTTTGTTAAAACCTGAGTTAAAGTTTGCAACTGA
>JAYUCH010000081.1:0-21102 GCA_043740435.1 Bdellovibrionales bacterium | reverse complement strand
TGGCTGTATTTGTCTTTCGTCAAATCGGAGTGCTTCCATGAAAAATAATTTAGCCGCTTTGACAGTGGGATTTCTTTTTGCCTTGGGTCTCGGAATTTCTGGAATGAGTCGGCCCGAGAAAGTATTTGGTTTTCTTGATCTGTTTGGCAAATGGGATGCCTCACTCCTATTTGTAATGGTTGGAGCAATCCTTGTTCATTTTCCACTTCAAAAATTAATTTTAAAAAGAAAAGCTCCCCTTTTTTCGAAACAGTTTTTTATTCCAACAAATAAAGAAATCACTGTGCCACTTTTAGCGGGCGCTTTTATTTTTGGCGTGGGTTGGGCACTTTCGGGTTTCTGTCCAGGACCTGCGCTCACTTCATTAATGAGTTTTCAATTGCGGCCATTAATTTTTGTTTCGAGTATGCTTGCCGGTATGTTTATTTTTCGACTTTATCAATATGCAATAAATAAAAAGAGGTCCTAAAATGGAATATCTTGGCTATTGTGCAGCGATCTTAATGGGCATTTCGCTTGGATTGATCGGTGGAGGAGGATCGATTTTGACCGTTCCCATTTTAGTTTATCTTTTTTCTCAGAATCCACTCATTGCCACAACGGGCTCTTTGTTTGTCGTGGGGTCAACTGCTTTTTTCGGCGCAGTGATCAGTGCCGGAAAAAAATTGATTGATTTTAAAACAGGAATTCTTTTTTCCATTCCAAGTTTTGTTGGAGTCTTCGTAGCAAGACATTTTATTCTACCAAGCTTACCAGAAATCATATATTCGGATTATGGCGTTACACTAACTAAATCCCTTTTGGTTATGGGCTCGTTTGCGATTTTAATGGTGTTCTCTTCAAGAGCCATGATTCGCTCAAGTCGCGCTGTAGCTGTCGATAGTCAGCAGAAATCCACTTTATTTTCAATCGGATTAAATGGTTTTTTTGTCGGAATAACAACGGGATTTGTTGGTGCTGGTGGTGGCTTTTTAATTATTCCTGCACTGGTTATACTTTTAAACCTTCCAATGAAAACTGCTGTTGGAACTTCACTTGCCATAATTACTGCAAACTCACTTTTTGGCTTCGTGATCAGTATGAACGCACATCCATTGGATTGGCCGGTTCTTGTTAAGGTTGCAGCTATCGGAGCCATCGGAATGTTTGTCGGACAAGTGTTTAGTTCAAAGGTTAACGAAAAGATTCTAAAAAAAGGATTTGGTTATTTTGTTTTACTGATCGGATCTGTTGTGTTGGCCGATCAACTGTTGAAACTTCACTAGAAAAAGTTTTCTGTCTGCGGGACCACCGATTTCTTTGGTTACATTAATTCTGTGGGTCTAGTTCGCAAACTAGACGGTTGCCTAGTAAATAAATTAACAGATAGACCGAAATTTTGCCGTTGTTTATCATAACGACAGTGTCTTTACGCCAGGCAATTTCTTTACTAACGATAATTCTTTTTGGAATATTTTCCAGTGCTGCAAGCTGTGTCCCTACGCCCAGTGATATTGAAAAAGTGGTGACACCATTACTAGGCACTGAATCTTTTAAAACAGCCGAAGCTCACCCCTGGTTAATAAACACGATTAATCATTCTGAGTGTTGCAAGACGGGTTGGTCACAGTTGGGCTGCCCGCATCCGATTGAAAAGTTTGAAACGCTTGAAACTCCTGAATCTGGTTTTGAAGCAAAATATGAAATGCTGATGGGACAAAAGCCGCCGAAGGATTTTTTAAAAAATGGTGACCCGAATGCACCGCTTGATTTTTCGAAAGCGCCAAAATTAAAAGCAGTGTACCTTTCAACCTTAGTTTTTCGTGGTGATTTTTATGGAACGGTGATGGCTAGACTTCTGAAATACCAAGCCGAGCACGGGGCCTTAGTAAATGTGGTCACGACCGACTACATGATGCTAGATAAAGACCGTGCTTTGCTAGAACCAATTGCAGCCCAGAACCCTAATTTTAAACTGGATCAATTTAAATATAAGAATCCAAATGGTTTAATCAGCAGGGCTTCTAATCTGGTGACAGATAAATTTCGTGATATGCATATTAAACTTTTTGTGACGTTAAGTGATGAAAAAGAAAGTGATAATGCCATCATCTTTGGTGGGCGTAACATTCACGATGGTTTTTTATATAAAGAACTTCCAGATCATTCGCGCTTTCCAAAATTAGTTCAGTACGGACCCGGAAAAGACGATGATTTCGTTCACTGGAATGATTTCGAAGCAAAAGTAACATCAAAAGAATTAGCTGAATCATCAGCCGCCCACGTGCAGCGTTTTATTTCTAGAGATAAGAAAAACCAGAACATGAAACCATTTTCAAACGGTAGGAACTGCCCATCGGTACAGGCAGTAAATTCTTTTCAGCATTTTGTTTCTGTGCCGTATAACGATGATCACGCTTTAGAAAAGCAGTACGTTAAAATGATCGACGAAGCAAAAACCTCGATTAAAATTTCAAGCCCTTATTTGCGACCGCTACCAGCAATTACCAAAGCCCTAGAGCGTGCTGCTAAGCGCGGAGTTGATATTCAAATTCAAACACGAGTCGAACTAAAAGGTGACACGCAGGCTGCACTTTACGAAGAGGCTAACAAAGAAAGCATTAATAATTTTTACAACAAAGCCAAAGTCTACGAATGGAAAGAAAATTCAATTCTGCATTCGAAGTTTTTGCTGATCGATAGCAAGCAAGCGATGATCGGCTCGGTCAATTTAAGCCGGCGAAGCTTTGTGCAAGACGTTGAAAATGGTTATGTGATCAACGATCCAGCCGTGACAAAAACCATGGAAAAAATTTTTGATGGTTACGTTAGTAAGTCCGTACAAATTACGAAGCCACTAGCACGTAAGTTGATTCCAAGTTTAAAGATCAAGATTTTAGAAAATCAGTTTTAAAACGATGCGCCTAAATAAAAACGTAAAAAAAGTGCTGCTGACTTTTTCAGAAATGCGTCCTGTTCGTCTTTCAACGCAGTTGGGTTTGGAGTGGTTCCCGTTGTTGATTCTGAGTCAACTTGGCTAGCGAATGGTAGCGCAATGCCTATCCAGTCGCAGCCCAAAGTGAAGTTTTCCCATTGCCACTGATTGCCAATAGCAAAGGTTGCAGTCAGCGCGCTTCCTTTGAAAACATTTTTTTCGATGATGGTTGTGGTGTTTGAAAAATCTCGGTAGGTGTACGAATAATCTACGTACCGGTAATCCACGCCGGTACGATAATAAAATGAATTTCCATTGAAACGTTTGTAATGCAATCCGAAAGAATTTGTTTTCACTTCAGAATCACTGGTGGTGTAACTCGAGTTTCTGATTCGGCCAGTAATGAATTCAAGATCAACTTCAGATTTGTGGTCGATAAAAAATCCTAAACTTAAACCCGTGTTTCCGAAAAGGACGGGTCCTAAGCCAGTGGCGATATAATTGATCGAATAACTTTTATTCATCCGGTGGAAGGCGCTGCTGTCACGAACAACAGCCTCGTCACTTGGTGGGTCTACCACATGCACGTTTTCGGCAAAGGCCTGGTTGATTGAAAGACAATAAAGACTAAATAATGTGACTGTGAGAGTTTTTTTCATACCTTAACTATGCCTGCGGTCATCAAGGTTGTCTAGGCCTAGACAGCAAGTTTATTTTTACAAAGTAAAAATAAACTTTACATAACATCTTGTAACTTTTGTGCTTTATGTGATTTAAAGTGTTCATGCAAGCTGCTGTTCAACCCGTAAATTCAAGCCGCCCAGTCTTAAGTGAGTACGCAGAGCCGCGGGCTTTTTTGAAGGCAATGATTGAATTTAGAAAGCGCACTGAAAAAAGTTTTTCTGTGATGGCAGCCACTCAAGATCTTCGTAAAGTTAGTTCAGCTTTAGTTAGTTTAATCCTTCAAGGAAAACGTAAAATCACGGTAGACCGAGCTGATGAACTGTCAAAGTTGATGGGCCTGACTTCGTCAGAAAAAATGTATTTTAAAAATTGGCTTAAGCTTGAAGAAAATCCACCCGAGCAAAAACAAAAAATTTTAGACACACGTTTGAAAAATAAAAAAGAATTCGCCATCAATCTTTTAGATGACTGGCTGAATGTTTATGTGAAGGATGCTTTTCGAATCCCTGCTGTACAAAAAAATGCGAATTTAATTTATCAAGAGCTTGGCACTATCGCATCGAAAAAACGTATTGATAAGGCTTTAAATTTTTTACTGCGAGAAGGTTACCTGCGAAAAACTTTAGATGGCCGTATTGTGGTTGAAACCAGTCTGGTCAGCCAGGTAGCACCACCGCCGGGCACAAAAATTCGTGCTTTTCACAAAGCCGCGCTTTCAATCGCAAAACAAAATATCGATCTTTTTTCGGTACAAGAAAGATTTGCGAATACGTTGATCTTGGACCTGACACCCGAACGTTACCATGAACTGACTGCCATGATTCAAGAGTTTGCTAAAGAATTACAAAATTTTGCAGCTGTTGAAGAACAAAACGGGGACCGCCTATATCAAATTTTAATTCATTTAACTCCTACAGGGGGACGAACAGTATGAGATCTTTATTAGTATTAACCATGGCTGCATTTCTTGGCGTCACCAGTTTTGCCAGCACTTTTGTCGGCAACGGCGGTAACTCAACTGATGTCGAATTACAAGTGACTTTAAATCAGATTAAAAAATCGCTAAGTGACATTCAGAATAAAATGGATATTGATCACAAGCTTTGCACTTGTGATGAAAGTCTTCAGGGTCACCGTGTCTGCGAAAATCTAAAAGTTCTAAGTCTAGAGCAAAAAGGTTTTTGTCAAAAAAAGTTAAGTGATTCTGCAGCAGCGATTCTTAAGTTATTGGACGATCCAACAGGGGTGCAAATCATTTGGACTTTGGAATCGATGCAAGTGATTGAAAAAGGTGGAGGCCGCGAAGCCGAAGGTGTCGCTGTTCCTAGCGAGCAAAAAATATTTTTAAACCGTGAACAGTTCGTGGGCCTTAAAGATTACGAGCGTATTTATTTGCTGACTCACGAATTAGGTCATCTTATCAGCTTTGACAAAAAATATATAAAAGACGATGAAAAAATCGGCCCTTTCAAACAAAGCGATGGTGGTCGACAATTTTTAAATACATTAGGTTCGGCGGTTGCAATGAAGTCTTTAGAAGTGGGTTTGGTTGAAGAGTACGAGCCCAGCCTAAGGCGCTCGAATACTTACAAGCCACACTGGCTAACTTTAAGTCTTGGATCAGATTCAAAACATAGCGATGAATCCGCTTTTGCAATTAAAAAATATACAGGGATGCAGGTCGAATACCGCCAGCAGCTTGATGCCAATTGGGGTGTATCGGGTGGCTTTCGCCAAATGAAGGGTTCTGAAACATTTTTTGGAATCGCAAACACAGAAAGTATTTTAAATTTATGGAATGCAAAAGCTAATTATCGGTTGATGCCATTTTCGAACCCGTTATCACTTTGGGGCCAGTCACATTTTATTTTTTCGGCAGGCTTAGAATTTGGAAAAGCTGAAATGGTAATCAATGACAGTTTCACTTCTGAAAACGACCAGGCAAAGTTAATGTCGCCGATTTTTTCTGCCCATTATTTTTTACCTGCGAATGAGGGCTTTTGGTTTCAGTTGGGCCTAATAGCGACAGCTTATAATTATGAATTTGAAAAAATTGGATTTAAATCACAAAGTAATCAGCTTCATTACGAAGCAGGAGTCAGTTATGGTTTCTAAAATAATTTTATTAACAGGTTTATTTACTGTCTTGTCAGCATGTGGGCCCGGAAGACTTCCAGGTGGCAGTAGTGAAGATGTGATCGGGCAAAAGTTAGAAGCCATTACACCTTTAAAAACATCAGACGGTGACTCGAAAGCAAAAATTTCGCTTTATGATCCGGTGATCAAAAAAATTCATCAGTTTAATTTAGACCAGATGTCTGTGCTTAGAACTTTGTCAGTTTTATTTCCGGAAGAAAAACATTTTGTATTGGATTCTAGTGATGGAAATTATATCGTGGACCTGAGCAAAAAACATATTTCGATTTTTGATGCTCAGTCAAATGCACAGCACAATCCAATTCACCTGATGGGCGTGCCACGATCGGCCGCTTTTAGACCAGATCTTGGCTGGCTTGTGGTTTACGATGATTTGCAATCTGTCGGAGTGTTAAAACTAAATAGCACGGGCCAAGTTTTAAAAAGTCATATTTTTGGATCAGTAGTCGATGGTACCAATTCAATTGTGTCTGGCGATTTACTGGATGACGGCCGCTTAGTTTTGGCTTTATCTGATAATTCACTGGCCTTTGTTGATCTGAACGCATCGCTTGCAGCAAATCCACAAAAGTGGATTGTCACACTTCAGCCCACAGTTTTTTCTAAAATTAATTGGATTGCTCCTGTTCCTGGCAGACCCGATCGCTTGCTGATCAAAACAAGTACGAAAGCTATTTTATATGATCATCTGACACAATCTGTGATTCAGGATTTAGATTTAAATTCCAGTGACATTATGAAGCTGTCGAAGTCGGTTGATCCGCATATTGTTTTGCAAACTGGTAATACTACTTTTAAATTAATTTATACAGACGGAAATACTTTGCGCGTAAAGAATTTTGAAACCGAAGATAAAGTTGATCCACTTCTACACAGTGACTTAGATTTAAAAAATGATTGGTGGACTTACATCAGTCTCAAAAACTTTTACGGAAATTCTTATTTCAATGATGTGAATCAGGAACTTGAACAACGCCAGCTTGTGCGTTTTCGAATTTCAGATAAATTAGTCATGCAAAATAAGGCCGTAGCCGACCATGCGCAGATTAAATTAGGCATTGATTACTTTTTTGCTTTGTATCCTTCAGTCTTAGGTAAAGCTGAAAAATATTCGATCCTTACAGAAGACATCAGTTTGATGAAAGGCTTTAATCTTAAAAAATATTAAGCGGTTTGTTCAAAAGCGGTGTTGGGATATTTGGGGAACCAAAATAGTACCTATATTTGAATAAATTCTATTCCCAGACTAAAGCCATACGTTTAATCAAATAAAGCAGGCCACTGTATACAAAAATTAATTGGCAGTTTAAAATTAAACAAATATTTAACTTGGAGAAATAAATGAAAAAAATTGTAGTGGCGGTCGTGTTTTTATCGGGTTTATCAGCATTTGCAGCTGGTGCGGGTTCTGACAAAAGTAGTGGTTGTGGCTTGGGGTGGGAAATAGCTCCGCAAAAGTCCTTGATTTCTTCTTACACGCGTTCAATCACGAATGCTTCGACTTCTAGCACGTCGGGAATGACATCCGGAACTTCGGGATGTGACAGACACTCGATTGTTGATAATGAAAAACTAGATATTCACTATGCAGAGGTAAATTTTCATTCGTTAATGCTTGAAATGGCGCAAGGACACGGCGAATATTTAAATGGTTTTGCGACGGTTTTAGGTTGTTCAGATGCTAACATCAGTCAGTTTTCTAAGATGGCGCAAAAACATTACAAATCATTAATGCCATCACAGAACGCAAGCCCTACTCAACTTGTTGACGGTGCAAGGCGCACGATGAAACAAGAGGGCGTGTGCCAAGGATCGGTTTCTTAAAATTTTTCTTTTTTAAAGGCCAGTTTCGGCTTGGCCTTTTGTTTTGCGCTTTGGTTGGTTTTTCTGACATGGCCTTTGCGACGACTGAAAAGCCTTGGGCCCGGTGGGCTGAAGATGAAATTTGGTTAAGCCAGCTACAATATCAAAAAAATATTTTTAACAATTGGTTCAGTGGTGCAGACAGCGGTTTTTTTGTTTCACCTGTCGGAAAAATAAACCCTGCCGCCGAACTTCAAGCTGACTATGAATTATTTTTGAACGCACCAGAAAAGCCGTGGGGCTATGCCAACCAACCGGTGATCTGTGCATTTCCCACCCGGCGAAAGTTCTTAGAAGAAAAATTAAATATCAAATTCAAAAGCAATACCTGCACCGAGCGTGATCAGTGGATGAAAGCCTTTACCGGTAGCCAGCTTTACTTGGTCTTCAGTGATGCCTTTCCTGATAATCCGGCCTCGATGTTTGGCCACACCTTTCTTTTGTTTTCCAAGAATTCACCGCTGGATTCAGCTAAGGGACTGCTGGATTACTCGGTTAACTTTTCAGCAGATACGGCATCGACATCAGAGAAATCGCTACTGTATTCACTGAAAGGTTTATTTGGATATTTTCCCGGACGATACCGGATTTATAAGTTTTATCAGATGGCCAATATGTATGCGAATTTTGACAGTCGTGATATTTGGTATTTGCGAATTCCGTTTGGCGATGAAAAACTGCAAAGATTTCTAGATCACATTTGGGAAATTTTTACGACAACGTCTTTTGATTACTATTTTTTTGATCAAAATTGCTCTTACCGGTTAATGGCCGCGTTCGATTACGCTGATCCGTCGTTGCATTTAATGAATGAATTTCATAGTCGCTTCCCGATTTATTATGTAGCTCCGCTATCGACCTTTCGTTCTGTGGCAAATCGATTCGAAGCTACAGAATTGCAGTACACGCCGTCCATTTGGAAGCGGCTTCGAAAGAAGGTTGATTCACTGACAAAACAGCAGCACGAAAATTTTTTAGAGCTTAAAAAAGATTTATCAGGCCTTCAAAAAGAATCTGACATCGAAACATTAGATGCGCTGGCTTTATATTACGATTATAAAAAAAGAACATCATCTGAAAATGGCCTTTCGGATGAAACTTTGGATCATTTAAGAAATATTTTGGTTCATCGTTCTGAAATTGAAACACCGTCGCTGCCTGAACTTAAAATTAAGCCGCTATCGACACCGTTACAGAGTCATCTAAATAAGGCCGCGTGGTTTGGTGTAGGACAGCAAAAGCTTGATAGTTTAACAAATCCATATGGAATTTTTGGTATGCGGGCTTTATACCACGATCTTTTAAACCCTGCAGCCGGCTATGATTCCTGGAGTGATCTTACAGTCTTAGATACCGAGATTCATTTTCAAGACCAAAAGACCAAAATCAATTTTTTTAAAATTGTGAATATTCGTTCGCTTTTTCCTGCAGAAGCTTATGAAATGAAAACCAGTTGGATGACAGACGGTGGGTATGACTCTACGTTTAAATATTATTTCAGGGGCGGAGCAGGGTATGCTATTCAAAATAAAAATGAAAATCTATTAGCTTATTTTTATTTGACACCACTTTTATCCACGAATGAATTCATAACATTAGGAAAGGGATACGCTTTGCTGACAGAAATCGGCACAATCTACGATTGGAGTAAGGCGGGACGTATCTGGTTGTATGGAATTAAAAATTTGGAAGCGGGTAATCGCACGGCCAACGAAATAGCTGATGCTTTGGTGCTGCAAGGTTCGTATTACTTAAACACAAATCACGAACTTCGCCTTAAATGGACTGAAAAGAAAAATCAGCAAACCGTTGGCGTCAATTTTCATTTTCAATTCTAAAATGAAAACTTTTACCGCTACTTTTAGAACTGTGTATCTAGCACTTAGACTAGGTCCATGTGCGGATAAGAATTGTTACTGGGGCCTTTTGCTAGGATGATAATGGACAACAAAACAACCCCAAACAGGAGCCTACAATGTCTTCATCATTTTTAAATCACTTAGAATGGCGCCACGCTACCAAAGCATTCAATAAAAATAAACCGGTATCTGATAAAGATCTTAATTTAATTTTACAAGCCATCCGCATGGCCCCGACTTCGTTTGGCCTTCAGCCTTTTCACGTAGAAGTTGTAAAAGAGCAAAGTCTTTTAGAAAAATTATTCCCCCACGCTTGGAATCAAAAACAAGTTGTTACTTGTTCAGCACTTCTTGTGTTTGTAGCGCGCACGAATTTAGAAAAAAGAATTACGGAATACGTGGATATCGCGTCCGGCGGAAATGCCGATGCAAAGGCCAAGATGAAGGGCTACGAAGATATGATGCGCTCGACATTTAATGGACGAAGTGAAGATGATCTTAAAACGTGGGCCCAAAAGCAAGCCTATATTGCCATGGGTTTTGGATTAGCTGCCTGCGCCGAATTGCAAGTTGATTCGTGCCCGATGGAAGGTTTAATTGGGCCTGAGTTTGATAAAATTTTAGGTTCACAAAAAGGAAATTACGCATCTGTTATGTTAGCCGTTGGACACCGAGACGAAACAGTTCCACCGATGATGAAAGTGCGTTTTCCAGAAAAAGATTTATTTCACAGAAAATAAATATGAAAGACAAAGTCATGCAGGCTAGCGTTCAGGCCAAAGCCACCACTAAAGAGTGGCTAGGTCTTTTAGTATTAGCCCTACCGTGCATGCTTTATTCAATGGATCTTACAGTGCTTAATTTGGCCTTACCACAAATTAGCGCCGACTTGAAACCCAGCGGGTCGCAATTGCTTTGGATTGTTGATATTTACGGATTTTTCGTTGCAGGCTCATTAATTACGATGGGGACTTTAGGGGATAGCATCGGCCGCAGAAAAATATTACTTTTCGGAGCTATTTTTTTTGGTTTAGCTTCTGCTGTGGCTGCGTTTTCAAAATCCGCTGAAACTTTAATAATTACCAGAGCCTTACAGGGAATGGCCGGAGCCACACTTGCGCCTTCCACATTATCTTTAATCCGAGTTTTATTTAAAGATGCCCAGCAAAGAGTTATGGCTGTTGGTTTATGGGGAACAAGTTTTTCTGTAGGTGCTTTAATCGGGCCTGTCATTGGTGGTGCATTGATCGAAAAATTTTGGTGGGGATCGGTTTTTTTAATTAATATTCCCGTGATGATTTTATTACTTATTATCGGTCCCAAGATTTTGCCAGAATATAAAAATCCAAATGCTGGAAAAACCGATTTAATCAGTGCAGCACTTTCACTGATTGCATTACTTTCAATTGTTTTTGGAATTAAAAAACTGGCCGAGCACGGGTTTGGTTTAATCCCCATGTTAGCAATCAGTTTTGGTTTAATCATCGGTACACTGTTTGTGAAAAGGCAAAAAAAGCTAACATCACCATTAATCGATTTAAAATTATTCTCTAGTTTTACTTTCGATGCTTTGCTACTGACTAATTCTTTAACAATGTTTGCTTTATTCGGCACTTTTATTTTTTCTGCACAGTACATTCAGCTGGTCATGGGGCTGTCACCCTTTATGGCCGGAGTTTGGTCACTGGCATCTCCGGTTGGATTTTTAGTTAGTTCCTTAGTAGCTCCGCAGTTAGCTAAAAAAATAAAGCCTGCGTTCATCATGGCGGGTGGGCTAATGCTTGGTGCCGCCGGATTTTTTTTAAGCTCGAAAGTGCACGGACCGGCTGATTTGTATTTATTAGTTGCAAGCACAATGATTTATTCTTTTGGTAGTTCGCCGGTTTTATTATTTACAACAAACATGATTGTAAACAGTGCTCCGTCAGAAAAAGCGGGGATAGCTGCGGCCCTATCAGAAACGGGTAACGAACTGGGTGGCGCATTAGGAATTGCCTTATTAGGAAGTTTTGGAGCCTACATATTTAAGAATTCTGTTTTAAATTCTATTCCAAGTTCTTTGATCGATAAGTATCAGCAAACAGCTACAGCATCTTTAGAAAATGCATTACAAATTGCTAAAACGGCACCCAGCGAATCCAGCCAAATACTAACCGAATTGATTCAGAAGGCGTACACGACGGCCTTTGATTCTGTGATGCTGTTGTCGTCAGTGGTTCTGCTGGCACTAATGGTTTTAGTTTTAGTGAAACTGCAGCACTTAACTTTAGAGGCCGAGCACGGTGGGGATTGATTTTCTATTTTTTTGTCCCAAACTGGTACATAATTATTAGTTATATAATTTTTTAAAGACAAATTTAGGCCTCATGATATGATTTGAGGTGTATGTCCATCGGGGGGAATATATATGCTATCTATTTTTAAAAAAAGAACTGTAATCCTATCTTTTATCGGCTTACTAACCGTAACAACCTTCTTATTTCAAAATTGTGCTAAGTCTAAGATTGCTGTCCAAGACATGGGTTCAAGTTTTTCGTCGTTAAGCTGTAACAGCAATGGCTCTGACGTTTGTGCGGCTGAAGCTGCCAAGTGCTCATTTGATGGAAAAGAAATCGTGGATGGCCAATCCATCAAGTCTTACTTAACTTCTTCTGTTCCTTACGGAAGTTTTTGTTCGTCAGAAGAGCGCACTTGTCAGAACGGTGTTCTGTCCGGAACACATATTTTTGCGACTTGTGATGTCGGTGTGGCATCAGCTTGTTTATTTAACGGTCAAACGATAAAGCATGGAGACACGATTGCAGCTTTCGCCAATTCGACTGTTTCATTCGGTAAATCATGCGTTCCTGAACTTCGAAAATGTGATAACGGCAGTCTTTCTAATCAGGCTGAATTTGCCACTTGCGAAGTTGGTGCTCCGATGGCTTGTTTGTTTAACGGACAGACGATCAAACACAATGCATCTGTGGTTGCGTTTCCAACTTCATCTGTTGCATTTGATAAAACCTGTGTCAGTGAAACCCGAGTATGTTTCAACGGAGTGCTAAGCGGCCATAATTCTTTTGCAAGTTGTGCTGCTGACGTTCCTAAATCATGTTTGTTTAACGGGTTGAATGTGGCCCACGGGCAAAGTGTAATTGCATATGCTGAGGCGGTGAGTGCGAATTGTGCCAAGCAGACTAGATTATGCAACAACGGAACGTTGTCAGGTGAATTCACAAATCCTTCGTGCGTCGTGAAAGAAGTAGTTCCCCCAGTCGTTGAAAATCTATGTGCACAGATTAGAAACGTTCAAGGCGATATGCGAGTTTATATTGAACCTGCAAAAACTGCTGCCGATTTTTCGATTTTAGAATTTGGCACTTTTGCGGATAATTACTGGGCTGGTGATGTAAAACTAGGAAAAATTTTCGTCAGAGAATTAAGTTTTGATTTACCAACCATAGATGCAGTTTCAGAAATGATTTTGACCAAGGCTTCTTATGACGATTGGTTTTTGTTAACGATAAATGGAAAAAATGTTTACATCGGTCCAAAAGGTGGAGACCGATTGATTTTATTAAACGACGGCATTGTGCAGTACTCTGCGGATGGCTTTTCAGTTCCTGAACTGAGCACAAGCTGGAGCTTTGATTTAAATACGGATATTAAGCCATTCTTGGTCCAAGGCGTTAACAAGATAACAACAAAAACAATCGTTGCGGGCGAAGGTGAAAGTGCAATAAAAATCTTATTTAAATCGAAAAATTGCCAATAGTTTTAAATTTGAGAATAAAAATAGTTTTTCAACGATGGCAGCCATTACGTAATTTGATGCAAACTCGGGGTCTCAAGGTTTCTAATGATCCAATAAAAAAATTCACATCTCGACAAAGATGTGAATCGTGTTTGCACTGCGAGAGAGTTTTTCTCAAATTACTCTTTCACTAAAGTTTGCGTATTATTTTCGTACTCGTAACTTTCAATAAAGTATTAGTTCTGTATCAGTATTAAACAAGAATTAAGTTTTGAGCAATCAACCGTTAATCTTACCTCTGTAGAACTACTGTCGATCATATCAAGTTCAGCTTTGCCGTTGTGGGACTTATTTTTAAATATCTGACTTAATTCAGAAACATCTTTTGGATTTTCAATCAAAACATGTGCGGTCACTCTTTGATTTATACTATCATTTGGATTATAAAGACCCAAATAACTTGGGAAGTCCTCAACAGATAAGTTAGTTTGAAAATAAGCATGAAAATCGCGAAAATTAACAGTCGTTGAGTTTCCCTGCCATACAAAATCTAACCGAATTTTTTTATCTGAACTAATCCACGACTTGGCCATTTCAACGACGGATCTAATTCTTTCGTTATCTCTGGGTAGAATAAATTGATCAAATTCAGCTAAAGAGCGTGAATCATTAAACAAGACATTCGCAGACTTAATATCAGCAGCTATCGTAGCACCACAAAGTAGATTTCTTCCTTTGAAGATACCCTTTACAAGGCCAGGCTTTGTCAAAAGATCATTTTTTAGTTGAAGATTTTCACCGTTACTAAATGGAATGATGAGATTATCATTTTCAGTTGTAAATGAACTGACTTTACTTTCCTTGAATATGCTGTCGCCTTTTTCGTTGTTTTGATTGATCTCATAAGAAATCATTTTTTTTACTGGATCTACCGCGGCTGAAAAATCAATTTTCTCGCGTGATTCAGGTATCTTTTCTGCTAATTCGCAAAAAATTGAAATGGCGTCAATGCCATCATTTGAATAAGCTCTGGCATAAAAGCTAGATGATAAAATAATAAGAACAACATTTACTGCTTTGAAAAATTCTTTTGATTTCATAAATTTCCTTTGGTTAGATTTTGATTTTTTGAAGTGGTAAGAATTAAAATTCGTACTGGGCATTACATTCTTTTACAGATTGACATAAAATAGTAACACTGCCGTTAATTTTTCTATGACTGCCAAGAACATCCAGCGCACTATTTTTTTTTGCGCCATAAATTTTATAAATTATTTCTGATTCGTCATCTAAAAGCTTAAATCCTTTGGATCCACTTAGGCCAGTATCATTTATTCCAATTTCCACTAAGACACGGCCGTCACTTCGATAACGTCGCATGAACCCGGAATGGCTGTTCTCATAATCAAAAGCTTCATCGTGAGTCAAAGTGATGTTCATTCCTGTTTTTGTTTTAATCGACATTTCATGTCTGTAATCCCTGACGTCCCTTAATTTTCCTATTGCGTTTGGACTATTCATATATTTGATAATTCTGGTCGCATTTTTGTCACTAAGTGCGTAGACGCTTGCACCGCCCACTTGGTTCGTTGCATTTGATTCAATAGAGCATAAAATAATTAACCCCATTGTTAATTTAGCTAACTGTATTTTCATAAAAACTCCAATTCTTGTTTATTGTTTAGTATTTTTTCTTTTTCTAAATCTGAATATATATGAAATCAATAAATGGTACAGTTTTAACTATAAAACATAGCTTAAGTTGAATATTTTATAAAACATGTCTATTGTATAGATATGCCTAAATCAAATAAGCTTAATCTAAAGCTAGATACCAAGAATTTAATTCTAAATGCGGCATGTGAGCTTTTTTATAAGAAAGGCTTCGAGGCCACTACGTTTGCGGATATTGCTAAAAAAGTTGGTATTTCACAGCCTTCAATTTATGCCCATTATGATAATAAGATGGATTTACTCAAATTTGTTTGTCTTACATCAATTGATAAAACGCGCTTATATATAGACAGCTGTGTAAATGCAAACGATAAGGCTTTACTTAAGTTAAAAAGTTACTTGCATGCAAATCTTGATTTCTTTAGAAATGAAAAAATACATGCACATGCAAATTTAGCATTTTACTTTTTTTCAGCCACCTATCCCGAAATGATCGATGTTTTCCACGAATCACAGACTAAAGCAGTTTTGAGATTAAGCGCCATTATTTTTCAGGCAGGTCACGAGGGGCTATTAGATTTGGCTAAAGCAGAGAGTTTGTCTCAGTCATTGCATTCCATGTTAATTGGCGAATGTTATAAGGCTGTATATGCCAAAAATGATATTGAATTTAAAAAAGTTAAAATAAGAATTTGGAATTTTGTTGAAGCAAATATTTTAGCTTAATTTAGATTGATGTCTTTTGTTAATTTGCTTACTGCTTGAAGTAAAACATCACCACGAACTAATAGAATAGATTCATTATCAGTTAAACCAGTACTGTATGCAGGATCAACCACATCAAACTTAAAGTATGTTTTATAATTTCGCTGCAGGGCCAAAGAAGATACATGTGCAAAAAAGTAGGATTTTTTTAGTGACTCTAAGCCTCGAGATTCTAAATAGTCAGTAAGCCAATGAAAAATATCTGTTTTTATTAACGCCGTTTCTTTTGGATCTAGATTTTTTTTAATAAAATATTTTCCAATTTCAAAAACATCAAAACCTTCTTTTCTTTTTTGATTCAAAATTTCAGTATTTTTACTTTGCGCAGACAATTCAATTTCAAGCGGTGTTAGATATTTTGACCATTTTCTTGATCCAGATTCATAGATTGAGCCATCAAAAATTCGCATAAAACCCTGTGCTTCTTGTCTTTCTGGATTGAAATTCATAAAGGTTGCAATTCGATTAAGCGGAAGCTTGTTTTCAGCTTTTTTTACATTATTTAAAATTTCAGGTTCGAAATTCATCGCAAAGCCCATATAAAATTCATTCAATCCAGAGTTGTGAAGTAGCTCTTTTCCGTAGGGATATGGTAAACCGCTGGGCTCATGCACGTAGGGTGTAAGTAGTTGTTTAGAGGGATTTTTATTGCCTGTTTTGAAGGTCTCTATGAACACATAATTTTCATAAACTTTAACCTGGTTGTCTAACATTAGTGCAGGAGCATACGTTAATGACACTCCAATGTTACGATATTGGTGGTTTAAATTGATTTGATCATTAAAAAGGGTCCCGCAAGCTATTGTGTTCGCGTTGGCTTTGCTTAAGCCAATTATAACAAAAATTGCTATGAATAGATTTTTACTGATTGAAGCCATGACACCCTATAAAGCAAACAAGGTACCAACTGAACCTTACATATTTTTCTTACAAAAGCTCAATTTTATCCAAATCAACGCTAGCTCGGTAGCTATCGGCTAATTCGCTTTCGCAAACCAGGTCAACCTTATAAGGAAATTCGGACTCTTCAATTTTGATTGTGATCTGAGATATTAAACTCAAATGTGCAGGTCGATTTGCTTCGATAACATAAAGCAAATCGACATCAGAAAATTTTTTGTATTTTCCGTTTGCGCGGGATCCAAAAAGATAAACTTTCGAACCAATCGCTTTCAATGGTTTCACAACTTGATCCAAGATAAATTTAAGCTCTGTTTCAGTAAGGCCGAATTTCATTCATTTTTTTTCAAGCGTTTAATCAGCTGTTCAAGTTCTGGAATTAATTTTTCAACTTCAGCGTAGACAACTTTTGCAATCTCTTCTTCATAGGTGTGGGAAGTTTTGTTTCGGGCTGTCAAAAAATCAAACCACAGTTGCGGATCATCAATGAGATTATTTCGGGCCATATCACGAATTGCCGGATTTGGTGCAAGTACTGTCAGACCAAGAACTTTCATCGAAACCTTCCACGCAAGTTCAATGCAGAATTCGAAGCGTTGAATACTGCCGTCGCGTAAAAGCTTATGAAGTTCGATATTTTTAGGTTCTTGGGCTATTGCATTTTTTAACAGATCACTTGAAACTTTTAATGATCTGGCAGCTTTAGAAAGTTCTTCAACTGTAGTGCTCATGACACCTTTGATACGCACTTTGCGTCAGAAAAATAATTTGGATGAGCGAACCCAGAAATAAGTAAATCCTCATCATTCCTTGATTTTATTAAATTTTTCACAAAAGCGTCAACTTCCATTTATGAAATCTTAGGTCCTGTATACAAAAAAAGCCAATCAATCACCGATATTTCTGAGCAAATGAGACTAAAAAGAAATTCCGACTGAAATACCCTGCAATGCCGTAAGCAGTAACTAAGAATCCTAAACGCATGAACCGTTTCATGAAAACCAAAATGAATCGCTTCACAAAAAGACAATTTAATATTTAAGTCTGTTAATTTTAAAGTATTAAGGTGAAAATAGAATCTACGGACAGTAGTTTTCATTTGATGCCTTGCCGTGTGTTCATCCAGACTTTTTACGCTTCGTCTTAACCGGCTGCGGTTTAACCTGAAGCGACAGGCCTAAGTGGGTCATTATTTGTGTGACAAGCTCAAAGCTTGGGTTCGAGTTCTTATCGAAAACCTTGTACAAAGTTCGGCGGTTGATTCCAGTGCCTTCAGCCAACTTCGACATACCGTGAGCCTTGGCGACATCACCCAAAGCTGTGGGCAAAAAATCAAGATCGTTTTCAACGATGGCGGCCATGATATAATTTGAAGCAAACTCGGGGTCACGAAGTTTCTGCATAAAATCATCATTAAAACTAGTTAACTTACTCATTTGTATTTTCCTTCCATAAGATCCAGTACGCTTTTGCTTTTTCAATATCACTCTGTTGTGTGCGTTTAGATCCACCCATCAGTAGCAAAATGATTTCATCATCAACGATGCCATAATAAATGCGAAAACCTGGTCCGTAATCAATTTTCATTTCAAAAACACCAGTGCCAACAGATTTGTGGTCACCAAAGTTCCCAAGCGAGGCTTGCCTGATGCGTTTATACAAAATAGCTTGCGTCAGTGCGGGTAGTTTCGGTGAAGTACTCAATATTCAAAAAAATCAACGTTCATGTAGCGAACGACTTCACTATCTGATTGGCCTGCGATGGCGTGAATTTGTTCGATAATTCCGGGCAGCAACAAGCGAATTTTTTCGGCGGCTTCCAGGGATAAAGCCATCGGCTGCGTGAAGAACAAATCTTCTTCACGACGAAGCTCCATGGACTGAAAACCTTTTATGCGCCAATTTTGATGATGTTTGACGACGAACGGGGAATTGATTCCGACATGGGTGCGATAGTCTCCGTAAGTTAATTTATTTTTTACGATCACGCATAAGTTTTTCTCTAGTAAAAAATCGACAATTTGGTTCGCTCTGTTCAGTGGAATATTCAGACGTTCACTGATTGTTTTTGCATTTGTTATCTCTGGCAATGTGCTTAGAATTCGAATGGCCGAGTACATCCAGCTTGAATAAAACTGCATATTTTCGGCGTCAGTGAGTTGGCGGTCTTTAGACATTCGGTGCTGCAGCTGTGAACCTAATTGTTGTTCGCGGTCTAATTTTTTTTCTAACATTTTTCGTAATTTAAAAGCTCCTGCTCGTTGGTGCTCGATGAGAAGCAAAAAATATTCGGACTCTTTTTCATTAAGCCCAATGAATTCTGTAATTTCAGCCGTGATTTCAAGACTAAAATGTTTGGCTCCGTTCAGCACTTGGCTTAATAGCGTGGTTGAAACGCGAAGTTGGTCCGATAGCTTCTTAATTTGCCCGCGGCCACCTTTGGGCTGGTTTTGTAATCACGGAATTCATATACTTTCATACGATTACGATAGCTTAACTGATCTAAGTTTACCAAATGGTACAAAAATGGCCTTGGCCGACATGTACTGCGGTGCAAATATTGAAAAAGAACCAGGATCACAAATATATAATAAATTGGTATACTGGGAAAAAACGGAAACTTCGATACCAAGCACTCGATTTCTATTACAAGACGGAACACTTCTTAGCTCTGAGACAATGACGCCATAGCTGTTGGCTAAAATTGTCGATGGAACATTGGCATTAAGTGTTTCATTCGTCGAGGGCCGTCCGTATCTTTTTTCCGGCATTACGAAGCGCGCGGAAAATAATGAAGTTCGTTTTACAAACACAGCGATCGCCAGTTCACTTGATGGCAATAGCGCAGTCTTACTCGCGAATGGTGCAAGTTTAATTTGTAAAGAGATGGCGTTATGAAAAACCTGCTTATCTTATTGATTTCTTTTTATGCGACGACAAGTTTCGCTTTAAAAGCTGACGACGTCATCATCAGTGGTGGTGTCGGAATTTTCGGTACCAGAGGCTTAGTCGGTTTATCCGCTGATAAGTTATTTACCGCAAATCACGCTGGTTCTGCAGCAGTAGGCTTAGATTTTATTGGAACGATAGGAACTGTGGGTTACAAGTACATCGGCGATAAACGGAACCTTTCAGCAGTATGGGGCGAATGCTTTTTCTTTTTCGAGTGTGATTCGCACTTATACGCCGGAGCGGCCTTGCAATACGCGGGTGCTACTTCATGTGGGCCAAATCATTTCCACAGCACTGCAACTTTGACAAAGTGACTGATGTTAGTGGTTCCGTTTGCGAAGTCGAAGTGGAAGCCGATATTCGTGATTATGGCGTTGGAAAAATAAAGCAGTTTTTTCTAAAACTGAAAATTGTAAGAAAAAAAGATGGCAGCACGATTACCCAGGAATTTTCTTATCCGATCAATGAAACCAATAATAAAATCAAACTTTAAAAGCAAAGTTGGGAATGTTTTAAGTTCAGCTTCTTTTGCTATGATGGCAAACTGGCCAAATGCTCCCAATGTTGTTGCAGCTGAGGGTCTAAAATCAACGATGCTTTTTTGTATGATTAATATGACCAACCCTGAAGATTTAGAAATTTATCAGATGATAGTTCAAGCTTATGTTTGGTATTCTTTTGAAGAAACCATCGTGGTTCGGGACGGATTCAAATATACTGAGCTTTATGGTTACGCTGCGTTTTTGCCAGATGAATCCGAAAATCTTTTTGTTGAAACGGAACTGCCGTATGTTTTCGGTTCAGTTCTACATGGAAAGATGTTTCTTAAGTCGTGGCTAGTTCCTTAAAGACTTCAATTCGAACCGAGATTTTTTGAAATCCATTTATCCTAGTGATCTTTTCGCGGGTCAATAGTGTTCTTGTTGTAACTGGTTAGACGCTCAATAGTTTCAATAAGTTCAATTTGGTTCAGCGGTTTCGTCAAATGCTCATTGCATCCAGCCGCAAGTGTTCGTGCGCGCTCTTCCGGCATGGCATGCGCAGTCAGTGCGACAATTGGTTTTTTAAATCCAGCTTCGCGAAGTGAGTGGGTTGCCTCAAAGCCGTCCATTTCTGGCATTTGGATGTCCATCAGAACAATGTCATAGTTGCCATCCATGCCCATCCGAACAGCCTCTACACCATTGTTTGCAGTATCTACCGTCGCACCTTGTTTTGTAAGCACCAGTCGCACTAGAAGTTGATTATCAATGGAATCTTCTGCTAACAAGACTCGAATACCCAAAAGCAGTTGAATGTTTTTTTCTTTATTTTTTTCAGTCACATCCTTAATTTTCACTTCATTCGCGACCTGCTTAGAAACGGAAGCAGCAAATGTGAATCCGAAAGTACAGCCACTTTGGGCGGCCGCAGTATCTTCTATAAAAATATCCCCGCCTAGTGCAGTGGCCAAGCGTTTTGATAAAGCCAGACCCAATCCCGTACCGCCATATTTTCTAGTTGTTGAATTATCGGCTTGCATGAACGGTTGAAAAAGGCGTTCTTTTTGCTCGCTGGTTAAGCCGACTCCAGTATCTTTCACTAAAATTGTAAATTGA
>JAYUCH010000080.1:0-21491 GCA_043740435.1 Bdellovibrionales bacterium | reverse complement strand
ACCTGACATAATAAAAACAAAAAGAATTAGTAAAACAAATACAACCTCAGTGACAGATAAAAATTTTAAACTAGTGGCCACAAAGTTAAAGCCTTCGGATAGCAAAAAGTTATTTTTAAAAAAATAAAAAATCGAATATGATATTACCAGACTAAAACTTAGGCTGATTATAAAAAAATACAAAAGCACAGCTAAGTACCTACGATAAATCAGCCACCGGGTCGCACCGATCAAAGATAAAACCTCTATTTCATTTCGAGATTCATCAACCAGTGATCTAACCATCAGCGCAGAAATTAAAGTCACTGATAACGACAAGACCAAAACCAGTATTAAACCAACAAATTTTAAAGCCCGGTCAAATTTTGCAAATTTGCTAAGCCACTCGCCGCCATAAGAAATACTTTCTACCAATGGTTGATCGGCTACACTTAATTTAAACCCAGTAAAACTAGAATCCAAATTAGGCACAACTTTCAACTTGGCGGTGAAAGATTCTGGGACTAAATCAATAATTTCATCCACAGTGACCATACCTGCAGAGTATTCACCAAACATTTTTTTAAAATCGGCTGTTGCTTGCGTACGGTCAACAAACTGAATGTCTTCAATTTCATTTCGGCTTTTAAGAAGCTGCAGCACGTTTTCTTTGTCGGACTCAGTTGCGTCTGCTTTTAAATAAATGCTAACGCGATTATCTTTGTCCCAAAAGCCCAGCAAGATATTTAAATTTTTGTAAAATAGTCCACTCATTAAAATCAGTAGCATCGAAAAAGTCAGCACCACCAGCAAACTGATTTTCAGTGATGACCATCTCATGCAATATGATCTCGGATAATTTGTCCTTTTTCTAATTCAAGGACTCGGCTATTTTTCAAAGTTAGCAACCGATAGTCATGGGTCGCCACAAAAAATGTAGTTCCCTTTTTTGCAAAGTCATAAAAAAGTTGCAGAATCACTTCACTCATTTTCGGATCTAAATTTCCGGTGGGTTCATCAGCTATTAGAAGCTTCGGATCATGAATCAGTGCGCGGGCGATGGCGACTCGTTGTTGTTCACCACCCGATAAATAATCAGGGTATTGGTCACGTACATCAGCTAAACCCAGCTGTTCTAGCAACTGCAACGTTTTTTCAGTTTTATTCACAGCCGAATGACCGATAATTTCTAATGGCAAGATAACATTCTGAAATACCGTTTTATTTTTTAAAAGTTTAAAATCTTGAAATACAAAACCTATTTGCCGCCGGTAAAAAGGTATCTGCCCCAAACGCAATTTATTCAACGAATGCCCGCAAACTTGCATTTCGCCGCTGGTGGGTTTATCAAACGCAGAAATTAATTTAAATAAAGTCGTTTTGCCAGCACCACTAGGACCAACCAAAAAAACAAAATCACCGCTGTTGATTTGTAAGCTCAGATCACGAAGAGCATGTCGATCAGAGCCATAAGTTTTATAAATGTGCTTAAGTTGAATCACACCTACAATATTCTAGTAAAACCAAGCCGATGAGGAGGCTAGATTTAATTCCTAGCTTCAATAGTTTTTAAGTTTTTTCGTTCTGCGCCCAGTCGATTGAATACTGATGCAACTTCGTCAAAGCCACTTCACGCTGTTCACGTTTTTCCGCACTAGGTATTTTTTCATAAGAAAGCTTAAACGTTTTAAGAACAGATCCATTTTTAAACACTCGGCTGACCAGCAACTGCTCCCTTAGGCCCCAGTCTTCAGTCTGGACATGAATCTTCTGTCCTTGAATAAATAAATCCGAATTTTTACCAACCACCGATTCGTGCATACTGGGTAAGTTAGGCTATTTAAAGTAAATGACCAACGTGTTTTGCAACGCAGAAGTTACCAGCTGCGCAGCAAAGTAAGGCTTAGGTCCTGGATTAGCTAACTATCCCAAAGTTCAGTGCTACTGCACAATTAAAGACAGAGTCTCAGAATAAGACGTAGAATTTTTAGATAGCACAGACAATTTTGGTCCTTGTATTGCAATTTCTATCTTTTAAGCGAGGGAAGCAAATGAACACATTTCCAATATCAAAAAGTTTTACAGCTGTCGTGGTTTTACTGGTCGCACTCAGCGGGTGGGGTGCGGAGAAGGACGCTGCTAGTGGCCCTGCTGCAAAAGAAGAATCCAGAGAATCTTGTGAGATAGCCGCAAAAGCAAAATTTTCTTCAAATTGTGATAATGTGGTAGGGGATGAGGCACAGCTAGCATGCATGAGTAAGAAAGGTCTGTTGATACAGAATGCATGTTCTTACCTTGAACCTAAATCTTCCCAAAAAGCAGAATGCACATCACTGATCAGCGATTACAAAAAAGTTAATGAAAAAATAAAAAACCAGTGTGCTCGTGCAAAACAAGGCAACACTGAAAAATGTAAGCAACTAGCAGCTTCGTGTGGCCAAACTTTAGACGTAGGTGGAATGGAAGATAACGGCGAGGAAACACCAGAGCAAAGTGAAAAAATATTAGAAAGTATTTACGGTATATTTTCTAGTGGCAAAGAAAAACAATCTGCAGACAGCTGTACAATCGAAGATGACGAAGACAAGGAAGCCACTAACACCGAAAGAATAAATGAAAAAATAGGCAAACTACGCGCTGATATTTCTACATTAAAAGAAGACGCTGCAAAAGCCGACGATGACGTTGCTAAAAAGAAGCAAGAAGTTGAAGAAAAAATTCTAGAAATTGAAAAAGAGATGGATAAAAAAACGACTGAAAGAAAAACTGAAGCTCAAAAAGAAACAGTGAAAATGCAAGAAGCGGCTTTGGACGCAATAAAGCGAAAAAAAGCAGCTTTAAAATCTATCGAGGATAAGAACCGAAATATTGCATTTCTTCGAATTCAGCAGCAAGAGGAGGCTATCAAGTTCACACAAAGTAATTTGATGAAAGCTTGTCGCGACCAGGCTTTAGAAATCAAAGCCAAAATGATTGCTGATGCAACAAAAGCTGCAGCTACATCAAATCAATCCATGGCAGTTACCGGTAACATAAAAAGAGATGTAGAAACATTTGCAAAGCAGTGTATTAAGCTTGCTGGAATCGAAAGAAACAAAGCCTTCAAATCCACACTAGACAAATTAACCATAGAAAATTCTGCAATAAAAGATCTTAACGACACAATCAAGTTAGATGATCAAGCTGCAGCTAATCGCCAAAAAGATTTAGAAGCTCGAGAAAAAATTACCGGCGAAGAACAAACGAAAGCAGAAGAAAAGAAAACTAAAGAATTAGGACAATTAAGTCAAAAAGTTTCAGATATCCAAACTTTGGTAGAAAAGAAAAAAGTTACTTTAGCAGAAAAAGCAAAAGCTAAAGAGATCGAAATCAATCAGCTTCTGCTAAGACAGAACAACAAAGCACCTAGATTCCAAAAGATTTCAGCCGATATTTCTGAAGGATCACTGCAAGCTTCAACTATCGTAGATAACTGTTGCAAAGATAAAACAGCAAACTCAAGAATTTGTCAGCAACTACAAAAAGACTTTCCTGAAGAAGCAAAAACACTCAAAAAAGAAAAACCAAAGACGTCCAAATAAATTCCAAAAAACCGACTTAAAACCCTAAGTCGGTAATAAATCCATCAAACATTCGCGCCAGTATTCTGGCGCATCTTTACTGTAGTCGATTGCGACTTGGAAACCCGCTTTACCCAAAAACTTTGTTCTGGCTACCACACCCGAGATTTCAAGATCCATCTCGTGAATAGTAAAATAAACACTTTGTCCGACAAGTTGGTCGATGTTTAGATTGGATCGTAATTCTTTGCCGACGAAATCATCACGTTTGAAATGCAGCAGTATTCCTGTCGAAGAGGCCTCGATTACTTCGCCGTAGTTGGCAAATTTTTGCAGGGTTTCAAGCGATGCAAAATTATCTAGTGTTAGTGGTGTAATTTCTTTTTTGATCGCCTGTCTGTATTTACGTGCTTTCATTTCTTAAAACTCCTGTTGATATTAAATATATCGTCACGAACTGGACTAAAGTTAATATGTTCAGGGAAGAATAAATTATTTTGTTCGAAAATTCTTATGAAGTTCTAATCAAAGTATCTTTTTCTGAGAATGCTTCCGGGGAATTAAGAAATTGGCTCAAGTTTTTTCTAAGGTGATCCGAAGTCTATTTTTGGTCTCATTCTGAGATCTACAGCTTATTCAACCAGAGATTTAATTTATTTAAAAAAAAGCGAAAATAGCATGTCTTCATTTAGAAAAATAAAGCCTAAGTTGAGTTCATGTTCGATTAACTTTTCAGACTTAATCTTAAAGCTGCAAATATCGGTGTTGGAATTCGGCTGCCATGCGCAGGTAACAAGATCGGTCAGTAAAATCTTCGAATCTTTACGATCAGGATTTGATAGCGCTTTGAATGCGGCTTCTTTTGCCACCCAAAGAAATTTTGTGTTGGGTGCAGAAGCGCGTTCTGATTCGCTACTGGTGCGTTGAATGATGGCCGTTGAAATTCGGCTAACAACTTCGACATCAAATCCATGCGGAAACTTTGAATAACTAAAACCACCAATTTGCTGGTTGTGGGAAATACTAAAATACCCGTTCGATGCAACAGGTATCTGGTTCAAATCAGGCAGTTTCGATAGTTGTTCCCGGCTGAAGTGTGCAGAAAATTCTTCGGCTAAATATTCCCGAATGCTTTGCCGATGATTTTTTTCTTTTGCACTGAAATTTTTTGATAAAATCACCTGCAGGCTGGCATCATTGATTTTATTTTTTATAAAAGAAATTGTGTTGGTTTGAATCTGCATCAGTATTCAAAACGCTGGGGCCACTGCACCGTTTGGCCACTTGTTATTTTCATCATGCGGTCTAACGACGTAAAAGCTTTTAATCTTAAGGATTCATTTAAAGTTATTTCAGGTTTGAATGTTGTTAAAGCCTGTTTAATTTTTTCTAACGTGTTCATTTTCATATACGGGCAGTCGTTGCACGCACAGCCCTCGTCTAAAACGGGTGCTTGAATCAGTTCTACATCGGGGCGCAATTTTTTCATTTGATGAAAAATTCCCGTTTCTGTAGCAACAATAAATTTTTTGGCAGGGTTATTTTTTACTTCGTCTAATAGTTTTGAAGTCGAACCCACAACGCTTGCGTACTGCAATACGGCATCATCACATTCAGGGTGTGCGATAACGACTGCGTCGGGGTGCTGTTGAATCAACGCAAACAATCGTTTCGCATTAAATAAGACATGCACTTCGCAGGCACCCGGCCAAAAAATCATTTCACGGTTTAGTTTTTTACTAAGCCATTTTCCTAGGTGCTGATCGGGACCAAACAGAATGCGGCGGTCTTTTGGAATGCTGCCAACAATCTGCGCCGCATTGCTTGAAGTAATAATCACATCAGAAATGGATTTCACTTCAGCGCTTGAATTAATATAAGTCACGCAAAGTGCATCTGGATGCTGTCTACGCCAAGCCAGGTAAGCGTCAAACGGTGACCCGCTAACAAGCGAACAGCCTGCATTTTTATCTGGCACAAGCACAGTTTTTTCTGGGTTTAATATTTTTACGCTTTCGGCCATAAAAACCACACCCGCTAAAAGAATATTTTTATTGGGCACAAGTTGGCCTTGTTTTGCTAAATAAAAACTATCACCTACGTAATCGGCCAAATCTTGAATATTTCCGTCTTCGTAGTAATGCGCAAGAATCGCTATATCTTTTTCTTTTTTTAATTTCTGAATGTCCTGAACAATATCAAAGCCCATTTAAACGGTTGCTCCGCCCTTTAAAATCTGAATAACATTTTTAGAAACCTGTTTAAAGCTTTCTAAAACGCCGCGGCCTTCAAAGGCAGTGGCTTCAATTTCAGGGGCATTGTGTTTATTGATATGTTTTCGCAGTTCAGAAATCGGTAACGAGTTCGGTAAATCACGTTTGTTGTACTGAATCAGCAAAGGTATTTCTTTAATGTCATAGCCTTGTTGTTCTAAATTTTTTTCTAGATTTTTCATCGAGGCTATATTTTCTTCTAGCCGATCCGCCTGGGAATCAACTACAAACACAACGCCGTCTAAGCCTTTTAAGATTAATTTTCTAGAGGCATCGTAAATAACTTGGCCAGGCACAGTGTACAGATGAAAGCGCGTTTGAAAGCCGCGGATTTCGCCGACTTCAAGCGGTAAAAAATCAAAAAATAAAGTTCTTTCAATTTCTGTATTCAATGCGACTAATTTTGATCTTTGGTCTGCGGCTAAACTTTGATACACCCACTGAATATTCGTGGTCTTGCCACCCAATGACGGCCCGTAATAAACAATCTTACAGTGAATTTCTTTGGCGTTGTAATTAATAAATGACATTTATAACTCGACCCGGTTTTCCATCGCACGGTTCATGGTGCGGTCATCAATAAAATCAATATCTGAACCCATCGGAATTCCATGGGCAATCCTCGAAATTTTCACATTTTTACCCTGCAGAACTTTAGCTAAGTAAAGTGAAGTGGTGTCGCCTTCCAGATCGGCATCAAAAGCAAAAATGACTTCTTTGATGACCGGTGCATCGCCACTGACGCCTGCATCAACTTTATCAATCAGCTCTTGAATTTTTAAATTTTTTGCTGTGATGCCTTCAAGCGGAGAAATCACTCCGTGTAAAACGTGATACCGTCCACGAAAAGCACCTGAAGATTCAATGCGCATAATATCTGAAGGCTCTTCGACCAAGCAGATGGTTTCATTGTGTCTGTGGGGATCACTGCAGTACCTGCAGATATCACGATCCGTGAAATTAAAACAAGACGGGCACGTGTGCACTTCGGACTGAACCCGTTTGATCGATTCAGATAATTGCACCGAATAAGTTTCGTTAGATTTTAAAATATAATAAGCCAAGCGCTGAGCCGTTTTCGGACCAATGCCGGGTAAGCGACTCAGTTCATGAACTAATTTTTCTAAAGCAGGTATGTGTAACATTAAAACCCTGGAATATTCATGCCGCCAGTAACTTTAGACATTTCTTGCGAAGATGTATCCTTAGCAACTTTTAAGGCGTCATTGATAGCGGAAGTGACTAAATCTTGAAGCATTTCGATGTCGTTACCCTTCATCACTTCAGGATCAATTTTTAAAGCCAATACTTTGTTGTCTCCATTCACTTTAGCAGTGACAGCTCCGCCGCCAGAAGTTCCATTGAATTCTCGGGTGGCCAATTCTTCTTGAAGCTTTTTCATTTTCATTTGCATTTGATTAGCTTGTTTCATCAAGCCAGCCATTCCATTTGCACCTTTAAACATAATCACTCCTTCGTAATAATTTTAATTTGTCCTTTAAAAACTTCTTGGGCTTTTTGAACTCGTGGGTCTAACTGCCAAGATTCTTTTTTTTTCTCATCAGCCAGCACTTGCTTTTTAACGGCCAGTGTTTGAGCGCTGTCACCCTGCGCTTCGGACTGAGCTTTAAGCACCTCAAAAGTGTAGCCCTGACCAAACTCTGAATCAATCAATCCTTGCAGTTTTTGGCGCACTTCTGGGGTTTGCAGTTGTGTCCCGATAAAAGAAAACTGCATCAGGGGCTGCAAGGAAACTTTTTTATTTTGGCAGCTGACAAAAACCAGATTTTCGATTTTAGAGGCCATCAAAGCATCACTGCTTTTTAAGGACGCTACAAATAAATGCCAGTTATCCGAATCCAGCGGTGGCAAAGTCTTGGGCTTTGGTTTTTCCGCAGCAGCTGGCTTTACCGACTGAGGAGGAGCTTCAACGAAAGCCTTCTTAAGTGGGGCCTTCGGTAACTCCTCAGAAAACTTTGGGACTGGTGGGCCCTCAGACGACGAGGAAGACATCTGTGTCAACAGAGTTTGTAAATCATGCAGCGATGGAGCCTGCGCCAGACGTAAAAGCGAAACTTCAAAAACAGTTTGCGAATCTTGGGCGCGGCTAACATCAGATAAACTTTTTAAAGTCATATCAAAAAGTAAATGCAAATCTGAATCAGAGACCGTTTGGATTTGGTGAATTAAAATTTCAATTTCATCATCCGGTAAATCAATCAACAAGCGCGCCGTTGAATCTGTTTTTAAAATCAAACTGTGCCGGATAATTTTCGAAAGATCTTCTAAAAATAGAATTGGATTTTGTCCGGCTTGCGATAATTTTTGCAGTGCCCCAACCATCTTGGCCGCATCACGATTTAACATGTTTTGAAAAATTTCATACACCAAAGAACGCTCTGTTAAGCCCAGAACTTGACTGACTTCAGTCTCAGTTAGCTGACCGTTGGTAAAACTAATCACTTGGTCTAACAAACTTAGACTGTCACGCATTGAGCCATCACCCTGACGTGCGATCAACCACAACGCAGCTGCATCCGCAGCATAATTTTCTTCGAGACAGATTTTCTTTAAGTGCTCGGCGATTTGTTTTAATGAAATTCTTTTAAAATCAAAACGCTGACAACGTGATAAAATTGTTTGCGGAATTTTGTGAACTTCGGTGGTCGCCAAAATAAAGACGACGTGCGCGGGTGGCTCTTCTAAGGTTTTTAGTAAAGCATTAAACGCACTGGTCGAAAGCATATGAACTTCATCAATAATAAATACTTTATATTTTCCAACAGCTGGCGCAAACATGACGTTGTCGCGTAAATCTCGGATCGCATCAACTCCGTTATTAGAAGCTCCATCGATTTCAATAACATCAATGGACCTGCTGGCTGCGATTTCCAAACAGCTTTGGCACTTGTGACATGGAACAAAATCAATGGCGTTCGTGCAGCGAATAGCTTTTGCTAAAATACGGGCCGATGAGGTTTTTCCGGTTCCCCTAGGCCCCGTAAAAAGTAAAGCGTGTGGCAGTCGATTATTTTTTAAAGCATTCGTCAGCGTTTGCGTGATGTGCAGCTGACCCACCATTTGGTCAAAAGATTGGGGTCGATATTTTCGCGCAATAACTTGATAAGACAAAAATTTCCCCTGAGATGATGAAAATAAAAGATAACAAAAAAAATTAGTGGCTAGGCGACCCATATCACCTAGTTCGTTAGACACCGTTGCTTCCTTCCGGACCTAGCGGAATTCACTAAAAAATCTAGCGTATGGGACCTAGCCATCTGTGGGTTTAGCTGATCACTAGGCTGCAAGCAGTGATTAATGCGATGAGCTACTGATAAATTCGACGAAAATTAAGGTAATTTTTCACTCAAAGCTTTTCGCAACTCTGACTGCTTTGTTTAATGGCAGCTGCGATTCGCCAAGAATCAAATTAAGGTTCCAAAAATAGGCTTACTTTTTTTGAAAATTCGACAGCAAACACGCTAAAAAACCAGTCTCATAATAAGAATTTAGTTGTATCAAAAGCTTATAACCACCACCAGAAATCTCAGTGTCTCAATTTAAGACTGGTCCAATTTTTGGATACTACAACACTTGTGAAGGAGAACTTTATGAAAAATTCATTTTCAAAAACACTTATCTGCGCGGTCGTGGCCTCTTCGTTTATTTTAATCAATTGTCAAAAAAGCCCTGCCGGTGGCGGAGTTCGAGGAACTCGAAGCGGTACTGACGACGCTAAAGTTGCAACTCCGGAACAAGCTGTGCCAGAAAATAACGATAGTCTTCTTATTAAATGTTCACCTGAATTCATTGCGCAGTATAAAATATGGAGTGATTCTGTTGAATCTAAAGAAGTAAAGGCCATTCGCAGTCTTAAAAAAGAAGATCTGATCGAAAGTCAAAAACAAGACCTAAATCTTTTGGTTAAGCGATTAGATAATGAAACAAAAAGCGTTCGCGTTGAGTTGAACAAAATGCAAGACGGTCAGCCGAAAACCGACGAAACCAGCCCAACGAAAAATATTCAAGGATGTTTTAGCGGTGAAGGTAAGGACCGCACAGAGTATTTAATTTCAAAGATTGAAGAAAACACAAACAAAACATCTCAGCTGGTTGCTGACCTTACTGGTGAAGAAACTCCCCGCGCCCAAACGGGTCGGGAAGAAGCCAAACAGCGCGAAGAGAAAAAATTAAATGAATCAAACGTCACTAAGAATGCTCATTTTTATGTAGCCAGCGAAATGAATGAAGTTTTAGATGACACAAAAATCGATGAAACTTTCTTTATGGATGGCAAAATCTTATCTGGAGAAAATAATTTAAATAAAGCCAAAGACAACAAAGCCCAATCCGTTTGTTATACGTTAGAAACAGCTGGTAAGATCGAAGACCTAAGTAACTCTTTGGATTCACTAAGTACAGAAATGACCGAAAAAATTGCTGGTAAAACATCGTACAAAATTCGCTTTGTCAGCGGCAGCCGACTCTACACTTTGGGTTGCTCTTTACCAAATGATATAAAAATAAACGACGGCTTTCATGCAGCATTTGGCGACCTGTTGATGACTAAAAAACAGATGGCTTTGAAAGAAAAAACAGTAGCTATCGAAAAATTAGAAGCTCAAGATGCGCAAGATAAACCTGACGCTGAAAAAAAATCGATTGCAAAAATATCAGCTGAAATTAAAAAAGACAAAATGGTAGAAAAACAAAAGTTAACTGAAAAGTTAAAAAAAGAATTCTACGATGAAGATGTTAATTCCGTGAAAACCAAAAAAACTGAGAAAACTGAGAAAACTGAGAAAAATAAAAAAGACGAACCGGCTTCTTCACAGCAAGCCGAATTGTTGTTTACATAAATAAAATCTTTTCCAGACTTTCCGTTTCTTCGGCCCAATAGCTGTAAGATCCAAAGTCTGGAAACAGTTTCGGAAAACTAGGATCCTTCCAACGATTCATTATCCAAATGGCATAATTAATAATACGATAACCACGCAGCAGCGGAATAAGTTCTAGTTGCTCTTCCGGAAAATCACTCAATTCAGAATATCCCGCCACCAAGTTTTCATATTCGATACTACCTGTGGTTTCAGCTGATGGCAGCAACATCCAAAAATCTTGAATCACGGGCCCGTTGATCATGTCGTCAAAATCAACGACGACAAAGCTTTCATCAGCGGCTTCTAAAATATTACCACGGTGCAAGTCCCCATGGGTTCTAATAAACGGCACATCTTGCAAATGATCATCAAGCGTTTCAAAAATCTGCACCGCTGCTTTTTCATAGCGACCACTGACTTCGGGTGAAATCTTTTTCAAAAGTTGCTCGAGCGAATTCCATTTGTTGTCTTCGCTGGGTCCCAAGTAAGCGCGGTGGACGGCATCTTTTTTTCGTCCAATATTGTGTAAGCGTGCGATCCAGCGGCCTAGTTTTTTGTAATGCTCGGGGCGAAACTCTTGCACCAAGCGGCCGCGAACTTTATTAAAAAAAGCGTAGTTAATGTTTTCTATTTGATCCAAAGTCGATCCATTTTTCAAAATTAATGCTTCGGCAACTTCCAGAGATTCACGTTTAAGCTCGGCGGTGAATTCGTGCTCGTCAAGAATGGTTTCTTTGGACCAGCGGCCGGGGCGGTAATATTTAGCGATGATTGAGTTTCTATTTTCAAGTTTGATTTCAAAAACTCGGTTTTCATAAGAATTCAGTTGAATCAGTTCACCCGTTACCTGATAACCATTTTTTTCTGCACTTAAAAGTATAAGGTTGGGATCTAAATTATAAAAAAGGTCAGAGTCCGGCGTTGTGTTCAGCATAGCGATCAAATGTACAACAATGAATTTTTTTCTGCCAGCACTGAATTCTTAAGTTTTAAAAGCATTTTATCCCCTATACAGCCAGTAAAAGCACCTGACTGTTTGGCCGACCGCTTGCTTTGTTTTAATCCTGGTAAACAAAAACATTACGGTGCCGGAGGGCTAAAATGACAAAATTCAACACAAAAAATTCTCTGCTTTCACTAGCCGTTTTGGTTTCACTATCAGCTTCATTTTCAAGCTGTGGCAAAAGCAAAGAGTTAAATACTCCGGCTGCTGCCAAGCCAGCAACTCCGCAAGTGACAGCGCCGTTAATAAACACTCCGGGTGTATCAGAGGCCCCGCCGCAGCCAGATACCACAACAAACTCGAACCCTAACAACGATTTGCCAGCCGATGACGGGAAGCAAGCCTCTGCTTCGGCACAACCCGAAGAAACGAAGACCAACTCAGACACCAAAAAATCTGTAGAAGGCAAAAAAACAATGGCTGAGAACCAAGCAAGCCTGATTGATTTCACGAATCAAGTGGCTTCAAAAACTGGTGGTTCAGCGCAAGATCTTTTTTATACAGGTGCAGGCAACGATGGTTTACTTGAAGAATTTAAATCCTACGGATTAAAAGTATCTAAAGAACAACAGCAGATGAATGCCAATTTAGCTCGGGCGATTACGTCGGCTAAGTTATCAAATCTTAGTTCTGGGCAGATGCAAATTGATTTGTCGGTTGACGAAACAATTAACGGATCCGGTGGTTTAAAAACATATCGTTTACTGGCAACGGTTGATGGCAATATGATGAAACTAAGTGCGGCTCAGGCGACTGGTGATTTAGAATTTCAAGGTGGCTTTTTAAAATGTTTAGACAAAAATGAAAACTGTTTAAATTCTTATGCAAAAATTAAATTATCAGGCGCTTACACACGAATTATTTTTCGTAATTCTTTTGCAAATAAGCATTTCTTGATTCAAAAAGATGTTTCTAACAATGCGGCTTTTGACGTCTTGAAGACATACATTAAAAATACAACGAATGATCTAGACACCAATCAAAAACTGGAATCTTTGGAACTGGCTTCGTATGAAGTTACAAACGGGCACGCGGCCATGGGTGCAATGCTAACGACAAAAGATCAGCAAATGATCGGTTTAAATATTCCATTATTAGTTTCAGGAAAAAATTCTGAGGCTAACGTCACAGTCATGAAATCTTTAGATCTATCAAAAAGTTTTTCGTTACCTTCGGGACTTAATTTTTCACAAAAATTAGCGTCTAGCATTTCAGAGGTAAAATTAGTTAACAATAACGGCTTAGGTCAGTTGAAATTAAAAATGACGATTGGCTCTGGTGCTGTTTGGATGATCACTTCACCTGTGAAAAAAGATTTACTTTCGCTGGATGACGTTCGTAAATTTGAAGCTACATTAAAAGTCTTTTAAAAACCTTTCTAGAAAAAACTTTTAGATTAAAAAAGCATCAATCAAAAAATAAAGGGGCTATCGTGGCCCCGATTTCTAATTATTTCGTTAGGCCCTTTAATTGCTTTGTTTAATTTCGTAGGAAAATGAAATAGCAACAACTTAGGGGGAAACCATGAAAAGTCGAATTTTATCAAATGCATTTTTATTAGTTATATCAAGTCTTTGCGTCGCTAACGCGGGCGCATTCGATTCACAACCTGCACCATTACCCGGTTACGAAGAGCCTTTCCCTGGGGACAATAGTAGTCCATGCGAAAATCCTTACGAGCCTTGCGATCCAGCGCAACCGGGGAATCCCTACGAACCCGGTCAGCCCGGTTATTCTAAAGGTGAAGTGAAACATATCTACATCGGACGTTCTGTTCGTAATGAACGATTGCTGCTGCGTGAACTGGCTGGTTTAAATTCAGCTTACCGCGGATACGAAGTCGTTGCTGTACGCGCCCGTACGCGCCCGAATAGTTCTGAAAGAACGGTTGTGCAATTGGTGGCTGACGGCCGCATCATCGCTTCGCAAACAAACCCAGGCTACCAAATAGATCTACACCCGCAAATTCGTGCTGAGCTGGGAACGGTTGTACGTTCATTGCAATTAGTAGTTTCTGGATCCACGTTTATCGAAGATTTAGAAATTGAAATTGTTCAGAGCAGCGGACACGGTGACCACGGTGGTGGTGGCGGCGGCGATTATTCGCCACAGCCAGGTTACGGGCAGCAGCGAGTTGATGTACCGATTTACCGAACTACATATGGGTATGACAGCATTAATTTGTCTCAGTACATTAATTTATCGCAGTACCGGGGTTACAAAATTAAAAGTGTGATTGCGACGGGATCATCCCAGGATCAAAACTCTTCTTTAGATCTAACAATAAATAATTACGATCAAGGACAAGTGATTTTTTCCCAGTACCGACAAAGTCAAAATTTTTACTTAAACAATCAGTTTATCATTGGTCAAAACGCGCAGGACATCGTACTTTTCGCTCGCGGAAACATGTCCTTAGAGCGCGTGACTTTGGTTTTATCACGTTAAAGTTTAGGCAAATAAAAAACAGATAAAACTTGTCAAAGCGAACGCCCCGTGGGATCTAAAACCTGGGGCGTTTTCATAAAGGATAAAAAATGGAAAATTCAGCAAATTTGTTAAACCAAAATACAGAGAATTCAAGCACTTCCGCTGTGGCACCAGCTCTGTCAGAATTTATGGATTACCGCGTATTTTTAGCTGAATTTTACCACTTTAAAAAATTGCAAACCAGGCTTTCGGTGCGCCCTTATTCCTACGCTATTTTCTCGGCGGCAGCGGACATCAAGTCGCCCAATTATTTAAAAATGATCATCGAAGGTAAAAGAAATTTATCACCCGACATGGTTGCTAAATTTGCCAGGGCCTGCAGCCTTAATAAAGCCCAAGGCGAAGAATTTCGCCTATTAGTTTTTTTCAATCAGTCGGAAGACCCTGCTGATCGCAATTATGCATTGAAACAACTGTCCGAATACCGCATGGAACAAAAAATTAAACACGGAGAACTTGATCGCAAAGTTTTAGAAAAAGTTCCGAACTGGATCGGTTGGATTATTTATGCTTTGGCTGATCAGGCGGGCGTTACCTTTCAGATTTCGCAGCTAAAAGAAATTCTTCGTAATAAAGCCTCTGAATCAGAAATAGTTGCAGCCCTAGATGGTTTACTTAAATCCGGCGAATTAACGAAAGATCCAGTCACTGGTGCCATCACAAAAGGTAAACCCACCGAAGCTCCGGATGAAATTCCGTCAGCACTGGTGCGTAAATTACAAATGCAGTTGATGTACTTGGGTTTAGAATCCTTGTACCAAGACCAACCGAACGAGCGTGAATTTGGTTCGTTGACGTTGTCATTAACTGAAAAAGAATTTGAAGAACTTAAATTTAAATTGCGCCAAATGCGTAAGTCTTTAAACAAGGACAATTCTATAGCAAGACTTGCTGACAAAGGTCAGCGCGTGTACCAACTGAATCTGCAATTATTCCCCGTAAGCAATGCGTCTAAAAAGTTTGATGCCTAAAATTTGACTGTTAAGAATAGCGCAATACAAAAAAGTGAAATCATCATTTAGGGGACTTTATGGCACTGGAAAAACCTGTGCTTTGTGGAAAAACCTGGGGATTTGGTTGATAACTCACTCTAAAATTGAGAATTCTACACAAAGTTTGGTTGATCAGCACAGTTAATAATTCATCGCGTTAGTTAGTCAAATCCAAATTGCACCATCCAGAAAATCCACAAAAAATTGTCAAAAAGTGAAATAAAGTGAAACTGTTAGAGTTTTTACTCGTGTGAATATCTGCTTAAATTATAATTATTGGGGCAAATTAAAAAGCTGATTTTTATTGCGAAAAAGCCTTAAGAAACTTTGCAAAAATGTGTGCTAGGATAGTAGATGTCAAAGTATTTCTGTGGGGGCGTAACGGCTTCGACGTGGGAGCTGAAGCAAAAGGAGCATACCGGGGAGAATGAGGACCTCGATAAAAACATTCAAACCTATACTATCAAACGATAGTTATTCTTTAGCAGCTTAGGTTGCTTTCGGTGCTTGGGTGAATCGCCGGTGTTGATTCAAGCTCCGTCACTAATGCCGGATCGGTTCGTGTGGGTTTCTCAAGCGCACGAACTTAAGAGTTACTGGGGGAATGTCTCGAGATATTTTGTTTGTGGAAGCTCGCGGGATAAAATAAAAACATAAACTAAGTATGTAGCGCCTTTATGTGGATCTTTTGCGGACGGGGGTTCAACTCCCCCCGCCTCCACCATTAGGGAATTGAAGTCAATAGCATCTGTCTATTGTCTTTTTTCCAAGTATTTTTAAATGATTAGCCGGCCTGATGAGAGTTGGGTTGGCGAAAATTTAAATTTTCAGAATTATCTCCTCAAAGTTTTCTTTTCAAATGTGATTCCGGCCACTTACCTGAGTTGGATTAAGCTTTTATTACCAATGTATTTTTAACTCTGAAACAGAACCTTTTTGTAGCTCTATATACAGTGAGGGTTCTATGTGGATTTTTGAATGCAGCAAGAGCGTGGAAACTACCTAGTTATTCTCTTCTGATTTTTTCAAAATTTCTTCCAATTGATCTTTATCAAAATTGCTAAGCTGTTTGATCAAATTAATATCGGCATCAGATCGCTTCCACCAATTTTTAGATTCTGTTAGATTAAATAATTCATCTAAGGGCTGACGATAATCAAAGCGCATAATTTTTTCTTCCAATGTGCAGTTGTATAAAACTAATTTAGCTAATCTAATTTTTTCCAGTTCAAATCCTGCGATTTCCATGAATTGAAATATTTTATAGAACATTTGAATAACTGAAGTGACACCTTTCATTGATGTCGATGAAACATTTTGAAACTGAGTGAAATCGATTTCAGCTTCAGCTAATATTTTTCTGGGAACCTCTGATGCAGCATTAAATTCCTTTTCTGTAAGCAAACCTTGGTTTTTTAAATCCAAAAGCTTCTTGAGCCGAAATTTAAGCTCGCTACGTGCCTCTAGGGATTTGTTCTCGGTATCGTTTGCCCAAATGGCCGCCTTTTCTGATTGGCCTTCTATAAGGCGAATAAACGCTTCCGTCGCTTTTGGCGTCCACTTTGAGAATGGTTCAAATGCTAATTTCAACTGACTGAATAAATCTGAATCAGTAACTCTTTTTCGAAATCCAGAGCATTTGTTGTTAGCGCACCGATAATAGTTATATTTTTTATCAAATCTTTTTACGATAGTTTCGCCAGTAATAGCATGACCACAGTTGCCACATTTTAAAAAACCCATAAAAGGTTTTGAATGAATAAGGCCATCTCTAGTTTTATATTTTTTAGCTCGGAAAGTTTTAATTTTTTGGCAGTTATCGAAAAGTTCTTTAGTGATTATGGGAACATGATTGCCTGGATGCAAGATTCCTTTAACTCGCATGATCCCATAATAAAATGGATTAGTTAAAACTGTTTCCATAAGTCTCTTTGTATAAGAGTTTTCACGACTATTTTTTGCAAGTGTATTCTTTGCTATTTCAAGCAACATTTCATAAGTAAAGTTTCCTGTAGAGTAGAGCTCAAAAATTTCTTTAACTATCTCAGATTCGATAGGGTCAATTTCTAAATTAGCACGACCGTTCTCTCGGATGTTTTTATATCCAAATGGTGCAAGTCCGTTCCAGTAGCCATTTTTTAATCTTTGATCAATACCTTTATGAATTTCTGATTTCAAATTATCGATATAATATTTCGCCATTACGGTACCAAGATAAAATCTAAATTTTTCCTGTGGCAATGATCGGTCATCAATGATTAGGTTTTCACGTGTGAAATGAAACTTAACACTGTGTTTTTCTATGAGTTCTTCGATTTTGTAGGCGGATTTAAGACCGCGAACAGCTCTGTCAATTTTATCAAAGATAGCGTGCTGTATATTATTTTTGGAAATGTAATCCAGCATCTCGTCGAAGGCCTTACGTAAGTCTTCTTTCGATGCACTTTCTCTTTCTTCCCAATTCTTAACGATCTTCAGTCTTTTTAGTTTTGCATACTTGAATGCAAGTTCTGACTGAGCTTCTAAACTAAATCCGTCGCCTTGCTCGTCACTTGAAACTCGTGAAAAGGCAATGGCTCTATTATTCTCTTCTGGCACTTTTCAATCTCCAAATCTAATTTGTTATTCCATTTTTTAATCGCTTTAATTTCGATTTCAGAAATGATTTCTAAAACTTTAAATAAATTTTCTAGACTGATAACTTTTTCTTTTAAAATGTATCTAGATTTCTTAATCTCTTTAACGCAGCGTTTGCATCGGCTATCAAAGCGATCTCCCTTGGAGTAATACTCTGATAGCGGTAGATGCTGATCGCAATTAGTGCACTGTTTTGTTTTCGGATTCATGAGCTTCTAATTTCAGCGACGTTTTGTCTGCCTCTGTTGTTTGAAAAAGCGGGGCTTGCGGGGCTTTTTCGCTTATTGATTCGTAATCAGGGTCTAGAACTCGCTGAGCGTTCGAAAAAACCCAACTGCGCCGTCTTTTTTTATCCCCCATCATGCGCTTGGGCGTTAAGTGACCGCTATCGTCAGTTATTAAATAATTTTTAGCAGTTAGTCGTCTGGTTATTCCATCTTTAGAGATATTTATTTCCCTCTGGAAGCGTCTGCCATATTCTTTGATTAAGTCCCAAGTAATATTTTTATCGATTACGAGTTCATGATTAAGAATATAACCAATATTCTTTTTATTTTCGTGCAGGGTTCCACAAAGTTCAGCGTCACTGTCTGAATCGTGGTCTACAATATAGGCTTTATTATCTTTTATTACAGCCTGAACAAGACTGAAGAACAACTCTGTTAAATCCTCCTCCTGAAGATACTTATTTTGATGTTCAAACAAATTTAAGAATGTCATCAGTGAGCTCTCAATAAATTCACGAGAGCTCTTTTGAGTCATAATTTTCTTTTCTTCACAGAAGGCAGACAAGTAGTGAAGACCTATAAACAAATTAGCTAAATTGTTCTCGGTTTTCGGATGTTTGTTTTTAGTTTTCGAAAAGTATTTTCTATATTGATCAAATATAGATTCGACTTCGGCCTTAATTTTATCATTATTACGGATAACCCACTGAATGTATGCTCCTAAAAAGTCGGATAGTACTCCGTTGCGAGCATTGGCTTGTAATTCTGTTAAAATATCCTTGTCTATATGGCCATCGTAAAGAGGAATAACTATAGACCTGGCTACAATCGATTGTTTTGCCTGTAAATCTTCGGCCGTGATAACAAGCAGGCATCTTGGATGTGGCGTTTGCTTAATAGTGCTATCGGCATTTAGTCTTCCGCGGCCTTGCCTATTTCCAGCGTTCCTAATTAACGTATCAACGAATCTGTTCGACTGCTCGCCTGGGACATAGTCATCGACGACGTAGAGATGACAATTTGCTATGTGTGTCTTCTTTCCTATTGAATTCAAAGTCGAGTTGAAACTGTCCGGAAGATTCGCATAATCAAATGTCTTACCGAAGTAACTCATTATTAATCCTGCCAAAGTACTTTTATGACAGCCACTTTGCCCAACGATCCAGATCGCAAAATCAACTGGCTTGGTATGAATCAAGGGGGCTCGAAAGACCGAAGCAAGCAGCGGAAGAGTAATAACTTTATTTTTAAGATTAAGAAATTTTTGCATCGAATCGAAAATAAGATTTAATTTTTCTAAATTATCCGTAAATCCTATTGAAAACCCATTAACGCCAGAAGATGAATCGCAATAGAACTGATCGTTAAAGCCATCTTCGGTAACAGAGCCATTACCTGAAAGATAAGTCAGGCCAGCAGCTGTTTGAATATAACCTAGTGTAGTGTGATTAACTGTTTCATAATGAATCACTGTCGATTATCTAGAAAATGTTAAGATATTTTAACAAAAAACCGATAAACTATTAACCAACAGGACGTAAAAGGAATTTTTAGTATGATAAATAGTTTAAAACTTTTGTTAGTGTTTACAGCGGCTATTTTTATCACATCTTGTAAAGGTACGGATGGCGGCTATGCACCGAGTACTGCACCTTTAACAGATCCATCGGTTCCAACAGCTTTGGCTATTACTCCAGCTGCTACAACACTTTCCGTAAATAATAATTTTAATTTCATAGCAACAGGTGGGTCGCCTCCGTACAATTATTCAATTGTGAGTGGTGGCGGAATTATTTTAACTGTAGTTGACGTCGGTCAGTTCGCAGCATCTGCAATATCAAGTGTGGTGGTTGTGCAATTATCAGATTCTTTGGGTGCAATTGTCACAGCCACAGTGACAGTTAATCCTGCTTTGCAAATTTCTCCAATTTCACAAACAATTATCACGAATTCTTCATTAATTTTGTCCGCCACAGGAGGAGTTTTGCCTTATGCATTTTCGGTGTCTGCTGGCGCAGGCTCTGTCAATGCATCGACAGGATTATACACGGCTCCAGCGTCAAACACAGTGGCTACTGTTTTAGTCACAGATGCCATCGGTAACACTTCAGCATCAACAGTCACGGTGACTTCAGCTCTCAGTTTGAGTCCAGTGGCTGTAATATTGGCCGTAAGTGATACGCAAGCATTTGTAGGTTCAGGCGGAATGCCGCCATTGGTTTATTCTATTGTAAGTGGTGGCGGAAGCATCAATTCATCAACGGGTGCGTTCACGGCACCCGCCACAGCAGGTACAGTTACAGTTCGTGTGACGGACGCTTTAGCGGCAACAGCCAATTCCATAGTGACAGTGAATCCAGCATTAACAATAGCGCCTGCATCCATCACATTATCTGTGAACGGAAGTTTGACATTTTCAGCAGCAGGTGGAGTGGCTCCGCGCATATTTACAGTTTTTTCAGGCGGCGGAAGCATCAATGCTCTAACTGGCGCTTACACAGCACCAGCCACAGCGGGCAGTGCCGTTATTCGAGTGACGGATAGCTTAGGCCATGCCGCGATTTCAACGCTTACGATCACAAATGCATTGGGAATTACTCCAGCGGCGGTGACTTTAGCTGTCAGTAATACACAAACATTTTCAGCAGTAGGCGGCAGCGGACCATTTACATATTCAATTGTAAGTGGTGGTGGTGCAATCAACGCTTCAACTGGAGCTTTTACAGCACCTGCTACAGCGGGTTCAGTCACAGTTCGTGTGACTGACAGTTTAGCAGCAACAGCCACGGCCACAGTCACAGTGAATGCGGCCGTGGCGATTTCTCCAGCTTCGGTAACTAAAGCTGCGAATGCAACACACACATTTTCTGCCACAGGTGGGGTGACTCCCTATGTTTTTTCTATTGTGAGTGGTGGCGGAAGCATCAATTCATCAACTGGTGTGTTCGCAGCGCCTGCTACAGCTGGCACAGTCTCAGTTCGTGTAACGGACGCATTATCAAATGTTTCAAATTCAACTGTGACTGTGGTTTCGGCTCTAGCCATTTCGCCTGCAGTTAAAACTTTAGCTGTTAATAACGTATTTTCATTTGCAGGGGCTGGTGGTCAGACGCCTTACACTTATTCTATTTTTTCTGGTGGCGGCATTGTTGTGGCCGCAACAGGTTCTTATACAGCCCCAGTCATAGCTGGTAGTGCTGTGGTTCGTGTAACCGATGCCATTGGGCAGACAGCAGATTCAAGCATTACAATTAATGGCGCAATATCAATTGCACCAGCATCATTGAGTTTGAGCGTCAGTGGTACGCAAACATTTTCTGCGACTGGTGGAGTGAGCCCATACACTTATTCTATTTTTTCAGGTGGTGGAAGTATTGTGGCAGCAACTGGAGTTTTCACAGCGCCAGCCACATCAGGCTCAGTGGTCGTGCGTGTAACAGATAGTTTATC
>JAYUCH010000079.1:0-21698 GCA_043740435.1 Bdellovibrionales bacterium | reverse complement strand
GTTTATCACGTATCACGATACCAATTCCAAGAAACAAAAATAGATAGCCTAATGCTATCTGATATGGAGGGTATAAAATCAGGACGAAACCAGAAAATGAAAGTCCCAAAACAATCGACCAACAAAAAATACGAACAAAGCCTTCTGTTCGCAATATAGTAATCAAAGAGTACAACATTAAACATGGAAACAATATTGAATAAGCTGGCCAGTAAGACCAAGCAGTCACATATGGACTTAAACAAAACAAAAGGGATCCAAGAAAACCAATTCTCCATTGGTTCGGGGCCAATAATGATAAGACCGCCCAAAGAGATAATAAACCTCCGAAAATTGGAAGCCACCAATACCAAGCCAGGGCACGTTTCAAATCAAAAAGATAAAAACCCCAAGTGGCTGGTTTCGAGAATGCTGTAATATGTTTTACAGGTGCACCCGCCATACCGATAACAAGCATATTTTGGCCAGCTTCACCGATATTTTTATTAATCACTGGAAAAGATGGATTGTGATTCGCCTGTGCAATTGCCGAGGGAGTCATAAGCAACCATTCATCCGAGCGAATAGAACTAGGTCGACCCAAAATCAGTTCTGAATCGGAATGGATAAACACGGAATTATCCAACCCAAGTTTAATTGATGAACCAGTTATACCAAACAGAACCAACCCGAAAAAAACAAATAACAAAGCGGAAGCAAGAACAGTGCTAGGATGATTTCTGTGATTTAAATAATTTGAAATTTTATCAGCTATTTTTTCCGCATGCCAAAATGCTGCTGCAATCAGGCAAACACTAAAAAGTAAACCCAGTACCGTCAAAACTTTTATAAGATAATTTGTCTGAGCCGGGTCTATCATAAAAAATAAATCTACTTTCAACTATGAGTTCTTGGAGGCCAAGCAAAATCAAAATTCTCAGAATCCAGCGTTAGATTAGGATTATAAGCAGGATCTGCATGCAATAAATGTCCCCACTTTTCCTTCATGTAATCTATCTCGAGAGAGAATCTTCGCTGCTGCTCGGGGACATTGTCTGGGCCGCGTGTTGCTGACTCGTGATGAAACAGTTCAGCATAAGGTGTCCAAACATTTCGTAAACCTTTTTCACGAAGGCGCAAGCAAAAATCTATATCGTTGTAGGCAACCTTTAAATTAATTGCATCTAGTCCGCCGACAGATTGATAATGCGCTTTACTGACAACTAAACAGGCGGCTGTAACCGCGGAGAAGGATTGAATCAAGCTAGCTCTACCAAAATATCCGTTATCTTTTGACGGAAAGTACCGGTGAGGATGTCCAGCAATGCCACCCATACCCAAAATAACGCCACAATGTTGCAGGGTTTTGTTCGGGTAAATAAGTCTTGCACCCACTGCACCGATTCCAGGTTGCACTGCCATCGAGACCATTTCAGTTAGCCAATTAGGCGTTATAACTTCGACATCGTTATTAAGTAAAGCAACGTAATCGCCGCTACACGATTCAACACCAATGTTATTTAGCTGTGAATAATTAAAAGCTCCATCAGCTCGAACGATTTTGAATTTAGGCGAGGTGCTAAGCTCCTTAAAATACTCTACTAAGGCAGGATCATCTGAACCGTTATCCATTATTATTATTTCATAATTGGAGTAAGTTGTTTTCGACTCGATACTGTCAATACATTGCCGCAACAATTTCAATCCATTACGAGTCGGTATAATTATCGAAACTTTCGGAAGAATAGGAGGCAATTCATAAATAACACGATATCCGTAGTTCAAACATGATACTTTTGCATTGATTGATGATCTTACAAAATGTTCATTCAATGCTTTTTGACCGGCTAATATTGCATAAGGTTTTGCATCAATTGAGCTCGCGGTACTTTCAGCATGCACGCGCCAATGATACAGCACTTTAGGAATATGTAAAATCTGATCCTTTGATATTTTTTCAATGCATCTCAAAGCCAAGTCATAATCTTGCGACCCCTCGTAACCCAGTCTGAATGCGCCAACTTCACGAACAAGACCAGTCTTATAGCAACCAAAATGAGAAAAAAGATTATGCGAATAAAACAAATCTTGGTTCCATTCAGATTTAAAATAGGGGCTAAATCGGCGTCCGTAAGCATCAATCTTATCTTCGTCTGTGTAAATCATCTTAGCATTCGGATTTTTTTGAATGGTCCTAGCTACTTCAAGAAGTGCATTTTGTGGTATTAAATCATCGTGATCTAATAAGGCTAACCAATCACCGGAAGCGATATCAATTGCTGAATTTGACGAATTCGAAATATGACCGTTTACTTGCCGATAAACAATTTTTATCCTTGGATCGAATGAATATGACTTTAAAGTTTTTATTGTGTTTGAATTCGTTGAGGCATCATCTGCAATACATAATTCCCAATTAGGATAAATTTGGCTTCGAACTGACTCAATTGCTAATTTTAACCACTTGGGATTTGAATTAAATGTCGGCATAACTACCGAAATTAATGGTAGATAGTCCAATTTACCGAGCATAACTTTATACTCATTCATCCGAACGTCATTTAATAAATCGAATTGTGCAATCCACTTCGCGTAACTGTCAGGAAGAATAACATGCGCTTCTAAAGCAGATGCAGCTTTCCGAATACCGTGAAATCCTGATTCTCGATATCTAAAGAACAAGTGATTAAGCAGACCTAGAAGCCCACCTTTTCGTTGCAAAGCCACCGGGATAAGTCTAACAACCCTTGTTATTCTTCTTACCTGGTTTTTTAAGAAATTTAAGGTTTTTTTTATTCTATACCTTCCTTAAAGAAACACTTTTAAATTCTATACCAACCAAACCCCACCGAACAACACTGGATGCGATATTTACAATTAAAGCATCATGTAGCCAGTGATGTTGAACGTGGTCTTCCAGAGTACCCTCGGCCACGGAAACCATCACGACATATTGTCCATTCGGAAGAAGTGGCATTTTGAAACTGAACTGCCCAGAAAAAAGTTCTCCGGCCTGAATTGGAGTCGGATTGGCGTTTGTGAAGGGTAAAGTATTTTCACCGAATAAATCTTGACCCAGCCTATCTTTAAATAAAAAACCTAAAATCGGATTTTCTAAATTTTTATTGGCCCGCGCAGTAATATTAAATTGTACCAGTTCACCGCCTTCTAAAACAGTCCCGGTTTTGCTTGCGGCAGTCAAAGTAACATCTATAATTTCTGCATCCCCAGTTTTCCAACCCTTCGCATTTGAAATATTGTTTTTCACTATTACAGAATTCTCATTGAGCAATTGCTTAGATTGAGCATGAACAAAATTTTTACTTTCACCTGAAGCTTCAGTTTCTATGACTTTTAGAATGTTTTCCTCTCCTGAAATCTCTTGGAATGTTTGTTGAAGATAATTCTCTGCCACTTCGGCTGACGGACCGCTGAGTTTATGCAAGCCTTTATCTAACCATATCGATTGCTTGCATAAATTTTTAATCGCACCCATATCATGGCTGACAAACAAAAGCGTCCCGTTGGTCTGAAATTTTCGAATAAAGCGCATGCACTTTTGATTAAAAACAGCATCCCCGACTGAAAGCGCCTCGTCTACAATTAATATATCAGCGTCAACATGAGCAATTACCGCAAACGCAAGACGTACATACATGCCACTTGAATAAGTCTTTACAGGTTGGTCAATATGTTCACCGATGTCTGCGAATGCAATAATTTCATCAAGACGTTTATCAATTTCAGATTTTGTTAAACCTAAAAGCGTGGCATTCATATAAATGTTATCGCGACCTGTAAATTCTGGATTAAAACCTGAACCTAACTCGAGTAAAGCTGCGATCCGGCCACGAGTTTGAACGGAACCACCCGTTGGCGAAAGCGTGCCACACAAAATCTGTAATAGCGTTGATTTACCAGAACCATTCCTACCAATAATACCAACCGTTTCACCTTTTTTAATTTCAAATGAAATATCTTTTAAAGCCCAAAATTCTCGAAAATAAGTTTTACCTAATTTACCCAAAAATTTTCCTAGACGCGGTAAAATGAATTGCTTCAATCTGGAACTGGGTTTGTCATAGATTTGATAGCATTTACTGATATTCTCTAATTTAATTACCACATCATCAGAGAACATCAGCGAAGCCTTTCCTGGTTTTTTGAAACCAAGCAAAACCAAGCCAAGCCACAGAAAAAGAAATTGCAAAGTATATGAATAATCCAAACCAATCAGGCGCGTGGCCCCAAATTATCACTTCGCGCGCTTGTTCAATAATAAATGTTGGGGGATTTGCTAAAATAAATGGACGAAATCTTTCTGGAACTGCAGTTAGCGGATAAAAAACCGGAGACAAAAACATCATAACAGTCGTTAGTATTCCAATTGATTGTCCGACATCTCGTAAAAATGTTCCAACCGAGGCCAGCATCCACGCCACACCAATTATTAGAAATACAAGTGGCAATAAAACCAGGGGCAAAAAAATAATCGTCCAATTTAAAAAACTGTTAAAAATTAAAAAAGCAATTAAAAGAACTGAAAGACTAACGAGGCTATGAAAAAGTGCAGACACTATGGCAACAATCGGCAAAATTTCAATTGGAAAAACTACTTTTTTGACATAATTTATATTTGCAATAATCAGATTCGGAGCTCGATTAAGCACTTCGATAATAAAGTTCAATATGATTATACCCACAAATAAAACAACTGCAAATTGAGTTTTACTTTCGTTACCACCAATTCCATGCCATCTAGATTTAAAAATTTCTGAGAAAACGAAAGTATAGATTACTAGCATAAACACGGGATTAAAGAATGACCATGCTAATCCTAATGCAGAACCCTTATATCGACCAACGATTTCACGCTTCGTCATTTGCAGGATTAAAAAACGGTTTCTCCAAAAACTATGTATCATCGCTTTAAGGGACGTTGGTTGAGGCGCATGTGGATTGACTGCAATATTTGTTACGGTCATCCGATCCTGCTACGTTTAAATGAGCTAAATAATCGATCGCGCATTTTAAGAAAAACTCCTCAGGTTGCAAACTATTCCACGACTTAGAAATTGACAACGATTTTCAATAATTAGCCTGTGGCTATTTTTTTAATTTCGTTCTTAATTCGATCTTGATAAAGAAGCTTAAGTATATATTATAAGCAACATAATGAAAGTTCTTATATCTGGCATTTCAGGCTTTTTAGGCTCGCACATAGCACATTTATTTTCTAACGAAAATATTGAGGTTTTTGGATTAATTCGAAATAATTCGAACCTTTTTCGCCTTAAAAATTTGCCTAAAATCGCTACGAATTTAAAAAATCTGGATAAAGTCCCACTCGAAACTATATTCCAGGAAAACACTATCGACGCTGTAATCCACTTAGCCACAGACTACGGTCGAACTTCAAGTACTGAGGCGGTAATTCACGCAAATCTACTGTTCCCGATTCAGCTTCTAGAACTGGCAGTTAAGCACAAGGTCCGCACTTTCATCAACACGGATAGTTATTTCAACAAAAATGATAATTACTTAAATTCAAGCCTTCCGAACTATTCATTAACTAAAAAAAGTTTTCAGATGTGGCTGAAGCAATTTTCAACAAAAATTCAGGTCATTAACGTTTGTCTTGAACACATGTACGGTCCGTTTGATTCAAATACTAAATTTGTAGAATCATTAATTCAAAATGTTGCAGTTTTGAAAAAGCCAACTATTGATTTAACACGGGCTGATCAAAAACGTGATTTTATTTATGTCAGTGATGTGGCAGACGCTTATTTAAGAATTTTAAATTATTCCAAAACGACTGAACTGGGCTACAAAGATTATGAATTAGGAACCAGCATTTCTACCCCATTGCGTGATTTTGTCGAATTGGTCCTCAAATTAAGTGTATCACAAACAAAACCAAACTACGGAGCAATTCCACAGCGTGAGCATGAAATAATGGAATCTGTTGCGGATAACAAATCTCTCTTGGAGTTAGGCTGGAAGCCACTGGTCACACCAACCATAGGTATCAAAAAAATTTTAGAAGCTTATAAATTATAAATTATTTTTCAGAGTTTGTAGCTAAAATTTTTTCAATCTGATCTAAAACATTGGTATTCAGTTCGCTGTAAAATAAATCTCGGTTCAACTTTAACTTCACCCAATCAATCGATGCGAAATCTATTTTTTCCATTCGGGCTTTTAGATTTTCATCAAACCGATTTCGAATAAGTTTAGCGGGATTTCCTCCGACGATGGTAAAAGCTGGTACAGATTTCGTTACCACACTGCCAGCAGCTACAACAGCCCCTTTACCAATTGTAACGCCAGATAAAATTAAGCTGTCTGTCCCAATCCAGACATCATCTTCAATGACAATGGGCCCTTTCGATGTGGCCTCTTGACCCAGTCCCCAACTCATTGATGAATGTGGAAACGTTGTGAATGTTTTTGTGTTGTGGTTTCCACCCAAAATAAATTTGACTCCAAAACTTATTGAAACATAAGAGCCAATCAACAACATTTCATTCGCTGTACCTGACATGTGCACAATCATCGGACCATAGGTCATTTTACCCACTTGAACACGACTTTGATCAAAAATATTTACCGGCAAGGTAGCGTTGTGTTTATTTCTTAAACGCCACTGAGCTTTGCTGATCAAAAGATCTAACCCTAAATTTCTGATAATAAAGTTTTTTATAAATAGTAAAGTGCTCATGCTATTTAGCTCTATTCTGAAAATGGTTTAAAGAGTAATACCGTCTAAATAGCATAATTGTCCAAGGTAGGGCTATCAGGGAAATAATGCCCGAATAAGTTAACATCATCGTTTGAACACTGATTTTAGAGCCGATGTACAATCCAATTAAACTAAGTCCTGCGATGACAATAGAATTGACTAGCATTGGTTCTTCTTTATGGGCTCGCATAAAAGCAGCTGCTGAAAATATAAAATGGTTAGCAACACAAACGACTGATAGTAGCAATAAGATTTGAAGACTTGGAACTCTTTGAGCAAGTGGGAAATCAAAATACTTAAAAAGTTCAATAGAGATTATAAAACCTGCACAGCACAAAATATTTAATAGCAGCGAACGTAGTACAAGGCTTCGAAAAAGTTGGTTGAGTTCCTGTCTTTGATTCGTAGCTATTAAATTTGTCATAACTGGAACTTTTGCATTCACCCAGCTAAATGATAAAGCACCGACTGTGGCAAAGACTGTCAGTGCTAAGCCAACTTGACCAGCGGCTTCCGGTCCAAAGGTGCTGAAAATAATTGGGTTGAAAAGTTGATAAATAAAATAACCGCTGAGCCAGCTTAGGGCAATTCGCCATTGGAATGGAAAGATCTCAGAACGCCACGAAATAATAGCAGCTTCAGGATAATCTTTTTTTGTTAAAAATAATTTTTTGTATTTGTACCAAAGCCAAACAGATGAAAAAATGGCTGCTGCAGCTGGAATTCCAATCGTTGCTTTTAAGCCGAACCCCATAAACAGACAGGAAAATAAAACCAAATAGCCAACAATCGACTGCGCTAAGCGCAGTTTTGAAATTTTAGCGACCAAACCCATACCCTCAAGCACTGACAAAAATGGACTTGCAAACAAACTGATCGAAGTAAATAGAACCAGAAAAGGCCAAACAAAGACCCATTCATCTGAATTTTGAACGGGTTGATTTTTAAAAAAAATAATCCCACCTAAAAAAGCAAAAACAAAAAATAAAATAGCCATGACCAAATAGATTTTATGAATAAGTCTAAACAGAGAATGAATTCGACTTAAGTGTTCTGGCGAACCCTCAAGCATGTGATCATCGTTAAATTTTAGAAAAGCCATTTCATGACCAACTATTTGCGTGATAACCGTGTTTAAACCCAGTTCAAAAAACATCTGGGTAGCTAACAGACTCGAAAATGTAAAATAATAGCCCTGTTGTACTTTTGATAACGTGTGAGGAATCACTAGTATAATAAAAGCACCCGCAAATATAGACCACAATCGAAGCAACAAAGAAAAAGCAACATGACGATCAATTTGTAAGTTCATTATTATTTTTTTGATCATAATCAGTTCGCTCTCATAACAGATGTGTTTCTAAACCTTAATCTTTTTAGCTTTCGAACAATCTGATATAAATTCCATCTCAGATTGGTTGGAATCAACAAAATCGGCATGCAGAATAACCAGAACTCTGGAAACTTTTTAAAATTTTTAAATAAAATTGTAAAAGCTGGCTCGGCCTGGAACGATGACTTTTTAGAAGACCCAGCAAGCAATATAAAACTTGGAAAAAATGACTTTAATAAGTCCTGATTGATTTTATGAATCGTTGAATCTTCAAGCCCAAATTTTCTATAAAAATGAAATATTTTTTGTTGATTAGATCCGAATACTTCGAAAAGCTTGTATCCACCCGTGTTGTTATTAAGCTGCGAAAATACAGTATCCATTAAAATTAAATTAGTTTTGGCACCAAGGGCTGCTTGTAAATAGAAACTGATCTGGTTCAGATAGCTTCCAACAAAGTGATCGTTAGAAACTTGTCCTGAATCCAAACAAGTGCGATTAAAAATATGAGATGTTATAAAGCTTATATTAAAACTAACCCCTTTTAAAAAAATCTGCGGATTTTGAAAAAGTTGAACCGTTGGTGATTCAGCAACTATTTTTTCTGCATCAAAACTGGAAATAGCGTCGTGCCCGTGTGGTTTAATATGTATTAATCCCAAATCTGGGTGCTTTTCAATTAGCGATACTACTTTTTGCAAACCATCTTTGAATAAAACCTCATCATCACCAAATATCCAGCAGTACTTGCCAGTGCTTTCTTGAACTAATTTCAAAAAATTTAAATCCATTCCTATGTTTGCAGTATTGAAATTTGTTTTTATATAACTGTAACGCTCATATTTTTTTAAAATTTCTTTTGTGTTATCTTGCGAGCAATTATCAGAAACAATAACTTCAATTTTTGATAAGAGATCATCTGTGACTTGAGATGTTAAATGCTTTAAATTCAAATCTAAACACTCTGCACGATTGAAGGTCGGAATCAGAATAGAAAGTAAGGGGCGCTTGGAAATGGTATTCACAAACTAGTTTCTTGATAAGATTTAATTTGCGCTAAACAGTTTTCACGAACTGACTCACCTGCATCACGATTTAAAACCCACTGAACCGTTTTTTCTAAAGCCTGATCCACATTCCATTTTGGGTGCCAGTTTAGTTTTTCTTTCGCTTTTGTACAATTCAGGCTTAAGTACTTTGCCTCAAACGGGTTGTTTTCTGATTTTGTGATCTGATACTTTACCTTGTTATTCCAATGCTTATTGATATTCAAAATAATCTGTTCGACGTCGCAGTGGTCTTTACCCTCTGGACCAAAATTAAAGCCTTCAGAAAATTGAGCAGAATCTTGATACAGCTTCTCTGATAGCTGCAAATAACCACTGACTGGTTCAAGCACATGCTGCCAAGGCCTAGTTGCTTTTGGATTTCTAATTTGCAATGTTTCATTTTTTAAGACTGAGCGAATAATATCAGGAACAAGTCTATCACTAGCCCAGTCTCCTCCACCAATGACATTACCCGCGCGCCCACTGGCTAGCCCAACACCTAATTTTTTGAAATAAGAATCTCTGTAAGCGGCTGTTACTAATTCCGAACAACCTTTGCTATTGCTGTAGGGATCATGCCCACCCATGGGTTCGTCTTCTGTGTAGCCTGCTAATTGCTCTCGGTTTTCATAACATTTATCGCTAGTCACATTTAAAATGGCTTTAACACTGTTACAGTTTCTAGCTGCTTCAAACAAATGAATCGTTCCCATCACATTGGTCATGTAAGTTTCAACAGGCTCATTGTACGAATAACGAACCAGCGGTTGGGCTGCCATATGAATAATTATTTCTGGCGCAGCTGTCTTTACGGCTGCTTTTATTTTTTCAAGATCTCGGATGTCTGCGAAAACAGAATGCATGTCTTTTTCAAGATTTAGTTCCTGAAATAAACTAGGTGTCGTCGGCAATCCCAAAGAATAACCCGTAAGGTCTGCACCTGCTTTTAACAGCCACAGACTAGCCCAACTACCTTTAAAACCAGTATGTCCGGTTAAAAAAACTTTTTTATTTTTCCAAAATGAATTTACCATGTTTTCCACGGTGCAAGGCCCGATTTCCAAAGCTCTTCCAATTGATTTTTATCGCGCATGGTATCCATAGGCTGCCAAAAGCCTTCGTGGTGATAAGCTTGCAAATTCTTTTGTTCTGCTAACGTCTCTAAAGGTTCTTTTTCCCAAACTGTTGTGTCGTCTTTGATCAATTCAATGACTTTTGGATTTAGAACAAAAAAACCACCATTGATCCAGTTGCCGTCACCGACTGGCTTTTCTTTAAAACTTTTAATTTGAGTGCCATCCATATTTAATGCGCCAAAACGCCCTGGTGCTTGTGTTGCTGTCAGCGTTGCTAATTTTCCGTGTGACTTATGAAACTGCAATAATTTTTTGATGTTGATATCTGAAACACCATCACCGTAAGTCATACAGAAATCTTCATCGCCTAAATATTTTCTGACTCGTTTAAGTCTTCCACCCGTCATGGTCTCTGCACCCGTGTCGACCAAAGTAACTTTCCAGGGTTCAGAGGTATTGTGGTGAACTTCCATTGAATTATTTTTTAAATCAAAAGTCACATCAGATAAATGCAGAAAGTAATTCGCAAAATATTCTTTGATGACATAGCTTTTATAACCACCACAAATGATGAAATCATTGATTCCACTTTGTGAATACATTTTCATGATATGCCAAAGTATTGGGCGGTCGCCAATTTCAATCATAGGCTTTGGTTTTAAATGGCTTTCTTCACTAATACGCGTGCCCAAACCACCTGCTAGTAGTACCACTTTCATTTGACTGATCCTCCGAATAAAAACAATATAGGATCAAATTTTCACAGAGGTAAACAATGACTTCAAGCGACAACGATTTAGCCAGAATGAATGTCATCACAACAGCTAAGAACTACTTTAAAGATTTTAATCCAAAACCAGAATTTATCGCCGGCAAAACCTACATACCAGTTACCGCAAAAGTGGTCGACCACGATGACTTGGGTTACTTAATCGACGCTTCGCTGGATATGTGGCTGACAGCTGGCAGGTATGCCCGCGATTTCGAAGCTCAGTTCGGAAAATATTTTGGAAGACAAACAAAATCACTTTTAGTGAACAGCGGATCTAGCGCTAATCTTGTAGCCATCAGTTCACTGGGATCGCCTGATATGGCAAAACTTGGTTTTACTCCGCTTCAGCCTGGCGATGAAATCATCACCGTTGCCGCAGGTTTTCCAACGACCGTGAACCCTATTATTCAAAATGGCTGGGTCCCCGTGTTTGTGGATATTGACCGTGCAACTTTGAATGCACTTCCAGAAAAAATATTTGCTGCAAAAACTGCAAAGACCCGCGCTGTCGTTATTGCCCACAGCTTGGGTAACCCGTTTCGTGCAGATATCATCGCAGAATGGTGCGCAAAAGAGGGCTTATTTTTAATTGAAGATTGTTGTGATGCACTTGGTGCCACAATTAATAACCAACTGGTTGGCAGCTTCGGCCAGTATGCTACAAGCAGTTTTTATCCGGCTCATCATATCACTATGGGTGAAGGTGGTGCCGTGATGTCAAAAGATGGTCGCTTTAAAAAAATAGCCGAAAGCATTCGTGATTGGGGCCGTGATTGTTGGTGTGAACCAGGCCAAGATAATACCTGTAACAAACGTTTTGGCTGGACGCTTGGTGATTTGCCGCCAGGTTATGACCATAAATATGTATACTCGCATATTGGCTACAACCTAAAAGTAACAGACATGCAGGCAGCACTTGGAATGTCGCAACTAAATAAGGTGGATCATTTTATTTCAGAGCGAAGAAAAAACTGGAAAACTTTGCATGCAGGAATTCAGTCGTCGCCTATTTTAAAAGAAAATTTCACACCGATTACGCCGACACCCAATACAGACCCTAGTTGGTTTGGCTTTGCCATGTATTGCCACGACCGCTTAAGTCGCGAAAAAATTGTTAGAACCTTAGAAGATAAAAAAATTGGAACTAGGCTTTTCTTTGCTGGTAACTTAACAAAACAGCCAGCATACAAAAATGTAAATTATCGCGTACATGACAATCTTGATAATACAGATGCAGTCATGCGTTCGTTGTTTTGGATTGGTGTTCACCCGGCTTTAGACAGTCAAAAGATCAATTATATGCTGGAACAACTTGAAGCTGTCACAAGTGTGGCGCTGAAATAAATTATTTATTACATTGCTGAAGAATTTTCAAAAATTCTTCGCCGTGCTGCTGATCGGGCTCTAGGGTATTGCCTTCGGCCCATTCATTCCATGATTTAACGAAAATATAATCTGATTTGAATTTTTGGTTACATATCTGCTTTACGTGCTTAGTAAAAGTATCTGGAGTAAACCCCGTCATCACAACACCGCGTTTTCCGTGCCTAGGCGTTGTGTCCCAACCTGTAAAAACAGTAGGTATAAATTTGTCGACATGAAGAAACTTCGAAAACAAGTCTTTCATTAACTTTTCATAAGAATATTTCATTGGACCCATAAAGTGCCAGGAATGATAACGAATCAGTCGCTCTAGTATTTTTTGAAAAACATTTCTGTTGCTAAAAAGTTCTGGGCTGTGTGAAAAGCCTTGAAACAGATGATTAAATTTAAAATTTGCATCAAACTGATCGCTGACAAAAAATATTCCTGAAAACCCATTCAAAACGGCCAACTTATTCCAAGTCGAAATGAACACTTCAAAGTCAGGAATATCTTTTGGCATAAAAATGCTTACGATCGGCCTGTTGTTATCTAAAATATAGTTTTTGTTCTTAAAATGCGGAAGCATCTGGTTAAAAAATTCAGCGTAGTCTTTTTCACCAAGATAATTTTGTTCTTGCAGCATTGTCCAGGTCGATTTATCAAACCAGCTATGATTGGCCCAAGCGATACAGTATTTAACGTCGTTCGGCTGTACCAACAACAAATCCATGGGTTTTTCTAAAAGCCTTACACCGCTGCCAAACCAATACGTCCAAATACAAAATCCTTCGATGTCATATTTTTTTGCTAAATCAAACTGCTGCTGAATAACGCCAAGATTATCTAATTTGTAATACCCTAATTTTTCACTGGGCTTACGAATAGTGTGACCTTTAAAAGATGGCTTCCAATTTTTTACAGCAGTCCATTCGGTGTATCCCACACCCCACCACTTGTCGTTTTCAGGAATCTGATGAAACTGCGGTAAATAATAAGCTAGAATTTTTTTCTTTGGCACTGATCAAACGCCTACCAAAGATTTACTGTATTCGCTAAAAGAAATCCCTTTTTTGTCTTTTTCAGAAAGCTTTGGATCACCCTTGTAGTGCCAATCGATATTTAAATCAGAATCATTCCACTGAATACAAACTTCTTCAGTCGGCGCATAATAGTCCGTGGTTTTATATAAAAACTGCGTGTTATCAGTTAACACAACAAATCCATGGGCAAAACCTGGCGGCACCCACAATTGCTTTTTATTTTCAGCCGACAGATGAACCCCGAACCATTTACCAAAACTGACAGAGTTTTTTCTAACATCAACAGCCACATCAAACACTTCGCCAGCGACCACGCGGACTAATTTTCCTTGTGGGTTATTTTTTTGAAGATGCAGTCCGCGCAGCACGCCGGTCGAAGACATTGAATGGTTATCTTGAACAAAATTGTAATTCGTTTTTGTTAATTCATTGAATTGGCGTTGGTTAAAACTTTCTAGAAAAAATCCGCGGGCGTCCCCAAAGACTTTTGGTTCTAAAACAAAACAATCTTGCAAAAGGGTTTCAGTCAGAATCATTTAATATTTTCGATGGCGACTTGGGCTAAGTATTTTCCGTAGTTGTTTTTACCTAAAGGCTCGGCCAGCTTTAACAGCTGTGCTGAGTTTATGTACCCCATACGAAATGCGATTTCTTCTGGTGCTGCCACTTTTAAACTTTGGCGGTGTTCGATAGTCTGAATAAATAAACTGGCTTCAAGTAAGCTTTCATGAGTCCCAGTGTCTAACCAAGCAAACCCACGCCCCATGGTTTTAACTTGCAGCTGATTTTTTTCTAAATAGACCTTATTTAAATCGGTGATTTCTAATTCACCGCGCTTGGATGGCTTCAGCGCTTTCGCATAGGCCACAACATTTTCATCGTAAAAATACAAACCCGTGACTGCGTAATTTGATTTTGGCACAGCTGGTTTCTCTTCTAAAGATAAGGCCTTAAAATCGGCGGTCATTTCAACCACTCCGTACCGTTCAGGATCTTGAACTTTATAAGCAAAAACTGTAGCACCTGATTTTAAGCCTGCAGCTTCTTGTAATATTTTACTAAATCCGTGCCCGTAAAAAATATTATCACCTAAAACCAAAGCACATTTTTCACCGTTAATAAATTTTTCACCGATAATAAAGGCTTGGGCTAATCCATCTGGCGACGGTTGCACTGCATACGTAAGCTTGATTCCCCATTTGCTGCCATCACCTAGAAGTTGTTCAAACCGTGGAGTATCTTGCGGCGTTGAAATAATTAAAATATCTTTAATTCCAGCAAGCATCAAAGTCGATAGCGGATAATAAATCATCGGCTTATCGTAAATTGGTAGTAATTGCTTACTAACTGCGATTGTCGCTGGATAAAGTCTAGTGCCAGAGCCCCCAGCTAAGATAATGCCCTTCATTTTTGTGCCTTTGTCTGATTGATTAAATCATCAACCCATTTTTCGTTTTCTAAATACCACATGATGGTTTTTGAAATTCCAGATTCAAAAGTTTCTTTGGGCTTCCAACCTAGTTCTTTTTCAATTTTGGTCGCATCAATCGCGTAGCGTTTGTCGTGACCTAATCTGTCGGTCACGAATTTTTTCTGCGTTAAATAGCTTTTGCCGTCTTTTCTTGGACGGTGCTGATCTAGCGTTTTACAAATGGTATCGACGACTTCTAAGTTTTTCTTTTCGTTCCAGCCACCGATGTTATAGGTTTCACCAAGTCGGCCTTTTGCTAAAACTAATGAAATAGCTTCGCAGTGATCGGTCACAAATAGCCAATCTCTGATGTTGGATCCATCACCGTAAATCGGTAAATCTTTAAGGTTTAAACAATTATGTAACACAAGCGGAATTAACTTTTCTGGGAACTGGTAAGGCCCGTAGTTGTTAGAACAATTCGTTGTTACCACCGGTAAACCGTAGGTGTGAAAGTAAGCTCTGACTAAATGATCTGAAGATGCTTTTGACGCTGAATAAGGGCTATTCGGTGCATAAGGCGTAGCCTCATTAAACGCAGGGTCTGTTAATTCTAAGCTTCCGTACACTTCATCTGTGGATACATGCAGGAACCTGAAATCTTTTTTTGCAGAATCCGTTAGCCCCAGCCAGTAAGATTTTGTGCATTGAAGTAAATTAAAAGTGCCCACAATATTGGTCTGAATAAATTCATTAGGCCCAGTAATAGACCGGTCCACATGGCTTTCAGCTGCGAAATTTAAAATCGCCCGCGGTTTGTATTGATTCAAAAGGTTCGTGATTCCGGCTTCATCGGTGATGTCAGTTTTTGAAAAAATATAATTTTTATGATTTTCAACGGCTTGCAGATTTTGCAGATTTCCGGCGTAAGTTAATTTATCGATATTAACGACAGCTTCATCATTATTTTTAAGCCAATTCAAAATAAAATTTGTGCCTATAAAGCCGGCTCCGCCTGTAACAAAAATCATTCGGGTACTATAAAAATAGGGTCACCTTAAAGTCAAAGCGAATTCATCACTTTTAAAAGGCTATAATCCCAGGGTGGTAATTGCAGCTTAAACGTCGTTTTTAATTTATCAGAATTTAACAACGAATACTTTGGTCTTTTCGCAGGGCTTACAAATTGATCAGAAGTAATTGGAACAATGGATTCTGTGATCACCTTGTATTTATCCGATTTAACTTTAGCTCTATCCACGATATTTTGCGTGAATTCATACCAAGTTGTCTGCCCCTCCGGAGACAAATGGTAAATTCCCGCTTTATCTGGCAGTTGGCTATCCGCTAAGATTTTTAAGGTGGCTTCAGCGATTTCAAAGCTGGCCGTCGGGGCACCGATTTGATCGCTAACAATTTTAAGCTCTGGCATGACTTGAGATAATTTTAACATCGTTTTCAGAAAATTATTTCCAAATTTTCCGTAAACCCAACTGACACGAAAAATACACGAATGACAGCCCGTATCGATCAGATTTTTTTCGCCAAGGGCTTTGGATTCTCCGTAATAATTGATGGGTGAAATGGCATGAGTTTCTAAATACGGAGTTTTTCCTTTGCCATCAAAAACGTAATCGGTTGAATAATGAATCACCGACGCATCAATGTGTTTCGCGATTTCACCGATAATACCGATTGTGTAAGCATTTAACTGCATGGCCGCTTCACGTTCGGTTTCTGCTTTATCAACGGCTGTATAGGCTGCAGTGTTTATTATATGCGTTGGTTTAAATTCGCGAATTAATTTGACGACGGAATCTGGTTTCATAAAATCAGCCAGTCGACTGCCAGCTTGATAGACATCACGATTTCCAGTGTAAAGTTTTTTAAATTCACTGGCCAGCTGACCATTTTCTCCGAAAATAAGTGTTTTTATAAAATATCCTTACATTTTTGCTTTAGGTAATTTAATAGTCCTTCACGCAAATCTTCACGATCAAGACCCACTTCAATATTTGCCAGCAAAAATCCAAGCTTGTCGCCTGCATCAAAACGTCTGCTTTGAAAACTGTAAGCATTTAAAGTTGATGAAACGGCTAACCTATTCATTGCATCACTCAGCTGAAATTCTCCGTTAATTCCAGGCTTGATTTCGGTTAAGCACTTCATAATTTCAGCCGTAAAAACATAGCGTCCCGGTAAGGCCCATAAAGATGGAGCATCCTGAGTTTTTGGTTTTTCTATAACGCCAAAGACTTTTTTTCCGGTGGCTAAATCTTTTAAATTTTTATCTTGGATATCAACGATGCCGTATTTATGGGTCTCGGGTTCTGCAACTGGTAAAACCCAAACGCTACTAAAACCTGATTCCATGCTTTTATCAGATAAAAACTTTGTAATATTTTGGTTTTGATTTTTTGATATTGTAATTTCATCACCCAAAAGTACAGCAAACGGTTCATTTCCAGTTACCACATGGGCGCATTTCACAGCGTGACCTAAGCCCAATGGGCTTTTTTGTCTGATGGAAATAATATTAGCTTTATCTCTGACCTTATTAATTTCATCAATTAAATGACCTTTACCGTCTTTGTTTAATTTGTCTTCCAGTTCATAACTGATATCAAAAAAATCTTCGATCGCCGTTTTTCCCCGCCCTTGAATTAAAATAATATCTTCGATACCGGCTTGGATAGCCTCTTCGATCACATACAAAATTGTGGGTTTATCAACAATCGGTAACATTTCTTTTGGTATGGTTTTTGTTGCCGGAAAAAACCGTGTCCCAAGACCTGCTGCTGGAATAACTGCTTTTGTGATTTTTTTCATTAACCAAACCGCCCTGTGATGTAGTTTTCCGTTTTTTGCTCTTTAGGATTCGTGAACATTTGTGAACTTTCACCGAATTCAATCAGTTCCCCTAAATACATAAACGCCGTGTAGTCAGCCGTCCGAGCCGCCTGATGAAGATTATGAGTGACCATTAGTATGGTCACCTTTTTTTTAAGACTACCAACCAGTTCTTCGATATGCGCTGTTGATATAGGATCAAGGGCCGAAGTCGGTTCATCTAAAAGTAAAATATCTGGTTCGGTGGCTAGGGCCCTGGCGATACAAAGTCGTTGCTGCTGCCCGCCTGAAAGTGAATTGGCACCGGAATGTAAGCGGTCTGAAACTTCTTGCCACAACCCCGCCATTTTTAATGAATCTTCGACTTTTTCATCAATATAAGATTTCTTTTTTATTCCGCGAACCCGAAGACCATAGGCTATATTTTCATAAATACTTTTTGGAAACGGATTTGGTTTTTGAAATACCATTCCGATTTTCATACGCACTTCAATCGGATCTATATCTTTTGATAAAATATTAATTTCATCAGGCAACAAGTTGATGACCCCGTCATATTTTACATTTCCATACAAATCATGCATCCGGTTAAAACAACGAAGCAGTGTTGTCTTACCACAGCCAGACGGGCCAATTAACGCTGTGATTTTATTTTCGTATATTGGAAGACTGACTGATTTTAAAACCAATGCCCCATCCGTGTAACTGAAGTTAAGGTTTTGCACTTCTGCTTTTTTATTCATTACCATTTGTATTTCCTTCGAAAGCGGTAGCGAATGTAAATTGCTCCGGCATTTAAAAGTAACGTCATTGTTAATAATACTAATCCAGCGGCGGCTGCATTGACGTGAAACTCTTCTTGCGGCCTTGATACCCAGTTAAACATTTGAATAGGCATGACTGTGTACGGATCTGTTAACCACTTCATACTAACGTACGGAGCAATTTCTGAAATTGGTGCTGTCGGTAAAAAAGCAATGAATGTTAAAGCACCCACAGTAATCAAAGGTGCTGTTTCACCGATGGCTCTGGATAATGCAATAACAATTCCAGTCATAATTCCACCCGACGAATACGGCAAAATATGATTCCAAGTAGTTTGCCATTTTGTTGCCCCCAATGAATACGAAGCTTCACGAATGTGCGCTGGAATGGTGCGAATAGCTTCTCGGGTGGTAACAATAATTATTGGCAATATTAATAAACCCAGGGTCATTCCCGCCGTGATGATGGATTGTCCTAATCCGAAGCGGTAAACAAAAACACCAAGGGCCATCAAACCAAATGTGATTGAAGGAATACCCGCTAGATTTAAAATATTAATTTCGATGATTTTAGTTAACCAATTTTTTGCGGCGTACTCTTCTAAATAGACTCCAGATGCAACTCCCAGTGGAATCGCTAACAGGGCTGTCACCAAAACCACACAGAAGCTTCCTACCCAGGCTGATAATATTCCCGCTTTTTCCGGAAAGCGCGACGGGAAGTGAGTAAAGAAATCAGCGGTGATTCGCGGAAACCCTGTCAGCGCCATATCTACGATTAAACTAATTAAAACAATCAAAGCTGCACACAAAGTCAAAAGACCTACAATCCAAAAAATCTTATCTTGCCGCTTAAGTTGAATGACAATATTTTTCATTTAAACTTTTTTTCCATCGAAAAGCGAATGCGCTGACCTATCAGATTAAATGAAAGAGTAAAAATTAATAAAACTAATCCAGAGACATATATCGATTTATAACCAATCGAGCCTTGCGGTAAATCACCAAGACTTACCTGCACAATAAACGCCGTGATGGTTTGCGTGCTCTCTAGCGGATTAAATGAAAATCTGGGTTGAAGACCAGCCGCTATGGCCACAACCATCGTTTCACCTAACGCCCGTGAAATTCCTAAAATATAGGCCGAAGCCACTCCCGAAAACGCCGCTGGCAAAATGACTTTGAACGAAGTTTGGAACTTAGAGGCGCCCAGTGCAAGACTACCTTCACGAAAGTGCAAAGGAACCGCTCGCATCGCGTCCTCTGAAAGGCTACTGATGTAGGGAATAATCATTATGCCCATGACCAGCCCGGCACTGAGCGCATTAAAAGCTGATAGCTCTGGAATAAATCTTTGCAAAAGCGGCGTCACAAAAAGCATGGCAAAATATCCGTACACGACGGTAGGAACCGCAGCTAAAAGTTCCAGAATTGGTTTAAATATTTCTCGTGTTCTATTGGCCGCGTACTCACTTAGAAATACAGCCGTGATTGTTCCAAGTGGTATGGCTACGGCCAATGCAATAACAGTCGTTAGAAGCGTTCCACAAACTAAATTAAGGATTCCATACTGTGCATTTTCAAATAATGGAGTCCACTCTTTATCAAATAAAAATTGTTTAAGACTTACCTCTTGAAAAAATGGCAAAGCTTCAGCAATTAAAGTCCAGACCACACCCAACGTAATAAAAACCGAACTGGCTGCACACAAAAATAATAACGATTTAATCATCAGTTCTTTAAACTGACGATATCTGCGTTTTGTACTTGTGGGTTTTGAAAATTCTGCCTTCAATTTAAAACTCACGACTATTTAAATCAGATTTTTTTTTTAAGATTTCAACGACGTCTTTGACCTGCTGAGAACTTCCCTTTTTGCAAATCAAAATTGCCTCTGGCGTATCGACAACAATTAAATCCTCAAGTCCTACGAAGCTATAGATTTTTTTTTCATTAGAAAAAACTGTATTATTTTTAGCACTGACTTCAACAGAAGTCTGCGAGATATTTATTTTTTTCGAATTATTGATCTCATCAAGAACGTCCCAAGATCCTAAATCACTCCAGCCGATGTCACACGGCACGCAGCTCAATTGATCTGAATTTAATTTTTCAATCACGGCATAATCAAAGGAGATACTTTTAATGGTTGAATAAATATCTTTTAAATTTGTTAAATCAGTTTTTAATTCAGAAATAGCCGACCACATTTCGGCTTGATGCTGTTTAAAATAGGAAACCATTTTTTGCACAGAAAAAATAAAAATTCCTGCATTCCAAAAATAATTTCCCTCTGCAATAAACTTTTCAGCGGTGGGGTGATCAGGCTTTTCATGAAACTGAAGAACGCTTGCAGCTTTGTTCAGTTCCGAAGATTGCGGCACTTGAATGTATCCAAAACCAGTTTCCACGCGGTGGGGTTTAATTCCTAAAACCACAACTTTTCCAGATTCAGCTTCGGCATAGGCTTTTTTGATTACTGTATGAAATTCTTGATCTTTGGTGATCAATGCATCCGAAGAAAAAACGGCACAAATATTTTTATCTAAGCCTAAAATTTCTAAATACCGACAAGCTACAGCCACGGCGGGCGCGGTGTTTTTTCCTGTGCTTTCATAAATAATTTCTGCGACTTTAAACTGATGTTGTAAAATTTCGTTTTCAGTTAAAGATTTTAATTTTTCGCCAGTGATGATTATAGATGGTTCATACTGGCTGATGCGTTTCAACGTTAACGTTTGCAAGGTATCTTCCAGCAATGGGCTAAACTGCTTTGGGTGTGCCGCTGTAGAGATCGGCCACAAGCGCGTACCGCTGCCGCCACTTAGCACAATGGGAATTAATTTCATGGACTAAAATTGCCTGTAATTACAAGGATGATCAACTGAAATGGCTGTGATAACAGAAAACTAATGTGCTTTTTATTTAATCAAAAAATCTAATTGAACAAGTCTTTCGTGCGCTGGACATCTAAAATGAAGCTTCGAATTTGTGATTGTATCAGATCTATTTTTTGCACCACGTGATTTAAGTCTTTATTAAATTCTTTTTCTTTCTTAAATGCAAATTTCACATCTTTTATAGCCTGGCGAGCCCCCTCGATCGAGAACTTATCGCGGTACAAAAGCTTACGAATTAAAAAAGCATTTTCGACATCTTTTTTTGTATAAAGACGTTGGTTATTTGATGCTTTTTTTGGACTTAAAACATCAAATTCCTGTTCCCAATATCTGAGTATGTATTGTTTAATTCCCAGCAAATCAGCCACATCACCTATTTTGAAACCAAAACGGTCTGGAATGGTGGCGACTTCA
>JAYUCH010000078.1:0-7613 GCA_043740435.1 Bdellovibrionales bacterium | reverse complement strand
CCTCAAGTTAGCGACCTGTTTTTCTTCCATTTCTAATTTACAAAAAATTTGCTGTGGAATTTTGATGGCCTTTTTTTGCATATTTTTTCCAGCCAGTGTTAGTTCAATACTTACAACCCGCTCGTCGTCCATCGAACGTATTTTTTTGATAAGACCTTTTACCTGCAACTTTTTTAATAGCGGCGACAAAGTTCCCGAGTCTAAGTGTAAACTTCGTCCGATTTGTTTTACCGAGCAGGCAGCATACGCAACTTGCCAAAGTGCTGACAAAACTAAAAACTGTGGATACGTGATGCCCAGCTCTTTGAGGTGCACGTCGTAGGCCTGTACCACTAAGCGTGATGACGAATACAAAGCAAAACACAGTTGTTCGTCTAAATGTAGCGGGTTAACTTTTTTCATATTTTTTTTCATATAATTAGATTGTATACAATTTAATTATATGTCACTATTTAATTTCTTAACCAACTCAAAACAAAGGATTAACTTATGTCTCATATTGAAAAAGTACTTTACACAGCTGCAGCTTCTGCTTCGGGTGGCCGCGAAGGATCTGCAAAATCAAGCGACGGCGTTTTGGAAGTAAAGCTTACGACACCCAAAGAATTAGGCGGAGCCGGTGGAAACGGAACCAACCCGGAACAACTTTTCGCAGCGGGATACTCAGCATGCTTTCTTGGCGCCCTTAAATACGTAGCGGGTCAGCAGAAAATAAAATTACCAGATGACGTCAAAATTTTGGGTCATGTTGGCATTGGTCCGATCCCCACTGGTTTTGGTATTGAAACGGAATTACAAATTAGCATTCCGGGAATGTCTAAAGACGATGCTAAAAATTTAGTCGATAAGGCCCATATTGTCTGCCCGTACTCAAATGCAACGCGCGGAAATATGAAAGTAACTTTGACTATTTTGTAATTACCTTTAAGAAAAATCTTACCGACCAAGGTACCTGACTAAGGTGCTCAAGGCTTATTTACTGTCAGATTATATGACATTAAATAAGCCTTTTTTCATGAGTGCATCATCTTGACCCGACCGTGGGTTGACTAAGCCATTTTTTACGGTACCCTTTCCAAGTCGTCAGATTTTCTGACAGTAAAATCAAACCAACAAAGGAAAAGATCACATGAAAACAATATTAGCGACACTTGTAATGGCAATGGGTTTATCTGCATTTGCAGCAACAGAAAAAACAACAATGGTTGGCGGAGCAGAAATGTTTCCATCAAAAGATATCGTCGACAACGCAGTTAATTCTAAAGACCACACAACATTAGTTGCAGCCGTCAAAGCAGCAAGCCTTGTTGACACTTTAAAAAGTGCTGGTCCATTCACAGTATTTGCTCCTACAAACGCAGCATTTGCTAAATTGCCTGCTGGAACAGTAGAAGGTTTATTAAAGCCTGAAGCTAAATCAACTTTGACTAAAATCCTTACTTACCACGTAGTCGCTGGTAAATTTGATTCTAAAGATATCGCTGCTATGATCAAAAAAGGCAAAGGCACTGCAACTTTTAAAACTGTTGCTGGTGGAACTTTAACTGCAACTATGACAGGTACAGCTTTAACGTTAAAAGACGAAAAAGGTGGAACTTCTACAGTAACAATTGCAAACGTTTACCAAAAAAATGGCGTGATTCACGTTGTTGATTCAGTTGTAATGCCTAACTAATTTAATTTAAATTACCGTTAGTAAAAAACCCTCACCATTTGGTCGAGGGTTTTTTTTTAAATTCTGCCACTTCTAACCTGCTAAATTGTTCAAAATGAGATTTTAAAGTCCCATTTCGAGAAGATTCAAATTAAACTCTCTGTTTTTTTTAAACTAGATACACTGAAGATAGGTTCGGGGGAATCGTGAAATTAACTAGATTCTTAAAAAAAATTCTTACAGTTTTAACTGCTACGCTATGTCTGTTTATTTTTCAAAACTGTGGTACAAAACCCTTCGTTAAACCCACTGGCTTAGGTCAAATCGACCTACGAAGTACAGCGGACAGTGCTGACCAAATTATTCCACCCGTTGCTCCTGTTGTAACTCCGCAGCCAGTTCTTGATGGTTCAAAATTAATTACGGATAGTATTTTTGCACCAACCAGCTTTTGGTACACACCAATTCCAGCCGACGCGCCACTGCACGCAAATACAGCCAACATGTTGACAGATTTTATTCGTCAAAAAAACTTTTACCCTGCTGTTGGAGTGAATACGACCAGTTACACGAGTCCTGTTTTCTATGTAGATGCCAACACTCCGGCAGTGAAAGTGACGCAGTGGGATTGTCAGAACAAAGGTTATTTAGATAAAACCCTAGCTGTAATGTGGGCCCAAGTTCCAATTCCAGCAAATGCCTCGGCATCTTCAGGAACAGACATGGAGATGAGTGTTTACCAAGCCTCAACAGATACGCTTTGGGAATTTTGGAAGATGCGAAAAAACACTACAACCGGCAACTGGGAAGGTTGTTGGGGTGGAAGATTACAAAACGTTTCTAAATCCCAAGGTCAGTTTCCAGGTTACTACGGAACGACTGCAACCAGTCTTCCATTTTTAGGTGGTCAAATTACAGCTGAAGAACTTACGCGCGGTGAAATTCGTCACGCCATCGGTGTTGCTTTGATCGATGCTGCTGCTTGGAATGTAGTTTCGTGGCCGGCCAACAGGTCTGATGGAAACAGTGGCGGACCAATTCCTGAAGGTATACGGTTCCGGATAGATCCAACCGTTAATATCGACGCCCTGAATATTCATCCAATCGCCAAGATGGTTGCAAAAGCAGGTCAAAAATATGGTTTCGTCATTTGGGATAAGGCAGGAGCCGTCTCTGTTCGATTTCAAAATCCGGTTTCTTACACTGCTTTGGGATTACCTAACCCGTAAGCTATTTAACGGGACGCCAAGCTATTCGCTGCTGAGTGGAATCCCTTGGAATAAACTTCAATTCTTGCCAATGAACTACGGAAAACCACTACCATAAAATTTAAAGGAATAGGATCTATTAATTTGAAATCTGCTGAATGATTTCAGCACTGCTTTTGAAATCTAAAACAACCCGGTTGTCGCTGCCACCAAGGTGACTAAATAGGTGACCTAAAAACTTTTTATTTCGATAAACATCATAACTAAATTTTCTGTCTAAAGCAAAAAGACTGGCTTCTTTACAAGGTAAAGTGTCTTCATTAAAATAATTTTCACGAAGGTAATTTAAAAATTCCTGATCATTGTAGCGATCTGAAATTTCACTTAAGCGCAATAACTTGCCATTTTGACCTTCGTAAATTGCATCCATCGCAAAATGTATTCTTAAAGGTTCTGTGGTTTCAGCTAACGCAATAATAGATCGCACCGTGCTGCACGCACAAATTGTAAAGTTGCCGCCGGAAATCACGATATCGGAATGTGTAGCAATCATTCGGTGGGAATCACCTTGAAACGGATACAAATCACCAACCGTAATGCCACCTGGAAAATATTTATTTTCACTTTTTAATGCGGCGTCGCTGATCGTTGATCTTTCTTCGATTGCGGCTAAGTATTTATAAGTTAGATTATTTTTCTTAAACGCCTCGATTAAGGCTTCAGTACCAGGCCACGTTGCATGATTTTGGTCCCAGTAAATCGAAGAATGGGTCACTAACAAGGTGGGCTTTTTATCTAAGACCAAGAAAGGGTATTTAAAAATTGATACACCTTCAAAAGAAAATTTGTGACCACCCGATTCAAAGACGCCTTCAATTAGTTCGGCTGCATTCACAGTGGAAAATAAAACTGACGATATAAAAAACAAACTGATAATTATTACTCGTAACATTTCAACTGCCCCCAGAAAAAGCCACTTACATAAACCCAACAAAGCAGTTAGCCAAATGCATGCCGGAAAAAAAATTAACCTGGTGCTTTGGACTGCTTACGACATTTTTTGACGACCTGTTAAACTATTAGACAGCTAAAAAACCTTAATTAAATCCAGTTGCTTTTGAAAATGGAACCCCAATTGCTTTAGAAAACACAACAACCCTTCCCCCAAATACCCAACAACGGAGCTCACTATGAAGTCTCGCCTTTTATCGCATGCTGTTTTGATCACGCTACTTTCGACATCGTTAGCAAAAGGTGTTGAAACTGCACCTTGGCTAATTATCGACGGACAGGCCAATTTCGACGTCCGAGATTCTTCAACACAAGATTACGCCAGTAAACTGCGCGTGCAAGACGCTGAAATAAAATTTGAGTTATTAGTGCGTGAGGGCATTAAAATCGCTCTTAAAACCGAATTGCAACAGCGACTTAATAAGGACATGCGCGCCCAAGATTTTGATTGGGAAAAAGCCATCGAAGAGGCTTACATACAAATTCAAACAGATAAAATTTCAAATTTACCTAAGGCGACTATAACTTTTGGTAAGCATGGAATGGCTTTTGGTCAAAAGTATCACGAAATTCCAATGTACAAAGATAGCTTGATCGATAAAGCCACTAAACAAATAGAAGTCATCGGTGTAACCGTTGATCTGCCCACAGAGTTTTTTAAAATCATTGATTCGGTAGCAATTTCAGTATTTGAAGCCACAGCAGGCGATTTAAAAATCGCTGATGAAAAAGGCGCAAGCATGCGTTTAACCAAAAAAATATCTGATCAAATGACAGTGCAGATTTCTGCTTTAATGAAAGAAAATATTAAAACAAACGATTTAGATAAACGCGCCAGCGTTGGACTTATTTTCACCACTAAAGACGGTAAAAGAAAAATTTGGGCTGAAGGTGTTATCGTTGACGACAGTCCACTTTTTAACCGAACTACAATTGGTGCCCAGATCGGCGCGTCTTCGCAGTTAGGATCTGGTACGATCGTGATCGAGTATCAATATTTACGTGATCAAGCTCAAGAAATTGCACTAGCTTACAACTTACCGGTTGGAACATGGTTGGTTTTAAGCCCAGAAATTCGCTACAGAGATGATTTAAGTGGAACGAAAGAAAATGAAACGGTGATCGGTATCAGAGCTCGGTTGAAGGCTCACTTAGAAGTTAAACACAATTTGTTAAAAGGTTTAAAGAAATAAAGCAAAAAGATTGCAAGGCTGACAACGTAAAAAAAAAGAGGGACCTCGTGCTTAAAAAAATATGTCTTCTTATTATTTTTTGTTCAAGTAGTATGGCGTTGGCTCAGACGACGGCCTTGCAAAATCTTATGTTAAGTTTTGGAATGATCCAAGATCCAAATATTCAGGTCTGTCCAGAGGCCACGCCAATCGACTACGAATCTTCAGATTCAACATTACTGATGCAAGCCCGCGGTGCTGTCGGATTGTATGATAAATGTAAAGCTGCCCAATACTACCGAAGTTTAATCATTGCACATCCCGAAAGTGCAAACTACACCGAGGCCTATCGATCATATATTCAAGTGTTTCTAACGGCTCAAGATTTTGTGATGGCGATGAACAAAGGAAATGAATATCTAGAAACAAATTCCGGAAAAAATGATTCAGAATATATCCATCTTTTGGTATTACGTGCCGTTCAAGGTGAAATTCGTCAACGTTCAAGCAATACCGACCAGCAAACTGAATTCGTGGCGTACAGTTTAGGAATTAATAACGACCAAACTGAGGATGCGCCATTTTTAATGAATTTAAAATATCGAACTTTCCTAGATCATTACCCAAAATCATTTTATAAAGCCGAAGTTGAAGGAATGATGAATGAATCAAGACAACTGTACGGACAAAAAATTTTAGGTGATGCCCGCGAAGCTCTGTTAAAAGATAACTACCCGGATGCATTTAACAAATACAATATTATTTTAAAATGGGGACCTGCCGTTGACGTATTTGCAGAGGCTTTATTCGAAATGACTCAGAATCATTTTGATTTAGCATGGATAATTTCTGACAAAAGTCTTTTAAGCGATTACAAATTAAATCAGTATTTGAAAAAAGATATCTCGAACGTGATCACCGCAGATGAAAGAGCAACGCTATCTCAGCAAACGAAAGACAAGGCGATGGTTTACCTTCAACAAATGAAAACCAACCTACCCCGCAGCAAATGGACCGCACAGGCTGAATCCAGCTGCCATCAAATGAAATTTTGTGAATAAAAAATTAACTATTTACCTTCAAGCAGGATTTTTTTTTGAACTTCGAATTCAGACTTAGTCAGAATTCCTTTTTTTCGTAGGTCTTCAAGTTTTACTAATTCTGAGTACAAATCCTTGGATTTGGTATTTTCAACCTTTAGATTTGCATTAATATTTTGTTTTTGTTCAATGACTAAGTCAGCTTTCGGCAACAGTGCTGTTCTTCTAGCTTCAGGATCATTTCTGCTGACCACACGAAATTGATATTCAAACGAAGCGAATCTTCCGGGGCCACTGGGCGTAAATTCTGACGATATCGGAATTGCAATTTTATTTTCGCGCGCAGCAAAACTGTTTGCTTCTGCAATCACCCCTGCTCGTAAACTGCCTGCATTTCCAAAAATTCCAGCATGATCTTCACGCGATAGCATGTAAGTATCTGGCGATATCTGAATTACACCAGGATTAGCACACCCTACTAGAAAACCCAGGCAACAAAAGAAAATTAAACTCACGAAATTGGACATGCTACCCCATATGTTTTTGTCTTTGGAATTTTCCAGGTTTTTATTTGATCAAATAAATTAAGACTTAGGAGCGAACTAAGTCATCCATTTTTAGCAAAAGCATAAATGGCGGAAAGCGAGGGATTCGAACCCTCGAGCCCCGCGAAGGGCTGCCAGTTTTCAAGACTGGTGTATTCAACCGCTCTACCAGCTTTCCGTTGATGAATCTATGGGATTTGACACCACGATTCAACGAGTTTTTAAACGCCGCAGTGCGCTTGTCGACCTAAGCCTTAATTTGTGTCTGAACGTTTGTGCAAGTCAGCTATCGGAGAAGGTTTTTGCGCGGAAATTACTCGCGCGGTTGGCGGAAGTTTTGCCTCGGGATCATCCGTTGATTGATTAATATCGCTGGGTGTTTCACTGGACGCTGTGGATTTATCATCAGCGTAAATAATTTCACCCGCTTCATCCACGTTACCGCCACCTGTTTCTTCGTCTGGCCTGAAGTTAACACCCATCATGTATTCGGCACCGGTGTCTTGCTCGGAATCTCCGGGACTATCTTTTCTGGGTGATGAAGAAACATTCCGCATGCGTTTATTAAATTCTTGCTCAGAAATAATATCTTTTTGGCGATCACTTTTAGGCATAAGAACTTCGCTTTTGTTCGTCATTTTTTTTAGGTAGAAAAGATTCATTTTGGTCGGATGATTTTTCTTGATCACCCAGATCGTTGATATCTAAATTGAATTTAATTTCTTCGTTGGTTTTTTTGCTATCAGGTTCTTGAACTGAATCTGGAGCTGGCTGTTGAATTGAATCTTGGATTGATGTCTGATCTTTGATGGGTTGTTTAATTTTTCTATGCACTTCAGGCGGAATTATCGTGTTTTCATTCATGGTCCTGACTCCTTTTATTTTTTGATTAATTTTTCAATTAACAAAATCAAAAGTTGCAAAGAAAGGACCATGCTTGAAAAAGAATGAGCTTAAAAGCTCGGGGCAAAAACGGAAATTTT
>JAYUCH010000077.1:0-7712 GCA_043740435.1 Bdellovibrionales bacterium | reverse complement strand
ATTGGCGGCATAGGTGGCGGTATTAGTTTTTTAGTATTCAGTTCAAATAATGATTTGGCTGTCATCGGAGCCAGCGGTTCAGTCTGTGCTTTGTTGTCTTTTTTGCTGGTAATTAAAAAAAATACGTTGATGCCCTGGACTTATTTTTTAGCTCCCGTTCCTGGGGGATATGGTGAAATCTATTTACCCGCATTTTTAATTTTTCCCGTTTACTTGTTGGCTGATTTTACGTCTACGCTGTGGGAACCCGCTGGCATTACATCTTCGGTAGCCCACTCGGCCCATGTCGGTGGCACGATCACAGGCCTATGTTTAGGAATTCTTTTTTTAATGCAAAGTTTCTTCCGGCGCAAAGCCGCGTCTCATGGTATTTTCAGTGATGACGATGGGTTCAACGAACTGACGTAAGTAATCTGGTCCACCTGTTTTTGAACCGATACCTGACATTTTGTAGCCACCAAAAGGATGCCGGTCGACCATGGCACCCGTAATGCCACGATTGATATACAAATTGCCGACTTCAAGTTCTTCTTTTATTTTTTGTATATTTGCCGGAGATCTTGAAAACACTCCGCCCGTTAAAGCGTATTCCGTTGAATTAGCAAAAGTAATGGCTTCGGTTAAGTTTTTAGCTTTTATCACAGAAATAATAGGTCCAAAAAATTCTGTTTGCGCAAGAAAATCATTAAACTTTACATCACCAAAAATAGTTGCGGGCACATAATATCCGTTAGCAGGCACTGATCCTTTGTAAATCAAAGTATGCCGAGACGAATAATTAGTGATCACATTCATCAGTCGCTGGTAAGCCTCATCGTCAACAACGGGCCCAAAGTAGGACTTCGGGTTTTCAGCCGATAAAACTTCGATAGACGTTGCGGCCTCTTTAAGACGGTCTACAAATTTTTGATAAACATCCTCAAGCACAATAACCCGTGAAGCCGCCGAGCATTTCTGTCCTGAAAAACCAAACGCCGAGTAAAGAACTCCGTCGACCGCTTCATCTAAGTCAGCGTCGTTGTCGACGATGACCGCATTTTTTCCACCCATTTCAATGATACATCTTTTCACATGCATCTGACCCGGTTGCACAACTGCTGCGTTTTTCGCAATTAAAAGCCCAACAGTTTTTGAACCCGTGAACGCAATCGTTGTTGTTAAGGGGTGCTTCACTAAATAATCGCCGACTTCTTCGCCAAAGCCCGGTAAAAATTGCACCACATTTTTCGGAATCCCGGCTTCAATTAATAAATTCATAAACCCTTGTGCCACCAGCGAACTTTGTTCAGCCGGTTTCATAACGACACAATTTCCAGAGACTAAAGCTGCAGCCACTTGGCCGGCTAATATAGCCAGTGGAAAATTCCACGGAGAAATCACAACAGCCACGCCACGCGGTTTGTAAATGTACTGGCTAATTTCACCAGGGGCATGACCGACTCGTAAAGGTAAGGCCAACGTGCGCATTTGGTTTGCGTAATATTTGCAAAAATCAATGGCTTCAGCCACGTCGGCGTCGGCTTCTGCCCAAGGTTTACCAACTTCTAAAATTTGTTCGGCCATTAACTCGTATTTTTTTTCAATCATCAACGAAGCCACGCGGTCTAATAAATTGGCGCGGTCATTGGCTGAAACTTTTCTCCAGGTGCTAAAAGCGATGTGAGCTGCTTGTAAGGCAATTTCTGCTGATTCAACCGTGGCCATTTGAACCCGCGCGACAGTTTCTGTTATTAAAGACGGATTTTTTCTTTCAAAATTAACGGATGAACTTATTTTTTGATGACCAATCATGGGTTGAACAGTTTTCGGTAAGTCCATTTTTAATTTATTCAAAGCTTTGGCGGTTTTTTCACGGACTGTGGAAACCGCAAAATCCAAATAAGGTTCGTTGTGAAAATAGTTTATTTTTTTTATGTAATCTGGTTTTGTCTGCGTCAGTCCCACAGCTGGATCTTTTAATAATTCAGCTGGAGTTTTTGATTCGGCAAATTTACCACGCAGCCATGATTCGTTCGAAGTGTTTTCTAAAAGTCTTCGAACTAAATACGCCATACCGGGAATTAATTCTCCGACTGGTGCGTATTCACGAACTCGGTAGCCCATTTCAGATAATGTTTTTTTAATGGGTTCAGCCATACCGTATAGCATTTGAATTTCGTACGCATTTTTTGCTAAACCCAATTGGTCAGCTTTTACTAAAGCAGCCGCAATAGTTCTAACGTTGTGAGATGCCAAAGCTACTCTGATAAAGCGATAATTTTCTAATAACAATGAAGCACAGTTTTCATAATTGGCGTCGCTTTCGGCTTTAACCGTGTAAACAGGTGTTGACCAACCTTTTTGATTAGCTTCAATTGTTTCTGAATCCCAGTAAGCGCCTTTGACTAAGCGGATGGTAAATGGAGTTTCTCTTTTTTTAGCGAATTCAATCAAGTTCTGAACGTCCTGATATGAATCTCTTAAGTAGGCTTGCACTACACAGCCAAAAAATTTATAAGCCCTAAATTCAGGTTCATTGATTAATTCTTGAAAAACTTCGACCGTCATGTGCTTAACGCCAAAATGCTCCATGTCTAAATTTATAAAAACACCTAGCTGCATTCCTTTTTGAAAGACGGGTCGTAAGCGATCTTTTATTTTGGTTTTAGATTCTTCCCAAGCTTTATCTGAAATTTGCGAATACAGTGCCGTCATTTTCACCGAGACATTCACTTTCGGAATCGGGCCTTCTGCGTCGTGGTCAAGTAACAGATTTTCTTCCCAGCTTTTGGCGTCAGCAGCCAACCATTCAATCAGGTCCAAATAACGACGCTGGTAATCTAAAGCTTCTTTTTCTGATAGCGTGGCTTCGCCTAAAATATCGACCGTAAAGGTTAAATTATTTTTGCGGGCTTTTTTAAGTACACCAATGGCTTCTTTGGCGTCTTCTCCGGTAATAAACATTTTTGCCATACCCATGACGTTTTTTTTGATGGCACTGGCCATTAAGCCGGGCGCTAAAGAACCTAAACCAAGACCTACGTTAAAAATCGCAGGCAATTCAGATTTGCCGCCTTCAGAAAAATATTCTTTCAGATGTGTCGCCACATCATCGCCCGAATTGAGTGACGGCAGCACGTCCACGAAGCGAAACATGTTGATTTTAAACTTTTCATTTTTCATGCTCCAGTCCATTATAGACCCGTACCAAAAATCTTTTGAAAATAAAGACGCTTTCGATTGCGATTCCATTTTTTTTAGAATCTCTTCGCCTTTTAAAATAATTTTGTTTTGCAGATCGGTTGTGTTCTGAGTGCCTGAAGTTGACATTTTTTACCTCGTGAATTTCGAGGTGAAGTTTCGCTAAATCACATCCCAATGGCAAGCCAAAAGTACTTGCTTTTCATCGCGCAGTTCTGCCTGTAGCAGATCACCACTTTGTAATGGACCCACGCCCTCTGGCGTGCCCGTGAGTAAGATATCGTGATTTGTAACTGGGAAGTGATCCTTGATGTAATTAAGCAAAGTGGGCGGTTTAAAAAGCATGTCGCAGGCTTTTCCGCGCTGGACAAGTTGATTATTTTTTTTCAAAGAAAAATTTAAAGTATCAATCTGGCCAATATCTTTTATGGAAACCCAGGAACCAACTGGACAGGCCCCACTGAAAGATTTCGCTAATGTCCAGGGTTCACCTTTATTTTTTGCTTCTGTTTGTGCATCTCGGGCTGTCAAATCAAGGGCCAAAGTTAAATGCGAAAAGCTTAAGTTTTCATCAATACGAAAAGCAATTTCAAGCTCGTAATGAATGCTGTTGGACCACTGTGGTAAATGAATCACCGAGTTTGAATTTAAACAGTTTCCTGATTTTAAAAAAATAATGGGTTCAGCTGGAATTTCGGCACTCATTTCTTTGGCGTGCGCGGAATAATTACGACCCACGGCCCAGATATTTTGCGTTAACTGATGGTTCAGAAATGGGCTCACGACGGTTGCCCTTTTTTTATAAACTGCCAGTTTTTTTCAGCGATTTTAAAGTGCACAAACTGAGCCGGAGCCCAAGTCGAAAATTCAAAGCCGGTTAGGTTTTTATCCGAGGGAATTAACGGCATGGATTCTTCGATCCAGTCGTAATGCGTACATAAATAAATGACATGATTACTGTCCTGTTTTTGAGTAGTTACACTTAATTCATCAATTAAACTTTGAACCCGTGCTTGAAACATTTTTTGTGTTTCAAAATCAGCACGCAGATTGAGTTCAGTCCGAGTTATTATTTTTAATCCCAAAGTGGCCGCTAAGTTTTGAAATGTCTGGTGAGTGCGAATTTTTTCTGAAGCCCACAATGCAGTTGCAGGGGGTAGGTTTTGCTTTTTAACCGTTTCTGGCAAACGTTCGCTTTGAATGAAGCCCTCTGGTGATAAGCTTGGATCGTCAAACGGCAGAAAGCTTTTTTTTGCATGGCGGAAAAGAACTATGTTCATCGAATAATATTACCTAAAAAGTTGAGTCATGGTCATCTCTTTGTTACTTTAACAGCTATGGCAAAAATTGATCGTTTTGTAACTAATGACCTGACCATTCGTGCTGCCAGTATTGATGCAACTGAAATTGTGGCAGAAATGCAGCGACTTCATAAATCTTTTCCGTTAGCAACGGTGGGTGTTGGTAAGGCCATGGTTGGCGCTTTACTGCTAGCTAGTCAGCTGAAAGACAAACAAAAAGTGGGTTTATTATTTCGTGGCAACGGAGCGCTTAAAAGTATTTATGCCGAAGCCGATTTTGAAGGAAACGTCAGAGCTTATACACCCAACCCCGAATATCAACCACCCAGTTACGCCCAAGGATTAACTTTAGCTGACGCCTTAGGTAAAGGAACCCTTTCGGTATCTAGACATCAGCCTTTTCAAAAGCAACCCTTTCATGGGACTGTTGAATTGATGTCTTCAGAAATCGGAGACGATATTGCGCACTACTTGCACCAATCCCATCAAATCAGGTCCGTGGTAGCGCTTGGTATTTACTTAGATCAAAACGGAAAAGTTGTTAAAGCGGGCGGAGTCATCATTGAAGTCATGCCCGGAGTTGAAGATCACATCGTTGAGTTACTTGAAAAGAATGCAAATTTAAATAAACCAAGTGTTTCAAATATTTTACTGGATGGCGGTCAACCCATCGATTTAGTTAAGCCTTATTTGCACGGTATGGAATTTACAAATTTAGATCATCCCCATACTGCAAAATATTTTTGTCCGTGCACGAAAGATCGGGTCATTGCAGCCCTTGAAGTGCTGGGTGAGGCCGATTTACAGGACATGATCGATAAAAAAGAGCAGCCCGAAATAACTTGCCAGATGTGTGGTAAACCCTATCACTTTAATTTAGATGAAGTGATAGAAATTCGTGCCGAGCTTCGCAAGAACTCGATGCATTAGTGCAATTGTTAAGATAACGCATCGTCTTGAGATCACAATTAAGCGGGTTAAAAAAATTATTTTAATAAAATCTTGTTAAGTGCAACGGGGGCAGCGTTAATGCAATTGTGTTTTAATAACTAAACACATAACACAGAGGAAATTCATGATTCGTGCTGCAATTGCTTTTTTCGTACTTGCCTTGGTCGCTATCGTTCTAGGAGCTAACGGCATCGCCGGTCTGTCTTTAGAAATTGGTAAAATATTACTAGCTGTTTTCTTGGTGCTAGCTGTACTTTCATTTCTTGTATCGATTGTCACTGGTCGAAAACCAAATCTTTAATCATTCAATAACAACACTCATTAAAGGAGTTTTTATGAAGAAACAAATGCTACTGGTTGCTGGTCTATTATCTTTGTGTTTAGTTTTTAAAGCTCAGGCTGAAGAAACTGTGACTGAAAAAGTTGAAACCCAAGCGAATAAAACAGCTGACGCTGTTAAAAAAACTTACCGCAGCGCTAAAGATAAGACCTGTGAAATGGTTAACGGTAAAATGGAATGTGCGGCTCAGAAATTAAAACACTCAGGCCAAAATACTATGGATAAAGCCGGCACTAAAGCGACCGAAGTTAAAAACGAAGTTACTAAGTAATTAAAAATTCCCTCTTAAAAGGATCAAAATGACAATCAATGAAGACACAATTAACGGTAAATGGTTAGAAATCAAAGGTGAAGTGCAAAAAGCATGGGGTCAGTTAACAGATGACGAACTGACGCAAACCAAAGGTGACATGAATGCCATCGGTGGTTTAATCCAGCAAAAATATGGCAACGAAAAAGAAACTTATTCAGCAAAACTTGCGGGTATTTTTCGACAATTCGAAGCCAAAAAAGACGCTTTGGTTGAATCTGTAAAAGAAAATTTAAAGTAAAAACATAAAAAGACAGGAGAAGTGATTCTCCTGTCTTTTAAATTTGTTTTAGTTCGCTGCTTTTCCTATTTTGGCTTTCTTTGCTGCAAGTTCTGTATTGCAAATCGCTGCTTTTTCTTCGTATTCATCCTGGCGCTTATTCAAAGTATTTTTATAGCCCTTAAAGCGCACGATACGGTCATGTAGAAATTCTTCACTGATGCCCACTAGTTTCTTATCTTCATCAAGACCAATTTTTAATTCATCTTCCTTATCCGTGATGCGCTCAAGGGGTTCGGTCCACATCATTTTGCCATCACCGCCATTACGCGGATCGGAAAGCTGCATGCGACATTCACGTAACACGCCGTAAAGGCCTAAAGATCCATATTTACGATTTCCGTAAACCCTGTCTTCAAGTTCGTAAACTTCGTACTGAATTTTTCTTAACTCTTCATTCATTTGTACTTTTTTTTGTACGACCATATTGCCATCTTTGATACCTAGAACAGTTTCTCCGTTCAGGCTTGTTTCAGTATCAATTTTTGTATTAATTTTTTCCGCTTTGTTTTTATTGGTTGCGCATGCACAAAGTATTAAACTGGTTAATACCGAAATGATAATAAACTGAACTTTCATAAGGCCTCCGTCTACAGCAGTAGAATTTTGTTTGATTTTAAGGTTAACTGAAAAATTCAGTTAAGAAAGCTGTAAAAAAAGCTGCGTTGTATTTAAGATTCATTTTTTTTAGCATGCATAAATTTTGCGCGCGCAGCTGGAGACCGGGGTTTTAGCCCCTACCAGCGAAGGAATTTTGTGATGTGATTGGTTTCGCTTAAAGGGTACCACGATTGTGGCGAAGCGAAGGCTTGTCTTACCTTGAGACAATAGCAATTACTTTGCCAGGTGGGTTTGATTAGTGAATTCAATAACATAAAGCTTATGGTGCCAGGTTGGAACCTAAGGATTAATTCTTTTGAACTAAAGCGGGGCGAAACAGCACGGCAGTTTTACTAATACCTTCTATTATCAATTCTTGGCGTAGCCTGTTGGCAATAAAAGTCTTTGCCGAATTGTATGTCTCATTTTAACGCACTTAAAACTTTTATATTGGTTTTGAATTGGTCATTTTCTTGAAAAGAACTTATGTGATGACTCAATTCGTGAAATCTATTTTTATAACTTTCTTTTTTATAATGGGGGCCTTCCTGTCATCGTGCTCTCCCCAAAAACAAGAAGATTGTGGTTACGTCCAAAATGTCTACGGTCAAAGAATTTCTTGGAAAACCAAAAAAGCAATTCAACTAACCATTCATAGCTCAGTACCTGCCGAATTGCGTCCGGCTATTTACCGAGCGGCAGCCACGTGGGAAGTTCAGGCGGGCAGAAAAGTATTTGAAATCTCTGAAG
>JAYUCH010000076.1:0-60208 GCA_043740435.1 Bdellovibrionales bacterium | reverse complement strand
ACACCTAAGCAAGAGCAAGATAAAACACCTAAGCAAGAGCAAGATAAAACACCTAAGCAAGAGCAAGATAAAACACCTAAGCAAGAGCAAGATAAAACTAAAAAGAATTAGTTTGTATCAGTCAAAGTAAGTCAAAGCGGGCGCATTCGTGTGGCCCGCTTTTTTTTAATCTAACAGAAATAAATTTTGGAGAAACAGATGGCAACAAAAAAGCTAAATACAGCAATAGCAATACTGAGCATAGGATTGTCAATTTCATGTCAGAAAAAAAGTAGCGATGACGCCAGTGTGATGCCTAATTTTATTCCGCTTAAAGCTGAAATTTTAATTTCTGATATTTCGTCGGATAAATGTCTTAATTTGGAAAAATTAATGGGACAAATGCAAAATTCAAATTTTACATTTCCCGCTGCAACCATGATTACGAATCTTAAAAATATCACTGATCTGTCTGCCGCAAAAAGTCAGTACTTTTCTTATTCTGCATTTTATTACAAGCAAACAAAAGCGAATGAATTATATTTGTTCAACGAAGTAAAACAGCAAGATTGCAGCACCGTGCAAATCCTATCTGCCTCGCGAGAAGCTTTGAATTATAAAGTTATCGAAAGCTCCGATTTGCATCTAAAAATACAATTACAGAATACCTGGAAAGAATCCATGGGTAAGACTCAAAAGGAAGCTTTTTTTGATCGTATACAACCTTATGAATACACAATCATTTATGCATCGAAAAATAATTTAAAAATTATCGAAAAATATAAAACGCTGGACCCTTTATGCAATACAAAAAACTTTTTAAAATTTGAACAGACCAAAACTGTCAGCTGGGCCGAAACTTCAGCTGATTTGCCGATTAGGTATCAAATAGACCCTGCCTTTTACACCCAAATTAAAACGGCGGTTCAGTCAGAATCAGCCAGTGCATTTCCAGAACTTGACTTAGCAGGAACATTATCTGTTTCGGAAATTCAAAGTTTTATGCACTTACCTGTAAGAACCGAACTTAAATACTGCAATTAATTTTCATTTTACCAGTCTGGAATTGTCTTATGAAATATTACGTCTGCATAACATTGGCCGTTTTATTAACTTTGTGCGCTGGCTGTGCTAAGCAGGAAGAAACTAATGTTCAATCTGAAATTCCAGTTTGTCAGCGCACCAAACTGGAAAATCAGCACATTATTCACTGGAAGATCCAAAAACCTTCACTTTTTATTTCGAATGAGAAGTATGATTTATACACCTTTGTAGAAAAAAACAAAAAACAAATAGATTATGTTGAACCCAATTACCGCTTGATCAAAGAAAATACGCAACTAGCTAATCCGTTGAATTATGTGCGTCCCGCAAGCTCGGTTCACAGTATGATCAATACGCAATATCTTTGGCACCGAGGTTATCTCGGTCAAAACATTATTGTTGCCGTTATTGATACAGGCGTGAATTTAAACCACCCTCAACTCAAGAGTCATTTGGCCATTAATGAAATCGAAAGCCTTCATCAGAATAACGGAATTGATGATGATAACAATGGATTTATTGATGATATTTTTGGTTGGAACTTTGTCACCAATACAGCCCTTCCTATCGACGAGCACGGTCATGGAACAGCCATGGCTGGCCTGATAACAGGTTCTTCCTATAATCGTCCAAGTTTAAGCATGGCCCCTTTGGCTAAAATTCTTCCGGTTGATTTTATGAATGAAAACGGTGGTACAGAATTCCATGCACAGCAAGCTATGGCCTATGCGATTTCTAGGAAAGTAAATGTCATCAATAATAGCTGGTCAATTAATTGTTCTCAGTTATTAAAAGATGCTTTTAAATCTTGGCGCAATGAAAATATTATTTTTGTGAATGCAGCCGGCAACAGTCCAGTCGATGTTGTTTTAAATGAAATTGTACCTTCGTCTTTAGACTTACCGAATGCATTGAATGTCGGGTCTTTAGATGAATATGGCCATCGTTCTTCTTACAGTGGTTTCGGGAATACAGTAAAAATTTATGCACCGGGTGAATTTATACCCACAATTTATCCGTCTTCAGGGCTTAGCGACAGCATACCTATTTCAGGAACAAGTGTTTCAGCCGCAGTTGTTTCTGGTGCCGTGGCATTACTTTGGAGTGCTTATCCGCAAGCGACAGCTGTTCAGATTGTGAACCTAGTTACAGAAAGTGCAAATCAAGAACCCACATCCGAGCGAGTTCTTGATTTAAAAAAGGCATTTTTATTGGGAAATAATTTATTTCCGCGGAACCTGAATTAAGGACAAGGTAAATCTAATCTTTCGCTAGGCGCTTTGTTAATATTCTGGGCAGCCATCGTCACTGCTTTGTAAGCGTTAACTCGGCCGCCAGAGGCTACTTTATTTGCTAGGCTTGCTTTCTTATCAACAGATCTTCGAATAATTTGAATGACCTCGCGGTAAGTCAGTTTGGGATTGGCGGCTTTAACCAGAACTGCAAGCCCTGTCACCAAAGGAGTCGCCATCGAAGTGCCACTCATGTTTTGATAGGCTTGATCGCTGATTGTCGACAGAATCTGAGCCCCTGGGGCCGCAACATCAACTTTGGTTAAGCCAAAGTTTGAAAAGGCCGTTAAGTTATCATCTGGTTTAGAAGCGGCTACCGAAATAACATTTGAATTACTGTAAGACGCTGGATAATACGGAGATCGATCAATGTTATAACCGATATGGTTTGAACCATTTCCTGCAGCCACTAAAAATAAAATTCCTGCTTTTTCTGCACGCGTGATGGCATCACCGAGTGCTCTGGACGTTCCGCTTGAGCCCCAACTGTTGTTGATGGCAAATACTTTTTTAGAAACTGCGTAATCAATTCCACGGATAGCGCCTGACGTCGAGCCAGTTCCTGATTCACCGATAAATCGAAGAGCCATTAAACTTACGTTCGGCGCCATCCCAACCACGCCGATATGATCTGAGCCTGTGGCTCCGATAATTCCTGCGACATGCGAGCCATGATTCGAATGCCCTGTGGTTTTTGGATTTGCATTATTTGAAACGAAATTCCAACCATAAATATCATCAACGTAACCGTTATTATCATCATCTATTCCATTGACCGTTTCTTGTGGGTTAATCCACATGTTATTTTTAAGATCTTTGTGGGTGTAATCAATTCCAGAATCAAGAATTGCCACGACTATTTTTTTAGAGCCCGTTGTAACCGTCCAAGCTTTTTCAGATTGAACATTTTGATGCATCCACTGCCGTGAAAAGTAAGGATCGTTTGTCTCTTGCGAAATATCATCATTGTTTTCTGATTCAATGACCTGAATTGGATAATCAGGTTCAACATATTCAACAGTTTGATCTGCTCTAAGATCGTCGATATATTTTTTACGCGCTTCTTTTGGCATATTGAGTTCAAAAGTATGAGTATTTTTTGCTAAGGCTTTAAATGTTATCCCTTTTACATTAAATTCTTTCAGTGGACGTCCACTCGGTTGTAAAGAATCTGCAGAATCACTTTTATATTTCACAATGAAATTTTGAAATTCGGCAATATCCTGACTGCTGTTTTCCGACAAGGCAGTTTGTTTTAAATTTTGGCTGATCATGTCCGTTGTATTTTCTGTATTTTCTCTGGCTGCAATATCACAGGCTAAAGCACCGGCTTTGTTAACTGCTTTGCCAGTCGTCGAATTTGAACCATCCGCACAACCTAACAAACTTGCTGCAGCTGCTAGAATTAAGAATCTTTTCATCGTTCCTCCACTTGTTTTTAGCAAGTATGTGGTGAACGTTAAGATTTCCCAACCCTGAATTTAAAAATAATTTTTCTAAACGAAATAAAACCCCGTACAGCAAAAAATATATTTGTCTGGACGCGGCTATATTGCGCGCTAACACTTTATAAATTTAAAAAATATGTCATTACAAATAGAAAATAAATTAAACATTTGGTCCGGGCGGATTTTCTGGAGCTGGTAAAGGTTGTGGACTTGCTGGTGGATTTGACGGATCCGCGGGCTGCGGATTTGGGTTAGTTCCTGGTAGCGGATTTGGCGCCGTAGGTTCTGCCGGTACCACCGGAGTAACCGCCAAAGCTAAACTTGCATTTTCTAATGCGTTAGCGATAGTACTTAATACTTTTCCACGGGCTGATGCGCTACGCGCTTTTTCTGCAATGTCTGAAGAAAGATTTACCGAGACATCCCATCCCGTTAAAATGGAAGAATCTTCGCTTGTGGTGGCTACACTGTCTTTTGGAAATGACCAAAGAAAATCAGGGCGATCTTTTGAATACCATTCTCCGCCGATGATTACGAAGTTTTCATCCAGCTCAAGATCATAAATAAAAACATTGTACTGAATGACATTGCCAGAGCTAACACCTAAGCGGGGTAATACTAAAGCCGGATGAAAAACATCCATCGCGACACCCACGACATATTTAGCACGAGGACTTCGACTGGCGATGTACTTATCAGCCGTTAACATTTCAATTGGCTCGATGGCTGCTTTTAAAGAATGCGAGCTTTCAAAAGTTCGCGGATTAAAGTAACTGTAATCATAAGCCATCAATGGATAATTCCAAACTTCAGCTCCAGAACTTGAATCCATAATAAAACTGTTTTGATAAATACCAATGCGGTTTGTAGCAGCCAAATGCCAAGTCATTGGATTAGCATCTAAACAAGCAGGATCTAATGGACGCAAAAATGGATCACGCAGGACTAAATCTTGGCGACACCGAGTACCAGCTTGGATGGCCTCTGGCGCTGAATTGGCCCATAGAAAAGATTGTAAGCCTTTGATATCTTCTGGGTTAAAAGTAATTCTGTAATTACCCGTGACATCCGTAACGGTTACAGATTTTTCTGGCTGAACTAAACCCATACTGTTCGCTGCGGACCAACCATGGCAAATTCCGGTCCACGTCGGCACAAAGCCATCGTTCTGCAGATTTGTTAAACCTTTTTGCCACATGAATTTTGTTAATGACCAGTTTCTATCACCGACCAAAAGATCGTACTTTTCTGCCGGAGAAAGTTGATTCAAATTCCCACTAGCAACCATCCATTCGGAGGGCTGTGATTGGTAATTCATGTAATTATCACTGAATTGTTTTGATTTAGGAAAACTTCTGTCGGCGTAACGATTTGCTAAAAGTCCTTGGTGAATCGGCCAGTAAGATCCGGCCCAGGGTTCAAAACTTGTATGCCCTTGGGCTAAACCTTGAGAATCAAGTTGAAAGATATTGGTTACAGAAATTAAATTTTCTAAAAAAATTTGAAAATTATCCTCAGGCAGCGGTTCCGAAAACGGTGACATCAGTGAATAAGGGCTTGCGGGTTCCCGAGCAAAAGCAGATGGCCCCCACACACTGACGATTAGAATTAAAAAACAAATTTTTCCGAATTGCTTTCTGGTAGTCATGTGAATTCCCTTTTTTAGTCGATTGAATTTCTGTGATCACAGCCTACTGCAGAACACATTCCACATCTAAATGTCAGGGAACAAATATAAAGGTCTAATTTTAAAGAGCGCTGGGAATATTTCCCCAATTTTCATAAAATAAGGATTTATGCCACAAATAAATTAATTTCATCTTTTACTTATTTTATCTTTTGATGACTAATTTTTTTTTAATTTGATCTAAAGCTTCTTGTGAGCTGCGCACTTTCATGGTCACACCCAGTTCATTATAATTTTCACCGAGCACGCGCATTTTGCTGCGAATTTCGCCAATCACACCCTGAACAAGATACGGAATAAATAAATCTTCATCAACCATACTGGATTCAAAGTAGCTTAATATCTTATCGCGAAGTCTTTGCAGATCTATTTTGTCTCGGGTTGAGATCATGATGGCTTCTGGGAATTCCGTTTGTAAAGCCTGTTGTTCTTCCATAGAAAGTTGATCGCGCTTATTCAGAATCAGCAGTCGCGGCACATCGGTAGCACCCACTTCGGACAAGACATCTTGAGTCACCTGCAACTGAGAACGAAATGCCGCATCGGATGAATCAACAATAAATAAAAGTAAAGACGCATTCAATGCTTCATCTAAAGTGGATTTAAAAGAAGCCACTAAATCATGAGGTAATTTTTTAATAAACCCCACAGTATCAGATAACAAAACCTTGGGCCTGGATTCGGGATAAATCGGTCGCACTGTGGTATCCAGCGTGGCAAAAAGTTTATCGGCAATTAATACATCACTACCGGTCATGGCCCGCATCAACGAAGATTTACCTGCATTTGTATAACCCACCAAAGCCACACTTATTTCTTGTTCCCGTCGTGATCTACGTTGTTGGTGTTCATTTCCGATAGAGCCAAGCTCTAATTTTAATTCTTTAATGCGGTCACGGATGCGACGTTTATCAAGCTCTAGACTGGTTTCACCCGCGCCTTTGCCGCCAACACCACCCCCGCCTCGGTCTTCGTTACCACCCGTTTCTCGAAGTCTTGGCGCTACGTAGGCCAACCGGGCAATTTCAACCTGCAGCCGGGCCGCTTTCGTACGCGCATGGCGGCTGAAAATTTCGATAATAACACCGGTTCGATCTAAAACAGGAACTCCTGCAGCACTTTCTAAATTTCGTAACTGCGACGGAGAAAGCTCTGTATCCACAATAACGATATGCGCTTTCTCTTTGATAACTTCGGCGCTTTCGTTGAATTCAGCTGAATCAGAATTTTCATTTTCTACATCCGAAATTTCATCTTCTGAACCTGTGTCGTCTTCGGCGGCTTCGGATTCTTCGTCTCTTTTAAGGGCGGCTTTGGTTTTTTTTCGTTCGAAAAGCTTTCCGATTTTACCCGGACCGCCCGTCCATAATGCTAACTCTGTTAATTTACCTTCCCCCAATACACTGGCCGATTTATCAGAACTTCGTCTTTGCGTGACTTGACCAATAACTCGGTAACCTAATGTGGTCACAAGTCGTTTCAGCTCTTGCAAAGAACTTTGCAATTCATCTTCACGCACTGTGGATAACTGAATTCCAACTAAAACTGCATTTTTAATTTCGGGAGTATTCGACATACTTCTGTTCATACCTTAATAATTAGGCTAGATAAAGAGAATAACAAATGAACACCTTAGAAAAAAAAATAACAAAATCTAAGCTTAAAAGATTCTCAAAAATTAATATTGAGATCAGCAACATATGCAATTTGCAATGCAGTTTTTGTCCGGAAGTTATTCGCACGAAGCAGCTGATGGATTTAGATTTATTTGAAAGCGTTATTCAGCAGGTGGCTCCGCTGACTGAACTTGTATGTTTTCACTTAATGGGCGACCCACTGGTTCATCCAAAATTAACAGAAATGGTCAATATTTGCGAAAAATATCAGACGAAAATATTTTTTGTTACAAACGGCGTCTTGCTTAAAGAAAGTCACAGCGAACTTTTGCTAAATCCAGTTTTTTACCAAGTTAATTTTTCGCTGCATAGTTTTTTCGATAATTTTAAAAATAAAGACCCCCAAAATTATTTAGCCAAAATTTTCCAATGGACAGAAACAGCTTTGTTAAAACGTCCTGATCTTTATATTAATTATCGTTTATGGAATCTGCAAGATGTTCGCGGAGAAAAAACTGAAAATCAGGAAATGCTTTATCGTATCGAAAATTATTTTAAATTTAAATTACCCACTGGTATTGATGTTCGAAAACAAAAAGGCATTGTTATTAAAAATAAACTTTACCTGCACTTTGATACAGAATTTATTTGGCCAGATATCAATTTACCCGTTCTTGGAAGCAAAGGCAGTTGTTATGGTTTGTCATCACACTTTGGTATTCTAGTTGATGGCACTGTTGTCCCGTGCTGTTTAGATAAAGAAGCTGCCATTCCGCTTGGCAATATCAAACAAAATAAAATTGATGATATTTTAAATAACGCTCGCGCCCAGCAGATACTTCAAGGATTTAAGAAAAATAAATTAGTAGAAAATTTATGTCAACGCTGCCAATATATTGAAAGATTTCAACCCACTCATTAAGGAGCTTCATCATGAAAAGTAAACCCCAAGCCCGTCGGCTATTTTTGCTTTTGACCGCAATCGCATTCTGTTTAAGTCTGTTTCCGAATAAATCTTTTGCCGGTATAGCACTGGTAAAAAAAACCATCGAATACGGAACAACAACTAAATTTGAAGGTTATTATGTTAGCCCCAAAGCCGCGAACAAAAAAACGCAGGCGATTCTGATGATTCACAATTGGAAAGGTGTGACGGAAGAAACTAAAAAACAAGCCGACCGTTTTGCTAGCCTTGGTTACAACGTTTTTGCAGCTGATATTTACGGAAAAGGTGTTCGACCAACCGAAGCAAAAGACGCAGGCATTCAGGCAACAATTTACAAAACAGATCGCAAATTATTTCGTGAAAGAATAAATCTAGCAATGGATGAACTTTTAAAATTGCAAAGCAACGATCAGGTTGTCGTGGCCGGATATTGTTTTGGCGGAACTGGGGCCATTGAAGCTGCCAGATCAGGGGCTAAAATACTTGGCGCCATTAGTTTTCATGGCGGTTTAGACAGTCCAACCCCAGCGGATGGAAAAAACATCAAAGGAAAAGTTTTAGCTTTGCATGGCGCAATAGATCCTTACGAGCCCGCGGCTGACTTAGTTGCATTCGAAAAAGAAATGCAAGACAACAAAGTTGATTATCAGTTGGTGAAATACGGCGGTGCTGTTCACTCATTCACTGAATTGGGTGCTGGCAATGATATTACAAAAGGTGCCGCTTACAATGAAGCTGCAGACAAAAGGTCTTTTGCGGCTGCAGAAAGTTTTTTGAAAGAAGTTTTCAGTAAAACAAATTAATTGATCAACGTTTTAATTTGGTTGAGAACACAAATTTTCGTTCTCAACCATAAAACGTCTTTGCGACGCCAACTCATCACTTGTCATACGTAGTTCATTCGGGTCGCAGTGATTGGTTTCGACCAAGTCTTTTATTGCAGTCGTCTCTGTCGGAGTTAATCGTAAGCTCCAGATAACCTTCACAGAAAGCCATTGTTTGATATACTGACATAAGTAAGCTTTATTTGGCGGAATATACTTGGCTGGAGAATTATCCCCTTTGGACATATTTTCTGATCCGTTGACGGCCAAAAGGTGAAAATTGTTACCTAAGTAATTTGCATACAGACAGCGTTTTTTCGAATCCCAGTCGTAAGCACCGGTCATGTAGGCGTTTTTAAGTGGAACAAAATGATCGATCTGAATATCTCTGGCTGATTCAAAAGTTTGGGCCGTGTAAGGATCATCCCAGCCCCCCGAAACCACAGAACAACCATCGGCCGAATATGTCACAGGTGAATCGGCATCTCTGACTAATACCAGTCCGCGAACGTTTAAACACGAATGATCATTTTTAGGATGAATCCAAGTTCCGAATTGGTCCTTGCGGTTGTAAGGAATTGCGGGAAGTGGAAAGGTTTTTTTGATATCTTGTAAATTTAAAAGATTGATGAACTCAGAGTTTTGAGTGCTATCGACCACTTGAAAATAATGGTCGTAAATGAAATTTTCTTTTGATAACGGAAGTATTTCATGAACACGATTTGCAGAAAGTGCAAAAGCACTTTGAAAAGCCAGCAGAAAGATAAAAAATAAATAATTTAATCTTAGAAATTTCACTGGGACCCCTCTGTGAATCATTCAAAGCAAACTAAATAACATTTCAGCCCAGCCACCACCGACTATGCAAGAATTTTATAATGATTTTTGTGTTAAGAATATTAACCATTTAAAAGTTCTGCACGAATAGTTATCAAAAAATTTTAACCGAAGTTTAAATGCGTAAAGGATGGCTTGTAGGGCGATTATGCTGCTGTGCAGAAAATAAAGCTGGTGACTTTATTTGCTTCGATTAAGTCGAAGTTTAATTTTTCTAAAAAATAAAAACTAGCCTAGTCTCGAAAAAATCGAAGTAGTAGATTTCAATTTACGAGCTAAAAAATAGCTATTTACTAAAGAAGGATAATTTTTTATGGACGTAAAACAAAAATCAAATACTCAACTGACACAGCCTGAGTCCAGACAGGCCGATCTTAATCTGACCCGTCGAAAAAAGAGACGAAAAACAGGTTGGTAGTTTAATGTGTCTCATGTACGATTTTAAGCATGAGTTTTATAGTTGTCATTGAACCAGATCCAAAAACGGTAAAGGATATTACCGAGGCTTATGCCGAACTATCTAAAACATTTGGCTACAAGGTTCTAATTTTCAGTGACCTAGCCGCTTTCAAAACTGAATGGCTTCAACCCGAGTTCAAAGAAAAAATTGTCTCTTTATTAGTTGTGAATTTGGAATCCGTTTTACCAAACACCGTAGAAAATATCACAGCCCTGCGCCATCTTTATCAGTGCGACGTGCTGATCACTTTATTCGATGACCCCAAAAATTCTAAAAACTCGGACACGTGGCCAGTTCAAAATTTACTATATAAACCCTTTGACCTGACAATTTTAAAAGAGCACACCCGCTTTGCACTTTTAAAAAGTCAAAAAGTTCAAACGCAGTACGTTCATACCACTAAAGCGAAGGCAGAAATTGAATCGCTTAAAAAATTAAAAGCTCTTCAGCTGACCGAAACTGGCTTTAAAATTGGAAAAATTCAGCCTTTATTAGTTGGCCATGTTTATAAGTTTTATAATCCTCTTTTTACGAACAATAAACACCTGCATATTTGGGGACGAGTTGTCTCTGAAAATGAAAGCGCGTACGAACTTATTTTTTGCCAGTTAAATCCCGTGATTTTAAGTTCTATTCGAAAGAAAATTGTTGGGGCTACATCAAAAGTAAAAAACGCAGCTTGGACTGGACGAAATCAAACTAACACAACGCAGGTTTTGGCGTGTGTTCAGATTACTGAAGAAGGTCAAAATGCAGTGGTCGTCGACCTGCTGCAAAGAAATTTTGACGCCATAACATTTGTTGATAAAAAAGATCTTAAAGGCCGTGCGAAAGTTGATTTACTGATTACAGATACTAATTTCGAAGAACGCCAACTGGAAAACCAGTTCGAGCCCGATATGACTTATATTCGCTTGATGCCTAACAAACCTATTAAACGAATTGATTTGGAAGACCGCTTTCGGCATGAAACTATTCGTTTAGAAAAACCACTCGATAAAGCCATCTTGGTAAAAATGGTAAAACAACTTTTTCCACTGCTGAAAGAAAAAGAGCCCCAGCACAATTTAACAATTACTTTTGAAGAACCACTGATGCTATCGACGTTAATCGAAGTTGAAGAATACTCAGAAGCAGCTGTCGCCTTTAAGCAATCTTCACCCATACCCACTGGTACGATGCTGGACATCACTCTGTCGCAAGACGACGAATCTTTGCTGAAAGAAATGAAAGCGAAGGTTCACTATGTTGATGAAAAAGCCAACGGCAGCGGAACTTATCATCACCAAATGATTTTATATGGAATGAAGGATGAGTTTTTAAAGTTAATAAGACTTTGGACCTTGCAGCGCCATATTCAAACAAACCAAGGAAATTAATTTTTTTGATCACATGCTAATAAAAAGCCAGCATTTCTGCTGGCTTTTTATTAATTAAACTTTCTCGAAAAAAATTACATTGATGATTCTTTTTTCAAAAGCTCTTCGATTTTTAAACCAACATGAGATTCTTTTGAATTAAAAACAGTTCCTAAACGGCCATTGTTAAAATGCTTTGTAGCCATTTCGTAAGCTGCTTTTGGTAACGCAACATACTTAACCGCAGGTACCATTGTTGCTGAATTTTTCAAGAAAAACAGCACGAACTCTTTTACTTCAGGCTTTTTCGCAGAGGCTTCGTTAACATAAATGAACAAGGGTCTTGATAACGGATAATACGTGCTATTTTCAACAGTTTCTTTTGATGGCAGAACAGCCGTTTTTGTTGGTGCCTTTTCTCCGCCGATGATGGCTAAAGCTTTTAACGTTTTTTTATTTTCCATGTAATAAGACATCGGAACATAACCGATAGCAAATTTGTCTCCGGCAATTCCTTTAATAATCGTATTGTCATCTTCGGATGCTGTGTAATCACCACGAGATGATTTTGCTTTTCCGACGATAGCTTCCGTGAAGTAATCAAAAGTTCCTGAATCTGAACCCGCACCGTATAATTTAAAATCGGAAGCAGGCCAAGCAGGATTAACTTGATTCCATTTCATAATTTGACCTTGTGCCGATGGTTCCCAGATTTTTTTCAAATCAGCGACAGAAATTTCTGTTAACCAAGTATTCTTTGAATTAACAGCTACGACCGTTGCATCATAAGCGATTGGTAATTCGAAATATTTGATTCCTGCTTTTTTGCAATCTTCCATTTCGGCAGCTGTTATTGGCCTAGACGCATCTTGAATATCAGTTTCACCGCGACAAAACTTTTTAAATCCGCCACCAGTACCAGAAATACCGGCAGTAACTTTGATAGTTCCTTTTTTTACCGTTTGAAATTCTTCAGCCATTGCTTCCATGATGGGATAAACTGTGCTGGATCCGTCGGCTTTAATTACAGCCGCATCAGCAGTTTTAGTTTCTACGGCGTTCGCATAAACTCCGACCAAAATAAATACGGTCCAGATGGTAAAAATAATTCGATTCATGAAATCTCCTTGGTTTGTTGTTTCTGGCACATCATCTGTAATTTCAGACCAAAGGTCGTGTTAGGATTGCTTTAAGACGCGCGGTTGCAAATATAAGCCAGTTGGTGGCTACCGATGTGCTCCACTGATCCTTGTATAAGCATTTACAGCTGAATTATTGACAATTTAGGTGACTGAAACTAATCCTAGTTCTTCGTTTTAACAGATACGTGGTGGGGTAGCTCAGCTGGTTAGAGCAACGGAATCATAATCCGTAGGTCGGCGGTTCAAGTCCGCCTCTCACTACCAATTTTTTGTTTTTACATATGTTTTCTTTGGATGTTTCTGAAGAAAGTTTTGTCGGAAATGAGCCTCTGGCAAAACACTAAACCTGCAGCGATGCAGGTTTTTTGCTTTTAGGAATTTCGCCGAATTGCGCAGCCACTGGGTAGCTTTGCCATCAAATCCCATCATTTAATCAAGTTGTCCTAAGTAGCAAACTTAATTTGATCAGCATAAACTGCGTAAATGAAAAACTTTTCTCCACCTATCGAAGTTTCACAGGTTCTGCTTTCAAATCAAAAAACAAACATTCATGTTGTGCGTGAAGATTTACTTCCGGGCGGCACCAAACAACGTGCGGTTATTCCCTTCATGAATGATTTAATTAAGTTGGGGCACAGAGAATTCGTATATGCCAGTCCGTTTTGTGGGTTCGCGCAAATTGCGCTTGCCTTCGCAGGACAACATCTTCAGCAAAAAGTAACCCTGTTCTGTGAAACTGTTTCTGAAACTGATTCATTCCATGAATTCAGTCTGCTGGCGGAAAGTATGGGGGCGCAGATCATCCGTTGCGAAAACTTAAAGCAAGCCGAAGAAAAAGCTGGCCACTACTGCCAAAACAATTCAGCATTTTTAGTGCCGCTGGGATTTAATCATGATCTTTTTCTAGCCCACTACACCCAGGCCTTGAGCGAACAATTCTTGATACTAAAACAGAAAATCAATTTTTCACCGAAAGTGCTTTGGCTTCCCATTGGAAGCGGAACTTTAGCACGGTTGTTTCGAAATGTGCTTCCGGTTGATATTGAGTTGAAATGCGTTGATGTACGCGTGCTGAATCCAAATGATCAACGTATCATGGGGATTCAAAGTTTAAAAAATATTCAGTTTTTTCGCGCTGATCTGGCTTTTCACGAAGAAAGTGCAGATCTGCCGCCGCTTCCATCGAACAAATATTATGATGCAAAGCTTTGGACATTTATAAATCGCTTCGCCGGACACAATGACATTTGGTGGAACGTAGCTCGCTAAACCTGCAGCGATGCAGGTTTTTTGCTTTTTATTTAGCTGTTCTGTGGTTAGTATAATATTATGAAAACAATGGAAGATTATTTTCAATTTCTAGAACAATACTGGCAACTGTTTGAACCACCGACTGAACCCGCTCCGAAGATTAAGTACACGTTGATTTTACTATGAAAAAAATAATTCCTTTTTTGCTTATCGTCGTAACTGCCATCCACGTTTTAGCAACTGAACGCCACATGTCGCTGAATGAAGCCCTTGCAAAAGGATACAGTCGCAAAATGCAAACTGCTAGACCGCCTTTGCGCCCCAAAGTTATTCCGGCACATTCGCTTCCGTGGCCCGTACAATTTTTAGATGCAAAACACACGATCGGTAATTCGATGCCGGAATATCAAAACTACGGTAGCGAAGCCTACTATCACGAAGGCTCTGACTTATTAGTGGCGTCCGAGTCTCAAGTGATCGCGCCCGTCGATGGTTATTTACAGGGTGATTTCTACACATACGTAACAGACCCCAACACGGGTCAGGATCAAAAATTTACCAAGCCCATTTCTGAAGGCGGAGATTCTCTTTATTTTGAAATTACAATTTTAACGGCTGGTGGCTACCAACACGAGTTTCATCACGTCAACCCTGACAAATTACCTGAATCCATTTTTAAAATAGTAAGCAACGGTGGCGGTGAAGTCAAAAAAGGCAGCGTCATTGGCCAAGCATCAGTCTGGCCCACTTTTAGGTTTGGTGAAAGGTACAATCACATTCACTACAACATTCTTTCACCCGATGGTTATTATGTGAATGCCGAATACTTTTCAACAGAACTGATTGATAACACGGCCCCGGTTATAAAAAATATATTTGCCGTGTATGCAAATATTGTAACGGAAGTAAAAAATAATATTTTAAAAGGTTGGCCAAAAGAACTTATTGTATCGTCAACGGATCTTAAAGGCGAAAATATTTATCAGCTACCACCGGTTTTCATTCAGGCCGAGTGGCTAGTCAATGGCCAGCCTCACCAAGTCGGTTGGAATTTTACCGAAGGCATGCTTCATCCTGATATTCGCGAAGTGTATGCAAGAAATATTCGTCTGGATGATGGTCGCCGTTTCACCACCATTGGTAACTACGACGAAACTGTTTTTTTATTTCGCTTGAAAATTCCAAATGAAAGCTCTGATTTAATAACACTGAAAGTACGCGATTCTTCGGGGAATGAAATTCAAAGACAACTTAAGATTCAGTAACCAATGTAAAGTCGTTTCGCACTTTTACGTTGGTTTTACATTCTAAGATCAAATATTTTCTTCGCAACCCGGTAGGTATTAGCGTAAGCCTCAACACTGAGCTCGATCGGCACAGCGTACCCACCGCCCAAAGCTAAAGAAATCGGAATGTGATTTTCTTTCGCGTATGACAAGACCATTTCATCACGTTTCATCAAGCCTTCAAAAGTTAAGTTCATCAGTCCAAGCTTATCTTCTTTCAGTGGATCAACACCCATCTGGTAAAAAATAAAACTGGGGTTGAATTTTTTAACTTCAGCTAAGCCAATTTCTAGATTTGTTAAATACATTTCATCATCAGCGCCCGATGGTAATGCAATATCTAAATGGGAAGGTACTTTTACAAATGGATAATTTTTTTCTCCGTGCATACTGAAAATAAAAATCTCTGGATCATTTTTTAGAATACTTGAATTGCCGTTACCTTGATGAACATCTAAATCAATGATCGCAATTCTTTCGGTTAATTTATTTTTAATCAAGTATCTGGCGGCTACTGCGATGTCGTTAAAAACACAGTAACCTTCCCCGCGATCGGCGTGAGCATGGTGCGTTCCGCCCGCTAGGTTTCCTGCTATTTGATCTTTTAAAGCTGACAACGCTGATTGCAAAGCACCGCCCACTGTGGCGCAACTTCGTTGGTAAAGTTCGAAGCTCCATGGGAAGCCGATTCGTTTTATGATCTGAGAATCAACTTCGCCCGTCTTCATCGCTTCGATATATTCGTTGGTATGCGCTAGGCGCAGCAAGTCTTCAGTTGCAATTGGGCTTTCGTGCAGTTCTTGTTTAGTTATAATTTTATTTTCTAGCAGGTAATTACGCAACATGCGGTACTTCTTCATCGGAAAGCGGTGCTCTGCGGGAAGTGGCAGTGTGTAATGATCCGAAAAATAAACGTGCATGCAGAAACCTCTTGTTTTTTTATAGATAGATTTGGGATGATTAGCAAATGAATCAATTGCAGAAGTTTGCTCCACGCTTTTTATTGGCGGCCGCTTGTTTTTCGACTTCTCACACCGGGACTTATATGAAAGATAAAAGTGTTTTGAATGTTTTAGGTAAACCACTTGTCAGCTGCGGAGAAAATCCGAAAACCGGTTATTACCGTGATGGTTTTTGCGCGACCGGCCCCGAAGACGCTGGAATTCACGTTGTCTGCGCTGTCGTTACCACTGAGTTTTTAGAGTATTCCAAGAAAAAAGGAAATGATCTGATCACACCACGGCCGGAATTTGATTTTAAAGGCTTAAAGCAAGGCGATCGCTGGTGTTTATGTGCTTCAAGATGGAAAGAGGCCTTCGAGGCCAACGTTGCACCACCCGTTATTTTAGAAAGTACGCATCAAAAAGCTCTGGAAATTATTTCAATGAAAAATCTTGAAAATAAGTGCCAGAAGTAAAAATCTTATGAAAAAACTTATTCTACCGATTTCTATTTTAGTTTTAGCTGCCTTGGTTTACGTTGCTTACAAAAAGCCAACGGCCGTTGTTGAGAACAAAAGCGAAATCAATACAATTTCAAAAGTGACCCCGCCAAAAAGTCTGCTTGATCAAATCAAGCAGTTTCCAGGTTTGGAAAAAGCACGCTTAAATGCACAAGAATTAAAAAGTGAATGCAAAAATGATCTTGAAGCCATTGAAACATTGCCTTTAGAAACACTGATTTACGATTTAAAAAATAAAAAACTTATTTTGAAACCCGAATGTGTTTCTATAGATGGAAAGATCACGCCGTCATTGGTAAATTTTCCTGAAATTTGCGAAAAGTTAGAAAATAACGAGCCCACAAAAGAATGTGTTGAAAAATTATTCTTTTACAAGGCACTTCGTATTCATCGTGCAACAAAAAACGACAATTTAGATAATCTGCAGACTGAAATCATCATTCATAAATTAATCGGCCTTTTGGCTGAAAATGCTTTTCAATCTGCGGACGGATTAAAAATGATTCGTGACGTAGGGACTAAGCTTTATGAAAGGCTACCGCAGTCCGAATCAGCAGCTAAAGCAGCAGCGTTGGGTTACTTAACAGATAATCAGTTAAATGCAGCTGATAAAGCCAGGTATGATGAAATTTTGAATCAGGCACGTGAAAAATTCCCAAATAACTGGGAAATCTTCGAGATGGATTTAATACATAAAAAAATGAAAGATATAAAAAGTTTTGAGACTGAAGTTTTAAATTACTTTCAAAACAATCCCAATTCAGGAATTGCGAATTACTATATGGGTTGTTTAAATTGGGGTAACCAAAGTCCTGCAGCTGCACAAAGTTTTTTTCAAAAGGCATTTCAGCTTCACCCAACCGATAAGCGCTTTGCAGAGACATTAAAAATGTCTCTGACAGTGAATCCACCTGAAAACGTTTGCACAGTGCAAATCAACTTTGATCCGAATCAGTTTTAGTGAAACTTAACAAATCTTAACATTCGATTAATGCTTTGACTGGAAATTTACAAATAAGTGTAATTGTCGATAAATCTTAACCAAGGAGAAAACATGAAAGCGATCACTTTATTAACAGCCGTTTTATTAGCAGGATCTTTATCTTTTGCTGCAGATATGGAAAACAACGGAAGCCAGACAGTGGATACATCTAAAAATCCAATTACTGGTACAGTTACTAAGACTACCAAAACTAAAAAGAACGTAAAAAATAAAAAAGGTGATGCAAGCGTTGAAGTCACTCAGAAAACGACAACCATGAAAGATGGTAGCGTCAAAACTTCAACAGAGGTTGATGCTGCTTCTAGCGAAAAGAAACACTAGTTTTTATTTTTCTGTTTTTCGAGGGTTTCGCAGCTGAAAACTGCTGCGAGGCCTTCAAACGTTCTGTACGCTGTATGAAAGAACCCATCCGATTAACCCGCCTTAAATAAATCAAATTAGGGCCACTGCAAAAATGTTAGACACTCAGTCCTAACTGAAATAGATTCCACGATGTCCGTAAAGTTGCAGCTTAATCGGTTGCACCAGGAGATCTCGTTTATGAAAACATTATTCATTCTTTTTACGTTAGCTTTAACTTCAATACCCGCGTTGGCTCGGGATTCGTCTCATTTGATCTGTGCAGGTTTTATGGCGGCAACACCGGGCTCCGACAATTATGGCTTCGCTGTGCAGTTTGATGAAAGCCGCGCAGAGAGTGGTGAAAGCCGGAATGAAATGCTTTCAACCGTCTGGGCAGGAAAGCTGTACCAAGGCGTGCGTTTAAACAACAACGATGACTTTGGAAAAAATGGAACCATTTCAATGGCTGCAGCCAATAGCACCAGCGAGATTTTCTTTAAAGGATCCTATGAACTTATTCAGAGCCGGGCCTCGAAAAGCTACCCGTACAAACTGAAACTTAAAGGGCAAATGAATCTGAGTCCTTCTGATGCCCTGTCGTTGCAACAGGTCAGCACCACACTTAACTGCCTGGATATTTCGAATTAGAACGGTCTAATTCTGTATTTTTCGGTAGTTACCACTGGCTTAGTTACAGTTGTTTTCGAAAACACAGTCGTAAACACCGTTCAAATGTTTCATTAATTCTTCAGCTCGCGGATCTTTGTTACGATCACTGAAGCGACCGCGCATAGACTTCATGAACTTTTTTGGATCCACACCGGGCTTTAAGTCCAACTTACTTTTGATCGTGGCAATATCATCAGTTTTTTTTAATTTGAAAGCATTCTCTGCATATTGATCATACAACTTTTTATCTTCTTTTAGTTTTGACTCTGCATTTTCACGATCAATTTTTTCTTGCTCGGCATTTTTGCTGTCCGCTTTTCGCTTTGCTTCGCTATTACCCGTTTCTTTTTTTGAATCGGATGTTCCACGATCTGTTTTAGGCTTTTCAGTGAAAGGTTTTTTTGCGGCGTCATCAGCTAATTTTGCACTGTCGCCAGAGCCCAGTAATTTTTGGCTTGATGCGGATGAAGCATCCATGGTTGTACTTGGTCCTGTCAGTAGCTTTTGTGCTCTAGGGCCCGGTAACTTTGGAACTCCGTCACTTAATATCGTATTTAATTTTACGGCGGATTTTGACGCTTTTGAAATTCCCATCATTTCCATACCGGCTTTAAAAACTTGTGTACCTAGCAGCGCACCAACAACAGCTACAGCACCCTGACCGATTGAAGAACAAATCACTTCAGATTGTTTTTGTGGCGAGTAGCAATCATATTTATCGTATTTTGCTAAATACAAACTGCGGAATGACTCAATCATTCTGTTTGCAATGATTTTGAGTGTTGCTTTGTGATCCTTGACCAACGCTTTCGAAATTTCTCTTAAAGCTTCAACGGTTCCCCATGGATCTGATACTAAATCCCAAATTGACTTAACCATTGGAACGATAGACTCGGTTGTGATTCCTCTAAATAATCCGGAAATGCAAGACCCAAGTGAATTGGCCACTTCTTCGAATATGTCGGAACTGCTGTCTGGGCTACTGCTGATTTTGTCTTTAAGTGGAACGTCAGTGCATTTATCTTTTGGTGCAGTCAAAGTACCTAACACGGCGGCTGTTTCACGAAGATTTTTTCTTGCCGTACCACTTAGTGCCCCATTTTTTCTGCTGTGTCCGCGTAACACGCAGTTATCATCAGCGACTGCACTTTCTAATTTCATAAAAGATAAATACGCTTTATTAGATAGGATTTTATCACTCAAAGAATCTGAACAGGTTGACGAAGATTTTTCTTTCTGATCACTAAAGACGTTGCAATTGTATTTTTGATCGATGTGGTTCCAATACTCGTCAGATTCTGCAAAGGCTCGGTCAAAGATTTCTTTGGCGCATTCTTTATTTGCAGCTGCATCTTTTTTTAAATCGGGTAATCTCCATAACCTGGCCCCTGGGTATTTGGCTTTCATATTTCCACGGATGACGTAGCTTGCGGATTTTTCTTCACAGTTTGCAAAAGAAATTTGCGGCAAAAGTAAGACAGCTAGAAAAAACAATGCTAGGGTATGTTTCATTTTACGGCCTCGATCAATCGAGAGAAATAAACTTTTTCCTTTTCAAAATTTTTGTCGCCAACTTTGGTTTCGATTTGTAGGCTTAAGTATTTTTTTTCGATGTAGACTTGCCATTCGGTGAACTCAAATTTTTCACCCGCTTTTTCAAACTGACCTACTAGCTGGATTACTTTTTTTCCAGGAACGGGTTCTTGAAAAAGAATTTGATCAGCTTCCCAAGATGTGTAACCTAGCATTTTTAAAGTTGATTTTCGAATCGTCAAGGATTTAGTAATTTCTGCTTTGTAATTATTAGGCGTTAAAATTCGAACTTCGGGAACGTCACCTTCTAAAACTGAAAGGAACATATCTTTTTTTAAAAAAAATTTGGTTCCACCAAGTTGATTTTTTAGTTTCCAATCGTTTTTTATTTCAAGTTCGGCCCAGGCAGATACTGAAATCAAAATAGTAAACAGAAGGCATATGAATCTCATATTATTATTTCGGACAGATCAGTCTGGTTTTAAAGTGATGCAGTAACGATCACGACTTTAGTAATGCCCTGACCAGACTTTAAGCCCCAGGGCTAGGATTCAGCAAATCACCTTAAGAAACCATTTTTTTTCTTCGATACGCTTAAAAAAGGAAAACGTATCCATGAAAAAAAATCTCAGTAAAATTTCAATCCTAATAATTTTAGCTTCGCTTCTGCAATCCTGCCAAAAGCAGCAAGAAAAAATAAACCAAGCTGACGTATCATCAACATCCCATTCCGACGTTATGGAAGACGATTTTGAATCCGAGTCCGATTATGTTTTTAAGCTGGGTGGCAGCAGTAACTGCACACAAGCAACGGCCGCACAAATATCTTTTGTCGATGCGGGGGCCACAAAACTTAATCAGTTTTTGGCGCGTTGTTATCAAGAAACAAAATCAAAAAAATGGTGCAGCGAAGTTGCAAGACCTAATCCAGATAGTCACCGCACGTTTGACTGTACGTATTCGCCAGCACAACCACATGTGTTTATTCACCCGCAAGAAAACACTTGGAGCTACGCTATCGGAGCAGTTAATTTAGTTTTGGAATTAGAAAAAAGAAATATCAAGGTCGACACAATTTACAATTGGTGGCGTCCTGAGCCTTATAATAAAAATGTAGGTGGTGCAGCTGGCAGACATCCGGCTGGAACTTCTGTAGATGTGCGGTTTCCTACAAAAGCAGAGCAGAACAAAGCCCACGCTGAACTTTGCAAATTTCGTAAATTAGGTCGATTGCGCGCTTTAGGATATTATTCCGGTACAGGCTTACATTTTGGTGTTGGCGATAAAGTCGCAAACACCTGGGGCAAATCGTGCCCTAATTAATATATTTTTAATACGTCTGCTTTTTTATTTACCAACAGTGATTGTGCCCGGAGTTATCCAACCCGGGATACCTTGTATAGTAATTCCTAGACCGTAGAAAGTTCCTGATAGATCCAACGGGAAATTATTAGTCGTTAAATTTCGCTCGTAAGTTCGGTCAGAAAAATCATTCCATTCCTGCCCCGCTTCCACGAAAAATTTGATAGAAGTTCCAATGGCTGCAGAAATACTGGCGCGCTGAATGAATCCGCCTTCTTTTTTAAAAACGCCTTGGCCTTTTGTGACCGTGTTAACGTTAATACGCGTATTGGCCACGCCCAGCTCGGTGCCAACATCTAAATTGAACCACGCTTTATCAATTAATGGAAAGCGAGCAATTAAACCTGCGGTATACTGTGAAATATTCACGTAGGACACCGGTGTTGTAGGCGAATTCACGGGTTGAACACCACTCCAGAAACCACGAAACCGGGTGCCGACGATTAACCACGAATTGATAATCGAGTCTGCTTCAAAACCAAATCCATTGTACTTTTCAAATTTAGGAACATTTTCTGACGCTGTAAAATTTTTAAGTGCTGTTAGCGCTGTTGAAATTTGCGTATCTGTGCCGAAAAATCTTAGTCCTGAATATTTTAAATCAATATTTTTGATTTATCAGATCCAGACATAAGTCTAACTTCGTCCGATTTTTTATTTTCTATTCATTTCAAAATTCAGTCGATAAGATGAAGTTTGATGACATCGATTAAGGACTATTTTTATCAAGGTGAATACGCACAAGTTCTTGAGAAAACATATGAAAACCGAAATAAAATAGATCACCAGAATTTAAATTTTATTGTTGGTAGTCTTAGCTTTTTAGGACGCACAAAAGAAGCCGAAGCATTTTACCTAAGCCAGAAAAATAATTTCACAGATACACAAAAAGCCTATGCTTATTTTTTTATGGCGGTTGGGTTAACCCGCCGCTCGCTATACGTTAAAGCCAAACGTTGCCTTTTACTAAACCGTAAATTATCTAATCGTCTAGATCATAAAAATCCTGAAATTAAATTTTTAGTTGAACAAGGTATTTCATTTTTTTTATTTTACTTTGGCCAATTTGAAAAATCACTTGCTTGGAGTCAAAAAGCATTGTCATCGGCAATGGTCACCCAAGATTTTTGGATGAAATCTTTAAGTTATGACCTTTTAGCAAATAACCTGATTCACGCAGGCCAAATTCATGAAGGACTTAGACATTTTGAACAAGCGATAAAGTATTCACGTAAACTGAAAAACTCGGCCCTGGCCGAGGCCATCGAAGTCAGTCATCTGATTTTTCGCTGCGAATATGGAATTGATGTCCAAACATCATTTAATGAACTGGAGACCAAATTAGTAAATTTAGGAAATAAAGATGGTTTTACAAACGCTAACTTGGTGCTGGAATATGCCCGACAGTTAACACTTCGTGGAGATTGGGCCTTGGCTCTAAAAAAACTGGATGAAATTTCTGCACTGGTTTATTTGAGTCAAAATCGTCGACAAGAAGCCCGTCTTAATTTACGCTGGGCCGAAATTTTTTATTTAAAAAATGAAGCCGCTACGGCGTTACACTACATTCGTTCAGGAAAGCGCTGTTTAGAATTTGTTGATTTAACCTACGAAATTCAGTTTTTAGGTTTAGAGATCAAAATCTACAAAAAACTGAAAAAAATAATTCCGTCCGCTGATTTAACCAGGCGATTATTTGACTTAAGCCAAAAATACAGGTCGATTAAAAACGATAATATTCTAAGCCGAGATTATGATTCTAAAAATAAGGTGCTACAAAATTCAGACGATATGATTCACCAGTTTCTGCTAAAAGCTTCCGAAAGTTCTGAGGCCGCTAAAAAAATCATCTTAGAAACTAAGTTCTTTTCATGGATTTATTTATTTTTTGACGTGCTACCCGGAGAAAAATATATCTTACTTAACCTTGAGCCAAAAAGTATCACGTGCGTGACAGCCAACGGCTTTTTGCACAAGCCTGGCGAATTAACGACTTTGGCATTCAAAATTTTATCAACTTTATCTGAAGGCTATACGACAAAAGAAGAACTCGTCAGTTCTGTTTGGGGTTACACCTACGATCCGCTTCGCCATGATTCGTTAATTTACTCTTCTTTTTCAAGTTTAAGAAAAATTTTCGGCGAAGAGGCCTATTTTATCGAAACATCGGAACTGGGATACAAACTAAAAGCCACAGTCGTCAATATGCTTAGACATGCCAAGAATAGCGCTAAGCCTAAGGAAAGTGGCGAAAAATTAAATTCAGGAAGTGCTTCGACCTTTGAAACCAATGTTGATTTAACTGAAATGGTGCAGATGGGATTGAATTCGCGCCAGATCCAAATAATGGCTTACCTGACCAAAAATCAATTTATCTGCGTTCAGGATGTGGTTAAGTTATTTTCGACCTCTGAAATAACTGCCAACCGGGATTTACGCTCTTTGCTTGGAATGAAACTTGTGTTACGACTTGGCAAGGGTCGAGCTACGCATTATGCAAAAGTAATAGCTAGACTATAACGGGTTTAACCGGAGACTTTTTATGAAAAATTTAAATTATCTTTTTGTTTTATTAATCGTGTTTGCCACTGGTATCAAAGTACACGCTGAAAGTCAACTGACCACCGGCACTTACGAAGTTCCAGTAGTCGATGCCGATCTTAAAAGTGCTGCGCAGTTCAATTTAAAAAAGGTTTTATTTACACAAAATGGCGCTGATTTCGAAATTAAATACGCGCTTCCCACTGAGCTAACGGGTAAAAAAAATGTCGTTCAGTTCAAAGGTACTTTCAATGCCGGTCAAGGAACTGCAGACTACGAAAATAGCAAAATGGATTGTCTTATTGATCAGGATTTACTGATGTGTAAAGTGCAATTTAAAGATTTGGATATCGATCAAGACTTAGCAATAAATAAAATGTCCGCACGATTCAAAGGTCTTGATTTAACAAGACGCTTGTCTGTTCAACATGGGTTTTCAACTGACCCTGTCGGAGTTATTAAAATCAAGCTGACTTCAACGACTTTAGCACTTATTCCATAAACCCATCAAATCCCATCATTCTAACCAGTAAGCCTTAGTTTCTATTTTCTTCTGAAAGATTTATTGTTCCAGCAACAGATAAATCTTTCGAGGAACGCGTGTACCTCGAGATCAGGGGGCACACAGCACAACTCAGTCTTAGATTTCAAATTATTAATTCAATCAAACGAACATTAAATACTAAATATTAAGGAAAACCTATGAAATTACCAAAAAACACATTAGCTATCTTATTAATCCTTGTAACTTTTCAAGTGCATGCCGAAGTAAGCACTCCAGCAACGAAGCCAACATTTACAACTATTTCAGTGAATGACGAAGGCGAAAATTTATTATCAGACACTCGTGGCAGCACGCTTTATGTTTTTGATCTGGATCAAAACAGTAACGTTTCTAAATGTAATGCAGCTTGCGCAGAAGTCTGGCCACCATACCTACTTGCAGAAACTGAAGCGGTGTCGTTAGAAGCTCCGCTGGGTTCTATTATCCGTGATAATAAAAAAGTACAGCTGACTTACAACGGCCGCCCTGTTTACACCTATGCTTTTGACCGCGGTGCCGCAGCTGATGCAGGCGATGGTATTGGTGGAGTTTGGCATTACATCGAAATTTCAAAATAATTTTAAATCTACAAATCAGCACTTAATTTCCAAAAACGGGGTCGCTCCAACAAACGACCCTGTTGATTAAATTATATTTTTTCTCAAATTCAAATACGTCCGTAATAAAGGAATAATTTTATGAGCTATATAAAAAATAAAATAATATTTCTGGTAATTCAAATGTTCACTTTACTTATTTTAGTTTCGTGCAACTATCGTGTTCAAGAATATTTTTCAGATAAAAATGCCCGCAGCTTAAACCCTGATAATTCTTCTGCAGAACTGCTTAGCTATCAAATCATTCTGGATAAAGTGATGGCTAAAAACTGCCTAAACTGTCATTCAGTAAGCGGCGGTAATCGAGGCGGTTTAAATCTTGAGGGATATGCAAACACTTTGAAAAATTTAAACCTAATACGTGAAGAAATTATTTCTAAAGATATGCCAAAGTCGCCAGGTGCTCCACTTAGTTCTGAGCAAATCGAATTAATTACGAAGTGGATAGATGTTGGCGCCAACGAATTTGCTGTTGCTGAAGAACCCGTTCTGAATCAGCCAACACCAGGTCCACCTGTAGTGATACAGCCACCGATTAGTGATCCGCCTGCACCCGAGCCCGTACTTTTAAATTTTGAAACCGTCATGAAAAAAGTTATCGAACCTAAGTGTTTAAAATGCCATGGTGCAGACAGCGCCACAAATGTAGTTTTAATTAATTACAGTGATCTAACAACATTTGCTGAAAACATAAAAATAGCTGTTACGTCTGGCGATATGCCCCGGAGGGATAAATTATTACCCGAACAAAAAAAATTAATATTGAACTGGATTCAAGCAGGTTTACCGAAATAATCTGCAAAGACTTTCAAAATCAATCGCTCTTTATGTTCATGACAGACTACTGAGCCGCGCCGACTGAACTCACTGTATTTGCAGGCTTACGAATCCGAGCTTCACACATTTCTTGTACTTTTTTTACATGTTTTTCAGCCCGAGCAAGACCCATTTTAGCAAAAGAAAGCCGTTCCTCTAACTGAGCTTCGCTTTCGATAGACGCTAAGCTTCTGATTACGTCAGGCACAGGCAAATGTTTTACTACTTTTTCTAATCCCTTTTTTGTGATGTCTTTGCAATTTTGGTCTCGGGCCTCGTCCCTGAGACTTTGCATTTCTGCAAATGTTTTTTCAATTTCATCAATTATTTTTTTTCTGCTGATGCACTTTCCAAGATCATTTTGGGTTTGGCTATCATCATTTTTTAATTTTTCGTAATGATCATGTAAGGCTGGAATTGACATCCGAGCGATTTTTTTTTGCTGCTGATCTACGCCAGGGTCTTGGCATCTGGGTTCTTGCTTTTGAGAATACACTTTTTCGCATTCACAGATTTTAGCTATTCGTTCATTTACAATTTCTTGTGATTTTATTATTTTTTCAACATAAAGATTTGCAGGGTTTGGAATCTTGTATTTTTGTGCTTCGTTTTGCTCTGTGTTTTGTAAAGCCTGCATTTGGTCGGAAGTGTATCGCTGACCCTTTCGGTAATTTAAAAATACAAACGTCATCAACGTAACGGTTACGATTGGTATCCCAAAATAGAACAGTCCCCTTCGCGAAAAAAAATTACCGAAGTTACTAAATCTATTTTTCATGAATCCTCCGTTTATAACGTTGTTTTCCTGACCCCAGACTTTTATCGGGTTTTATTACATGAAACTTGAAAGAAAAAGAAAGAAAGTTCGACGAAAAACGGATGATAGTGAGACCAACTTTGTTAAGTATTCGCAACAATCGGTATGCGCTCTGTACCAATATGTGTATTTCCAAATTCAGATCTGTCTGCAGCTTTCTAGTAATTAATAATTTTATTACGTATCTATTTAAATATTGGGCGCGCACCCTAAGTGGGCGGTTAAGATTCCCTTGCTCGCAAAACCTAAAGGATAAAATGCTATTTAATAAACGTTCCGTCTCTGTCGCGGCTTTCAAATTATCAATCTCGTTACTTTCTGCCTTGGTGTTGGCAGGCTGTACGAGCTCATCGAATATAAATTCAAACCCACGTAACCCGCTTGGCGCGGGCCCCGCTGCCGTCAGTCTTTCACCTAATGGTGGCACTGTAGTTGCCAACGATTTAGCTGCCGCTGGCAACTATGTCATCCTAGCAAAAACTGGAATTTCAAACACAGGAAATTCGGCTGTCACTGGTAACATCGGTGTCAGCCCTGCAGCTGCATCTTACATTACTGGTTTTTCGTTGGTCGCTGATGCAACAAATGTTTTTGCAACTTCGACTTATGTTGTTGGCGGCGGAAAAGTTTATGCTGCGACTTATACATCACCCACGCCGTCTAATTTAACGACAGCCATCAGTAATATGGAAACAGCTTACACAAATGCTGCTGGAAGAACTCCTCCGGATACAGTCGAACTGGGAACGGGAAATATCAGTGGTTTAACAATCGCTCCGGGCTTGTATAAATGGGGAACTACAGTTCTTATTAATTCATCAGTTACAATTTCTGGTGGACCAATGACGTCTGGATTTTTCAGATTTCCGGAGATTTGACAATGGCAGCGGCACCAACACAAATTATTTTAGCCGGCGGTGCCCTAGCTAAAAATATTTTTTGGCAAGTTGCAGGAAATGTAACGATTGGTACAAGTGCAGTTTTTAAAGGTATTATCCTTTCAAAAACAGCAATTGTTTTTGATACCTCATCAAGTCTTGATGGCCGAGCTTACGCTCAAACTGCAGTGACTTTAAGATCAAACGCGATCACTCAGCAGTAATTAGAACAAATCGTTTCTGAGTGAGGCGACTCAGAACGAGAAATCAATTATTATTGGCTAATTATTTCATATCCACTTCAGTTAGTTTTTGTTTTCACCGACAAGACTAACATCCAGGGGGTGGATGATGAAATCACCAATTTCTTTTTTGCAAATCTATGTGAAACCACTCTCAGCAGTTACTGCATTCAGTTTAGTAACTTTAAGCTTTCAGAATTGTTCCAAAACCGCATTTTCAAGTCTAGGGTATTCGGATTTGGCTTCGTCTTCGTCGGTACAAAGTTTTAAGACCAACGAAGAGACATCTTTAGAAGTTCAGCCAAAAACTTTTTCAAGCATCAGTGGACGTAAATCTGTTTTTACAATTACACAACAGCCTTCCCACGGAATAATAACTTCCTTCAACTTCGAAACGGGTCGCTTCACTTATCAGCCAAACACAAAATTTTTTGGCGACGATGAATTTCAATACAGTGAAAGCGAAGCCTCTGTCAAAGAGCCGCACCAAGTTCCGGTGTACATTCAAGTCGTAAAAATTCCGCGTGTTCCAACAATAGTGACTGACAGCATTGGATTTGAAATGAATACGTCTGACACTCAGTTTGCTTTGGTCGTGAGTGATTATCATGACCCTGCACCGAAGGCCTACTTGGCTTTGGATTTAAGCCTGACCCAAGTGAAATCAGCTCATGGCTCGCTGACATTTCTGGGGAATAATCGCTTTAAATACACCCCTAACCCGAATTTTCGAGGAAATGATAAATTCGAATTTATTGCTAGAAATTCTTTCGCAGAAATTAGTAAAAAAACAGTAACTTTAATGGTCGGAAATCCGTTTCATAATCTAGAGCCTTCACTTGCTGTCCGCGGTATTGGCTGTGCTTCGTGCCATTTGAAATCAACTTCGAAATTGATTACGGATTTTGGTTTTGGAAATGATTATTTTTTCGGAAAAAATGCAATTGCTGCAGCTGCTAGTCCATTTATTCCACCGTATTCTTTTTATAACGACCACGGTGGGGATGCATTTAAAACCACTGAACTGAAAGAAATTTTAGTTCCGAATCAAAGTTTACCTTTTCGTCCTGGAACCTATTTAACAAGCCCCACTCCTGCACAGGCTGCAGCAACAACTTTGGCAGATTATGTAAAAGCTGTTGTGCCTTCGACAGTGACCGTTTCAACCAAGAATGAGATTTTCATCGGAGCACCCAGCGCAGACGTCATCAAAATACGATCTGCGCTTGGGATGGCAGAAAAAGCCTATTTTAAAAATCAAGACACGTCGCCCGATCTGGTTGGTTTAACAAAACAGGGCGGATACTACACAGCCAGCGATTTAACTTGCGACGGAGATTTGGTTATCAATGGCACTTTATTCTTAAAAGATTTAAAATTAACAACTAATGAAGGTTGTCGTATCATGGTGACCGGCCCCATTTTTATAAATGGAAAAATAACTTATATAAAGCAATCTCCTAGCCCATCAGATAATACGAATTTGCAGTTAGTCAGCAGCCGTTGGATTAATTTAGGAATCGGAATTACTCATTGTGAAAACGACCCAAGTTACCCTGCCACCGCGATGGCTTGGTACAGAACCAATGCATCAAATGGACTAAATCCTTTCACGCACCGCTTAGGAACACAGGCCACCAAAAGTCGTTTGAACATGCAAGACGTGAATGAACTTAAAAGTATTCAAAGTTCAATCACATCTTTTCAAGATGCTTCCTGTGGAAAAAATGCAGCCGGAGAATTTTCTCGGGAAGAGCATTTTGATCGATTGCTGTTAAATGCTCCGCGAATTGACTCCCGTTACACGGGACAATTCAACGGGGTTATCATTGCAGAAACGGTCTTGATGAGTTTATCTCGTTTTTCATTTTCTTTCGACCCAGTATTTAGCCGAGTGCCTGTACTGCCTCTGTTACTGCCGTCGGATTACTTGATTGTGAAGTAATTCGTTTCTGCAGACTTGAAAATAAAAGCGGCTACCTGGGTAATGCAGACATAATATCGATTTTGATTTAGAAATTTAATTTTAATGAGACATCCAGTCTCCACGCGTTTCTTAATGGTAGATGACTACGTAACAATGCGAAAAGTAATAAAAAAATATAAAACAACATGGGTTACATGAACACTCTTGAAGCCGTCGATGGAAAAAACGCCTACGATTTACTGGTCCAGCAGCATATGGTCAGACAGCAGACAATGCGCTGAATATGATTCGATCACAGCAAGTAAGAACCTGTCTTGACCAACTTGACAGTAGGCACACGGGTGATTTTTTCATAAACCGAGTCACTTTTCACAATCAAGGGACTCAGTCCGAATACCATATGTTTGGCGGTTTTTTACAGGGCGGCGATATGATGATTCCGTCGCCACATAAACAATAAAGACTTTGGGCTTGTGATAAAATAACCATTTGGACTATCAATTATTTTGTCCTGATAAACGACCATCAGTGACAAGTCTTAAAACTTGCGGTACTCTTCCTAGTCGCCTTTATACAGATAGGGTATCAATGTTTCTTAGTCCACTTACTTTTACGCAAATTTCACACCTTCGCCACCCCAGCGAAAAAATTCCGCTGGCTGAAAGCGAAGTCTATCAAGCGGCGCTGAAACTAATCGAAGACGGTCAATTCACAGATTGTCACACCGAGCTTCATCTTTCACCACTGGCTCGCATTGAAATGCAGTTTGGCGATCAGAATGTGGCCGATTCAGTCTGCGTTGAAATCACAGAAGACGAAGCTTCAGGTCCAATTACAATTTCTTGTTTTAACTGCGAAAAAAAACAAATCGTTACGTGCACTCATCAATGGGCCTCTTTTGTTTTGCTGTGGCAGGTTTTAACCAATGAAGCCACCGAGCTAAAACACCCGGCATTGCAACGGCTTTCAGAACAACTTAAAAAGTTTTTATTTATGCGGGATTTACCGCAAAATGCAAAATTACCTGCAGTATTCGAAAACGTCGTGCTGGATTCAATCAGTTTATATATCAACGAATTTCCGCTTCTTAACGGAAAAACTTTGGCTGGCCTTTTGAAGCAAGAAGATTTTAAATACAAGCCCCGTGATATTTCAAAAGACAAAGAAGTTACTTCGCACTTACTTTTTGATTTACCAGAAGTTTTTCGTAAAAAGTTGACCGCTTTTTCTGAACACTATTTTCACGAAATCAACAAACAAAATCGCATAGCCGACATTGTGAATTATAATTTCAGTAACGGCATGCAAATCAGCGCGCGTGATATTCTAAGGCATCCGCTGCATAAAAAAATTCCTTTGCATTTGCTACCACAAAATAAAATCGATACGGCTTTTTTAGCAAAATGGCCACTGATTCAAAGCGTAGATGGGACATTTATAAGCCAGGCTGAAATCGAACTGGAAGAAATCGTCCAATCTCTGTTACGCCGAGTCACGGATGCTTTTAACCGCGGCCAGATTTTACTTTATTTACAAGGACAGCCAACCGCCATGACGGCCATGAAAATCACAAACGTAGAATTTAATCCACCGCAAGAGCTTGATTGGCGAGTCGATTTTTCAGAGCGCAGTGATGCAGAACTTGAAACTGAATTTAAACTTTTATGTTTCAGAAAAGAGCCCTTAACTTTTTATCATTCGTTCGCCGTCGAGCCTAAAAGTGGAACTGTTATTGTTCACCCCTGGTTTCAAGAATTTAATTTACTGCAAGAATTTTTATCTAAACTGCCAGAGCCTGTTGTAATTAGAAATTCAGATATGCCTACAATTAATGTGTTTGGTGAATTTGCCACAAAAACCGTTTTAAATTATTTACGTGGCCGTTTTTTACCAATCAAAATAACGGGTCAGTCCCGTCATCTGACGGAACACCAAAGTGCCGCAGAAATCAGATTGAATGAAAATGGAACATTCTATATTCAGCACGAAGCCCGTGTTCCTGACCAAAAAAATCTAGTTCGTAAGGGTTGGAGTTCTAAATCGGCTTTACTGCTGCAAACTTTATCTGATGGCTTGTCACTTATTTTAAAAACCGAGGCCAAAGATTTAGCGGCCAGAACGCTAACCAAACGAGAATGGGACTTAAAGCTATTAAAAAATCTAGGAATTCTGCAATACATCGTACTTGAAACTTTGTCCGTGCATTTTACCGGAACCTTAAGTGATGGAAGCACAGTAGAAAAAGAAAAACTTTTTACAGCACTGCATGGACGTATTCACCAATTATTAACTTCTGGCCCTGGATTTACTTTTGTTCGAAGAACAGCCCTTGCAGAGCTTTGCTCGGCACCGGTTTTAAAATGTTTTGATGACTACGTGGCCACTTTATTTAAATCCGTTCATTCCAGTGAATCTTTTTATTCAGCTGACGGTGAAATCGTACTTGATGGAATCGTTCAGCGTGAATACCGTGTGATTTTTGAACTTTTAAAACACATAGCTCTTGTCACCGGTGGAGAAGTTTTTAAAAAATCAAGAACATCTTTGCTGTCTCGAATTTCAAATAATGAAAATGAATTTTTCTTTCCCACTGGAAATATTCAAAAGCCTACAAACCTTCAACAGACTCTAGAATGCATGCAAGTGCTGGTACCTTTTGGCTTTAAATTATTTTACAGGGATCAGCCGCTGCAAGAACTTGAAGAAGACGAATTTCATGTCGATTTTGCCTTAGAAACAGACCGAGATCAGAAAATGTTCAACTGGTTTGAACTGAATCCAAAGTTTTTTCTGCGCGGCGAAGAAGTCAATCCTGATCAAATTCTTAATCTAGGCAGTGGCGGAGTGATCGAATACGCAGGAAAATTTTATTTAGTGCCACAAAAACAAATGCCCTCGTTAAAAAGACTCGAAAGGTTTTGGGAACGACTGCAAAATGGCAAAACAGAATCTTTGACTAAAAAAAATGGTGACAAAATTTACAAACTTCCACGGCATCAAACCCTTGAGCTTCTTTCACTAAGGGCATCGGGCGTTCCGCTTCGCGGTGATCATGAATGGAAAAAGCTTTGTGATTTTTATGACAACTTAGGCACCAGCACGCCATCCATTGAAATTCCATCTTCAGTGGAAGGTTTACTTAAGCCTTACCAAATTCTGGGGGTACAGTGGCTTCGCGATCTGTATGAACTTCGCTTGGGCGCATTGCTAGCAGACGATATGGGTTTGGGTAAAACTATTCAAACCTTAACTTTTTTAGAAATACTGCGCAGCCAAAACGAACTGGGTCAGGTCTTGATCATCGTTCCGTCATCTTTAATATTTAACTGGCAACAAGAAATCGAAAAGTTTACTCCGAAATTACCCTTTATGATTTTTGCTGGGAAAAATGCAGACATGATGTCAAAAAAAATGGGAAGTGGTGACCAAATGCTGGTGATTACGACTTATGGTCTGCTGATGGAGCACGGTGATTTTTTAAGTCAGTACAAATGGCGTGTGGCCATTTTTGATGAAGCTCAGAATTTAAAAAATATGACCACCAAAAGAACCAGCTCGGCCCGGGCACTAACAGCCCAGTTTAAAATTTGCCTAACTGGAACACCGATGGAAAACCATTACGGTGAATTTTATTCGCTGGTTGATTTATTGGTTCCAGGAAGCCTTGGACCACTTTCAGATTTCCGACGAAAATTTGTGAATACCGATATGATTACCTTTGAAGAAATGCGCGATCTTAAATTAAAAATTAAACCGCTATTACTTAGACGAAATAAAAAAGAAATTTTATCTGAATTACCAGAAAAACAAGAAACTAAAATTAGTATCGCCTTTGAAGAAAAACAAAAAGAAATCTATCGAGATATTGCCCTTTCTTATAATTCCCGAGTCAAAGAAGCTATTGAAAGTGTAGATACCAACGGCCAGGCCAGTGTTCAGTTGCAAATGCTGACAGCCTTGCTGCGTTTACGCCAAGCCTGTTCAGATCCTGCAGCATTACCCAACGTTAAATACCCGCACGTGCCACCCAAATTAAGTACTTTGTTAGAATCTATTTCAGAAATTGTTGAATCCGGTGAAAGTGCTTTGGTCTTTACACAGTTTCTGCAGACACTAGAACACACCGCTCAGATTATTCGTGATGCAAAAATTCCCGTTTATACTTTGCACGGTGCCGTGCCGACCAAGCAAAGACAAAAAATCTTAGCCGAATTTAATGCCAATCCTGGTGGCGCTGTTTTACTGATGACACTGAAAACAGGTGGCGTTGGTTTGAATTTAACAAAAGCCAGTTATGTATTTCATCTTGAACCTTGGTGGAATCCAGCTGTCGAAAATCAAGCTTCGGACCGCGCTCATAGACTAGGTCAAACAAAAGCCGTTCAGGTTTTTAAATACATCATGCACGAATCGCTTGAGGAAAAAATTGAACTGCTGAAGGACCGCAAAGACAAAAAATTCCTGGCACTGTTGGACCCGGCAGAGAAAGTTAAAGACGTTCAGGCCACAAGCAATGCGTTATCGAAAGAAGATTTTAATTTGTTATTAGGGATTAAATCTTAAAAGTGATGTTAAAAAAACTTGTTGGGTGAACGGCTCAGTCTCAAGATGAGCCATCTGTAAAAAAACAGTTAACAAAGCTAAACAATTATTCCGATAATAAACAAGATGGAATTACAAACAAAGAAACTGGATATAACAACTTGGAAGCAGACTTAATATGGGCTGCCCGGTACCTTTGAATGAAAAAGAGCGACTCGAGGCCCTTTACCAGTTGCAGATATTAGACACGTCCCCCGAAATAGCTTTTGATGAAATTACGAAGTTAGCCGCCCAGATTTGTGGTTGCAAATATTCACTGATCAGTTTGATTGATCATGACAGGCAATGGTTTAAATCTAATTATAATTTTCCAGCAACACATACACCCCGTGAAGAAACTTTATGCGCTTATACTATCTTAGAATCTGAATTTTTATTGGTTCCCAATGCGAAAGCATATCCTCGTTTCAACAACCTTCCACCAGTTAAAGGTTCACCTTTTATTCATTTTTATGCGGCTGCACCTATTGTATTTGATCAAGGATTAAATTTAGGAGCCGTTTGTGTTTTTGATTCTGAACCTCGCGTGCTCAACACTTTTCAAATCGAAGCTTTAAAAGGCCTTTCCCGGTTAGCTGCTAATTTATTGGAAGGACGTAAAGCCTTGGTTCATTTACAGAATCTAAGCCGCACCGCCATTGAAACTGAAAAGAAAATGGCCCGAGCAGAGCAAATCAAAGAACTGGCCGAGATGACTGGTGGATTGGTTCACGAAATCAATACCCCCTTAACTGTTTTTAAACTAAGTCTTGAAAGTTTAAAAAATTCTGTGAGTTTTGATAACCCAAAAATTTTAGAACAGTTTAATCGTCTTGAAAAAGCGACTGATCGAATTCAAAGTTTAACCCAGGGACTTTTAAATTATGCCAGAGATTCACAGAAAGATTTGCCAACTCGAAATCATTTAAAAAATATTATTAGTGACACTTTAACATTTAGCCACCACCGTTTAAGAAAAAATGACGTTCAGCTGTCTGTAGATCATTTTGATGATAACCTAATGCTTCATTGCAACCCGGTCGAAATATCTCAGGTCTTACTTAATTTAGTAAATAACTCGTGTGATGCCGTGGCAAATCTTTCAGAAAGATGGATTCATGTTTCAATCATCGACATTGATGAAACCATCAAAGTTTCTGTAACAGACAGTGGAAGTGGTTTACCATTAGAAATTCAAAGTCAAATTTTTCAACCTTTTTATACGACGAAAAGACGTAATTACGGCACTGGATTGGGATTAAGTATTTGTCGCAGAATTATCGAAAGACATAATGGCACGATCGAAATCAATCCAAAAAACAAAAATACACAATTCATTTTAACACTTCCAAAAATTGAAAATTTCACTGTGGCTTAAATAAAAAACGACGTAAATCAAGATTTACGTCGTTTCAAAATTAAAAATTCGATTTCTAACCTGCTAACAATTAATGGCCTGAAGTTAACCCATGGCCACCCTGATTGGGACCTGCAACATTTTCTGCAGGCTTCGGAATTACTATTTCGCTGGTCTGAGAAATCATAAAATTTGGTAACTGCCCATCTGTGTACCCACCAACACGAAGTTGCTTAGGATGCTGGTAATCGACAACGGTGCCTTCATCGACAATAAAATATCCGCTAAAAGAGCTTTCACCAATACTATAGATATCTGAGCCTTTTTGATTCATCGGAATAGCTGTTGCTGTTTCCAAGAATGAAAGCGTACCTTGCTCTAACCAATTTGATTCACCCGACGAGTTTTGCATGACACCGTTTCTGTCCGCTGTTTCGTTCGAATTTTTTGTCAGAATATAAGACCATGAACCCGTTTTGGCGCTAACTCCTACTTTTTCATTTCTGTAGGCTTCTTTTGCGTAAATTTTTACGTAAGTAGCACCGACTGGAACAATACTTCTAAGATATGCAATGCTTTCGTTATCTGTGCGCGTGCAACCATGACTGCGAATCGCTTTAAATATGTTGGTGATAGCTCCCATAAATGAATTCTTGAAAAGTGTAAATTTTTGCTTGTCTTGTCCCCAACCGGCTGTTCCATGCATCCACTGACCATTTGGATTCGGACCAACCTTAGCTGTATACCAACCAAAAGCGCCACGCATTGTGCCTGCGTGATCAGGCATGTAAGCACTGTCAAACCAAGATGACATTGACGAATTAGGTGCGGGCACACTTGGGTAACCCGCTTTGTACCAAGCCGGATACACACCCGGTGTTTCGTAAAATTTTTCCCAATTGGTAATTCGGTAATGACCCACATCGGTTTTTGTTCCATCGTTATCTTCGCCAGCTACGACGTCTTGTTCGAATATCATTTTGTTCACACAGTTTTCACTGGCTTCACAGTGTCTGTAAACTCGTACTTTTTCAGTAGCTATGTTGGTCACAACGAAAATTTTCTGTGCGTCTGCACTTTCTTTGGCCACAGCAACTGCTGTCGGATTTAAATATTTCATCGATGTGTAATAAACGACGTTTTTATCTAGCGGAGAATTAGATTTAACAATTCGAATAGCTAAGAATTGTTGGTCACCAATAAGTCGGTTATCTATAATTCTTAAAACATCATTTAATTCAACTGTACCCACGATGGTGTCTGCATCTGTCGACGGTTGACTGCGAATATTCAGTCGTGGACTAGATACGTAGACTAAGCTGTCGACCCGGGCTTGCTTTTCTGAAAGTATCCCATATTTTGTTTCGTAGTCGGCATCACCCGTATTATAGGCTTTGTTGTCGTCACTTCCGCTACACCCAGTCATAATAACTGAAAGTACAATTGCACTTGTTAATGATGAAAGTATTTTAAAGGAATTTTTCTTGTTCACGCAGCACCTCACTTTTGGGGCACTGTAACTGATCAGTGAAAATATCTAAACAGCAATCGGATTTATTATTAAATACTTTAACCTTTTACATTGTTGTCAAAAGTTTATTCAGTTAAAAACCTGTCAGGAAACTTTTTTTATTTTATCTGAATCCTCAGCTAAGTATTCAGAATAAGGTGTTTTTACTTCGATCTGATCACCCGTCGCAGAAATATATCCACCGACTTTGAACATTCTGATAGGTTCACTTCGACCCTTCACCTCAGCAGACCCTGCCGGATACACCATGAAAGAATCCTTCAGTTTTTCCAAAACCTGTTCTGTAATTAACAAATCAGCGCCAAAGGATTTCGTCGAGGCCTCTACCCGCGAGGCTGTATTTACCGTGTTACCAATAACTGTGTACTCCATGCGCTCGCTTGAGCCTATCGTGCCTGATATAGCATCGCCCGCATGCAGGCCCATACCAATCTGAATAGCAGCTTCATTACGACTTATTCGAAGCTCGTTCAGCTCGGCTAAAGCCATGCGCATTTGTAAACAAGCCTGGACCGCCTTAACTGCATCGTCCTCTGATGATTCCGGAGCGCCCCAAACAGCCATGATGGCATCACCTATGAATTTGTCGACCACGCCACCGTTTCTGTTGATGATATCAACCATAATCGCAAAGTACTCATTCAGCATATCGACGATTTCCTGCGCACTTCGATTTTCGGAATAGGCCGTAAATCCACGAATATCACTGAAAAAAACGACAACCGATTTAGACTGACCACCTAAAACTAATTCTGAATTCATTAAATCTTTGGCCACGCTCGAGCCATGAAATTTACTAAATAAATTTTTTACTTTATCGCGCTCTTTTAAACCCAAAGTCATTTCATCAAAAGCAATGGCTAAATCACCAACCTCGTCATTTGAGTTCACTATCTTTTTGGCATGTAAATCAAATTGACCCTTTGTAACCAATTTAATTAAATCAGCTAGTTTTTCAATGGGCTTCGTTAGCGTTAAGGAAAATACAGAGATCAACACCAAAGAGGCAAAAAAAGCATAGGCTAAGTTTTTTATGAATTCACGTTTAACAGCTTCGGCCGGAGCTAACACTTCACTTAATGCAGTTTGAAACACCACGATGGGGCCGTATGCCGTTCTGGCATAAACTCCGATTTTTTCTTGTTGATCTAATGGATCTTTGAATTTTTTTTGAAACTGATTATTTTTTAAATTTTGAGTTGCATGCTGAATTAAAGGCTCTTGCAGCATATTTTTTTTATGAAATACTAAATCTGATTCAGGGTGCGCCAGCAACAAACCCGTTTGGTCAGCCAAGTAAGACAGACTTTCACTTTTTTGTAAAAATGGCTTTTGTAAAGCTGCCAAATGAATATCGACCAGCAAAATCATTTCAATTTGACCCTGGCTGTCTTTTGAAAATGGAATTCCGATCGTAAAAAGACCGAAATTTGCATCCGTACCAGGGGGGCTAAAACCTGTCGCATTTTCAACAATAATTTGGCCCAGAAAAACTTTTTGAACCGGAAATTTTGTTTTCTCGCGCAGGTTGTTATAAAAAGTTTCTGGTAACCTAAACTCTGTAAAAGATTTAATTTGGCTTTGCCTTAAAATAAGTTCAGTTTTTGTGTCGACCAATTTAATCAATTCAATATTTAGTAAATGGGGGTCTGAAGAAAAAGCAGAAAGATCTTTTTCTGTTAATTTTTCATTTTTTAATTGCAGATTTAAAAGCTGTGCTGCGATAAATTTTGATTTTTCAATTAAATTTCCTAGGGTTAAATTGATTTCTTCCGCACGGGATTCAGCTTGGTAACTGACAATTTGCCATTCGCGGTCAACACTTTCGGTCTTGATACGAGAATAATTTGTGTAAGCAGTAGGAATCATGGCCGCCAGCAAAATTAGCACCGTCATTAAAAAAAGTTTAATCCAAATTGGAATTCTAATTTTCATGCTATAATCCGATCTCGACCATCAGGCCAATGTAGTCTGCTTTAAGCGAACCTTTATTCATCGAGCCCGCAACGACGGGTCGTGGAAAACCTTGAACTCGCGCTTCGTATTCGTAATTTTCTTCTTGGTGGGTAATTCCCGCTAGGCCTGTAACTTTCGCACTGAACTGATAACTAGCCAGCAAGCCGACTTGAAACGACTTTGGTAATTTTAGCATTTTTCCATTCGGCGCCGAGCTGTTCGGCGATAGATCATAAAAGTTTTGATTGTAATTCAGCTGCACACCCAATTTTGGTCCCAAAGAATACCAATATTCAAAACCCAGTTTTGGACCAGATACATCGGCATTGAACAAGTTAAAATTTTGTGTTTGATTATCACCGATTAATACGGGAACTTGCTTTTGGCTAAGACCCAATGATAAGCGAAGTTCATCGCGGTAAGTAAATTTTTTTCGGTACAGACCATTGATATCGAAACTGGCGAAGTCTTTATTTTCTCCGTTTAAAATAATTCGACTTGTATTCATAAAACCACTTACACCCCAAGGAATATCTGACTTGAAATAACCAAGACCTGCCCGAAAAGTTCCACCTAAAGGTTTTGCATTCGCAACCGAATTTGATTCAAAAACATTCGAACTTAATTCAAACTTTGTTACGAGCCAACTGACCTGAGTAAAAATTCCGTCAACGCGGTCAATCGCCTTTGTAACCAAAGACTCATACTCTGCCGCCGGCGTTCGGGTTGATGCCAGCTGGAATTTTTCGTTTTGTGCCAGCGAACTTTTTCTTAATCGAGCTTTTGCAGTGACTTTAAGAACGTATTTTCCGCCAGTCCACTTGGGGTCAAATTCCAATAGATTTTTCTGATAATTCTTGTCATTAAAAAGAATTACCCATTTTTTTAGTTCTTCTGAATAGCGCTCAAAAGAAACATGATAAAATTCTGCTAGCTCGTCTTTTTGCCAACTTATTTTTTGCGCATAAACACTTTCCAAGGAGCTGATTTCAGGTTTCATCAAGGCGCCAGCTTCTACGGAAAATTGATTCTTAGCTTCAACGGCCAGATCAGCCGGTGTGTTTTTTGGCAGTATCGTTTTAACAACAATCTCGTATTCAGCTGCCACGGGTAAGCTTAAATTCACCGAGCTTTTTCCTGTTTTCAAATTTTCAATTTCATTTTTTGTTTTTAAGTCTATAACTTTGACATCAAATTCATTGATTCCGGCAGCCCCCACCCAAGTGACAAGCACTTTGGCTGTTTTCAAATCTTTAGTGTTTAATTTTACCAAAGTTTCTGGCTGTGTTATTTTTAATTCAGGGACTGTGACTGCGAATTTTTCCCACTCAGTCCAAGGGCCCGGAACTTTTCTTTGGTCAAGTGTTCGCTGACGGTATTCGTAATAATTAAATGGCAAAGTTAACTCAACCACAGATTCTTTCTGACTTATTTTTTTAACAAGCTCAGTCTTACCTGATTCTCTGAATTCAAAGTCATATCGGGTCGCATCTGTAACTTCATCAAATTCAAATACAATTTTTCTGGTTTGGCTTAGCACACTTTCCGTCAGCAAAAGAATAAAACAAACTAAAAATAGGTTTTTCACTTAAACCTCATTTTTTTTAATTTGGGTGCCATGATTTCACTGGTTTCAGCAACAATTACTTTTTTTATCGTGGTATTTGGACTGGTTCGACCATAGCGGTCAACGGCTGCTAATCGTAAACTGTAATTCCCTGGTAATAGCCCGTCTAATTTGAAAAAGGTTTTACTCTGAGCCCACTCTTTAATTACTTTTCCATCCGAGGCCTGAAGCAACAGTTTGTAATTTTCAGCGCCTTCAAGGGCTAACCAACGGGCTTGATACGACCCGTTCAGCGTGGCTTTACCGACAGACTCTTTATCTAACCACTGTGCAGCGGGTAAGTACGGTAATTCTTCAGAGACTATGGTTTTTAATTCAGTTTCAGTTATTTTTTTTTCAGCCTGATCCAAAACTTCAATCGATGCCAGATAGCGGCCGGATCTTGGTAACTTTGCTTGAAAAGACGTTGCTTGACTTGATATTTTTTCAGAGACTATTTTTTTTTCTTTGTCATAAATTGTTAAAATTAAATTCTTGGCATTTTCAGAATTTTTTAGATTCCATTTTAAAACGATTTCAGGATTTTTTATAAACGTCTGTGTTTCTTCAAGTTGATTCAACCATGCAATCTCAGGCTTCGGTTTTTCTGCCGGTTTTATAACGACAGGTTCACTAACAAAGTTGTCGATATTTTTTAGAATTGGTTTTAATTCAACACGAAGTCCTGCTGAAACCGAGCGTTCCAAAGTTTTCTTATTTTTAATTTCAATCTGTATAAAATTTTTACCAAATTGTGCAGGCAGTGTTGCCGAATTTTTATGAAATTCTAAAGGTAAAACCACTTTCATAAGACTTCTTTGAGAACCAATTTTGAAAATATAATCTTGTTGTGGTATAGACAAATCACCTAACCAAGTTAAGCTAATTTCTGGTTTTTCAGTTTCGATAAAACTTAGATTTTTAGGTTCTGAAATGATCAGGCCCTGCTTTTTAGTTTCAATTTTTTTGGATTGACCATTTTCTAAAGTGACCGAGGCTTGGCCGCTGACTAAATTAACATTAAGCTCTGAATTTTTTCCTTTAGACAAATTAACCAAGGCTTTCGTAATATCAATCAAGCCCTCTTTAGACTCTAACTTCAGTGCAGATGCTGTATCATTTTTAGTGGAATCAACAAAAAGATTTCCCTCTAATAAATTTAAGGAAATTTGGTTGTCATTTTTCTTTATCGTGATCAAGGAATCAGCTTCTAAATTAACGATGGCGTTAGAATCTAGAAATCGAATGACCAAGTCTGAATCTGCTGATGTCTTGATGGTTTCACCCGAATACAGCGATTCACCAAATTCGATGACTTGCCAGGTGCGGTGCTGTGATAGTTTTTTCCTGGAAATATTTTCTAAGTTTTCAACCTTGGCCAAAGGTTTTTCATCAATATGAAATTGCAAAGCAGGATAGTATTTTAAAAAATAATAATACGTGGAAAAAAATCCAACTAAAGAAATCAAAAATGAAATAGCAATTCGTTTGAAGTTTGATCTCAACCCTAAAGTCTCCTGATGGGTTTATCGGTAAACTGACGAATTTCTTTACACCCGCTGGACTATTGTATTGTTTGGCGTAGCGGTTGGTGAATTACGGCTGATAACAAACCAAGTGTTGCGGTTTGCTGCAATCCAAGGTGACTTTGCTGGTCCCATTCGCAGGTTGACCGCTGACTGGTAAATGTAAAAGCGGATTGTTATCTCTTGATTCAAAAGACAAGCGACCACCCGTTGCTATTAAAGATGCTGATTCAGAAGTCCAGTTGTTACAGTTGTAGTTATTCGATCCAGCTTCGCCGTACCAAAACTGTGTCGCTGACTGATACCTGGGTACATTCGGCATAAATTTCCATTCCGAATCATCCCCACCATTTGAACGCTGAGTGTTTACAAAATTTAAAAAGGACTGAGAAAAAGCGTACGGTAAACCAGATCCCGGTGAGGTAAGTATTATTTTATTTGTCTTCGCATCACAAAATCGCATGTGTGTATTCGAAGTTAGCTGCGTCAAAGCCTCATTAGAAGTGGACGATACAAAAGCTTTCCATCCAGTGGTTGCTAATGAATTATTTGCAGCTTCTGTATTACAAATCACATCAGCCCCAGTCGTACCATTTAAATTGCCAGTGAAAGCAGACCGAGTTAAAAATATTTTTTTATCATCAAATGAACAATCTGCTGAAGTTAAAGATTTCACGATAAAATTGTATGTCTTCGAACTGCTAACACCACTCACACTAAATACGCTTGTCGTTACTGAGTTACTTACACCTGCTAAAGATTTAAACCTAACTTGGTTCGTCGGTAATACAGTTTGCACGGACCGCCACACTCCATCTGTATCCACATCAAAGGTGCAGTTTGCGTCACAAGTTATGTCCACATTCGACATACCCCCAACAATGAAACTTCTGGATACCGCATCAAAACCAGCAGGCTGGTCGATCATGACAATGCTGGGAATTGTTGTCGAAGAAAAATCATCCACTAATTTTTGAAGACTAGGATAAATTTTCCAAGTAAATTCAGATGCAACTTTTTGCCATATATTATCGGAATTTTTAGCTAACACACATAGCTTTATAAAAAAATTATCTTTTAAGGCTAAATCTATTTTCATTTTGCTGCCCAGGCTTGATTCAGTTGAATAAGTTGGACCTGGGCTGTTGCAATCAGTCAATGAAGTGCTAGCTAAGGATGTTGAATAAAAATACTTATAAGAAATAATGGATGTGCTACTCACTGCACCATTTGTAGAGCTAACTGCAGCATTCAACATTGTAATGAATGTTTCACCAGCCCCTCCCGTTACCGCACTAGATAACACACCAGGGCCTGCACTGTTTGTAAAATCGATTAACGCTTTTGGCAACGGACGCACTTCAATATCAATCACGACGGATGAATTGCCAGCACCTTTTGCCGTGACCGTGTACTGTTTCAATGGCTGAACTGTGGTTGGAGTTCCATCGATTTGACAGTTTGCAGGGTTAGAATTATTAAGTGTTAAAGTTAATCCAGTTGGTAACGCTGGACTGACAGCACAACTGGAGATCAGACCACCAGAATTTGAAAACTGTATTTGTGTCAAAGTCGTTTCATATATTGGATTTGTGTTTGCACGGATAATATTTGGAACAGTAGTCAAAATTAAACCTACGGGGCTGCTGACTGGACTTATGTTTCCAGCCAGATCTTTTGCATAAACTGAAATGTACTTGTTCCCAAGGATTGCAGAAACTGAAAAGATTTTATTTGCAGAACAACTTTGCCATTCACTGTCTAATGGTGAAGGCTCAGTCATCGAATTTTCTTTGAAAATTAAACTCGAAGATCCTAAAGTTGTATTTTCACAACCAATTACATTGATCGAAACATTTCTGTCAGCAGTTAAGGCCGCTGAAATTAATGATAACTGTAAAGCTTGCGGAGCTGTTAAATCAACAATGTAATTGACGCCGACGGGTCTGCAAAGAGCCGTCAAATTTAAGGCGGCATTCGAATAAATTGGTTTGTAATAAAAAAAGTGACTTCCTTCTGAAAGCATCAACCCACTTTGCATGATTGCTCCGACGGCGTTGGGTATAACTCCCAGTTTAAATGCATCATCACTGCAACCATCTTTATTGTAAATGGCTAAATTCGAAACCAAAATATCGTCGTAGTATCCTAGCAATGATAAGTGCGGCGTTTGAATTTTAGAAACTGTACCTTCGCTAATTTGTAATAAAGAAACAGATGTCGTTGATGATGCCGCAACCAATTCAACTTGGGCATTTGTGCATGAAAAAAGCGTTAAAAAACCAATGTAAATTAACCACTTTTTCATACTTGACTGATCGGCTTTTATTACGATTTGCTTTAAAATGTAAGTGTCTTAAATTGAAACATCTAAGCTTCAGCAAGGTCTTAAATTGATAAATTTATTAAATTCTATTAGCATTCTGAAAGGGGACTAAAAAATTATGAGCATTCTAAGGATCAAATCCAGCTTTTTTATCTTAATTGCTTCTGCTTTAATTTGTTTATTGGGCTTTATTTTTTATCTGCAGCAAAAAAAGTATGTTGATCTACTAATATGGAATGAACCCTCAGAGTTGGTCTTTAAACGGTGCACCGAGGCAATGAAAAATGATCTTTGCACAATCATGGGCGCAAACTCGAGTATTTCTGACCAGGTAAAAGAAATTTACTTACCAAAATATGGGCCGTTAGATGCCAATATCTATCGAAAACTACTTCGCGCTGGACCTGGAATGTGTCAGTTAATAAAAGAAAGTTGCACCGAAGACATTCAGTCTTCGGTTTGTAAATTAGGAACTTCTTTGTACTAAAATAGTTTTTGCACGGTTAAAAAAATAATCTAAATCTTATTTCTTAATCGCGAAACCCATATAAGACAGCAACAGACTTCGAGTTAATTTGAATTTTAAGGATTTAGGAACTATCCCGCTGAACAAACTACGCAATGGCACAGTTGAAAACACGGGCCTGATTCCAATCATATCTTCAGTCTGCATCTGTGCAGCAAGGCAATAATTTTGAAGCTCTTTCGGAGTAATAAATAAATGAAGAACATGCATATTTTTTGGCGTATTTTTAACTAACCATTCTACCATTTTGATAATTACTAAATAAGCCAAAACATTTCGATTGAATGTGTGAAAAATAAAAAGTCCGCCTGGTTTTAAAACCCGAGAAAACTCTTTGATGACCACATCGGGCTGCTCGACGTGCTCTAGAAAATCCATTGCGGTTAGGACATCGAAACTGTGATCTGCAAAAGGTAAATGATACGCATCGGCTGTTAGATATTTTACGGTCTTAGTCACGTCATACTTCTGGGCTACTTTTAAACTTTCCGGCGACAGATCGACTCCTGTCACATTCAGATTTTCTTTGGCCAAAGCATTACTTAAAAACCCAGCGCCGCAACCCACATCTAAAACTTTTGTTTCAGCATTCAATTTTCCATAAAAATTTATTTTTTCTAAAATCCACGGAGTTTTTGTTTTGGATTCAGCCCGCAAAAGTGCAACGGGGTCATCATCGGCTTCATACCAACGATCACCATACGTTTCATAAATATCATTATTAACTTTTTCTTTGTTTAATTCCAAACGGACTCCAATACACAATTTGATACATCATAAATACAAAAATGATGATGGGTTGCGCCAATAAAAATAATTCGCTTTTATTTTGCGTCCAAATGAGGCCCGCACATAAAAAAGTAATCGGATGTAAAATAAATAAAAACGCATGCAGCCAGTTTTCGCGGGCTTCACACTTTTCTGTATGAACAAATTCATCTTTTGTAACTAACAGACATGAAAAAGCACAAAGACCGACGTAAATATAAATATGAGTCGGCGTCGGGCTTTGCAAATAGATAAATAAATAACAAAGAAAAACAGAAAGACTATCTAATGGATGACCAACTCGTTCCCAAATTGGAAGTCCCCGCTTTCGGTGAAAGTAAATCTCATCGAAAAACATCGCAGCGCCTTGTAACAGAAATGGTACCGCTAATAATGCCATCATTAGCAGATCTCGAAAACAGAGCCAAACAGTGTCAGTCCTGGCCCAAAGGCATAACTAATTACTTTTGTACCGACTGGATAATTGTGATTTAGAATTTCATTCCACACATGGGGCAAAGTTGCCGAGGACATATTGCCACGTTCAAACAGAATTTTTTTACTATAAAAAACCTGCGTGTCGGATAACTCTAAAACTTCTGAAACGGAATCGATAATTTTGGGACCACCTGGATGGATAGCAAAAATTGATTTTAAAGCCTCTGTGGTTTCTAGGCCTGCTTTTAAAAAAAGCTCGTTCGAAAATTTTTTTAATTCTAATTTAATTTTTGCTGGAACTTCCCGAGACAAATTCATTTGCATTCCCCACGGTGCTGGGATCCAACTCATGTCTTGCTGCGAATCTGGCAAAATTTTCTCAAGAATTGCTACCACTTTAAAGTTTTGGCCTGACGTATTAGGTTTTGCTGTGGCTGTGTACTTCACATGACCGTCAGCAAACAAAGTTTGAACCACCATCTGCTCTGGAGTCTGTGCCAAGGGGTTCATGTGAATGGTGCACATTTCTGTGTGAACAATATCGGTTGTGAAGTCTGGATTTTGAGTCAACTCAGCTTGCACTAAACTTTTAGCCAAACGAACTGCAGGCATAGCCGCATAACAACCCATATGATAAGCGTGGGTCACATCGGTTGATTGTTGCCAGTTTTTTTCAGTCACTATTCGCTGGGCCGCACTGGGTGAAATATAACCTGTGCACGTGACATGAATTAAATGATTTGGTCTTTTATTTTTTTTTGTAATATCATAGATTTTTTTAAAAACTTCGTAAGCTTTTTCAGCAAAGACATTTGTCCGCTGAGTGATGTTTGTACCTTCTTTTGCGTGCTCTTGAATTTTATAAATTTTATTGGCAGCAAAAGTATCTGAAAACATATCATCACATTCTGTATATCTTTGTGAAATTTGATTGGCCTTAACACCATAGCGTTCAAAAAGTTTTGCGATAGTTTCTGCAGACATCGACTCCGTATTCAAAAACTGTTCGGCCTGCTGGTGGGCTTTTATGATCCAACGAAGTAAATCGTCCTGTGACATCAAGTTCTTGGGATTAACAATTTCAAAATGATTCAAAAAGATAGACGCCATTACGCATCTTTATACTGCCAGTTCTGGTAAATCTCTAGAGTTATAAAGGCATTGTTACTGACATGAATATTAATCTGCTTTGGTTGATGCCAGCTGCAATTTAACATACTTTAAAAATGTGACTGCATAAATAATACACAACCAAGGCCAATGTTAAATGAGCTTAACCCAGACTTTTTTTTGTCGGAAAAGCAAGTCGCTGACTTTTCAATTTATAAAGCTCAAGCTTTAACAATGAAAACACCAATTCAAATTTACTGTATGGCAAAGCAAGATCGAAGTGACCGTGTCCGTTGGTTACTTGAAGAGTTAGGAATTCCTTATCAAGATCATTTTTTAAATCGCGGCGAAGGCCAGTTAAATACGGAAAGTTTCCGAAAGCTAAGCCCGACGGGCCGAGTTCCCGTCATTGTTGACCAGAACACAGTCATGTACGAATCGGCTGCCATTTGTATTTATTTAGCTGATCAGTACAGAATAAAAGATTCGGAAAAAAGCTTAGCTCCGAAAATAGATTCTGCAGAACGTGCGGCCTACTTACAATGGATGGTTTTCTCGGTGGCTTCGTTAGAAAATGTCGTTGCAAAAATGTTTACTTTAACTGGCAAGTCAGAAGCCGAAGCGAATCTGATAAAAAAAGAAGTCAAAGAACAAAGCGAAATTTTAAAACTCGCTTTGAATTCAGTTTTAGAAAAACAAACTTATTTATTACCTTCTGGTTTTTCGGCGGCAGACATTATTATGGCGGCTGTTATTCCCGGTGCCAGTGAATATCTAATGACACCAGGTTCAGCGATTGCTCGCTACATGGCGCACATGATGAAACGCCCCGCCGCTATCAAAACAGAAGTTTTTTAACTATTTTTAGAATCCAGCGCGCTGTTTAAAATCGACAGCTGCGCAGACTTTTTTACGATGTAAAAAGATAGCTTTCACATCTTTAGCCACGAAGGATCCTGCGGTTAACCAACCCAATGGCCCCAGCGGAAGTTTATACCGAACCAAATCTGTCATCAGTGTACCGCCAGCTAAATCAGTAAATTCATGGGTGTGATGCCATTTACTGTACGGACCTTTCAACTGCGTGTCGGTAAACTTAGAAATAGGCTGCCAATCTAAAATTTCTGTGCGCCAACCCACCGGAACTCCATGAATTTTAAGACGGTAATCAATCAAAGTTCCCGACTGAATGGTATCTGTCGACATTTTTAAAACTTTAAAATTAAGTAACGGCGGAGTTATCTCTTCTAGATTTTTGGCTTCACTAAAAAATGGGAATACGTGCTCTCGGGCCGCGGGTATAAATTGCTCTGCATAATAAATTTCATCACCATTTTCGTAAAACGAGGCCACTTGTTCAAAAGCCATGTCAGCACTGGGATAAAGAAATTTAAATTTATAGGACAACAACTTCGTACATTGAATCTGCTGCGAACTTAAAAGCACGTGGGACATTTCACCGAATAAAGCCTTGATGGCAAAAGTTGGAATGGCCACAGCCAATGACGAACCCAAAGCTTTTGCTAATTTTTCTGAAAAATCTTTATTTTTTAAGGGCTCAGGGGAAACGGCGTTGATGACCCCTTCAAATTGAGAATCGGTTAAGGCTTGCACGTAGGCGTTAGTCAAATCAGTCAAATGAATCCAACTCATCCACTGTTGACCCGTTCCCACAGCACCACCCACACCACGGCGAAAAGGTGGAATCATTTTTAAAAGTGCGCCGCCAAAGGCTGACAAAACCACACCAACACGAAAAATGGCAAAGCGGCAGTTAGGAAATTGTTTTGATTTTTGCAATTCCATCACGGGGCTTTCCCAGTCCTGACAGACTTTTGCTAAAAAATCATCTGCAGACGCAGATGTTTCATCTAAAATATCATCTCCGCGGTTTCCATAATATCCGCTGGCACTGGTGCTTATAAAAACTTTTAGCGAAGCATCTTTTAAACTTTCAATAAGGTGTTTTGTTCCTAAAGATCTTGAATCATGAATTCTTTTTTTCTTAGCTTCGGACCACCGTGATTCGGCAACACTTTCTCCAGCTAAATGAATCACGGCTTCGATTTTTTTAAATCGGGGATCGATAATTGCATTTTGATCTAAGCTGCCTTCAATAACTTCACAGGGAAACGGACAATCTAATTTAGCTTTCTGAGAATCTCTGGATACCACAAAAATTTGGTGACCAAGGCCCGCCACTTTTTTACCAATTTCACGCCCAACTAAACCCGTGGCACCTGTGATTAAAACATTCATCGTTATATCCTTTCAGATCATAGAATTCGTTCGATGTTGTCTTAGTTTATAGAAGCAATCAAGAAACTTTGGCTTATATTAATTTATTCAAATGCAGGGCTACGCTGGACTTGTGCCCAGGGAAGATAAACTGTTTTGCGAATGGCTGTATTCGTGCGACGCTATACTTATGTCTGTTTACAACATTACCCCTTCGCAAGTTACAGCGCTTTGCAAAAGTAAATTTCACTATTATCTTTTTATGGTTGTGCTTGTCGGCAAAAAGAAAATCATTCGCACTGACTTAAGTAAAAGTTTTAAAGATATTTTAACGATTGATGCGGTCATTAATGATCTATTGAATTCGGCACTTTTTAAAGAAGATGGCCAATATGTTTCCTGTATAAGTTTTAATGTTAAATTCCCGTCGATTAAAGTTAATCCCCAGCTGGAAAATTATTATAAACAACTTGATATCTGGGATTTACAATTTCCTGAAACTTTTAAATTCGAAAATTTAGTTAGTAAAGTGTACATCAAAAAAATTTCCCCGCGGACATTAGTGACTGTGCAAGCTTTATTAGATCAAGCCATCACTCAAATAAGTTCAGAGATTAACTTAGAAAATGATTCCGATCTGGATTCAGAGTCACAGATTGTCCATTTGCAAATTGTATTCAATAAAGGCAATATCAATCTGTGAAGTCAAAAAGAAATTGCAACTTAGTTCAGTTTTTAAGTATTTGCATCTTATCCCAAGCTATTTCATCCAGCGCTGGGGCTGTTGATGTCATCAGTGGAAAAACAAAAAGACCAGAACCCGTAGCAAAATCAACTAACCCAAATCCGTCGACGGCTTCAACAACTTCGTATTTATCTAAGAAACATTCTTTTTATGTGGGACTTGATGCCTATTCAAAATCTATTCTTAAAACAACCAGTGTCAAATCAGCCGCTAAAGATAATCTGTCACCCATGCAGTTTCCAATACTGCTGGGGTACACCTATGCTTTTAGTAAAGAATCGCGTTTTATTCTATTTTTAGATTATACACTGATTTCTGAAAGCGGCCCCGACAGCAATCAAAAAGAAACAAACCTTTTGCTGCGCTCGGCTTACAGCCAAGTGTTTGGTAAATCCGATTGGGAATGGAAAACTGGAATATTATTTAAACAAACAAAAATCATTGGTGAAGGTGGAACTGTGCTGCTCAATAATGGTGGTGGTCAAATTCTATTCTACTCGCCAGGGAATACATCCGAATCAAATATCTTTGCCACTGAGGTTGGAATTAATTATTTCTTTAATCAAAAAATTTCTTGGCAAAGTAGCTTGTTGATCGAAGCTCCGCTGAATACACAAAAAAGAAATTTTTCGCTGTTAACGGGCCTAGTTTACGAGATTGGAACTTACTAATGAACATTATATGGCTTTCATTTCTTGTTATGATTTTTCAAATTTCAGCATCAGCTTTTACTCTAGCAGGCAACACATCAAATTTAAAAGGTTGGGAAACAGATGCCGTTGTGTATCATTTAAATCCTACAAATTGCCGTGCCGATATCGGCAATATCATTCAAGCCAGTATGGATATGTGGAATTCAATTTCCACCAGTCGCTTACAACTAGTCGTTGGTTCAACGTCAACCGCTACGCCCGCTGAAGCTTTAGCTGGAACAACTGCAGATGCAGCCGTCATTGTTTGCGATACGGCTTTTGGAACAACATTTCCAACAACTGACCCTAATTCAATCGCCGGTATTGGTTCTGGCATTTATGATTTTACTTTTCGTATTAGGCGCGGTTACGTAGTTTTAAATGCACAAACCGGCGCAACGGCAAATTTTAATAATTTAGACACTAATTCGGCGCGTATTATTTTAACCCACGAAATGGGACATTCACTGGGTTTGGGGCACTCTTCGGATTCAGCGGCATTAATGTATTACTCAGTCGGTTCAAAAACAGATTTTAATCTTTCAGCCGATGATGTGAACGCAATTAATTATCTTTACGGACGTAATGAAGTTTCTGGTGACCAGTTTATGGGTGGCTGTGGCTTGATAAAAAACTCATCGACGCCATCTGGAAAACAGATGCTACTATTGACTGCCTTATTTATTTTTTTAATATCAATCTGGTTTCACTTACGTAAAAAATTACCCATGACTGAATTATGAAAATAAAACTAGGAGTTCTTTTTATTTCGTTCTGCTGTCTTAGCGCCCGCGCAGAAGATATACCCCTTCGAATTGCAGTGATTCAAGAATTCAGTCAATTTAATCCAATCACTGTGAACCTGGCGTCTACAGAAGCTTTCATGCATTTTCTTATGCGTGAAATGACGACCAGGGACAGTGCCGGAAATTTAATTCCAGATCTGGCCGAAAGCATTCCGAAATTAAAAAATAAAAAGGCCACTTGGACTATTAAAAAAGACGCCCGCTGGAGTGATGGCAAACCTGTCACCTGCCAAGACTGGTGGCTTGGCTGGCAATCAGGACTTAGTCAGAACACGATGGTGCAAGACAAAGGCATGTACAGCAAAATTGAAAAGATTGAATGGTCATCCGACAATTTAAAAAAATGCACAGTCAATTATCTAAATTCAAGCTGGATCTTTGACAGGGACTTACCTTACCCAATTCCTTATCACTTAGAAAATATTATTTTTGAAAAATGGAAAAATCAGAAAGAAGCTTACGATCAAAATACAACTTTTGTCACCCAGCCAACAACCTTGGGGCTTTACAACGGGCCTTACCAAATCAGCCAATTCAAACTGGGTAGTCATTTTATTTTAGAAGTAAATCCGCATTTTTTTGGTGAAAAACAAAAAATAAAAAAAATCATGGTCAAATTCATCGGAGAATCCAACGCCATTCTTGCACATTTAAAAACAAAATCAGTCAACATGGTTTCAGCCGTTGGCTTTCCACCCGACTTAGCCTTGTCATACGCTGAAACGGAAAATTCGACGTCTTATAAAGTTTTTTTTCAAGATTCCCCGGTTTTTCAAGGCTTATTCATCAACCATGAAAATGAAATTTTAAAAGATCTAAAAGTCCGCAAAGCCTTGTCTTTAGCCGTTGATAAAAAGAAACTAACAGCTGCTTTTTTTAAATCAAAATTACAACCTGCCGAAACCTTTTTACCACCCACAGCCGCTGAATTTAAAATTCATCCGGCTGTTTACGACGTACAAAAAGCCAAAAACTTATTAGACGAAGCCGGCTGGAAAGTTTCAGACAAAAAATATCGCACTAAAAACAATCAAGAATTGATTGTTGATTTTAAAACATCAGCTGGAATAAAAATCTTAGAAACAATTCAGGTTTATATTTGTAACGAATTTGCTAAAATCAATGTGGGGTGTAATATAAAAAATCAGCCACCGCGTGTTCTATTAGGTGATACCATCACGCACGGTGAATTTGCTTTAGCCTTTTTTGGTAATTCGATATTACCGGATTCGTCTTTGACTTCACTTTTTTCATCCAAAGAAATTCCTAAAAAAGAAAACAGTTGGGCTGGTGGAAATAATTTGCGCTGGAATTCAAAAAAAATGGATCAACTACTGCTTGATTTTGATAAAGAAAATAATTCTAAGAAACGAAGTCATATCTTAGAAAAAATTGAATCAGAAATTTTGGGACAAACAGCCTTTATTCCGCTTTATCATCGGAAGGAAGCCGTTGTTGTACCAGGTCATTTAAAAGGTTTAACTTACCTTAGTAAGGGAACTGCTTTTGCTTTTCCTGAACGCTGGAGTTTGGCTGAATAAGTTGATTAGCTGTGTCTTAATTTAAAAGTTTGGGAAAGTATTTAAGTTCCAAGGTTGAAGTTATCGCATCACCCAGCCCGAATGAATCTTCAATGCCACTGTTCGAAGTGCTTGAAAACTTGAAGGTCTTTCGTCGCCAAATCATAACCTCGACAGCATAATGATCAGAAATAAAATAGCCAATGCCCAACTGCGTGCTGTTACCACCTTTCGCCGAAACTGAGCCCATAAAATTTGGCGAGGCTGAAAAATTTATGACTGAATAGTTAATACCGACTGTAACAAAAAAACGTTCGAACCTACCTGCCAAACTTCCCTCTAAAGTATAAATAGAAATTTTAGATCCTTCAAAACCAGAATTGATATTGGAAATGCCGTTGACTAATGTAGACGTCGACTTATTCTTATGATCAAAATCAATTACAATCCCTGCTTGAAGCCCATACAGACTATTTTTAGGCATCGCTCGAAAATCTAGTTCCAAAACTGGTGCGGCATCAAACTAGGTTGCAATGGTTGAATCCCCACTGAAACCAGAAAGATGTGCATTTTTGAAATTTAATTCAAATGGATAAGAGTAACCGATACCGACACCGAAAAACTGTCGGTCAGAGATTGATGATGTTTTTGTGGGTGAAGCGCTTCTAGTTTGTGCGTTTGCTGATGCTGATATTAAAATTAAGAAAATACTAATAAAGTGAATCACTTTTTAAGTTGGCCTGATTTTTTTTGTTTAATCAAATAGTTTTGCAGTGCTGGTCAAGGAACTTGTAAGCGTTAAATTCACATTAAGGTATTCGGCATTAATTGACGAAGTCTAAATGTGGACCGTGAAATAAAAAGCAGTAATAGGCTACAGGGTTCGGGGGAATTTGTGTTTATGGATAAACACAATAGGTTAAGAAATACTAACGAGCACTCGAGTTTAAATACGAATCCCAGAAGTCTCGAGCGGAACGCCACAATACGATTAGCTATCTATAAAGCCACGCAAAAGTGAATAAGTCTCGCATAAGGTAAGCCGAGCAGAAGTAGTGTGGTGTCTATTTTTGAGAAAATGTGAGTTGTCACAGGTAGGTTATTTTCTTAGCTTACAGCCGACCCATATATTTCCAGATCAGGACAATCAGTATCGTGACTATCTCAAATCTTAAAGCAATAGCGTTGTTTCTAGCTTTTGCTATAAACGCATCAGCTTCTTTGCTGTTTTTAATTTTCCCCTCGGTTTTGAGATATTTCATCCGCTTTTCTACGTCCGTTGGAAATTGTTTTTTAGCTTTATTGTATTCAGCTTCCGACACAATTTGAACAATAGTTTTTTCAATGCTTTTCATCGTTACAGCGTTAACAATAAAATAAATCATTGCTCCGATAGAAATTAGTGCATTTCCTGATAAAAATATAATCTCGATTATCGACACTGCGGCGCTGTCCCAGGATTTGTAGGGTTATTTACATTAACAGGATTTCGAGAGCTAGCAGGCGACCTTCCCGGATTAGATGGTGTCTGTGGCGGATTTGAGACTAGATTATTGATTGCGTCCCCGTAAAAAGCGTCATTGATCAGCACACCACCAGCTAATATTGCACCTACACCTATACCAATTCCGACAGGGGCAAACACGCCGATGGCAGAGCTTCCTACAATAGCAAAACCACCACCACTAAGTAGAGCAATTCCCGCGAAAAATTGACCGAACTTAAAAAGCCCACTCGGATCTATATTATTAATCGGATCCTGTCCAACATACCCGTATAAATTCGTATCTCCACCTTGAAAGCGGATCGGATCTTTTTGTAACCATCTGCCAGATTCAGCATCATATTCACGCGCACCGAATCGTACTAACCGAGTACTTGAATCATACAACCCACCCGCATAACCAAATGTTTGAAAGCCTGGGTTTGAATCAGACAAGACAATTCCGAACTCATCGTAACTCAGTTGTTGCACTACTGCGCCGGTTGATGAGTTCATCACAAGTCTAATACTACCAAGATGATCTTTGATTAGACTATATCTCACATTATCTTTGATCATATAGTCGGGACTATGGGCCTGAGTTCCGTAAATGTACCTCGATCGCAAAGTACCATCAGCATCGTGCTCTGAAACCAGTTGGCCTTGGTTGTTGTAACTGTAAAGCGTACTTACAACACCATTCACAATACGTGCGAACCGTTTATTTTCGCCATCCGTTTTGTAATTAACAACATTGCCAGTTGGTAAATTCACAGCTTTAAGTTGGCCGAACACATCAAAACTGTACGTAGTTATTTGCGGACCATTTGTTTTCACTGCAACGTCACCGTGATCGTTGAAAGTATAAAATATGCTTCCATAATTTTTTATGCGGTCCTGAGCATCATAAGTGGCAGTGATACTGTTCTTTGCTATGCGGTTAGAGTTCTGATCGTAAGAGTATGCATTGATTAAAATATTATTACGTCTGACTTCTGTTAACCTTCCTGATAAGTCATAGCTGTAGTTGTAAACTGAACTGACGTTATTTATAACTTCTGTCTTCTGTGTGATTCGACCGATGTTATCACGAATAAAACTTTCGCTGTAAATATTGCTGCCGTTGTAATTTGCGTCGTGGGATTGTAATTCTGAAAATGAATTGTACACGAAAGATTTCGATACATTTTCTAAAACTGCAGAATTAACTAATCCCGATGTTGGGCTTCGATCAAGTGCTAAATTACCATGGTTAATTGGTAATTGATCTGCATCGTATCCCATTACTACACCTTGACTGTTTATTATTTCTACTTGAACCAGTAACCCTGGATCTGTGTACGCGGTTTGACTGTTTATTGTTGCATTTCCAAATTGGTAAATCTTTTGAACTGGAAGTGTGCCGTCATAAACATAATTAATTTGTACATTATCACTTGATATGTTCGAAGTTAATCTAGCTTTTGTGTCGTAGCTGAAGCTCACGAATTCAGAACTAGTGCCCGCTTTTTTTATACGATTAAAAGGTTCATCATATTCATAGGCTATAACTTTTTGATCTGGCCTTTGAACTGAAGCTGGTTGTCGGTCTAAATTAAATGAATAATTTGTCGTTGAATTTACTCCGCTTACGGCTGGTGCCGTGTAACTGGATAAAAAATCAAGATTGTTAAAAATTGACAAGTGATCTTGGGTGTTCGGTAAATTCAAATTTGTTAGGTTTGAATTGGCATCGTAACTTGATAAAATAATTCGGCCATCCGGTAAAGTTGTTTTAGTGACTTTACCTGATACATCATTTTCAAAAGTTGTTATTCGGCCAATCGGATCTGTTATTTTATTTAGATATCCACTGCTGTCGTAAGCGTACGACGTGATTCTTGAACCTTGCTGCTGCTGTGATGGGCGGCCGCGCGAATCATACGTCGTTTGCACTGCAGTAAAGTTTGCTATTTGGGTAAGTACCGGGCGTTCTTTTTGATCGATTACGGTTTTTGATATTCGACCAATACCAGATATGCTTTGATAAGTTAAATTTGTTGTTGAAAATGTTTCTGCAATTACAGATTGGCCGTCTTTAGTTGTTTTTTCAGACAGGTCGAAATCAAATAAACCACGTGATACGTAGTTTCTTGATTTTTGAATGTCTGTTTGTTTACCTAAATCAGCAGTCGTTACGATTGAACTATCAATATACTGAGCATTTGATAAAAGTCTTGAATCAAAATTTGAATGTGATAATGATTTACCGTAATTATCAGTTTTTTGAAAACCTGCACCCGTGGTCTCGATTTTTGTTTTTGAACCATCCTGATTTTCAGAAATAGATCTATATGTTGATAAAACCCAAGGAACTGCTTCTTGAAAAACGGATTGCTTATGACCCAGGGCTGTGGTCATTGTGACTTTACCGTCAATTCCAATGGCTAATGTTTTTGCTCCACCACCGGTGTCGATATCTTGCAATAGCGTGCCATCGTTGTTGTATGAAATAGTTGAAAAATTTCCTTTGGGTTTTGTAAACTTGGTGATCAATCCTGTATTTGTACTTTCAATTTGATAGGCCTCGTTTGTCGGCTGAGTGATTCTTTGTAAATAACCGTTGCTATCCATTGTTAAATTATAAATTTGTCCATAAGGACCTGTAATCTGCGTGGCCTTTCCATCAGTGCTTCTGGTTATTAGTATTATGTTTTGATCTGTGTCAGAAATTGAAATAAGTTGATTATTTAGGTTGTAACTAAATTGCCATTTCACTTGGCCCGTTTTTGCAAATAGGGTTTGTAAATGTTTTCCGCTTGAATCAAACACAAAAATTTCAGAAGCATCTGGGGCTGCTACAATGAATTGTCCATTTAAAACCTGTGGGGACGGTGATGCCATTTTTCGAATTAAGTTATTTGCTGCATCAGCTATTATAAGTGATTCATCGGGCATCAAATACAAACCTAGCGGAAAGTTAAATAAGGTTTTATCTGCGGGATTATTACCGCCATCATAGCTTGCAAATAACGGAACGCCTGCAACAGTTCTAATGTTGTTATTTAAATCAACAAATCTGACAACACTATTACCCGTGTCTGTGAAATATATTTCACCGCGACTTGTGACTACAGCGTTTGTTGGTCGGTTTAACTGCGCTTGTGTGGCTAAACCGTTATCACCAGAAAAACCTGGTGTACCGTTACCAACGATCGTTTTGATAATGCCGCCTGGTTCAATTTTTCGGATGACATGATTTCCTTTATCCACAACATACAAGGCCCCATTGATATCAGCGTAAGTTACATCTGGTTCGTTAAAACTTGCATCTGTTGCAGGGCCATTATCGCCACTGTAACCACGTGTTCCGTTTCCGGCATAGGTTCTGATGATTCCATTTGGTAAAATCTGTCTAAGAACGTTATTGCCGCTATCTGAAAATAAAAGTGATCCATCAGCTAACAAGAAAATAGCTAGTGGTCGGTTGATTTGTGCTAATGCAGCCGGACCGTTATCACCTGTGTACCCAGCATTGCCGTTACCAGCGATAGTTGTAATAATTCCGCTTGGATTTATTTTCCTGATCACGTGCATCGTGGCATCTGTGAAATATAATGATCCATCACTAGCAAATGCCAAACCCACAGGGCTTCCGATTTGGGCTAATGTAGCTTGGCCGTTGTTTCCTGTATTACCCGGAACCCCAGTGCCTGCAATTGTCGAAATAATTCCGTTTGCAGATATTTTTCTGATTCGGAAGTGACCGTAATCAGAAATATAGGCCGAACCATCTGGGCGCGGTTGATAATAAACTGGAAGTTGTAAGTTCGTAAATAAAGCTAAACCCCCGTCACCTAAAACTTGGCCTTCACCAGCAATGTTTGTCACAACAGGTGATAAACCGTTTGAGTCAATAATTTCACCCGTACCTAAGGATAATTTTTTAGTTACTGGATTGTATTGATGATGCTGTGAAAAAGTCCAGCCACCAATTTCGTTTTGTACTTGCGTTGACTGATAAAGTTTTGGTGGATTCATCAGTACGGGTACGTTTTGTACAACAGAGAAAGCTTTACGGCTTGGAACCGATGTACCCACTGTATTTTTAGCCCACGGTGAATTAAAAGTTAGTCCATCTGGTGCTGCCGAGAAAACAAAATAGTCTGATTGAAAATTATATGTAAGCGTTATAGTCGCATTTGTTGGCTGTGTGACTTCACGGCCGAAGGCATCTAAACCATCCCATGTGAATGAATAATTTGTATCTTCACCAGGTAATACAATTGATTTTTTGGATGTTCCTGCCACTTTAGCTTCAACTTCGATACTTCGTAATGTACTTGGAAATGGAGTCGTTAATAAATTGATTTTAACTTTGGCATCTCCACCAAAACCTAATGACCTATCAGATGAATAATGCAGACTTTCATTAATACCTAATAATTGAATTGTTTCTTTCCAAACTCGCGTTGCAATATCGATGACACAGGCATTGCAAATTTTGCAGTTTGGACCTGTACATGTTTGGTTTTGTTCAGTGACACTATTATAAATATGTTCTGCATTACCCACATCTAAAAAATTGCCATCAATTGCAGAAAAGTGACTGATTCTAAATCTCCATAATGTTTTACCAACGGGATAACTTGTTGCAAGTGTGGTTAATTCATCATTATCAACACCCCAAGCTAGCATTTGTGCAGACGTAGCAACTTGACCTGATCCCGATAAATCAATTTGGGCAATGCCATTTGCAATTGATAAAATCTTAATGACCACGCCGTCACGCTCAGCATCCCAGTAACCTTTTTCTTTATTGTAAACACCCAGTGGTACGGCCTTACCAACCGGTACGTTCAGAAAATTATCGACAAAATAAACATAAGGTTTTGAAAACTGAACAGATTTTGCACCAAGCGCTAACGCTTCATCTGACGATAATTCAACCGCGTAAGTGTACCCAGAATTTGGTGGTAAATCACCCGGCATCATTTTTGGACCTTGATCACCCACAGTGTATTCGGTCGTGCGCACAGAAATCTGCGGCATTGAAACAGTACTTCCATCAGCTAGTACCAAACTTGCAGTGGTGCC
>JAYUCH010000075.1:0-213303 GCA_043740435.1 Bdellovibrionales bacterium | reverse complement strand
AAAGATACTTTTAACAAACATCCTGCAACAAATAACCTAAAAGGAAGTCCATCACCATTCGATAAAGTTTGCCTGCTGGTCTCTGAATTTTTAATATTCTACATCACTACTAGTTACTCTTACACTCCAGCAAGGAATTCGCTCTTAATGGGCAGCGCAACTAAGCGCACCGTTATTGAGGATCTAAAAGAATAAATTTGCGAATCACGTTTTGCACGGTGTTATTTTATACCCCCCCTATTCCAGCGACACCGTATTCATATTTTCATCTAATTTAATCTCCAAGATAACCAACAGGAGGTTTAAATGAGTCTGTTAAAGATTGAAGCCTTATTAAGACTTGAAGAACTAATTAAACGTATTGGGCTAAAGAAGCCAACAATCTATTCCATGATGAAGCGTGGTTTGCTACCAAAACCAATAAAAATGGGGCGCGCAAGTTTATGGATAGAATCTGAAATCGACGCGTGTATAGCTCAAAGAATTAAAGTCCGAAATGAGTCCAATCCCAATGGGCCTAACAATGCTTAATTCTGCAGACAAACTTAAACAGGCGATGAGGTAGTTAATGCATTCAGCAGCTTTAGAAGCCATTGCAAATGCATTAAACGGAAAAAAGCAAGGATCAGGGATTATTTGCCATTGCCCAGTGCATGAAGATACGAAGCCTTCTTGTAGCATAAACGAAGAAAATGGAAAATTACTTGTTTATTGCCACGCGACTTGTTCTCAAACTGACGTTATAAATGCTTTAAAATCTAAAAACTTATGGCCACAACAAGTGAAACTTAGTAACTGGAATCAAAATTCAAACGTTTATTATGACTATGAATCAGAAAATGGCGAGCTAATTTATCAAGCTATCCGTGCCAAGACAGAAAATGGGAAAAAGAAATTTGCATTTAGACGGCCTAACGGAAGCGGCGGGTTTATCGGTAATTTGGAAGGCGTTGAGCGAGTCATATATAAATTACCTGAAGTATTGGAAGCCATTGCCAATAAAAAGGAAATTTTTATTGTGGAAGGTGAAAAAGATGTCGAAAGCCTAAGAAAGATTGGCTTGGTTGCAACAACCAATAGTGGTGGCGCAAGTAAATGGTTACCATCATACTCACCAATTTTTATAGATGCGAAAGTAATTATAATTCCTGATAATGACGATGCTGGAAGAAAACATGTATTTAAAGTTCTTGAAACCTTACCAAATTTTACACAGGACATAAAAGTCTTGGAGTTACCTAATATTAAAATAAAAGAAGACGTATCAGATTATATAGAAGCTTTTGGCAGCAACAAACTGTTAAATTTAGTAAAGGAAGTTCCAATTCCTTACGCGCAGTATCTTAATAAGCATAAAGGTGTGGCTGTTGAAAATTTTGATATTGAATTTGATGATGCTTCGGAAGAAGTATTAGCTCAAGTATTTCAGAAATATTCAAATGGAAATTTTAAAAATATTTTAGGATGCGGAATAGTATCATGGAATGGTCATAAATGGCATGAAAGCCATAAAGAAGAAGTTATTCAAAAGCTTAGATCTTTTTTAGTAAAACAGTTTCAATCTTCAGAAAATTTACCTGCTCAGATTAAAAAAATGCTATCATTTAAAACTTATAAAAATGTTGTAGATGTGTTTTTAACGAATGAAAATGTATTAACGCTAAATGATAAGTTCGATAAAAACTTATGGCTCTTAAACACTCCTACGCAAACTATAGATTTACAGTCGGGCGTTTCTAAAGATAACGATAAGAATGATCTCATATCTAATTCTACTTCAGTATCTCCAATCAAAGGTGAAATGCCAGGATGGACTCAGTTTTTAATAGAAATCACTGGTAATGATTGTGAGCTTATACTTTTTTTAAAAAGACTTTCTGGTTATATTCTTTCAGGGGATCCAAGTGAGGAAATTTTAATATTTTTCTACGGCAGTGGTGGCAATGGAAAAGGAACTTTTTTAAATACATTGCAAACAATTTTAGGGGATTACTCAACAACATCAGATGCAAATACTTTCATTGCATCCAATAATGACCGTCACCCGACTGAGCTTGCAAAACTTGCTGGAAAACGACTTGTTGTTTCCCAAGAAATTAGTGCAGGCAAAAGATGGGATGATTCAAAGATTAAAAGCTGTACTGGTCGTGATGAGATGACTGCTCGTAAGATGAGACAAGATTATTTCACATTTAAACCCCAGTTTCAGTTAGTCATCGCTTCAAATAATAAACCGCAATTTAATTTAGTGGATGATTCAATCAGAAGACGATTGGTTCTTGTACCATTTGATCAAAAGTTTTTAGGTTCTAAAACTGACAAAAATTTGAAGGTAAAGCTATTGAATGAGGCCCCTGCAATACTCAACTGGATGATTGAGGGTTGTCTTGAGTGGCAAAGGGACGGCCTGGGTATACCCAAGAAAGTACGCCTTGCTACGGATGAATACCTTCAAAATGAGGATTTAATTCAACTTTGGTTAAATGATAACTGCGCTTTATCAGACGAGGTAAGAACAACAAGTACAGCTTTGTATGATAATTTTAAAACATTCGTATCTAAAGAAAACAGAACTCCTTTACAGAAATCAGTTTTTTATGACGAGCTAGAAAAAAAGGGCTTCCCAAAGGAACGAGATAGTAAAGAACGTTTTATTAAAAAGATTTACCTAAAGTGACAGAATGACAAAAGGTTTCAACTATCAACCATATTTTGGGACTTTTAGAGTGTGCTTACCTTGAGCGTATTAGTGAATATGTGAAATGTTAAAATAATGTCATCTTGTCATTGGAAGGGGAAAATATGCTAACTCAAAAACAACAGCGATTTATTGAGTATTATGATGGTAATGGAACCGAGGCTGCGAGAAAAGCTGGTTACGCAGGTGATGATGCAGTCTTAGCTCAGGTGGCTTCGGAAAACCTGAGAAAACCTAAACTGAAAGAAGCGTTACACTCACGCAATAAATCTTGTATGGCCGAGGTAATTGCAAACAGGACCAATAGGCAAGAATTTTGGTCAGGCATTATGTGGGACACGGATCAGGATATTAAAGATCGACTAAAGGCTTCAGAATTATTGGGGCGATCAGAAGGTGATTTTATTGATCGAAAAGATAAGGAAGACGATTTAACTTTGGAAGACTTGATTATAATGGCAACGAACCCCAAAGATTAATAATCTTTATGTTTGAGAATGAACAATATGCCTTTTAAAAATTCGAATCGAATTATTCAGTTGTACAAGTTAGCATTTATTCTTACTAAGTCGAGATTCAGGTTTCGATCAAAACTGACGATATAGTTGAAACAATGGCACTTTAATCTGGCAAATCTAGGACCGAGCGCGGGACTTATTTCGCTTCAATCAATTTAAAAAATCGGTCAACGGCCAATCTTACTAATGTAATGTGGCAAACCTCCCCGACTAAGACATAAACGTCTCTTTTTCTTCCAAGAAACTACATCAACTCAAATGAGTTTTTCTGTAGAACGGACTGTTGCTTGCAGTTCAAGTAGTGGCGATTGACGTCAAAATTTTCGATGGAGGAGAAATATGAGCGCATCAAATGTTAAAGCTATACCCGATGGGATGCATTCGCTGACCCCTTACCTAACCTGTGCTGGGGCTGCTGAAGCTATTAAGTTCTATGAGAAGGCATTCGACGCTGTTGAGAAGTCGCGTTTTGCAGGACCAGACGGTAAGCTAATGAACGCGACAATTCAAATTGGCGATTCAACTCTGATGCTAATGGACGAAATGGCAGGAGCTCTCGGACCAAAATCGCTGAAGGGTTCCCCCATAAGGATTAATTTACAAGTTGAGAATGTTGACGCCGTTGTAGAAAAGGCAGTCAAGGCTGGGGCAAAAATCACGATGCCCCTAGCAGATCAGATGTGGGGTGATCGCTATGCTCAACTTGAAGATCCGTTTGGTCATCTGTGGTCGGTTGCAACTCACGTTCGCGATGTGAGCCCAGAAGAAATGAAACGTGAAGCTGCTAAAATGAATCAATAGTTCAAGCGTGGCCTCACCGGGACAGGCTATGAAGCGAAAGAAATATGAAGACTGTTCAAATTGGGAATTTAATTCCCGCAGGAGTAACGAATGAAAAGAAATCCAATCGGCTGGTTTGAGATTTACGTATCTGAAATGAACCGCGCCAAAACTTTTTATCAGTCTGTGTTTCAAACCAAACTTGAAAAACTTGGCGGGAACGATCCCAATTTAGAAATGTGGGCTTTTCCTGGCTCACCCGAAGCAGGCGGTGCCAGCGGGACGATATGCAAAATCAAGGGATTCGAGCCAGGACATAATAGCGTGTTGATTTACTTCACTTGCGTCGATTGCAGCGTCGAGGAAAAACGAGTCAAAGAATTTGGCGGTAAGATTCAAAAACCTAAAGAGCCAATCGGCAAGCAGGGCTTCATCTCTTTGGTTCACGATACAGAGGGAAATATGATTGGCCTTCATTCAATGAAATAAAGATTCATTCATTATGACCAGTATTTCATAGTTGATCATCAATATAAAGAAAGAGAGCATTTATGCAAAAAATTAGTACGTGTTTGTGGTTTAACGGCCAGGGCGAAGAAGCCGCAAAATTTTATACGTCCATTTTTCCAAATTCTGAAATGGGACGCATTTCTCTGTTCACTGAAGAAGGCAAAGAGATTCATGGTCAAAAGCCTGGAACGGTTATGACCATTGAATTTTCCCTGAGTGGATGTAAATACTTAGCCCTTAACGGCGGACCAAATTTTAAGTTTAGCGAAGCCACATCACAAATTGTAAATTGTGAGACTCAAAAAGAAATTGATCATTTCTGGGAAAATCTGAGCGCCGGTGGAGACCCAAAAGCCCAGCAGTGTGGATGGCTCAAAGATAAGTACGGATTATCGTGGCAAATTGTTCCCACAATGATGGCGGACATTTTTACGACCAAAGATATCGAAAAATCAAATCGCGTGATGAAAGCCATGCTGAAAATGAAAAAACTAGATATTGAAATATTAAAAACAGCTGCTGCTGGAACTAGTTAATTTAATTGCGCTGTCTATTGCAGAAATAGGCAAGGGTAAAGATGCGCGGGAGTCACTTTGAAAGCTGAATCAAAAAACCAAGTACGAAAGCTAATTGTCATACAATTTCTAACGCTTGATGGAGTGGCACAAGCGCCTGGCGGTAAGGAAGAGGACACCGGCGACGGATTTAAATACGGCGGCTGGCAAAAGCCATTTTTCGGGGACGACACTGTTTCGGAAGAACTTGGCAAAATGGGTGCGCTACTCATTGGCCGCAAAACGTACGACATCTTCGCCGCTTATTGGCCGACTGAAGGCAAAAGTATAGAGAAGTTTGGTCCGTTTATGAACAATACCACCAAATACGTCGCCTCTAAGACGCTGCAAGAGATGGAGTGGCAAAATTCAACTTTGCTGAAAGGCGAAGTGCCTGAAGCAGTTGCTGGGCTTAAAGCAGAAGCTGGAAAGGACATCTATATGTTTGGTAGCGGCGATCTCTGCCAAACACTGATGCGCCACAAACTCATCGACGAGTATTTGCTGATGATCCATCCTTTGGCATTAGGGGATGGTAAAAAACTCTTTCGAGAAGGTGGCCCCAAACAAGATTTGGACCTTCTGAAATTCAGAGCCACTAAAGATGGCATTCTCGTAGTCACTTACAAAGTGAAAAGCTAGTGAGTGTGTTTCGAATTTTTATGACCAGAAAACTTGCTTTCAGTTTGGCGACCATTATCCTTGGTTCAGCCTAATCGTCAGTCTGTATTAGATAACGTGATTTTCTGGCTGACGAAATGTTTAGAAAGAATGGCCATTCTTTCCTGCTGTCCGATTTAGTCAAACCAAGTTGCTGGCGCTGTCAGATCAAGTCGTAGCTTCTACAATTCAGTTTTAAGTTTAGTTATATTCAGCATTATGATCTTACAAGTCTCTAAATAATTTAGAAAGCGTAACTTCAAGACCTTCAGCAATCAACTCAAGGGTTGATATTCTTACATCTCGAAGACCACGTTCAATTTCTGAAAGATTACCTTTACTAATTCCCATTTCATAGGCAAGTCGCTCAGCGGTTATTCCCTTTCTGAGACGCTCGTTCTGGATTCGTGAACCTATTTTTTTAAGTAAAACATCATTTTTGTCACGCACATCTATAAACTTATGAACATTTAGCCGATGAATAGTTCGATATACCGAACTGATATGCCGAACTAGACTTAAGTGCTTTAAAATTAAGGAGATAACGTGAGTAGGATTTGTTTAATGCTGTTTTTCTGCGTGAGTATATTCGGTTTCACAGGGTGCCAGTCCATAATTTATGGAACAGCTACAGGCTTTGATAATCTATCGCTGGGAATGTCAAAAGCAGAAGTTATAGCTATATTGGGTCGCCCTGTTGCTACTCAAGCTGATGGAGACAAAGGCGAAGAACAGCTTATTTACAAGAAAATGAAACATGCGATATCGGCATGGCCTCGAACATACCAAGTGGTTTTAAGAAATGGAAAGGTTGTGAAGTGGGGCGAGCAATACGATGAAAAAAATGTCAATAACTACTAACCCAACTGAGGGAAATTATGTTTGGAAGTTTTTTTAAGTCAAAGGAATCAAAAATTCTGCTAATAGCACTAAATGAAGTAGATCAAATGTTCAAGGACATACTGTTTTACAATCATGTTAAGAACAAGGTTGCCCAAGGCTTTTCCGATCCAAAGTCAAAAAAAGACATAGAAAAATCGTTGTACGAGATGAAGCTATCACCGCATGTGATTGCTCTCTATGCGATTGCAGCAAACTGTTTTGAAATGTTATCAACAGGTAAGTTTCATATTCACCGCGGTGCAATCGATCTACAGGGAAATTCAGCCAAAGAAATTTTTAAAATCGCTGCTGAAGAACTTGTACGACAAAAATATTTTAGTGCTATGGAAGCCAAAGAACAGCTTGAAAATCTCGATAACTTTATTAAAGACGCTGGCTAAAAGCTTAGCGGACAGCTTTGATTGCTTGAATGCGATAGTCGATATTGATACTGGAAAGCATTTCGTGGGTTATTACAATAGACCTAATTCCTAAAATTAAATTATAAGCAGTAAATCTCTTAATTCAGAGTCCGTTCAAATTGTGGGGGCTATTTTGTGGGTAAGCGCAGGCAACGCTGCTAAATGGGTGAATTTATGAGGACTTATGTATTTTCGGGCGGATGAACACTCCGCTAAAAGTCCAAATGACCAGAAGATCAGACGATCGTCCAGCTAAACATTAAATCTGTTAACTCTGCTACATTACACATGCAAATTTGAATAGAACTGCAAACATTAATTTTTGTGATCATGGCATCGCTCTTATGACGATTGCTGTTGTGATAGTTAGAAAATATAAAATGGAAGAGCGAACGTGCGACCTACAACCTTACTAGAAGCAAATAAAATACTGCAGGAAAAAGGTCTTAAGTTGCTGAAGCAGCCGAAGTCATTTAGGAACGTATGGGACATTCTAGATGTCGAATGTCCTGAGAAGCATAGAAGCAGAATGTCGTTGAATGATATTAAATGGGCTAAGAAAAAACATTCAGCTTGTCCGACATGCAATACTGAAATCAAAAATGAGGTCCTATCTTTAGGCTGGATGAGTGAACTAAATTTCCATTCCGAGCGAATAAAAATGGACATTGAGGGCGAAATTCCACGTTTTTTTAAACCGACAACTAAGTTTCACGCAAGATGTCGTTTATGTGGATCACCTCGAAAAAAACTTCAGTACTTAAAATTGTTTAAGATTGCAAAAGTTGGTTGCGAACGCTGCTACAAGGCGAAGGTTGGCATTGAGTTAGCTACACCAGAAGACAAAATAGCAAAGTTAGCAACTAAGATGCAAGTGGTCATGCTAGACAGCTATTCACAATCAATACGCGTTAACACAAAGCTTAACTGGTGCTGCAAGCATTGTTTATATATTTTTGAAAGGTCGATAAATGGTTTTAGTACGAGTCCATGGTGTCCCAAGTGTGAGTCTAATCCCAACGCGAAAAAATATTATACAGGTCGAATAAAAAGCCCAGTGTTGCTTCATGAGTTATACAGACACTATGCAGAGCAGCGATCTGGTGCGCTTTTAAGTAAAACATATAATGGTATTTCAGGCCCCTTAAGCTGGCGATGTAAAGCAGGACACATTTTTCAACTACGGCCTGTCGACTTCCAAAGGGGAGCTTGGTGCGGGATTTGTACAGGAAGCGCGCGCTTGGGCGAGGAAGTAGTACGCTGTACACTCGAGCAAATGTTTAATGTTAAGTTTTCAAAAGCTCATCCAACATGGCTGAGGGGTGAAAACAGCAATCGACTTCAACTTGATGGGTACAATGAAGAACTAAAAATAGCATTTGAACATCAGGGGGATCAACATTTTCGTTCAGGAAGTATTTTTGTTCCGTCTAAAGCAAAATTAAGAAGTTTAATGCAAAGGGATGAAACTAAGCGAAAAATCTGTAAGGCCAGGGGAATTACGCTTATTGAAGTATTAGATGTTCCAAAAGTTACAAAAATTGAAAACGTACCAAATGTAATAATAAAAAGCCTTCCCAAAAAGTTGCGAGAAAGAATTGTTACAACTGATATTGATTTTAATAAAATTTACGATCGAGATAGAGCAAAAGTTATTAAAGAAATTGTAAAATCCCGATTAGGTAAGGTGATTAAGTTACCGAAGCTAATGTATAGCGAGGCTAAAATACTTGTTAAGTGTAATAATAAAAATCACTCCCCATTTACACCCACTATTTCCAGTTTGGAAATGGGATCATGGTGTAAATCTTGTGCGCAAAACATAATTGCAAATACAAAAGTGAGAAAAAATTTCGATCGAATTGAAAAAGTTTTGATTGAAAATAAATGTACAATAATTAAAGAAAAACGTGTATTTGCAGGCAAGAATTCCTTCATTAAATTCACATGTAGAAACGGACATAAAAATAGTAGAACAGCACTATACTTGCAACGGCTAAAAGGCACTGGAAATCCTTGCTCTGTGTGTGTTCAGAAGCTAACGCAAGAATTCGCCATTCAAGAACGCTCTAAACAGCTTGCAAATATGGACTTGAAGATTGTTTCAGTCCGCAATCCATTCACGGATTTAGCAAAAATAAATTGTTTAGTTTGTGGATATTCCGAGCGGGTTAAATTCAAAACAATCGACAGGCGAATAAGCAGATCTATAGCTAAATTTGGGTTTGCGGTGGCATGTCTCAGTTGTTCTGGTGGCACCGAACTTTCAAGACGTGGGATAAAATATAACTTTTATGAACAGCGAACTTTTGCAAGGTCGCTAGAGATTGCTACGGCGGCTGATTGGCGTGAGTTGGTTCAAATTCCTGGGTTTTTGCCACCAGGAATTTTGAGAGCCCCAGATGCTCATTTTCGCAGGAATGGATGGAGAGGGTGGCGTAACTTCCTTGGGAATTAGCAGCAAGCTAAGTGTTAGGTAAACTAATGATGCCAATGAATACTCCTAACCATGTGCATAACCTATATTTAGATTTACTATAGTCTGATACTTTGAAGGTATGAAAAATGAAACTCAAAATTCAGCCCAAGCTATTCCTGCATTAACGGAATATTTAACCACACTCGCCGAACGAAATGGCGTCGATTATAAAAAAAAATATAGTTCTGATAAAGCAGACATTTATAATTCAGTTAAAGTATTCGCTGCTATGGCAAATTCGGGCGGCGGGCTGATCATTTATGGAGTTGATGAAAAAGCAAAAAATCTGATTGGAATAGATAATGCGCAACTAAAAGCGCTGAATCCAGCAAATTTAGGTCAAGCACTCGCAAAGTTTTTAAATCCTGTGCCGACTTTCACAACGGAGTTTATTGAGTATGAAGGAAAAGATTTTGGTTTTGTAACAGTTGAGGGAATCATAAATAGCCCTGTTCTCATTACAAAAACTATAACTGACGAATCTGGAGTTCTGCTTCGCGCGGGAGCTGTCTTTATCCGAAGCCATACCAGTTCGTTGGAAGTTAACTCCGAAATACAGATGCGAAATATTTTAGACGGAATAGTTGCTAATAGCGTAAAGGCGAAAGTCGCAGATTGGATATCACTTTTCGATAAAAATGAAAACAGCAGAACAGAATTTGATCCAACTATTATAGCAAAGCGCAAAGCGAGTGAGTTCGCAGGTTTTGATGAAAAGACACCCATAAGGGAAGCTTTTTATCAACAGGTTGGAGGCGTTCAGCTTACTGAAAAAGAGAAGCAGCTACTAAGCAGTATAAGAGCGAAATATATAGGTATTGTTTGGCCGTTCTACGGCGTGAATACTGAGAAATTCAAATCAGGAAAAATTGAACAAGGTTACATTACTTACTATGATGATGAGCGGAAATATTTTTCGATGGTTGAAAAAAATTCGGCTTATACTTGCTCTACTTTAATTGAAGATGAGTATTCACAAGATGGAAATCCAAGTAATGCTAAATACAAAAACGCAATCGTCACGGGTCTTACGGTAAATTTGGTAACCGTTGCTTGCAAACTCGGATGGGAATTTTTAAATAAATCTGATTGGGAGAAAATTGAACTAAGTTATGCAATTCACAACATTCGAGGACGCAAGCTAATTGTCGCTGATTTTAATCGAGGTGACTTTTACACCGATAAAATTTGTATTGATAATTCAGCTCGGGCCAAAGTTGTACTATCGAAATGCGATTTGGATAAACAAATTGAAACGATAATGGATTTATTAATCTCACTCTTCAGCTATTTCAGCTGGAACGACGTTGGTATGGAACAACTCAAGAAAGACGTGGGTGTCGTATTAAGTGCTACAAATGTCGAGACTTGTTCATTTTAATAGTCGTTAAATAAATGGTGAAATAAATATACAACAAAAAATACTTCATCAAGATTCGACAGTGCCGTGGGTAAAGTAGTGGGTAGAAAGATTCTTAAATTTTAAGTTACTGATATCAAAAGACTTTTAAAAGAAATTGGCGGAGAAGGTGGGATTTGAACCCACGGTAGCTCTTTTGGAACTACGGGTCTTTAGCAAAGACCTGGTTTCAGCCACTCACCCACTTCTCCGCAACGAAAAATGATCTAAGAAAAAGGCTAAGCCAATAAAGTGCCATAGCAGTTTTACAGAATCAAGGTATGGCATCACACACTTCTTGATTTTAACGCTTGGTTTATGTAGAAGTTGATTTCGTTCAAAGTCTACGATGCACTCGTAGCTCAGCTGGATAGAGTACCTGACTACGAATCAGGTGGTCAGAGGTTCAAATCCTCTCGAGTGCACCATTTTTTTATTCACCTAATTTTCTTAAATTTTTGCGCTCTTCCACCAATTTTTTCCTAAGCTCTATCGGTAACTTTTCGCTGGCCGCAAACCAGGCGCCTGGTTGAATCTGAGTCAAATTGTCATTAATAAACTTAATGGTTTCAATAGGATGAACATTATAAGTTTCGCGGATAGTCCAGCCTACGGCTTTCTGAATGTAGTGCTCTTTTGCATCTAAGTGCGGCTTGATCATTGAAACGGCAAACGGGAAGGAAACTACTTTTTTTCGAAACCTTGAGTAATAAAAAATTCCTACCATCGAACATCGTCTAAGCCAGGGATTTTTATCCTTATTCCAGACCTTGTATGTTTTCAATAAGCTTTTGGGCGAGGCCTCAAAAATTCGTGCGTAAATTCCACACAGCGTATCGGAATCGGCCCAATTATCGATTTTGCTAGCCCATTTAATTATTTTTGGCGTAAACTGAACCAACTGCCTATTACTAAGACTTTCTAACCAGTACAGAGCAATCATGCGGACTTCAAAATTATTTGATTCAAACCAAACCTTTTCAAATTTTTTAAATTGTAAAGTGGCCGGCTGTTCCGAAAGTAAAAGCACAGATTTTTTAAAAACCTGGCGAACATCGGGGGTAGTTATGTTCCAAAACAACAATTTAGATTGGTTGTTACCGATATAGCTTTCACCCGAAAATTTTTTATTGGTTGCAGGCATTTTTAATTTTCTTAACTGGGTGGTTAAATAGCTATGCAAGTTCAACTTTTTATTCATCGTTTAATATTAACTGAATTGCCTTTTGGTAGCATCCTTCTAATATAAACGGATGAAGTTAAAATTAATTATTAAAGTCGTGCTTTTGTTTTTTAGCCTAGTCGCGGTCATCTTAGCGATGAAGCTAACTGCTTCTGGAAATTTTAAACAAGGCATCAATCAAATGTTCGCGGCTGATACGACCTCAGCCACACCCAAGGTGATGCACTGGTGCCCCGAGCACGTGGTTGACTTTAAGTGGACCGCGGCAGCCATGACCAGTTCAACGCAAGCAAGATGGATGGGCGCCAACCCAGAGCAAATTAAACAGACTTTTTGCACTACAACAATGGAATCTGTGGCGGGTTTGGACATATCACAAGTTCAGTTCAAACCACTGCTACAGGCCTATTCTGCTGAAGCAAAAACAGCCACATTAGAGTGGAGCCCCGAGTCTAACATCTTTCGCGTGCTTGATTTGCCGTTTAAATCGTCAAGCCTTAGTCGAGAGCTTCTTGACGATCCCAAGTGATTTCGCTAGTTTGTTAGTTCGTTCAGATGTAGCTCAGTTGGTAGAGCAAGCGACTGTTAATCGCTTGGTCGCAGGTTCGAGTCCTGCCATCTGAGCCATTTTTTTCTTTAAACATCGATTGCATTATCTTTGATAAAGTCTACTCTTTCATCATGAATATAAAAAATGAAAAACTGTCTATGTTACTTTTCGTATTGGGTTTCGCATCTATCATCGCTTCTATCGCATTTTGGTATGTAGCAAAAGAACCAGATTTAGCTCACGGCGAGCGTTTCGGAATTTTTGTAGGACTTTGGGCTCCGACATTTTTTATTTTGTCAGAGCGTTTTTCCTTAAAAAAGGCTTAAAAAGTTAAAAGCTATTTATTCTTATCAAGGCCGTGATTCTTTTTGAAATTTAAGCATAGAAAAATAAAAACGCCTATTTAGTTAATTCCAAAAATTAATAATCGACCTTCAGTATAAATTCAACTTTGCGCCTGGCCTTGGTTTTGTTTTAGATATTCTGCAACAACGGTACGGGGTTGGCTTTTTTCTTTGTGCCGCAGTTTTTTCCAAAAGAAGAAAAAAAAACGGAGCTCTTCTTATTCGAATGGGTTGAACAAAGTTATTTTCTAACTTATCGACAGAAGGGTAAGCGCCATTCGATGGTGAATCTGCTTTTGAAAGGGTAGTTGGGGGTCTGATTCGTTTGACTGATAGACACCCTATCAGGGCTAGAGTATGCTCGATCTCAATGAGAAAATGGCATCGTTGGATTAGTTTACCGTCACTTTTATTTTTACTTGTTCTGTCTTCATCTGGTCTTGTTTTGCAAGTTCAAGGCTATCTAAATGACGACGAAGAAAATTCAGAAAAGCTTGAGCAGCAGAAATCAAAAATTAAACTCAGCTTGCTGAATGGCTATGCGGCAAAAGTTGTGCTCGCGCAAAAAGCAGTGTTTTCAAAAATTGGGGATGTCGAAATTAAAAAATTTGAAGTTGAGCTTCGGCATTCACCACCAAGTATATCTTTTTACACAGACGGAACTTATCCTAAAATATTTCAAATAAATTCTGAGACTTTTCAAATTATCAGTGAAAAGCCAGATGATGAAGATCATTTCTGGGTTAAACTTCATTCCGGTGAATTACTAGGTGACGCAGGAAGAGGTATGGGTGTCTTCGCAGGGCTGTCCTTACTATTTCTGACGCTCAGTGGTTTTTGGATTTATCTGCAGATGTATCGACGCAGAACCAAGAGTGGTCCTGCTTGGAAAAGATTTTTTTGGTAAGTATCGCCATTCATCGCGACAATTTCAGTGGCCACATTGGGAGCTGGATTTTCTGTTTTAGGAATCGCTTCGTTCAGAAGTAGCTCAGTTGGTAGAGCAAGCGACTGTTAATCGCTTGGTCGCAGGTTCAAGTCCTGCCATCTGAGCCATTTTTTTAAAAAAGTGCGCTTAATAAATTTGTAAGTTCTTGCATTCCTTCTGCTAACTTGTTGGGTGCCCCAAGACAACCTAGCAATTCACGTCCATCAGATTTAAGTTCAATATAATTTCTGCTGCAAAATTCTTTTAAATTTGTTGGCTCTTGAAAACTTGCTACTTTCGAACTTAAAAAATCAAAATCTGCAGAGTTAATAGGTTTTCCATCCTGTGTACCTAAGTTGTTCGAAAAATGGACGTATCCACCATTTTTCGATTTGCTAACTAAGAAGACGGTTGTTTTTTCACCGTAAACGACTTTCAGGCGCATGGTTTTGTTTTCGACTTGATTTGGCTTTCTAGAAAGTTTTTTGCCTTCAGCGCCTTTAGCAAATGTAATACTTGCAATAAAAATTCCGAATATAAAAATCAACTTTGCATAATTCATCGAACACCCCCTGCTGGTAACGACTGAATGGCTGGACTAATTATTTCTTTTTGGACGTTAGAACTATCGAGTGATTTTTCAGAATCACAATAGATAAACTCGGGGTGCTTTTCGGGGCAGCCCATTTGTGCTCTTACTTTCGGATTTACTAAAATTATCTTGTTGATTCGATTCTCAGTTGTAGGATGTTCGTCAAAACCAAAATGGTTAGTATCTTCACGGTCCAGTCGGCAGATAAGCCTTCTGGCATTTGCATATCCGATCCGATATTGCTCGGTTGTGAGTTTAAAATTTTCTGCGATGTATTTCGGTAAAACTTCGACGGCCATCCAATCAGCAACACTTTCACCAATCTGATCACCTTCACAAAATGACTTTTTTACAACTGGTTGATTTTGCATTCCACTGCCACCGGCTGAGTATCCATCTGCATCTATGGTTGCGCCATAAGGTCCAGTTTTAACCGGCACACCGGGTGAGGCTAGCCCCGAACTTTGTGCGCCCACAGATCGACTATCCCGCAAGCACTGAATTATATTTTTGATTGGATATTCGCTTTCCATTTTCTTCAGATCTTGTGAGTTGGAGTACTTGAAACCCATATCTTCAGGTCCTCGTGCAATATAACACGGATCGATACTGTGAGTAAGTTCGTGTGCAATAGTCGTAGCTATTTGAAACTCGCTTGTAGATTGCAGCAAATAACCCGAGCAAAGTTTAAAAGTATTCCGTGAAGGGTCATAGAAAGCGTTTGGCACCAGTAATGATGATACAACCTCAGCATTGCTACGACTGTTTTTTCCACCAAATTCTTCACAAGAAGTGCCTTCGAATGAAATAGAATTCAATTTGCTGATCATTAGGTTTCTTTGCACATCTGGAATAGATAACTGCTTAAGACGAGCTACTATAAGCTCTTTTATTTTTGGAAAGACTTTATCTTGAATCTTTTTGCTCATTTCGGGATTACCAAGTTCTTTTTGAACACGGTTATTTAATTCACGAATTACTTTTTGATAAGCACTATTTTGCGTTATATATTCTAAATCTCGCAAGTTTCCCGCACGCGCCAATCCTGTCTGCGGCATCAGCGGGCCCAAGGCTTGTTTCTGAGCGATTGTGGTTAATCCATCAATGAGAGTTTCACGGCAGGATGCAACATCATCAGACGCTGTTGAAGTGCATCGAGGAGAGTTTTTCAAACCTAAACCAGCAATGGCTACATCTTTGAAATATGAATTTTCAGATCCACTCAGAATCTTCTGGAAACGATCACGAAGAATCGTACGCGATTCTTCGGCGTATGCTGACATAAACTTTGATATTTCTGATTCACTTTTAATTTCACCGGTGCCATCTTTGTAAGATCCGGGAGCGCAAGCAAACCGGGCAAGGTCGCTACAAAGTGGGGATACATCCCCAGCTGCGACAGAGATTGTATGAAAAATTACAGAAATGAAGAACGGATTTATTAAAGAAAATAAAAACTGTTTTTTAATCATAATAATTAGATTGTATTTTGAAATTGCTTGCATCTCAATGGACGTTCCGATGAGACCAGGACTAGATTTGCCGCCATTATTACTTTAGCCCAGGATGACGAATTTATATCTTTAAAAGCATTTAAACCAAACCAGAATACGACCAAAGTCACTCTCTTGTGGTTTTCTAAAATTCCGATGAGTCAATATGATTTCACTATGGTTATTAATCGGATTAATTATCGCGACAATTTCAGTGGCCACATTGGGAGCTGGATTTTCTGTTCTAGGAATCGCAGCGCTTTTCTCTGGCGCTGCATTAGCAACGGCTGCCATGGCCGTGTCGTTGGAATTTGCAAAGTTTGTGCTGTCTGCTTATTTGCACCAACGCTGGCAACAGCTGAATAAAATTTATAAATACTATTTAACTTTTGCGATTGTAGTTCTTAGTTTAATTACCAGCATGGGTATTTTCGGTTTTCTTTCTGGCGCTTATCAATCAGCGACCAACGTTTTGGAAACGGAAAATATAAAGTTGGGTGCGCTAAAAGAAAGACAATCACGTTTAACAACTGAGACAGCTCGATTAACGAAATCCATTGATGAAATTCCGGCGAATCGTGTTTCAAAGCGAATACAAATTCGAGCTGAAATTGAACCGCAAATTTCTGACATCAATAAACAAGTTTTGGGAATTGACGGACAAATTGCTGAATCGAATATTAAAATCTTAGCGGTGAAAGAAAAAGTTGGTCCGTTGATCTATATTTCTAAAATGTTTAATATGGATATCGATACGGTTGTTAAATATCTGATACTACTTTTTGTTTTTGTGTTCGATCCATTGGCTATCTGTTTAGTGATAGCGACCAGTGAATCCATTGAATCTAGACGCGCAGAAAAGAAAAAGATTCCAACACCCGATAATTTTGAATCGAACGAAAGTGCAGATTCTGACATCATCCAAATGCGGTTTGTCGATCAAGATAAAAATGTGGTTTAGTCATGGAAATCGTTAAGCTACTTGAACGGCAAAGTGTCATACGCTTTTTTGGTATTGGCTTAATTGCATCTCCATTTTTTAATACCTTTCTAACTATTTTATCATTGCCAGTCGTTCAAGACCGCTGGTCTTGGCGGGTTTTTTGGTTCATCACTTCAAACCGAGCCTTTGTAGACCAGTTGCTTTATGTGACAACTTTTATCATAGGAATTTTAATGTTGCGCGGAGCCACCTGGGCTTGGAAATGTTTATTGGTCTTATTGGGTGGATATATCTTGAATCAAACTCTACATTTTGGACAAAATTTTCGAGCTAATAAATTATCGGCCGTATTTTTTCTAATGAATGTGGGAATTTTTCTTTTTATTGCAGATCAGCTGGCTTGGAAAATAAAAAAGGCTATTCCAAAAAACTTATTTGAAAAAACAAGTAGTTCTTCGACGGGTATCAAACAAACAAAAAGCAATACAAATGCAACCGAAGCTGCTGCTGCAGTCGCAGCAACAAATCACGTTGCAGAGGCTGAACCAGAAAAAAAATCTCGTAGCTTGTCCCAACGTAGCTTGCAGTCATCAAAAAAACATTTTATTTATTTTTCGAACTTGGGACCCTGGGCGAAGTTAGTTGAAATTTCAAAAGACGGCATTCGGGTCGAATGCATCACGACACCGCCGCAGAAAATTGAATCCGAAGATATTGAATTTTCTTTGGGCGCTAATGCACATTTCCGAATTCGCTTTGTTGAAAGTCACAAAGATATTTTTCTGTTTAAATTCCAGCAACTGAGTGCAAAAGATATTCAGGCCTTGAACGACTGGCTATACCGTCAGGCTGCATAAGTAGTTATCCGTAACTGGCAATTTTTTTTATAAGATCCCGGGCACTGAAGGGTTTCACCAGATATGCTGCAACACCTAGTAATTGTAGATTGGTTTCGGATAAGCTTTCAGTATGACCCGAATAAAGAAAAATCAAAGGCTTGTAATCAAGGTCCGTCTGTATTTTTTTTAAAAGCGAAAGACCATCGCCGCCCGGCATGCGCATATCAGAAATTAAAATATCTACTTTGTTTTCTTGTAGTTTTTTAAATCCGACAAGTCCGCCGTCGGCCTCGATAACGGTAGCGCCTTCCAGAACAAAAAATTCTAACAGCACTTCGCGCAGAAGTGGTTCGTCATCAACAATTAATATTTTTTTTCCAAGCAGTGCATCCATATTTTTTCTTTACTGAAAAGCGAAGCCAATGGTAAATAGCGGTAATAATTCACGGTGAGTCACAGAGGTACTAGCCGTAGTGCCCAGCGTTGTTCTTTCCGAATAAGAAAATGTTTTATAAGCCATCATTAAGCCCAAATAAAAACTAGAGGTGAATTTAAAAAGACCCCCAAGGTCGATTTCAAAGCCCGAGCCTTTACTATCTACGATTCCACCACCGTGATCAAGCTTCGACGAAAAAAAATAGTGGGCTGCAATGTAAAGATCTTTTTCAGAAAAATATCCCGTAGAGATTCCATATGATGTGCGATTTGAATCCGACGAGTCATTAGCTGATTGCGAATAAATGATTCCTGCATAATATTTTTTAAAAACTTTTCCTAGCCGGATATCTGTGTCGGTGGACTTGGCCTGGGACTTAACTCCGTTGTCTGTGTAATCACGATTCAAATAAATTGTATTAAGGGTTACTAAAACTGTGTCTGTTAAATCAGCGCGGGCGACAGAATTTAAGGAAAGTAAAACGGCCGTTGCAATTAGTATTTTTTTCATTTCTTTACAGTATATGTTTTTAGAATCAAACTCAAGACAGGCCTTATTTAATTTCCTGTCGTTCGAGCAAAAAAAAAGCTCTTGTTTTTCACAAAAGCCTTTTCATTAAGTTCTTTTTTAATCAGCTAAAAAATTACTGAGATTCTTTTTCGATCCAGTCGACCATGGCATTTACTTTACTGTAAACGCCATACTTATTTGGACGCGCGCAACCTTCACCCCAACTAACGATTCCCACTAAAGTGAAATCACCACTGGCTTGACGGGTAAATAACGGACCTCCACTATCACCCTGGCAAGAGTCTTTGCCACCAAGTTTTAAACCCGCGCAAACCATACGATCGGTGATTTCTCCGCCGTAAGCTGTCGCTGAATTGCACTCTTCTTTAGAAACCATTGGGATTTCAACTTTTTGCAAAATTTTTGGTAAGGTGTAAGAACCTTCAGTTGTCGTTCCCCAGCCGGAAGTCCAGACCATAAATTTTTCATCGTTTTTAGGGACATCAATTTCAACACGATTCAATTCAATTGTTCTGAATTTTGAATCTGCAGAAAGTTGTACTAAAGCGTAGTCAAAATCTAAAGTGCTTCGGTTAAACTGTGGGTGAGCTACGATTTTTTTAACGGTGAAAGTCTCGGTATCTGTTTTGTTGCTTTGATCATGCAGACCAACAACAATTTTCATATTCGATGAACCTTGTACACAGTGGGCTGCTGTTAAAACCCAGTTTGGCTTAATCAGTGAACCACCGCAAAAATGTGAACCCGTTGCTGATTGCATCGAAACTTGAAACGGAAGTTCCCCTTTGATTGCTGGAACGCCTCCAACAATTTTTTGATCAAACTGTGCGGCACTTGCACTTAAACTACATCCTGTAAGTAGTGCGACTAAAATCCTTTTAGCTAACATAAAATTTTTCCCCTCGGTTATTTGGTGTTGCCTAACAATTAGAAACTACATTTGTTGAATGATGTATTCTTGTTCTGGTTCCAAAGTGAAATCAGGATAATCATCCAGTCTAGGAATTGAAAAAACATAGGCTTTAGTTAATAAGAACTATAAGAATTTTTTATAATCTGGCCAACTTGACAGGAAAATTATTGAACTAAAATTGAAGAAAATAATTTTGCAAATAACTTAAACCAAAATTTTAACAAGGAGGCCTTATGAATTTGATCACTCCGTTCCTACCAACAAGAAATAGATCGTTTTTTAATCCCTAGGCTGATTCCGCCGTGTTCCCATTTTTGGCGTCAAATATGTATCAAAACTAGACATCCAGCAGTCTCATAACAAATAGGTTAATTTTAAACGGGTCTTGTATTTGAAATAGGGATTCATACCTGAGGAGCCCTAGTTATGAAGCTGTACGTAATCTGTTATTTTTTATTGCTATCGGTTATGTCGGTTCAAGCCACTGCTGTAACCACTGCTCTGGTTGGCAACCACCATGAATTAGAAAATTTTAAATTTAAAAGTTTTAGAGAATGGAAAAATGCAATGGTGTCTTCCGCTGAAATGCAGCTGAAACAGTCTAATGGTGCGGTTGCACTCAAGCAGCGAATTTCAGCCTCTACTATCGACCCAAATATGATTCATAAAGGCAGTTCTGAGTCAGGGCTTAATTTGAATCTGCAAGAGCTGCAAAAACAGGCTGAAAAAGATCAATATCAATTGTCCATTACCAAAGACCTTACAATTTCTGATTATTTTGTTGGATACTTAACCAAACAACGGGATATGAATTCAGCAATCACGGAAGTTTCTGGACGGTTATCGCCCGAAGAAATTGCTGAATTGATGGCGGCCTATGCAAATAATTTTTTCTCTTCTCGTCCTTCGACTGGACTTATGCCCGCCAGAGCTGGCTCAAACGAATAAGCTTCGTTTTTTGTGAACGAAAACTATTAAAAAAACTAAAAAAATTTGCAGACCTTGACAGAGTGTTAAGACATTCCATATTACCTATGCAGTTACATTTAAATTAACTAACCGAAGCTTTTTAATTCAAAAAAGCTTCGAATTTTATGGGGGTCATTATTATGGCAAAAGAATTAGGCGTACGTCCTTTACACGACAGAATTTTAGTTCGTCGCATGGCAGAAGAAGAAAAAACCGCAGGTGGTCTTTTTATTCCTGACACAGCAAAAGAAAAACCTCAGCGTGGCGAAATTGTTGCCGCTGGCAAAGGTCGCGTTACTGAAGATGGCAAAACATTACCATTAGAAGTAAAAGCCGGAGACAAAGTTCTATTTTCTAAATACGCAGGTACCGAAATCAAATTATCTGGCGAAGAGTATTTGATGATGCGCGAAGAAGATATTTTAGGAATCGTACAGTAATTCTATTAACCTCGGGCCTTAGGTTCGAAAAAAATAAACGGAGATTTAAATGAGCAAAATGTTAGTTTTTTCTGAAGAAGCACGTTCAAACATTTTAAAAGGCGTAAATGTTTTAGCAAACGCTGTTAAAGTAACTTTGGGTCCAAAAGGTCGTAACGTTGTTATCGACAAATCTTTTGGTTCTCCACTGATTACTAAAGATGGTGTGACTGTTGCTAAAGAAATTGAATTAGAAAACAAATTCGAAAATATGGGCGCACAGATGGTTAAAGAAGTTGCTTCTAAAACCAATGATGAAGCTGGTGATGGAACAACGACAGCAACTGTACTTGCTCAAGCAATTTACCGCGAAGGCGCTAAATTAGTTTCTGCAGGCCACAATCCAATGTCTATCAAACGTGGTATCGACAAAGCTGTTGGTATTGTTGTTGAAGAATTAAAAAACATGGCTAAGCCGGTAAAAGGGTCTAACGAAGTTGCTCAGGTTGGATCAATCTCTGCAAATAACGACATGGAAATCGGAACCATGCTTGCAAACGCTATGGATAAAGTTGGCCGTGAAGGCGTTATCACTATCGAAGATTCTAAAACAGCAAAAACAGAAGTGACTGTTGTTGAAGGAATGCAATTTGACCGTGGTTACTTGTCTCCGTACTTCGTAACTAATCCAGAAAAAATGGAAGCGGTTTTAGAGAACGCTTATGTTTTAATTTACGATAAAAAAATCTCTTCAATGAAAGATATGATTGGCGTTCTTGAAGCAGTTGCTAAACAAGGTCGTCCACTTTTAATCATCGCTGAAGATGTTGACGGCGAAGCATTAGCGACTTTGGTTGTTAATAAATTGCGTGGCACATTACAAGTATGCGCAGTAAAAGCTCCGGGTTTTGGCGATCGTCGTAAATCTATGTTAGAAGACGTTGCTATTTTAACAAATGCTCAAGTTATCTCTGAAGACTTAGGTAAGAAATTAGAGCAAACAACTGCTGCTGACTTAGGAACTGCTAAGCGCGTAGTTATCGATAAAGATAACACAACAATCATTGATGGCGCTGGTAAAAAATCAGACATCACTGCACGTGTTACTCAGATCAAAGCACAAGTTGAAGAAACAACTTCTGACTATGACAAAGAAAAACTAAAAGAGCGTTTGGCTAAACTTTCTGGTGGTGTTGCGGTTATTCACGTTGGTGCTCCATCTGAAGTTGAAATGAAAGAAAAGAAAGCTCGTGTTGAAGATGCATTAAATGCAACTCGCGCAGCAGTTGAAGAAGGTATCGTTGCCGGTGGTGGAACTGCTTTACTTCGCGCTTCTCAAAAAATTGATAAAACTAAATTTTCTGAAGAAGAAGCTTTTGGTGCAAAAATTATCAAACGTGCTTGCGAAGAGCCTGTTCGTCAAATCGCGATCAATGCTGGTCTTGATGGTGCAATCGTTGTTGATCGCATTCTTCAAGAAAAATCGGTTAACTGGGGATTCAATGCTTACAGCGATGAATACACAGACTTATTAAAAGATGGCGTTATCGATCCAGTTAAAGTTGTTCGTTGTGCATTAACGAATGCCGCATCAGTTTCATCATTGATGTTAACGACAGAGACTATGATCGCTGAAGCTCCGAAAAAAGAATCTGCTGGCGGCGGCGCTGGTGGTGGACACGGTGGCATGGGCGGCATGGAAGGTATGATGTAAGCCAAAAGCTTACAAAATCTTTTTATTTCCTAGAAATTCGAAATACAAAAAAGCCCTTGAAGAAATTCAGGGGCTTTTTTTATGCATTATCCAAACAGGTACCTTTTTAGAAAAGGTATTCGATACCGAAAAGTTCGCTGTTTAATCTAAGGGTTGATGATCTTGCCGGGCTGGCTCTGCCGCCGGTACCGCTGAAGTCGACTTGAATTTGGTCGAAGTTTAAATCGAGACGATATCTTAGTGACGGCGAATTTTGATAACTGACATAAAAACCAAAAGAATTTATTCGACTGCTGGCTGTTCCTGAATTGACCGGCGATTCCGAATAGACTGGATCTAATGCCAGATTGAAAGCCGCGCCTAATTCAATCGGAAATTCAGGCACTAATGGAATTGAGCCCGTTACCCGAAGAATTATTCCGCCGCTGGAAGTGCTGGTGAAAGCCGTTGGGTTTGTGTCTGTGACTTCTGATCTGTAAGACGAAAAACCAATTTGCGTGCTTAGTTTTGGTCCCCAGAAATCGTCTTTTAATAAAAAATAATAACCCAAAGCGCCACTGTATTTTGAAAACGTATAATTTAAACTTGTGGGATTTGATCCGACCAGACCGTTTTGCGCTGTGAAGTAGGATTGCATAACATCAAAATCAACAAACCAATTGGGTGTTAGCCAAAATTCTGCGCCCATAAAAAACGTCGGGGATGCACTTTGACTGGCTTGTATTGTTGTTCCTGATTTTAAACTTGTTGATTCATCGTATTGACCTAATCCAGCTTGCAAAATAACTTTTCCAAACTGTGGAGGCTCTTTAGGAACCCATTCACCTGGTGACCCCTCGGAAGTGCCAGCCACGATCGGAATAACCATTTTTTCATCGATGATTTCACCATTGGAATTAATAACAGGTAATGGATAAGACACATAATCCGTAGGAATTAATTTGGCACCCACATCAACGACCCCAGTTTCTTTTTCAAAAATAACCTGAGCAAAACTTAAATAGGGTTCAACTTTTTTAATTTGAATTCGACCAATTATTTCTTTTTCAGTGCCCACTAAATATTTTAATTTTGGATGGCGATTAATTTTTAAAATTTGCGCCAGAGTCAATTCTTGTCCAACTTGCAGACCGTTCTTTTCTCCGGCATTGATTGTGACATCAAGTCCTTTTCGACTTAAAACAAAGCCACGGTAAGGTAATTTGTTTTTTAGATTTTGATAAAGCTTAACAAACTCATCTCGTAATTTTGGAATTTCAAAAGCCTGACGATCTTGAAATGATTCTTCCAGTAACAGTAAACCTTGATCGGCCGTGTACAGTCTTAATTTTGCACTTAATCCGTTAGGGCCTTTCGTAATCAAAGCCGTTAAAAGACCCTGGGAAGTTGTATTATTTAAAACCTGTAAAACTTCATTCTGATTGGTTTCATAGCGTTCAACAAAAATTTTCTTATTAATATCTGGATTAGGTGAATAACCCCACACTTTGTCGTTTTGTAACAATTCAATCAGTAATTTCTGTATAGGCTCTGAATAAACTTTTTTTACATTGTCATAAACTGGAGCTAAAGTGATGGTGCGAATATTCAATTTTTGATCTTCCAAACTTATATATTTTACCGGAAACGGATTTTTATTTTTTGCAGAAAGGTCATCAGCCAAGGAAAAACGGCTGATCAAACAACCGACTAATAGAATCACAAATAAGCGGTTCATATAAACTCTTTGAAGTTGAAGGTGCATGTTGATATTCATAAGTTATTTTCACTTTTTTTTATCTAAACGTCCATCCGACTAGACTTTTGGAAGTGTATTTAAGGCTAGCTTTGTTCATATTCCTACTTTCAACCTTATATATTCATATAAAATGAAAGGATGAAGCTGAAATGTTTAATCGTCGAGGATGTCTTATTTCTTCGCGAAATTTATAGATTATCACTGATGAACCAAAACTATGAAATCATCGGCGAAGCAGTTGACGGTGCTGAAGCCCTTTTAAAAATTAAAGCACTTCAGCCCGATATTGTGATTTTGGATTTGGTTCTACCGCTAAAAAATGGATTAGAGGTTTTAAAAGAATCGCATCAGCTATCGCCAAATAGTCGCTTTTTAGTTATTTCTTCTTTGGATGATCAAATGACAATCGATCAGGCCAAATCATTGGGTGCTATAGAATATCTGACAAAACCCTTCACCAAAGCTCAGTTGCTGGAATCATTAAATCGCATTTCGCAACAGTACAACGAGGTTCAAAATGGATGAGTTTAAATTTGTAGTAAAATGTTTTATTTTTGCAAGTTTGTTAATGATGTTTTCGCAGATGAAAGCTGATGGTGGCATCACTTACGAGGCTAGATTAGAAAATTTTCTGACTCAGTCAGAGGCTGCACATTTCATGCAGCAAGCAGCTTATGGTGGTGTGAAGGCAATAAATAAAGCCCTGCTGGTCGGCAAAGCTTTTTTGTCTGAAAGAACAAGTTCATTTTCAGAGCCTACAATTATAGAAAAACCTGCCACTGATAATTCTTATTAATAATTATCGATGTCTATTTACTGAAGGTTGATTTATTGTCGTATCTGCAGAATTAGAATTTTTCATATTAACTGCATAGAAATTTGTAGATGCCTTTGGATGCAGTGACAAAGAGGCCAAGTATTTTTTCATGCAGAATTTTGCCCCGGCTGCGTGGCCGACTGCAGATAAACTTGTTAAGCCGATGAATAAAGCCAAAGTAACGTATGCTTTCATAAAATCTCCTTTGTACGCTTTCAATTAAGAGCGTGCTTTGTCGTGTTAATTAAAGGTATTGCGAGTGTGATGCCAAGTTGGTGTGAATTTAAAGTCAAAATATCCTAGACATTTCAGACTGTTAGGTAGGCATACAGCTGATAGACTGTCGATATTTTTGACAGGTGTCGCGCCAAAAAATTCCAAAAAAAAACGAGTCTCATTTCGAGACTCGTTTTTTTAAAAACCATTAAATCTTATTTTTAGTTTTCAACATCCACAGTGGCATCAGCAGGCTTACTGCTATTTTTGGAATTACCACGGAAGTTGCGGCTGGTTCCATCTAACCTCGTATTTGCTTTTTCTAAAGCCGTGCATGATGCACAACCAGATCCTAGCGACATCGTTCCGGCGCCACTTTCTTTCATCACGCAATTAGGGTCTCCGGCTGGACAATCAGCAAAAGACATAGAGGTAGTTATTAAAGTGATTAACAGAATAAATATTTTCATTTTCGGCTCCTTATAAGTAAAGCTCTTGAGTCGCAGGTGAAATAACATCCAGTAAATTATTAAACGTGCTTGCCACCTGCGAAGCGACCGTTGGGCCTTCTGCGCTATCAACCTTAGCGATATCACCGTTAGGTTTGTAACTCACTTTAATTGTACCTAAGCCAGGCCGAGTAACTACAGAAGGTTTACCAAAACGGTCTTCATAGTCAATTTTTACAATCTTTTTAGCTTGATCGGTAATCGTCGAAATTCGACCTTTGGGATCATAAGTGATAATTACTTTTTGACCTTCAGAATTCTCTGCAAAAGATAAGTTTCCTTTTGCGTCGTACTTAAAAGTAGTCTGTCTAGCAGAAACAATTTTGCCTTTTTCATTAGAAACGCTTGTCTTTACGCCGGAAACTTTTTTGGTTTGGGGGTCATGAGAAAATTCTAACTTAATATTACCAGCTTGTTTTGATTTTATTAAACCATCTGGAAAGTATTCAAAATTCATGCGGTCATTATTCTTTTTAATAGCCACCGGTTTTCCAAAAGTATCATGGTAAGTAATATCTGTCGTGCTGCCGCTGATATTTGTCAAAACACGGGATAACACAACCTGACCGCTTTCAATTTGCTTATGCCAGAATTCATATCGATTATTTGCTACGGTTTCTTTGCCACAAGTTTTTACTACGCTTGACCAGTAGTGAAATTTGGGGTCGGTGGGTGAAAATTCGTATTTGTAATTTTCGGTGCATTTATCGCGATCGGTAAATCCCAAAACCCAATCTTTAACGTTATCGTAACGCACGGACACCGAAGTGTTATCGGGCCAGTTGGCTTTAGTTAAATTGTGAAATTCATTGTATTCGTAGGTGTAAACTTGCTTGTCTGTTTTGGCCCATGCATTTTTATTCCAAACCAAATCTTCCTGCGAACTGTATTTGTATTCAGTCACTAAGCCATTCGGGCCAGAAATGGATTTAACTTTTTTGTTTGGAAAATATCTGAAAGTTAATTTTCTAGAGTTATTGTCTTCGACTTCTTTCAGTAAATCTTTATCATATTCAAACTTTAAAAAATTATTGTTTTTGTCGTACATGTTAACCAGACGGCCCTGTAAATCAAAACGCTGAAAGCTGCCATCTGGAAGGTTTCGTGTGTAATAAGTTTTACTGAAAATGACATTTTCGACTTCTTTTCCATTTGCAGAAAACTTAGTCCCTTCTTTGATCGGAACGCTCACTGAATAAGTTTTTGCAAAGCGAGCCCGTAATTCATCATCAGATGCCATTTGATCTGATATTTTCTTCAAATAATCAGGCGACGTGGCTTTTGAAGATTTATCGGCTTTCATTTTAGTAACAATGGCTGCGATTGTTGTGTCGATATCTTTCTTTGTAATTTCTTTTGCCGAGAAAATAATTTCCTGACCGTCACCGCATTCTGATATTTTAATATTTCCTTCGGATGTGGGCTCTAATTTAGTTTCAAATTCTGAGCACCAGCCAAAACCAAAAAGTCCGTTATAAATTGTTCGACTTTTGTAAGCCCGCAGGACTTTCATGTCGTAGCCATTTCCAGGAACTTCTAAATCAACCCAGGTATTTGAATAACTGGCGTTATTCATGTCGACTAAGGCGTGGGCATAATGAACAAAGAAAAAAGATACCAACAGGGTCAGCGCAGACAATCTCATCATAAAGTGTTTCTCCATCTACACTTTGATTGTAACAATTTTTTTGATCATCATTCCACCGATAACTTGTAAAGTTAGCATGACGACCAGTAGGACTAGACCTAGGGTTGTGTCGAACATTGGCTGAATAAATTTTGGATCAACAGCATAAAATACGGCGCCTAAAATAAATGGAATACTGGTCACAATAATTCCTTGCATGACCCCCTGAGCAGTCATGGCCGATATTTTTTTTTCTAATTTTTGTCGTTCACGAATTGTACTGACTATCGTCTGGAATGTTTCAGACATGTTACCACCAGTCTCTTTCAAAATATTTACTGCGGTCACAAACATCTGCACATCGGGTCTAGGAATTCGGACTGCCAAATCAGACAGAGCTTCTTCAAAGCTTTGACCGAATTGAGTTTGTGTCAAAACCTGACTGAATTCGCTGCTGATGGGATTACCCATAATTTCTACGACCCGTTGCATAGATTGCTGGGGATTAGAACCAGATTTAATTCCGTTGGCCATAATGGTTAAGGCATCAACCATCTGATCGACAAATTGAGTGCATCTTTTTTCATAAAGATTTTTAAATATAATCGGAGGCAACTGAAATCCTGCAATACCTGCAGAAAGCCCTAAAAAAATTCCTGTCGTGACCTGAGGCCAAGCCAGAAAGAAAAAAATTAAACCTGTACCGAAACTAGATAATAACAAAAGCTGAGTTACTTTTTTTTCATCTGCACTCATGCCTAAAAGCTTCATGTACATCAAAATATTTGAGCGTTTGCCGGTGCTTTTATCGTATAGTTTAATCAAAAGTTTATCAGCCCAAAAGTAAGCAATAATAAAAATGACAATGCCAAAAAGCGGGATGGTTAGCCAATCAAATTTGAATATCTTAGTTAAAAAAGATAATTGCACTTAGCTAACCTTTTTCACAGGTGGTGCACTGACCGCTGCTGGTGCGGCTGAAGCAGATTTTGGCGCTTCATTGGAAAAAATTTCCATCGGAATATGCCCGCCTTTGTCTTTGATTTCTTGCGCGAACGAAGGCACAGTTCCAGTGGCTTGGAATTGTCCCAAGATTTTTCGGTTTTTATCAAAACCGGTTTCTTTGTATCTGAAAACTTCAGCTAAAGTAATAATATCGCCTTGCATACCGACAACTTCGGTGATGCTGATAATTTTTCGACTTCCGTCGGACATCCTTACGATTTGCACAATTAAATCTACGGCGCCCGAAATTTGTTCGCGAATAGCACGAACGGGTAAATCTAAACCCGACATCATCACTAAGGTTTCTAATCGAGCGATACATTCACGTGGAGAATTGGCATGGGTTGTCGTCATCGAACCATCGTGACCTGTGTTCATGGCTTGTAACATATCTAAAGCTGCACCATCACGAGTTTCACCAACGACGATTCGGTCAGGACGCATACGTAAGGCATTCTTTATTAGATCACGAATAGAAACAGCGTTTGTACCTTCCATCGATGCTGGGCGTGTTTCTAAACGGACGACGTGCTCTTGCATCATTTGTAATTCGGCCGCGTCTTCGACCGTAATAATTCGTTCATGAGATGGAATGTATTGTGAAATCATATTCAGCAATGAAGTTTTACCAGAACCAGTACCACCACTAATTACAATATTGTATCCGTACTCGACAGAAATTTTTAAAAATTCCAACATATTTTTAGTGGCACTGCCGAAATCAATATATTTTTCAGGACTGATTCCACCTTTTTTAAATTTACGAATGGTAAGTGCTGGACCATCAAGCGACAAAGGTTCAATGATCGCGTTGACTCGACTGCCGTCTTTTAAACGCGCATCAACGTAGGGTGTTGCATTGTTTATTTGTCGACCCAGGGGCGTAACAATGCGTTCGATAATTCTTCGTAAATGGTCATTCGAAGTGAATTTGATTCCGCTTAATTGGACTTTTCCGTTTTTTTCGACAAAAATTCTGTTCGAGCCATTCACCATAATTTCTGAAACGGCAGGATCGGCCAGCATGTCCTCTAAGGGACCCAGGCCTAAAGCTTCTTCTAAAACTTCTTTGACTATCTTTTGGCGCTCTTCTCGGGCCATATCGGGTGCTTCTTTATCTGCAATCGTTCCAATATCCCGCTGAGTTTTTGCACGTAGTTCTTTTTCTTTACTTTCACTATCACCGACGTCGGCTAAGATTTTTTTCAAATCAATTGTTCGAATCAGTTCGGAATGGATCCGCAGCTTTGTTAAAGTGCGTGCATCATAATTATTTGGATTACTTGCTGTTGCAGTAGGAGTCTCTGCAGCCACTGCGGGCTTTGGTTTTTGTACAGTTTTTAATTTTTGTAGAATTCCACCACTTAGTTTTCGAACAATATCGAAATAGGCTGCTGCCAGCGGTGATTTTGGATTGGCCACAACAAATGGTTTTGATAAAGTGATCGACTGCATAACTGTGGCTTCATCTGCGGGAATGATCCCGATCGGAGTTAATCCTAGATGCTGTGAAATAACTTGCGGTTGCAATCCGGCATTTGAATACTTATTTAGAATTAGCTGAAACATTTCTTTAGGATAAGTTTGTGTTAACAATTCATTGATTAAACGCTGGGTTTGTTGAACGACTAATATCTCTGGGCTTGAAATAATTGTTATTGCTGTAGCTTCTTGTAAAATGGCATTTTGCATCGGACCAAGTTCATTGCCGATATCAACAATCATAAATTTAAAACTTCTTGAAAAATATTCTAAAAGTTTTGACAAATTATCACTCGGGACTGACAAAATTTCTTCGGGACCGCGAACGGCTCCGACAAAAGAAAAGCCACCAGGATGCTGGGTTACAATTTGTTGTATTGGTGTTGAATTTAAGGACTGGGTTGTATTTGCAAGTTCGCGCAAGGTTTTGATGGGCTTTAAACCGGTAATGACATTTTGATCTCCAACACTTTTGGTATCGCAATCAATAAGCAAAACGGGTTGTCGTAGTTCTGCTGCAAAAGCAGCCGCTAAGTTAGCTGCAAAAACAGATTTACCTACGCCACCTTTTCCGCCAACGACTGCAATTAAGTTACAATTTGGGTTCAAAGCCATTCGATCTCCTGATAGAAAACTGTCTAGTTTCTTGTCGGTAAAAAGGCGGCTTTTCTAAAGATTTTTTGCTGGCTTTCAGAGTTAGTTCCAACAAGCTAGACCAAAGGACAAGCGCTATTCTTTAAGTCGAAATTTTTTCTTTACCTGATCAACGCCTGAACTGGCTGACGCTTTAATAATTGGTGTTACAAAGACCACAAAGTTACTGGTATTTTTGGAATAACTTTTAGCCTGTGCCAAACTAATAAGAGCACCAGCTTCAAGCGGTACACCAAAGCTTGCGTCTTTTTTCTTTTTTATGGTTCCAGCAAAAGCTGCGCTTTGACGATCACGCACACTGATTGTTGTTTTAACTGTCGTCGAGGCCGTGCCGCCTTCATTGGGGTCAACCAAGTTGACGTTTAAATTTTTAAGCTCGATCAATCCAGAGCGTTCCGATTTAATTGTCGGAGTGGTATCAATTTGCAAAGTAGCCGCTGAAATATCTGGAACCTGAGCCCCATTTTGTCCCGCAACGTAGCCACGAATAATTGTGATTGACCGGGTCAGTGAAGCCGGTTGCTTGTCTTGCACTAAAATGGAACCCGTATCTAAAACGCGAGCGTAACCATGTTTCTTAGCCCAGTTTAACTTAGGTAGCAGGCGGTCAACTAAAGAAGCAATCTCGGTCACCGTACCACCAGCAGGCTGTCTAGCTGCTCCGTCAATAGCCGTCAATCGTGGCGCAAATTTAAAAGTAAAATCTTTTAAATAAGATTCATTGTATTCAACAAAATGGGCCACAACTTGAATCATTTTTGGTGGAGGCTCGACTTTGTCTTCGTCTTTTTTGATGGTGATCAAATCGATAATTAAATCTTCAACTTTTCCACCACTTTTTTTACCGACAATTTTAATGTGTTCGGTGTCCGGCGCATTTTCGATCACTAGATCTGGCATGTACAATCCGACCAACTGATTGATTCTGATTTTTTCAGCGAGTGAATTAACAACGCCTTCTAGCTTGATGAAATCACCGACAGCTGTAATAGAAACTTCTGGGTTGTTAACATCTCTAGAAATATATTCGGCAATTTTTTTTCTAGCAATTGGACTTAAAGTAACCAAAGATCGTATTTTTTCTGCACCAATGGTTTTTACAACTTGAGCGATTCGGATTAAATCTCGGGGGATGATGGCATAACCATCTAACAGAATAACTCCGTTAACTATTTTAAATTCGATGCCTTCAATATCGCCCAACAAGGACCGGGCTTCGCGCAATGTTTTTTCGATGTCATCATTTCGAATATCAAAGCGCAATTCGACAATAATTTGCCCTGTTTTTTTATTGTGAATCGTGACGATGCCGTTACCAACTTTTTTAGGATAAATTCTAAAAAAATCAGTTCCTTTGATACGTTTCATATCAAAAAAATCAACTTTACCTTTATAAACTAATTCTTTATCTGGAATTAAAAGCTCTTCATCGTGCTCGACGCTGACGATCAAATCCAGATGTCGTCGAATACGCCGGGCATTTGGTTTTTCACCCTCTTCGTCGACGACGGGTACAGTCGCAGTCGTTAGCGCTGGGTCTGGCATAGCCGGAGTTAAAGCTTCCTGTGCAAGAATCTGCAAAGGAAGAATAAGTAATAAGAAAATGTTTTTAATGTTCAAATGCATCCCACTTTGAAGTGGACTAGATTATCTACCAGGTCCATTCGTTAAGCTTGGCTGAACTGCGGGATAAAATCCACTGGACGGGACCAAGGCCCGGCTTTGAATAGACTCTGCTGAAGATGCAGGTAATCGGGGTGCAATTTTTCGGTCATTTGGATTACGTAACAGAAAAAATAAACTGCTAGAATTCGATGATACCAAATAAATCAGGTCTTGGGCTTGTTGCAAATCTGCTTCAATCGTCAACGTGCCATATTTGGTGTCGCCTGTAAGTGTTGTTTGAATTAAATTTTTACCAGAGGGATCTTTTTCTATCGTTCGGGGTAAATTGTTATGCACGTTTACACCCGTGGCTAAAATAACTACGTCTTGCATCAACACGGTGACTTCTCGTTTTTGGTTAACACCTTTTCCGGAATCAACGATAGCCATGATATCAACACGGTCACCGGGGCGAATCAGGCGTGCATTTGCACGTTCGTCAGTAATTGGTATCGTGACAGCCCGTTTATTTGGAGAAACCTGAATTGCCATTCCGGTCTCGGGCCCGGGTTCAAGAACTTTATTTTTGGTAATCGTTTGACCTTTTTTAATTGGAATGGCCGCAACGCCGCCCACTAAATCAGGAATACTTAAATAAGAATCCGGTTCGACATCGGTTTTATTTTTTTCGACGTACTCGACAACGTTGTCGTAAATACTGTCCATTTCGCGGATGTCTTCTTTTGCAATAACAACACGAATTTTATCTCCGACAGTTTTTTCTAGTTCAGCTTTTTTTTCTTGAGAATAGGAATACAACATGAAGGTGGCAAAAACACCAGCACCCAAAGATATCCATAAATTTCTTGATTCATTAGGTCCCATTTTTCACCTCATTCAAAAAACTACTGCGGTTTACAATCGGCATTTAAGCAGATTCCATAAACAGTCTTGATCCAAACTCTGGCCGTTTGGACAGGTTCTGGGCCCTCTTTGGGAACAAATTTGGACTTAATCGACCAAATATTGTTGTCGCTAGGATTTACTTTGAATTCACGGTCGGGTTCAGTCAGCGCAATTTTTCCTTTTTTTGAATCTTGAATACTGGCTAAATCTCGGCCAGCTGTAGCCGGTTTGTAATTGTATGTGATACCCCGCAAAGTGACCGGCCATTTGCCTTCGGCTTCTTTGCCGACATCTTCGGTTCCGTCCTGAGTTATTCCATGAACACGATTTTGTGATTTTACATAATTAGTGGCTAAGGCACCAGGCCGAAAATAAACCAAATTCGACTTGAATCTAAAAGTTTCTAAAGCGTAATTATAAGAACCAATGGAATTTAAAATTCCAGAATGCACAACCCCAAAAAAACCTAAACTAAAATTAAAAATTAACACAACCATAAATAAAACAGGTATGGCTTCAATAATGGCCATTCCTTTTTCAGAAGATTTATTTTTACGTTTTAGCTGTTTTATTTTAGGTTTTAACATCCGTTATCCTCGATCGCGACATATTTATTTGCATCTGCAGCGGGTGCAAATTTGTCACCTTCAGCTTCACTAGATTTTAATTTTTGAATTCCTAAATCGTAGCGTTTTTCTTTAGAAAAAAAGCTAAAACATTCATCTTGTGATGGGTGGCGTAAAACAAATGCACGGATGGGAAAAGTAAAGACATCTTTGTCGCCAGTCACTTTACCTAAAAATGGCACACGTACACCTGATAGTAGTTTTAATTCTAAATTTGACTTTACACCAATCCAAGGTTGCCGAGCTTCTTGACTAAAATCTTTGTTTAATTTATCGGATTTCAGAACGGTTGCTAAATCAGGATCTATTTTTGCCAGATCACCAATGACGGCGGCACTTAAAGAAAACCACGGTGTACCTTGCGCCCCGCGCCCACTGATGAGCGGAAATTTATCAGCTAAGGAATCGAATTTTTTCTGGGCCTGAGCTCGAGCCGCTTGTTCGTTGGTGTTAGCTGCTGAAAAATTACGAGCTGTGGACCAAACGATGTACTGTGAAATTTCAACCGTTGCCAAAGAAAACGTTAGTGCAAAAATTAATAAGCCACAGGAAATCACCATCACAAATGCAAATAAAAAATCGGCTATGATGAAGCCAGATTGATTCGAAATAGAATATTTTGTTTGTTGTTTCATTTACTAGGGTCCGAACTTAAAGCGCGCCCAATAGAATTGGGGTGACACTTGCCAAGGCTGACATTTTTACTTTTCCCTTGCGCGATACAGCCGTCATTCCAAGTTCCGTAACCAGCCATGTGGCCCACACGAACCATCGGAGCTTGCACCAAACGGTTGATAAACTGTTTTTCATGAGCGTAATTAGATAAGGCTACAAAAACTCCCATCAAAACTGTCATCAGTAAAACAGCTTCAATAGCGAATTGACCTTTTTGATTGATACAAAAAATAGGGTAGGCTTTATTCTTTTTCTGCCCAAGGGATTCGTCCCTCATTGCTGCCCCCGTTGGGATACGGTCTAAAACCTGTTCCCGTAGCGATCTGCGTTTCAACCCGCGCGGCAAGACGTACTCCACCTTTTTCAAAACCCGCTTTCGGGGCCTTGATTAGCGCGGACATAAAAACTACGCCGCCCATTACCAGTAAAAGTACGTATTCGATTGTCATGGATTACTCTGCAGTGAATCCGTTAATATTATCTCCAACCGAAGTTGCTTTCTTAGATACAGCATCCATAATTGGTTTTTTAAAAGCCATAACTAATCCGACGACCACAACGATCAACAAAATGTATTCTGTTGCGCCTTGGCCTGAATTATTATTTAAAAGATTTTTCCTAAGACGAGTCCGCAAGTTTGATAAGAATTTCATTATGAATTCCCCCTTCATTATATAAAGTATCGTCACAATTTAAGAATTACTTTAGACCGGCTTAGCCGTTAAATTAGGTTTTTATTCTAGGTAATGTCTCAAGATGAGGCTTTTTTGGCCCATCCCACGCGCCTACCAAACAAAATTTTTTCTTCATTTTTTTATGTATCTGCATCGAACAGATTCTCGACCTTGGGCGTGTTTTATTGCGAAAAATTGAGTTTCAAACTGTCAGTCTTTAAACTGATTCCATGATACCAAAACAATTTATCTTTTTATATGTCGCGTGTGTAATAACCCTGTTTGTTGTTAATGCTTTACTGGGCTAATTTTTCAAAACGTAAATATCACTGTAATTGCGGCCTTTTTCTTCGCTGTCCATACCGTAACCAACGACGTAGCGATCATCGATCGTTTTTCCGATATAATCTGCGCGAATAGGTAATTCACGACGAGCCGGCTTATCTAATAAAGTTACTATTTTTAGTGAATTTGGATTTCCAGACAACAATCTGTTTTTTAGAAAACTTAAAGTGCGACCCGTATCGATAATTTCTTCCACAATCAGCACATCTTTTCCAGTGATGTTGACGGTGATGTCCATCGCCATGCGGATGGCTCCGCCTTTTTCAGTAGCCTGTAAATAAACGAAATCAATTTGCTGAGGTAAATTTATTTTTCTAACTAAATCAGCCGTGGTGTGAATAGATCCGCGCAGCGGACAGATAAATACAATTTCACGGCCTTCATAATCGGATTCAATTTGGGCTGCCAACTTAGTAATAAGCTTAGAAATTTCTTCTTGTGATAAAAACTTTAACATTTCATCTTTAATTTGTGCCATCTGAAAATCTCTTTCTGTTCTAATTCGTTAAAATTGTAACACCGGCTGCTTGGGCCATTTTTAAATATCTAAGGGCTTCTGTATTTTTGGGTTCATAATGAAGTACATTTTCCCACTGATCTACGGCTTCGGCAATATGGTGAAAGTTGTATAAAATTAAACCTAATTTCAGCCTTGGAGCAATCAATTTCGAATCCGTTTGCAGTAGTGTTTTAAGCTCTTTAATAGCTTTGTCTTTTTGTCCGGCTTGCACATAAGTTTCAGCCAAGCGAACTGCAAAGTCCGATTTTTTCGCTGAAATAATATAGGCTTTTGTGTACTGTTCAATGGCTTCTGAAAAATGTTTATGTTGCAAGTACATGTCAGCAAGCTCTGCATGTTTAGTCGCAAATTTTTCGTTTAGGCTGTGATCCGGAGCTTGCTTTTTGCTTTCCAGCAAAGTTTTCGCATCATCAAATATTTTTTTTGCCTCGTCGTAGCGGCCCATGTCGTTAAGAATAATTGATAAACCAACGGCCGCATCTGTATAGCCAGGGTCGATTTCTAAAGCTTTTTTGAAAGTGCTAATAGCCTTATTAAATTTTCCTTGATCGTAATAGATCGTAGCCAGCATTTGAAAAACTTCGGGGTTTTTAGAATGGATTAAGGTGGGTTGATTTAATAAAGGCTCTGCTGTTTTGTAGTCGCCATCGATAAAGGCTTCGCGAGCTTCATCAATCAGCTGAAAAGAAAAAGATTTCATTAATAACCCTTTGCTTTAATCAGTTTTGCTTGATCAGAGTTGCTGTATTTAGATTGCAACTGATCGGAATATTTTTTCTGCTTAGCTAAGTTATTTGAATTTGCCGCCGCCTGAACCGCACCGGCTAAGGCTTTTGGGTCTAGACCGTAACCAGAATATTTATTTAAAACATTTTCAAACCGAGTCAAAGAAGCTTCAAATTTTTCTTGGCGCAGATAAAATTCAGCAATGTAAATTTCTTTTTGTGCCAGCATAACAAACGCTTTTTCACGATTTTCTTTGGCTTCTTTAACATAGCTAGAATTTGGAAAATTTTTGACCACTTCATCGAAGTGGTAGATAGCGTCGTTTGCAACAGTCAAATCACGGTCGGTTGAATCCGGCAGCTGCATAAAAAAACTAAGGCCTGTTTTGAAAATAACGTAATCGGTTTTCAAGTGTTTTGGATGAAGATCTCGAAAATTCTGATAAGATATTTGGGCTTCGGAAAAAGATTCGCGCTTAAAATATAAATCAGCGATGGCCAATTCTGCAGCGGTGGCCACTGAACTGTAAGGAAATTTATTTTTGACATCAGCATATTTTTGCACAGCCACATCATAGCGTTCAGCTTCGTCGTACTCTTGGGCGATTTTAAATAAACCCTCGGCCGTATTGGCATTTTTTTCTTCGCTTGCACACGAAAGAAAAAAGGGCAGAACAATTAAAATGAATAATGATTTCAAGATCTTAGTTGGCATACTATTTTGATCAAACCTGATCCGCAAGTTGTTGTCAAAAATTTTCGCTACAGGCTTTAAATGTAGAGATCAGAATCATGCACAAAACTTGTGCGCAAGAAAGTCAGGGCCAAGTAATTCGGTTTAAAATTTCAAGATTTTTTTTGTCCACCCAGCCTGAAAATGCACCTGGGTAACGAATCTGCACGAAATTTGATTCGATTTTCAAGATTTCCACTTCAAGTCCAGCAGAGGCGTCATAGATAACGGGCTGGTTACCGCCACTTGCTGTTTGCACCGATGATTTCTCTGCAGTGATTATTGCTTTGGGCGTCAGATTATCCTGCCATTTTAAGTAAGCAGCGCCCGCAAGCAAAATCGACACAGCAGAAATTAAGCCAAAAGTTAAACTCAAGCCCAAAGGATTTTTTTGTTGAACCGAAGTGGATTCGCTTTCTAATTGGTTACGGCGTCTTACCAGCCAAAGTTTGGACCCCAAATAGTAGTTCACCCCAAGAAATAATAAAAACAAAACAAAAACCAAATCAAAAGTCACGTTTTGAAGAACAACTTTCTGCGTATTTTCAAAAACTGATATTTGATGTGGAATCTGTGCAGGTTGAAATTTTTTAGTTACCTCTTGCAGCAAATTTTTTGCAAAATCATTACTAGAATTCAATGAAAGCGCTTTTTTCGTCCAAACGTAGGATTTGATGAAATCTGCTTTTTCAAAAGAAACTGCTGCCATATTGTGGTAAATCACGGAGGTCTGATCGTTCGTTAAGAAATTCTGACCTTGGTCTAGCAGATTTTGATACTTACTGATAGCGTCATCCCACTTGTTGTTCTTTTGGTCAGCTAGACCCTGCTGAAAAAGCTGTGGAAACTGTTGTTGAAAAGTCATTTGATCTTGCGGCATAGAGCCAAAGTCTACAAACATCCGCCTGCAATTGTCATGAGCTATCGCACCAAGTAAACTAAATTATTCCCAAATATCGAGAAAGGCCCAGTTATGTTATCAGTTTTTAAAAATGCAATCTTTCAGGTAAAAAATTCTGACGAAACTTTAGTTGGTCAACAAATTGAAAATGACCCTGTCATTGAAGGTTTAATTTCTGATTTAGTTGATGAAGTCGGCGTGCATAACGGAGGCCTTTTAGGTATTCGTCCGGCGCAGCCTCATCTGATAAATCGAATGCAAAATAAAATGGATAAAATTGCGACGTCTCGCGGCCGTCCACTTTACCATCCTTATATCGGTACCGGTGCGGGCCAAGGTGTTTACGTCGAGCTTGAAGATGGCAGCGTAAAAATGGATCTTATCAACGGAATCGGAATTCATATCATGGGTCATTCAAATCCACGCGTGATGAAAGCGGCCGTCCGCGGTTCAATTTCTGACGTTATCATGCAGGGTAATTTGCAACCAAATAATGAATATTTAAAACTGTTAGAAAAATTAGTTCAAATTGCATCTCGTAAAAGTAAACTTCGTCACAGCTGGTTTGCAACTTGTGGAACGATGGCGAATGAAAATGCTTTAAAAATTGCTCGACAAAAAAATTCTCCGGCGCGTTTTGTATTTGCTATGCAAAATGCCTTTGCAGGCCGCTCAACCATGATGGCCGAAGTGACTGATAATGCTGCTTACAAACAGGGTTTACCAGAATACAACGAAATTTTAAGAGTTCCAGGTTATGAAAAACGGGATCCACAAAGCATAGAAAAAGCATTGCGTGCGATGCAAGAGCAATACGCTAAACATGAAAAAGATATTTCGTGTTTCGTATTCGAACCCATGTTGGGTGAAGGTGGTTTTCAACCTATTCCTCGGGAATTTTTTGTGCCGTTGCTTGAATTCTGTAAGAAAAATAAAATTGCCGTGTGGGCTGACGAAGTGCAAACGTTTGCTCGAACGGGCGAATATTTTGCTTTTGAAACTTTAGATTTGGGTGATTATGTTGATATCGCAACAATTGCTAAAACTGTGCAACTAGGTGCCACACTTTATTCAGAAGAATATAATCCAAAACCAGGACTGATTGCCGGAACTTTTGCAGGCAGCGGCTCTTCGATGGCGACCGGATTAGAAATTTTAAATATGTTAGATGAAGGCTATTTAGGACCTAAAGGTCGTATTCAGCGAATTCATCAGCAGTTCGTTGCCGGTTTAAATCGGTTGAACGAAACTTCTTGCAAAGGACTGGCGCAAGATGCGGGTGGTTTGGGATTGATGGTTGCATTTACGCCGTTTCAAGGAAAAAAAGATCAAGTCGAAGCATTCATTAAAAAATTATTTCAAAACGGATTGATTGCCTTTAGTTGTGGAAAAGATCCTGTGCGGATTCGTTTCTTGGTTCCTGCAATTATTCAAGATCAGGACATTGAACTGGCATTACAAATTGTCGAGAAAACAATTTTGCAAGGCTTATAAAGGATACAAATTTGAACTGGATTGAAACTTGTCGAAAATTAATTTCACTAGATAGTTCGACTACCAGTTCAACGGTCGAAAGCGTACAGTATTTGGCGACATTAGCTGAACAGGCTGGTTTTGTGGTCGAAATTCTTTCTGAAATGCAAAACGGAGTTTCACAGGCCAATATTATTGTGCGGCCTGAAACTTTTAAGCCAGGTGATCAAGAATTTTTGTTGCAAACTCATTTAGATACAGTCGAGCCCGGCCACTTCGGGCTTTGGAAAAAAAATGGTTTCAATCCGTTTGATGCCGTGATTATCGATGGTTGTATTTACGGATTAGGTGCTGCCGATGTGAAGCTTGATTTTTTATGTAAGTTAGAAGCTTTAAAAAAATTGAAAACCAAAAAATTTTTGAAACTTAAACCTGTACTTGTTGGAACTTTCGGTGAAGAAACAGGAATGCAGGGGGCACTGAAACTGATTCGTAAAAATAAAATCAGTGCAAAGTATGCCTTAGTTGGTGAGCCGAGTAATTTAAATATAATTCATGCAGCAAAAGGGTTTGCTACGGTTGAAATTCGAATACCGTTGAGCCAATCTGAAATAACTTATAAAACGAAGCGTGACTTGTTAGAATCAACATCCACGCAGTCAAAAATATTTTCCGGAAAATCAGCCCATTCATCGACCCCGCACTTGGGGGAAAATGCCATTGTTAAAATGTTCGATTATTTACAGAAAATGCCAGAAAATATGGTGCTGGTCGAAGTTGACGGTGGCACTCGGTACAACTCGATTCCAAACCAAGCCATGGTCGAGCTTGATTTCAGTTCACACGTTGAAAACCTGGCGCTGCAAAAAATAAATAACATATATGAAGTGATTAAAAAAGTTCAGGCCGAGATGGAATTGATCAAAGATTTAGAATTTGAGCCTTCGTTTTCGACTTTAAGTATCGGCATTATCCGCACTTTTGAAGACACCATACTTATTGGTGGATCTTGCCGAATTTTGCCTAATGTGACGCAAGATCACTATGAAAAGTGGATGGAATTGATCAAGTCCGTTTGTGAAAAAAATCATTCTTTTTTTCACATCACGGATTACAAAAAACCATTTCGGACCTCACAAAATTCACAACTGGTGAAAGCGGCGCAATCGATTCTGACAAAAATGAATTTAGATTCTGAATGTAAAGCCTTGCCTTCCACCAATGAAGCCAGCTTATTCACTCGGATTAACATTGAATGCCTTTGTTTCGGCGCAGGTGTTCGTCAAGATAATGTGCACACACCGCAAGAGCATGTTAAAATTGATGATCTTGAAAAATCCATTTTGTTTTATGAACAAATGGTCGAAAGGTTCTGCTTATGAGTTTTGTCGTGCGTTCTGTTCATCGGGAAGACTTGCAACAGTTAACTGATTTGGCTAAGCAATTTAATTTATTGAATTTGCCAGGTGATAAAAAAATATTAGCTGAAAAAATTGCTCGCAGTGAAGCCTCTTTTAAAGGTGGGTTAGCCAACGATCAATCTGAATATATTTTTGTGATCGAGGACACCGAAGAGCAACTGGTTGTCGGAAGTTCTTTAATTATCGCGAAACATGGCAGCGAAGATGCACCTCATAATTACTTTAAAATTTTAAAACGTGACCATTTTTCTAAGGACTTGGGAATTGGCTTTATTCATCAGGTTTTACGTTTTCAGCAAGATACCGAAGGGCCCACAGAAATTGGTGGCCTGCTGATAGATAAAGCTTATCGTCGCCGGCCCGAGCGATTGGGGAAGCAAATTTCATTAAGTCGATTTCTTTACATGGGGCTAAATCCGGGTCGATTTGAAAACAGAGTGCTCTGCGAATTAACTCCGCCCCTGACTGAAGAAGGTCGCAGCGAATTTTGGGAAGCTTTAGGTCGTAGATTCACAGGCCTTCCTTACCAAGAAGCTGACTTACTTTCACAAACAAACAAAGAATTTATCGAATCACTTTTTCCGGAAGACGACATTTATTTGACATTACTGGATGCAAAAGCACGTTTGGTCCTGGGCCGAGTCGGAGAAGCGACTAAGCCAGCTCAGCACTTACTTGAAAGTATTGGCTTTGATTATCTTGAAGAGGTTGATCCTTTTGATGGCGGTCCCCATTATGGGGCTAAAATGAAAGATATTTTGCCAATTAAAAAAGGCAAGCGCTACCGTGTGGCTGAAATTCCAGAAGCCACCTTCAAAGAAAAGGGATTAGTTGGTATTGGTTCAAATGATTTTCGGTGTATCGTTTCAGGGTTTGAAGTGCGGGATGATTTAATTTGTTTACCAACCAGATCCAGGGATTTATTAAAAGTTGAATTAGATCAAACTGTTTTTGTTTCTCCGTTTGAATACGGAAGGAAGTAAATGATGATTTTAAAAGACATGAAGTTTACGGGTGATTTTATCAATGGAAAATTTGCTTTACCCGACAAAGTGAACGGACAATTTTGTGATATTAGTCCCGCAGACACGAAAGATCTTATTTTAAATGTATCTTATAAATTAGATCACGTTGATCGTGCTGTACAAGCTGCAAAAGCGGCTTACATTCCCTGGGCCCGCTTAACCTTGGACGAACGAAAAAAATATATTTTAAAATTAAAAGATATTTTTGTGGCTCACGAGGCTGAAATGGCTGAACTGATTGCCCGGGACACAGGAAAAGCACTTTGGGACGCAACAACTGAAGCAAAAGCCCTTGCCGCTAAAATTGATATCACCTTAAACGCGTCCTTGAACTTAATTGCCGAAGAAAGAATAACAAATGCTTTACCGCAAGTTGATGGAGTCATTCGGTACCGTTCCCGCGGGGTTATGGCAGTTATTGGACCATTTAATTTTCCAGCCCATTTACCAAATGGTCATATTATTCCGGCGCTTATTTCTGGAAATACAATTGTATATAAACCATCCGAGCAAACTCCGGCCGTGGCGCAGTTGTATGCCCAGATGATTGAAAAAGCAGAGTTTCCACCTGGTGTTTTTAATATGGTTCATGGTGAATCAGAAACAGGCCGAAGAGTCGTCGCGCACGAACTTGTTGATGGTGTATTATTCACGGGTTCTTACGAAGTTGGTTTAAAAATAAAACAAGAAACGTTAAATCATTACTGGAAAATATTAGCACTAGAAATGGGTGGTAAAAATACCACGATCGTTTGGGATGATGCCGATATGGATAAAGCTATTTATGAAACCTTGATCGGTTCATTTATGTCAGCCGGACAGCGCTGTTCGGGAACTTCTCGGATTGTGCTGCATGATAAAATTGCCGACCAATTTACCGATCGCTTTTATCAAGCCGCAAAGAAATTAACGATCGGTCACTGGTCCAAGAATTGTTTTATGGGACCACTGATTAATCAGGCGGCCTTGGAAAAATACATTCGCTTTCAAGAAATGGCCAACCGCGAGGGAGCCGAAAGTTTAATGCGGGGAAAAAGTTTGGATCTAGAACACAAAGGCCATTATGTTACCCCCAGCATTCATTTAGTGAAAAAATTTGATGCCCATTCTTTGTATCAAAAAACTGAAATTTTTGGTCCGAATGTAGCTATTTATAGGTCCAGCGATTTCAATCAGACCATCGATAATATAAATTCCTCGGGATACGGCTTGGTGATGGCTCTGTTTACTAAAAACAAAGAACTGTACAACGAAGCGTTGTTAAAAACTCGTGTGGGTTTATTGAATTGGAATCGTACAACGAATGGTGCAAGTTCGCGTTTGCCGTTTGGTGGTATGGGTAAATCTGGCAACGACAGACCCTCGGGGCATTTCGCCATTCAGTACTGCACAGTTCCTGTTGCAAGTTTAGAGGATCTTACGACTTTAGATAAGTCAAAGTTACTGCCCGGAGTGGATCTTGACTAAAAAAATAAAACTGTTTGGAATTGGCATTTTTAGTTTCCTGATGGCCTTGGCTGTGGCAATTACTTTTTTTGCTGTGCAGTTTTTAAATTCTGGAGTCAGCCAGGATGCAACCGAGATTCTTTTTGATGTTCCGCCTGGAGCGAACATGACCCAGTCAGCAGTCGATTTAGAAAATAAAGGCTTGGTCAGAAATGCAAAACTATTCTTGTTTTACTCAAGAATAAAAAAAATGAATTCTAAACTAAAAGTAGGCGAATATTCATTAAACCAAAAAATGACTCCGAGTGAAATTTTAGATGTGCTTATTTCTGGAAAAAGTGTGACTCGCAACTTAACGATTGCAGAAGGACTTACTGTTTTTGATATTGCAGAAATTTTAGAAAAATCAGGTGTCGGTCCAAAAAAAGATTTTTTTGAACTGGTTTATGACAAAGATTTTATTAAAACATTGTTGCAAGAAGATTTGACCAGTCTTGAGGGATATCTGTACCCCGAAACGTATAAAATAACCAAATTTGAATCGATGAAATCCGTGGTTTCACAAATGGTAAAACGATTTTTAACAGTTTGGTCTAAGTACGAGCCGTTAGTAAAACAAAAAGGGTGGAGCCGTAATCAGTTGATTACCTTTGCCAGTATTGTTGAAAAAGAAACTGGAGCTGGTTTTGAAAGACCCTTAGTTTCATCGGTATTTCATAACCGGTTAGAAAAAAAAATGAAATTACAAACGGATCCGACGGTAATTTATGGTGTCGCTTTGAAAAAAGGGTCCATGCCATTTAATATAACTAAAGCGGATTTGTTAACTCCAACTAGTCACAATACTTACACACGCTACGGCTTACCACCGACACCCATTTCAAACCCGGGTGAAGAGGCCATCAAAGCTGCTTTGCAGCCTGCAGAATCGAATTATCTTTACTTTGTAAGTAAGAATGATGGAACGCACGTATTTTCAGAAAATTATGCCAGTCATAACAATGCAGTTCGCGCTTTTCAAATGAATGCAAAAGCACGCGAAGGAAAATCTTGGCGTGATCTGAACAAGAAAAAGGTTTCAAATTAAAAAACTATTCGTGCTGAATGTAGGGTTCGAATAGTTTAAGGTCTGCATTGTAACGAAAAGTATTCAGACGAAGATTTCCGTTTCGATCAACCGAAGGAGCAACGATATCGGGATTTCCATCATGATCGACATCTTGCAGAGCTAGATTGGTCGAATTTTTATCTAAAGTAACATAAGAGTCAGCATCTTCGGTCAGGTCAAATTTTTGTTTAAAGTTTTGTAAGCCAGAATCTTTAGAAATTTCATAAATTTCAATTTGCAGCCCTGACTGATCTTTAATTTTAAGAATCAGCAATTGTGTTTGTTCTGCTGAAAAATATCCTGATATTTTTGCTAAAATAACTCGTGGCTGAGAACTAATTAAACTAATTAATTTCATGCGAACGGTTGGAATTAACGTAAGTCCTGCAAAAGAAACTGCAAAGAAAGCAAAAAATAAAACAGCTTTTTTTTGACTCAACCAGGTAGTTTCAGGCTTTATTGTTTCCATTTAGAAACAGTTTGTTATACTTCGGTACATGGGTCAAATGCCACGTGATCAATTTTATCAACTTGTTGAAAGCCGACAGTCGATTCGTCAATTTGAAACGACGGATGTGCCACAAGAAATCTTAGAAAGAATTCTAAATGCTGGGATGCATGCACCATCCGGAAAAAATCGTCAAAACTGGCGCTTTTTTGTTGTTCAAGGTGAAAAACGAAATCAATATTTAAAATACTCACAAAAATCATGGCTTGGAATAAAAGATATTTTGCAAAAAAAATTAAAACCTTCACTGTATGATTTTACAGAAAGATTTTTTTATACTTTGGGTGATGCTCCGGTCATCATTTTTGCCTACGCGCAGAATTCACCTGAAGAGCGCTACCACACCAGCATCGGAAGCGTTTATATGGCAGTCGAAAATATGAATCTAGCGTGTTTAGTTGAAGGCCTTGGTTGTTGCACTATGGGGGCGCCTTTAGAAATAAAAAATGAAGTGGATGAGTTTTTAGGAATCACGAATCGTGATGATTATAAAAATGGCCAGCTTGAGCTTCTGTGTGCCATCGTCCTGGGTTACCCAGACCATCAGCCGCCCAAAGCTCCGCGACAAACAGAAGGCCGAGTTACTTGGCTAAAATAGTTCTAACTGATTGACCTTTTTTGCGGTGTTTGCCATACCCATACGATGCGAATTCACCCTCTTGATGCTTTGAAAAAAAATCCATTTGTTTTGGCACCAATGGCAGGTATTACAGACCACGCATTTCGCACTTTTATGAAAAAATTAGATGCCAGCGTCGTTGTTACCGAACTGGTCAGTGCTACGGGTATCGAATATAAATCAGAACGCACGCTATCACTGATGAGCTTTGATGAAACCCAGCGTCCCATTGGTATTCAGCTTTTTGGTGAAGATCCAGAAGTCATCGCCCGCGCAGCTCAGGTTGTTGAACAGCAAGGCGCCGATTTTGTTGATCTGAATTTTGGCTGTCCCGTTCCAAAAGTCGTTAAAAAAGGTGCTGGCTCTGCGATGTTAAAAGATCTTCCAGCTATGCAAAAAGTTTTGCGTGCTTGTGTTAGCGCTGTAAAAATTCCAGTCACCATCAAAATTCGTACGGGCTGGGATGCCACTTCTAGAAATGCAGTAGATGTTTGTAAATTGGCTTTTGATGAAGGAATTACCTGGGTTGCGATTCATGGACGTACGCGCGCAGCTGGCTACTCGGGTTTTGCGGACTGGGATTTCATCACCGAAGTAAAGTCACAAGCAAAAATTCCGGTGTTGGGTAACGGGGATATCGTAAATCCACAAATAGCTGTGGACCGACTTAAAAGCTCGGGCTGTGATGGAGTATTAATTGGTCGAGGTGCACTTAAAAATCCACTTATATTTGCTGATGCATTAAGCCTTTACCGGAACGAACCCGTTCGTGATGACCTTAAGCGAAATTACAGTGGAATATTTCAAGATCTAGATAAAGCCATTAGAGCCCATAGTTCAGAGCATATTACCAATATTCAGCTTAAAAAATTTGCTTCTTGGTTTTCAACGGGTTATCCAGGGGCAGCGGCTTTCAGAAAATCTATTTTTCAGATCAAGGATAATGACGAAGTACTGGCTCATGCGCTACTCTTCTTTGGTTCAATAAAAAATACAGCGCAGGAAGACACCAGCCACGAAGATTTTTTAATGGGTGGCCACGGTTAGTTTATTTTATTTATTAAATTTTTGCTTTTAAGACAAAGGAAACAAAATGCAAGATCCAAAAAAAATCAGAAATATCGCCATCATTGCCCACGTCGATCATGGTAAAACCACATTAGTTGATCACTTGATTCGTCAAGCCGGTACATTCCGTGATAACCAAGCCGTCGAAGAACGTTTGATGGATTCAATGGATCTTGAAAAAGAACGTGGAATTACGATCGCAGCAAAAAACGCTTCATTCACTTATAATGATATCAAAATTAATATTGTCGATACTCCAGGACATAGTGACTTCGGCGGAGAAGTTGAGCGCGTTCTTAACATGGTTGATGGCGCAATTTTACTTTGTGATGCCTCGGAAGGCCCACTTCCGCAAACTCGTTTCGTGTTGAAAAAAGCCTTAGAGCAAAATATCAAAGTTATCGTTGTTATTAACAAAATTGACCGTTCAGATGCGCGTATCCAAGATGTTCACAATGAACTTTTTGATTTATTCATCGACTTAGAAGCCACCGAAGAACAATGCAGTTTCCATACAATTTATGCGATTGCGCGTGAAGGTATGGCGACTCTTGATCCGAATGTAAAAACAGACAATTTAAAAGTCCTTTACGATGCGATTGTTGAATTAGTTCCACCTCCGACAATTAAAGAAAATGAACCTTTGCAACTGATGGTTTCGAATGTGGGTTACAACGACTACGTGGGTCGTTTAGCTATGGGCCGTATGCGTGCAGGAACTGTTAAAGTGGGCGACGACATTCTTTGCATTCAAGAAAATGCGCAGAAAAAAGTAAAAGTTTCGGCGTTATTTCAATATTTCGTGAACTCACAAATTCCAGTGCAAGAAATTGGTGCGGGCGACATGGCCATCATTGCCGGTATCGAAGACTTCACCATTGGCGATACAATCACCTCTGCTGTTGATCCAAGACCACTTCCGCGCATTAAAGTCGACGAGCCAACTGTCGGCATGATTTTTTCTGTGAACAACGGTCCATTTGCTGGTCAAGAAGGTAAGCAAGTAACTTCTAGAAAAATTTTAGAGCGTCTTGAAAAAGAATTACTTTATAACGTTTCAATCCGGGTGGAAAAAACCGAAGCAACAGATGCATTTAAAGTTATCGGTCGTGGCGAATTACAGCTGGGCGTCTTGATTGAACAGATGCGCCGCGAAGGCTTCGAGTTATTAGTATCGAAACCTCAGGTTATTATGAAGCAAATTGATGGAAAAAAATTAGAGCCGTTCGAGCACGCTGTGATCGATATCGAAGATCCGTATGTAGGTGCCGTGACTGAAAAATTAGGTCAACGTAAAGGTGTGATGACAAACATGGTTCAAAAAGGAACGGGTCGCACACGTTTAGAATTCAGAATTCCTTCGCGTGGTTTAATCGGTTACCGCTCTGAGTTTTTAACAGATACTCGTGGTACTGGATTATTAAATACTAATTTTGATGGTTATGATGAATACCGCGGTGATATTAATTCCCGCATCAATGGTGCGATGATTTCTGATCGTACCGGCGAAGCGAATGCTTATTCAATTTGGACTAAGCAAGAGCGCGGAAGAATGTTCGTAAATGACGGTGACCTTGTTTACGAAGGTATGATTGTGGGCGAACACGCTAAAGACAACGACCTTGTTGTAAATATTCAAGAAGCAAAAAGAATGTCGAACGTGCGTGCGTCGGGCTCTGACGAAGCGATTCGTGTGACTCCGGTTCGACCAATGACATTGGAAATGGCCATGGAGTGGATCAAAGAAACAGAATTAATTGAGATTACTCCAAAAACTATTCGCCTTCGAGTAAAAGAGTTAGATCCGCATAAACGTCCTAAGCAAAACAAAAAGGACTAAGCCAGCGAATGAATACAGCTGTTATTGCCAAGAATTTATTTAAAGAATTCAAATCGGTACCAGCTGTTAATGATATTTCCTTAGAAATTAAAAAAGGCGAATGCTTTGGTATTCTAGGTCCGAATGGCGCCGGCAAATCAACTTTAATGAAAATGATTTACGGACATGTGCTGCCGACCGCAGGTGAACTTTTTGTTTTAGGATTAAACACCAAAACAGACATGTCTCAGATTCGTGCCAAAATCGGAGTCGTACCCCAAGAAGACGGTCTGGATGCAGATTTTAACCCTGTCGAAAATCTTAAAATATTTGCTAGCTATCATGGAATTCCCTTCGATATTGCCGAAGCCCGGGCTTTGCATTTTATTGCTGAAATGAAATTGACCGAGCATCGTTATAAGCATGTTGAAAACTTAAGTGGTGGTATGAAACGCCGTTTGGCATTAGCCCGAAGTTTAATGAATCATCCCGAGCTTCTAGTACTTGATGAACCCACTACAGGTCTAGACCCGCAGGCACGGCTGTGGATATGGAATTATTTTGAAAATTTAAAATTGCAGAAAAAAACCATGATTTTAACCACGCACTACATGGAAGAAGCCGAGATTTTATGTGACCGCGTCGCCATTATCGATCACGGACGTATTTTGGATTGTGATACCCCAAAAAATCTGATTCAAAAGTATATTGGTGCTGAAGTGGTGGAAATCAGTGTGGGTTCAGATTCGCAGTACTGGAAATCGCAGTTAAATGGAATGAAAATTGATTTTCAAGATTACGACAAAAAACTGTATGCTTTTTTTTCCTCATCGCTGCAACGGCAACAATTTATTTCACAAATTCAAAACGTTTATTACTTAACTCGGGTTGCAAACTTAAATGACGTTTTTTTAAAATTAGCCGGTTTTCAGATTCGAGCGGATGCATGATCCAAGTCTGGCTACGGAATTTTTTGTTTTTTAAAAAAACCTATTTAGTTTCTGTATTTTGGACCGTGCTAGAGCCTTTAATGTATCTAACTGCTATTGGTTTTGGGCTGGGGCGCTTCATCGAACAAATCGAAGGTCTTACGTTTATTGATTTTTACTACCCGGGATTATTGGCATCGACAGCGATGATGATATCTTACTTCGAAGCCACTTATCCCAATTATACAAAATTAACTCATCAAAAAACTTATGCTGTTATGTTGATGACTCCGCTAACCGAAAAAAAAATATTACTGGGTGAAATTCTGTGGGCTGCTACGAAAGGTTTTTTCGCAGTTTGCGGAGTGGCTGCAATTTCTTTACTGTTTGGCTTATTTAAATTTCAAATTCTTTTGGCTTTGCCGGTGCTTTTTTGTATTTGTTTAGTTTTTGCAGCGTTCGGTATGGTAATGGTTTCCGTAGCTAAAAATTATGATTCTTTTATTTTTTCAACATCGGGGATTATAATACCTATGTCGTTGATCAGTGGCACTTATTTTTCAGTACAGGATCTTCCTTCATTATTAAAAGGAATTGCTTTTTTGCTGCCACTCACTCACGGGGTCAATTTAACTCGAGATATTATTTATAAGCAGCTGTCGCCGGGAAGTCTTGTTAGTTTCACCATATTACTGGCCTATATTGGTGGTCTTACAGCCGTGGCTTATAAACTTTTTAAAAAGAAATTAGTGTCTTAGTTCTATTCAGCCTCTTCAGCCAATTCTTTATCTAAATTTTCTAAGTCTTCTTCAGTCAAAGATTCTGCCGAAGTGCTTATTTTGTCTGGTGTCGTGTGCCCAGATTTTAAAAATAAATCAAGACTGTCCATCGCTGTTACATACTCTTCCGAGCTGATGCGCTTAAACTTATACATATTTTCAATAATCTGCAGCAATCGACCTCTAGCAAATTTAGTTAAATCCTTGCGATAATAAGATTGCGAATATTTTTCTGGGTTTGGCAAAACCATGGCTAAAAATGCAGATTCATGAACATTCAGTGCACTGGCATCTTTTTTAAAATAAAATTGTGCAGCTTGTTTAATGCCAAAAATATTCTTACCGAACTGAACGACATTCAGATAGCGCTCTAGAATTTCTTTTTTTGTTAAAGTCTTTTCAATTTTATAAGTAATTAAGGCTTCAAGACCTTTTCGAAGAAAGTTTTTTTCTTTCCATAAGAAAACATTCTTCGCCAGTTGCTGGGTGATTGTAGATCCGCCGCATACAATTCGGCCTTTTTCTTTTATTTTTTCTAAGCAGCGCTGAATCCCATCGGAATCAAAGCCTGCATGCTGGTAAAACCCTGAGTCTTCGGTAATAAGAATCGAATTTTGTACATTCTTTGAAATTTGCGAAAGCGGCGAATAATTTTTTGATCCGGGGCAAAGATCTATATTAAACATACTTGTTTTTATGCAGCCTTTAATATCTTTTGTTGAAGGCATCCAGGCCCATAAAGTTAAGCCCATAACTAAAAACGAAAATAAAAAGTAAGCAATTATTTTTTTCATGAAAGATAATTATTGTCTTTCATCCATCTAACGCTATTTTCGATAGCCTGATCAGATGGGCTGGGTATAAAACCCAGTTCACTTTTTGCTTTTTGACTATCAAACCAATGATACAATGTTGCTGTGTAAGCATTTTCACGACTGATTCCCGCAGAAAAACCCAGTGCAGTTAAGGTGTCGCCAATTATTCCGATACCGTGCAAAGCCAAATCAGGAATTTTAATTCCAGGTGGTGAAACCTTGGCAAAGTAAGAAATTTTTGTAAATAAATCTTTAATCGACATATTTTCAGCCGCCAGAATATAACGCTCGCCGTTTTTTCCTTTCTTCAATGCCAGTAAAATTCCTTCGATGACATCTTCAACGGCGACAACGTTGACTCCGCCTGAGGTATAAAATGGAAACTTTCCCTGGGCTACCTTCACTTGGGTTTTTCGGCTACCTTTTTTGGCATCTCCGGGGCCATATATTGTGCTGGGATTTACACAAATGGCATTTATTTTCTTTTCTTTTACAGCTGTTAATACCAGTTCTTCGGCCTGGCGTTTTGTTTCAAAATATCCCAAATTTAAATGATGCAAATTGTATTCAAAATTTTCATTCATCACCAGCGGCTGTGTTTGTGCACCAACGGCTACAACAGAAGATAAATATAAAAGCTGAGGAATCTTTAATTCTTCGCACACTTGAATAACATTGGCAGTTCCTTTGACGTTAACCAGATCCATCATGGGTCGATCTTTCTTTGAATAAGCGACAACCCCGGCTAGATGAAAAATAGTATCTTGGTTTTTAAAACTGTTTCGTAAAGACTGCAAATCAGTCACATCACCGTACAAATATTGCGGCTGAGTGTTAGCCAATTCAGACAAATCACTTTGCTTACGCACGAGTGCCGTGACAGTGTGGCCTTCTTGCAGAAGACGTCGAGTCAGCCAGGAACCTAAAAAACCGTTAGCGCCTGTTATCAGGGCCTTCATTTCGAAACTTTACCTTTACCTAATCTTTTACTTATCCGCCCAGCTAGCGAAGCAAAAAGCAGACCCCATATTATTCCCATGATGGCCCCTGCTAAGACGTCGGACGGATAGTGTACGCCGTTGTAAATCCGACTGTAACCAATGACTGAAGCCATTGTAAAAAGTGGAACAGCAGCAGCCGGAAAAAAAACAGTGGTGTAAGTGGCAAAAGTGAAAACATTAGAAGTGTGATTTGAATAAAAACTTTTACTACCCGCTGGGCTTTTTTGTGTGGCTGAAATTTCTGTATTTTCAAAAGGGCGTAGTCTTTTGTAGTGGTTTTTAACTTTTGCACCCATAAAATCATTGAAGCCAATAGCCAGTATTAAAATTAAAAAAAGTGTCACACCTAAACGTTCGAACTTTCTTAAGAAAAAAACGGCTACAAGAAACAAGGCCGGCCATTTGAAATAAGGGTTCAGATGCAAATCTGTAATCAATGGAAAAATTTTATCTTGCAGAGCCGAGGCAGATTCCTGATTGATCAATTTAAATATTCTGTAATCAAGATCTAAAATAAAACTAAAAATGAAATCCATATACACTAAAGTCTAGACTAGAATGGATCGAGGTGAAAGCATTCTTTAAGTATGCCAGACTGAAATCCATGGATAGATCTACTGTTTTAGGACTTTTATTAGGTATCGGCGGAGTTTTATTAGGTAATTTTTTAGAGGGTGGCCACATAGCTTCCTTGGTTCAAGGAACGGCCTTTGTTATTGTAGTGACGGGTACGTTGGGTGCCGTGTTAATTTCAAACCGAACCAGTGATTTGAAATTAGGCTTTGAACTTTTCAAAAAAACTTTCAAAGAATCAAATTTAAATTATGAAAAGCCTATTGCAGAAATTTTAGATTGCGCACGATTAGCAAAAAAAGAATCTGCACTGGCGATCGAACCCAAGTTACCGCAAATACAGACCCCCTTGTTAAAAGAGATTTTAAAAAATGTTATTGACGGCGTTGATGTGGATTTAACGCGTAAAATTTTTGAATACAGAATTGATAAAGAAGAAAAAAAATTACTGACAGCGGGAAAAATTTGGTTAGACGCGGGTGGATTTTCACCGACAATCGGTATTATTGGTGCGGTTTTAGGGTTAATACATGTGATGGGTAATTTAACCGACACTTCAAAATTAGGTGGCGGTATTGCCGTGGCCTTCGTGGCTACAGTTTATGGTGTTGGCTTTGCCAATTTATTATTTATACCTATTGGTAACAAAATTAAAAAGAATATATTTGAAATCACAAGACATAAAGAAATGATTTTAGAGGGTGCTTTATTGATTGGTACAGGTTTAAATGCCCAGCTGATCGAACAAAAGTTAGTTTCTTATGTGGGTGAAAATGTCAGAAAACAATAACCGCAAAAAAGATGACGATCACGAGCCCGAAAATCATGATCGTTGGTTGGTCTCTTATGCCGATTTCATCACTTTGTTGTTTGCTTTCTTCGTGGTGATGTACGCTACCTCTAGCAATAATCAGGAAAAACAAAAATCGTTTCAAGATTCCGTTCGGGTTAATTTAAAACTTTCTGGGAATGGAGCAGATTCATCTGAAAAAGGTGATAGTGGAAACATCGGTGGTGAAAAAGCATCCGATGTTATCATTCCACTGGAAGGCTTTCCCGCCAACCGAGGTCCCGGTGAAACAAAAGATTATCTGAACCGATTTATTGAAAAAAAGTTTGATGATGAAGAGAAATCCAAAATTCAAGATCTAAGACATGATGCTTTGGGTGTTCGTATTGCGTTAGCTTCAGCACAATTTTTTAATCCGGGTGGAACAAAAATTAAAGTGGGCGCTTTAAAAGCACTGGATAAAATTGCTCAGTTGTTAAAGGAAACAGATCGCAAAGTAGTGGTTGAAGGCCACACGGATAACACAACCGTTTCGAAAGAAGCACCTTATGAAACAAATTGGGAATTGGCATCGTTACGTGCAACAAGCATTGTTCGCTACTTTGAAAAATATCATGGAATTGACCCTAAAAGAATGTCTGCTATTTCTTATGCGGACACTAGGCCGCTAAAAAGTAACGATTCTGAAGAGGGTCGCTCTCAGAATCGTCGAATTGAAATCTATATAATTTTAGATGAAAAGTTGCAGTAGTATCGATTAACCTTTGCTGCAGTTTTTTACTTGTTCTTCAGTGATGTCTTCACGGTTTTTGCCTTTACCTTTGCCCGCAATCAAAATGGCTTCTGTTGCTGATTTACCTTTTTCAAGTTGAATCGTGTATTCCGCTACAAATTTTTCAGCACCTTTGATATTTACAAACGAAGCCACTTTTTCGGATAAGGATATGTTGGATTGTAACTGTGCACGATTCGACTGAGCTTCGACTTCATTTTTAGCTGTTGAACTAACACCTTCGCCCGCAATCAATAGTAACTCTAATGCCTTGGTTGCTTCAGCTTTTTCGGCTGCATTTGAATCGGAATCTTTTACAACAGATGATAATTCAAAAATTTTAGCTAAAGTCAATTTTGCATCAATGCTAATTAGATTCATTAGTTTTTGATTGTCCACTTTAACAATGTTTGTTAAACGCTCTGTGACCGAGTCGGCAACATGCTTTGCTAATCTTGGTTCGTCAGTCAGTGATTTACCCTCTGCTTGCAGCTTTGCAATGCGCTCGTAAGACTTCGATTTTTCGACAGCTTCAACGGCCGAATGTGAAGTCAGGCGGGGTACCTTTTTCACTTGGGCCATAGAAAACTGTGAAATTAAGATAAGGGCTATGATTATTGTCGATTTCATTTTTTACCTCTTTTTTTGTTCAAATTATTCCATAACTTACATTTCAATTTATATACCTGTTTTTATTAACTCTAGTTCACTAGATTGCTTATAAATTCAGTTTTGTATCAAATGCCAAAAAATTGTTTTTCCTGTCAAAATCCTGAACACTAGGTCCCTCGTGGGTTGGCACTTCGAGGTTTCACCGACCCCGATTGATTACTTAATTCGTTCCCGTAATCTTTTTTAAACTCTTCGTTTCCGATTTCTAAACCCTTCGATAACATCACCTTCATACGAATAAATCTTCGTGTTTCAGATTCGACCTGGCGCAGGCCTTTAACCGCAGCAACAATCACACGCTGTCGGATATTTAGCTTTTGCAACTTAATATCTGTATAAACCTTATCTGAATTTTCTGAATGAATTTCTTTCGAATCAAAAAGATCCGCTTCACCTTTTTCAAGTTTTTTTAGTCCTGCCAAAACTAAGATGTCATTAATTGCCGTGTCTATTTTTTTTGAGTGATTAATGTAATTCTTAAAATCTACGTTTTTCTGAAGCATGATCGGATAGTAGGAATTCATCAGTTCTGATACTTTTTTTATTTCCGAAAACGTTGGACCGTAAAGTGCCGAAAAATTACTTTTAACTGAGCTTTGAACAGTATTTTCTAAGTAATTCGTATTTGAAGTTATTTTCTTCAGCTGTTTATGGCTTGCCGGAGTAAGCGCTCTTTGAATCAGTTGCAAATAAAGCTCTACTTCTGTTTTGAATTGATTCATTAAGCTATCTTGTAAGTACTTGCTTTGATTTAGATGATCAGCTGACCATTTATAAAATGAGCGCTGATCAAAAATATTTTCTTCAGCTGTTGATGTTAACTCTTTGAACTTTAAATCAAAATTTGTAAATTCTGCAGCGACAGATTTTTTACTGTTTGAATCCCACCATGCATCAAAAGGGGATACATTATTTTTATCACGATAGTCGCCAATTATTTTGTAATTTAAGTTTTCAACCAAATAGTTGCTTAAGCTTTTTCCATTAATATTTGTTGTGTATAAAGAACCTGTCGTGTGAAATTTTTGGCAGAATTCTTTTTGTTTTGAATTATCCATCAGTAGAGTCGGTGGACTAAACTGTGGAGACAAAGCATCCACGTTTGTGAAAATGACCTTGGTTTTTTCAAACGAGGCCGTTTTATTTCCACAAATGATTTTATAAAGCATCAAGTCGCTTTCCTTCGAAAATTTATATTTATTGGTTACTGACCACAAACTAAAATCAGCTTCATCAGATATGGTTTTCATAGATGAATTAGCCGTGAAGGCCTGGGTAAACCCGGCCAAGGGATAAACAACTGGTAAAGGTTTCCCCAGCGTATTTCGTAGTTCAATTAATGCAGTAATAAAAGAAGAATTTGAATTTGAAATCCGTGGGGCCTGAGATTCCGCTCTAAAAGTCATAGATAAAATTTGATTGATGTCATTCAGGCCAGCTGCAATTAAATTTGTATTATCAGAGGCTAATTTTTTTATTATAACTTCAAATTTTTCTAAAGAATCACCAGACAAAGAAAGTTTAGCTTTTTTCGCAGGTGTTTCAAATAAGGCTATAGTATTTTTAATGTGCTCACGCTGTCTTTTTTCAATTTCAGAAGGTTTATTTAAATAAAGATCATCAGCTGTACCACCCATTACAGAAGCATCTCCCATTGAAATCCCGTACAAAGGCAAAGTTCTGAAAGGGTAATTAGATTTATTATTTCTAAGCTCGTAATCTGCGGGATTTTGCTTAACTCTGTAGTTAATATTTAAAGTCTCAAAAATCGAATCTGTAAAAGTTCGATAAAACTTATAAGAGTAGTCCATTTGATTCAGAAGTTCTTTCGTTAGTTCCATCCAGCCTGCTAAATCAGCCTCTACGTCTGCATTCAGGTGATCTCGCCACTGTTGAACTTGAACACCATAATTTTCAATTGTATTTTCAATACTGGGCTGTTCACATTTTGGCTGATTAACAAATTGTAAGAAAATGCCAACAACGGGTATTCCCACGGTTGGATTTAAACACTTTTTCTGTGGAATTTTTAATTGGGTCTCGTCCCAATCTGCAGTATCAAGTGCTTGCCAATATTTATTAATTTCATAAGCATCAAAATCGAAAAACAAAGGCCTTATTAAATTATTTAAGGGTCTATAGATAAAGGGTGAAAGCACGTGGTCGATTCCCACAAACATGGTGAATTTGGTTAAACTTCCAATTAAACGTATACTTTTCATGGCCCAAGTGCCGCCAGCAAAAGTTAACGCTACTTCTGCACCAGTAACTTTGTACGCTTGTTTAACTAGCCACTCTTTATTCAGTAATTTCCCAGCAAGTTCTGTTGTTGTTGTTTTACTAAATGCTTTACGCACGCCACGATCAAATAAATCAGAAGCAGCTTGTGAGGCCCACATAGAAATAATCTGAGGAAAGTACTGAGTGAATTTATTCCGGACGGTCCAACTTTTCCAGGCTTCGTTGCAATACTGTTTAGATTGCTCGTCATCTTTATGAAGAATCCACGAATCGATACACATTTTTCCGCTTTGACCAAGGTCTGAAACAATACTGGAAGCAAGTGATCCAATAGCCATACCTTGATAATTAAATCGTCGCATCATTCGAGCCTGTGTACTTGGGTTGGCTAACTTGTAACCCGCACCACTAGTTTGAAAATCCATGTAAAAGCCATTGGTCAGCATAAATGCATAAAAAGACATATGCGCAATAGGATCTTTTAATGAAAGAATATGTTTTTCCATCGCCAAAGGATCACCTTCAGATTTTATCCACATCGAATTAACAGTGACCAAACCGATGGCTGCAAAAAATGTCAAAGACTCCGGAGTAAAGCGGTAAGTCGTATTTAATAAAACTCCATTTTTTTCTGCTTTGGCTTGGTGCTCGTTTTGAATTTTATTTAATGCTGCACGAATGATATCAAGAGCATTCGGATCACCCTGTTTGTAATCGGCAATCAGGGCACCAACCAGTGCATCTGAAGCTTTGTCAGAGCCAGTAGCAACTGTCGCCACAACAATATTATTTTCGGGTACGGGTACTATGTCGGAATCGTTATTAGCATAGGCTAACTGGGTTGTAAGAAAAGAAAGTAAGAATAAATAAATTAAATGTCTCAGCATTAGACTTCTCCGTTACTAGACAAAGAAGCAAATTTAGGACGAGCCAAGTCTAATTTAAACTTGGCTGAATGTCTCACATTGGGAAAAGACGTAACTTGTCACTGGGTTTGATTTTTTTAAACAAAAGCCAAATGTAAAATTGAATCTTAATTTAATCTTTTACAATTTTAACGTGTTTCAAAACGATTGGTTCCAAAGGTTTGTCACCCGGCGCAGTCCGCGCTTTTGAAATGGCTTCAACGATATTGTAACCTTCAACGACTTCGCCAAAAATGCTGTGTCTGTTGTCTAACCATGGGGTGGGAACAACAGTGATAAAAAATTGGCTACCATTAGAATTCGGACCAGAATTTGCCATAGATAAAATTCCGGGTTTACTGTGTTTCAATGTCGGAGAAAATTCGTCTGCAAACTTGTAACCCGGATCGCCTGTTCCCGCACCACGTGGGCAGCCGCCCTGGATCATAAAATCTTTAATAACACGGTGAAAAACTAAGCCATCATAAAACGGGCGCTTTGTTTTTTCACCTGTTTTTGCATCAGTAAATTCTTTCGTGCCTTCAGCAAGGCCAACAAAATTTTCTACGGTTTTAGGTACTAAATCGTTGAATAATTTAATTTTAAAGTTACCAACGCTTGTTTCAAAATGTGCATGCATATAAAAATCTTTCTAGAAATTACTTTCTGCTAATAGAGTTAATAAGAATTGGTTTTACCGGAACATTTTCATGTTCGCCTTTGGTTGCAACATCAACGGCTCTGATTTTATCAACAACATCCATTCCCGAAGTCACTTCACCAAAAACAGCATATCCATATTGGCTTTCAGATTTGTGATCTAGACGTTGATTATCAACTACATTAATAAAAAACTGAGCCGTTGCAGAATCTTTTTCATTCATTCGCGCCATAGCCAAGGTGCCGCGTGCGTTCGATAGTCCATTTGTAGCTTCATTTTTAATAGCTGGGTAGGCCGCTGTTTTTTCTTTCATGTCTGGCAGATGTCCCCCGCCCTGAATCATGAAATCGGACATTACGCGGTGGAAGACAGTTCCGTTGTAATGTTTATTGTCGACATATTTAAGAAAATTTTCGACAGAAATAGGTGCTTTTTCTGCGTTCAACTTCACCGTAATTTTGCCCATCGAAGTATCGATGACAACTACATCTGCATTTTTCTTAGCAACTTTTTTATCTGACCTATCACCCTTATCAGCTGAATTTGCTTGAAAACTGAAAGCCATCAAAAAAAAGGCAACAATATAGATCCATAGAATAAGTAGACGATTTGATTTCAAAGTATTTGTTTTCATAGCTTACAACTAATAAACCTTCTTGATGTCGTCAAGATTTCACAAATTACTATTCCAGATTTCGTGACCATTTAGGCTTATAATAGTTATAAGAATCATTGGTGACACGCCGTTCTTCAGAGCCATCAATCGTCGAGATAAATATTTGATTCTTTCCTGTGCGGTTGCTTGTGTAAACTACATATCGGCTATCAGGCGAAAAGCTTGGGTCCTCATTATGAGCCCACTGACCGTTCGATTTTTTTGCCGATGTTATGCGTACTAAACTTGAGCCATCGGCATTCATCGAAAAGATATCGAAATGGTTTTCTGCTTGTCCGGCAAAAGCAATTTTCTTTCCATCAGGTGACCAGGTCGGTGATGAATTGTAAACTCCGGTAAAGGTTAAGCGTTTCACATTGCTACCATCGGAATTCATGACATAAATCATCGGACGCCCACCACGCTCTGAAGAAAACGCAACCTTGCTGCCATCAGGACTTAGCGTTGGCTCGACGTTAATGGCTCCGGCAGGGCCCTTTGTTAAGCGGTTCACGATATCACCGTTTAAATTTATTTTATAAATGTCTGCGGCACCAGAACCCAAAGACATTCCTAAATAGATAAATTTTCCGTCATTAGAAAACGTAGCTCCTGAATTTAACCCAGGCCTGTAAGAAGTTAAAGTTCTGTTCTTAGAAGCTAAATCTAGAACGTACAAGCTGACGTTTGTTAACGGACTGGCATTTTTACGTATAAAAGTTGTAAAAACCGAATAGGCAATTTTTTTTCCATCTGGTGACCAGTTTGGCGAAAGGGTGCCCGATTTATGTTGGCTTATTTTTTCAATATTTGAGCCATCCAGATCCATCGTATAAACTTCTTTGGCCTGGCCGCCCGCGCGGTCACTGGTCGTTACAAGTTTTGACATGAATGAACCACGAATTCCCGTTAAAGCTTCAAGCACATCGTTGGCCAAAGTATTCGCAATTTGCTTCGACTGCGAAAGACTTGATTTATAGCGTTTGCCAATGACCAATTTTGATTGGGGTACATGATAAAGAAACATTTCGACAACAAGTTCTGAATTGATAACTGAATACCCTGTGCGAATTAAAAATTCGGCACCGGCTGTTTTAAGGGGTTCAAATTTGAATCCGTTAGCATCCTTGGGCGCTGGTTTAATACTTGTTTTTGCTGGATCTTCTAAAAAAGCTGCGTTTGACATAATTTGAAAATAAGTTGAAAGCTCGAGGTTTGATTTTGCCAAGTTATAAATTTCTGCAGCCGTCGCCGTAATATTTCCGGTATTGGTAGAACCTAAGTTATTAAAATAGGGAAACGCTAAAACACTTTTTTTCGATTTAGCATCACCCAATTTTATGTAGGACTGCTGGGCTTGACCAATGGAAGATAAAAGAATTAGAAATGAAAACAAACCTGAAATAAATGACCGGAACATAAAAAACTCCTTTTTTATTTTATTCTGGAAAACCAATAACTACGCCGTCACGACTGTATTTTTCTGAAAACTTTTCTATAAATTTTGGAAATGGAGTTGCCTGATTGATGGCTTGTAAACAGTAGTCATCGTAGGCGGGCTCGCCGCTGGGCTGAACAATTTGTTTTGATAAGACGTTCCCGCTAGCATCAAACTTAACCAGCACGCGCGCACGATAAGATTTGTTGATCAGCCACTGCGGTAAAGCCCAGTGTTGTTTGATGTGCTCATCTAACGTTTCCAGGTAATTATCAGCTTGCAACTTATCAAGTCCCGTCAAAGTAGAGCCAGCCGATATGATTCGGCCCTTAACCACGACTGGTTTTTTGACTGGGGTTTCATTTTTTTGCTCTTGGCGCATTTTTTCTATAGCCGACATAGCTTTCAATTTTTCGACAGCTGATTTTTGCTTTTGTTTAGCTTTTTTCAGACTGATGGCTTCTGATTCTGTTTTTAATTCTTTTTGCGGAAGTATTTTCTTTTCAACTTTTTTAATCACTTCAGGCGCTGGTTCAGCTATGGGTTCTTCTTTTTTCTCTTCAACAGGTTTTTCTTTTAAAATATCCTGAATTTTTTGTGGTAATTCAGCCGAAACCACTTTATCTGGCAAGGCCACCATATTTACCCGCACAGATTGGGAAAGATCCAGAATTGGTGGATTAAAAAAGGTAACTTGAATTGCAAAGGCAGCAATAAGCACCAAGTGCGCAACGACAGAGACAATAAGACCTTCATTGAATTTTTTAGTTTTTTCAACAGAGCCCAAAGGCTCGCGAAGGTTGTCTTTGGCCGCCAACATCAATCCTTTGGTAATGTTATCAAATTAATATTCAATATTCCTGCAAGTCTAATTTCGGCCATGGCTGCAGCAACAACACCGTAATCCACTTTTGTGTCAGCCTGAATGTATATCTGCTTATTTTTTCTGGTTTCGAAAATAGCCTTCAACTTATCTTTTAACTGATCCACGTTAATTTCGATATCGCCCGCTTTTATCTGACCCTTGGCTGTAATAGATAAAACAAATGGGTCTTCGCGAAGTTCGACTCCAGAGGCAGCCGTTTTTGGTAAATTGACTTCCAGACCTTGCTGCATCAACGGGGCCGTGACCATAAAAATAATCAATAAAACCAACATGACATCAACGAAAGGCGTGACATTAATTTCACTCATGACCGCCTTCGACTTACTTTTTGTAGATGTCGTTCCCATAGCCATATTTAAACTTATCCTTTAAAAAAATTTCTTTTAACGACGTTTAAAAAATCAGCGGTAAAATTATTCAGATCAATTTCTTCTTTGCGAATGACGGCCACGAAGTGGTTGTAAATAATAACTGCAGGAATAGCAGCCACTAAGCCAATGGCCGTCGTGATTAAAGCTTCAGAAATACCGGGTGCAACAACTGCTAAACTGGCAGAGCCCGTCTGGCCGATTTTATGAAATGAACCCATGATTCCCCAAACAGTCCCGAACAAACCAATAAAAGGGCCTGTCGACCCAGTAGAGGCTAAAATTGTTAATCGTGATTCCATATCAGAAAGTTCATTTTCGATAGTTTTTCGCATGACACGCTCGAGATTATCAATTCCTGATAGTTGCGGCGAATCCGTATCCGCCGGATTATTTTTACTTAGCAATGGGGATTCCGCAATTTTTTTCATTTCTAGATACGTCGCTTTAAAAACACGCGCATGAGAACTTGCAAAATGTGCGTTCATTTTTTCGAACATATCATCTAAGGAACTCATTTTCCAAAACTGCTGATCGAAAAGTTCATTGGCTTGTTTCAAGGTTCTAAACTGTTTAAATTTTGCCCAGCCAATAGCCCAGCAAAGTATCGAAAGACTTATTAAAATAAGTAAAACAATTTGAACAACAAAGCTAGCTTGCAGTAAAGAGTCCACCGAGCCCATTTGAACTGCGACATTTGACGAGGTCTGGGGTGGGGCAGCAACCGCAATTTGTGGTAAGATAATCGATGTTAGTAATGATAGAAAATATTTACTTTTATAAAAGGAAATCTTATTGTTTTTCATATTCAAAATCGTAAAACGAAATAAGACCAGCGGCAACATGAAAACCAGTCATTTATTTTTGCTGTTGGCTTCATTTTTTATTTTGCATTGTGCGCTAAAACCTCAGCTTGATTTAACAGATCGTACACCCGCGGCTCTAAACGCTGACAGAAGCGCCGATAGAAACGCGAACAATCACGTGCAGCGCTATGCGTTTGAACAGTGCTCAGCAATTAGTCGAAACTATTTAGAAGAGCAAATCCTACGAATGCCCGAACAGTATTATCGAACCCACTCCGACGAGTGGACGGAAAAAATTCCGATGAGCTGTTTTCAGTTTGCTCAGCGAAATTACGTGGGTGGATTTGCTATGTGCACGGGTGAAGAATCAAGGCCAACCACAACGGCTCGGCGTCCATGTCTGACGGAAAATTATGTGACGTTAACTTACAATGCTTACCATGACGTCATGGATTGCTTCAGTCTGGATCCCAAAGATTATTTTTTGCAGATTATGATTGAAAGTGGATTTCATATTAATGCAATTAACAAAACGGGCTATGATGCAGGTATGGGGCAATTTACTGCCAACGGAATAAAAAAAGTCTTAGTGAATAATCAAGTGCAACGAGTTCGTGATCACCTGTTCAATAGTTCAAGACCTTCATGTTCAAGAATATCCAGCATCATCGGAGATTTTGACATTGGTTCATTTAGTGTTGAAAGTAGATGTGCTATGATTTCAGTTCCGCAAAATCCATACAGATCGATGTTTTTTTATTATTTACATAGTCTGTCTGACCAGCTTTCGTTGACAAACATGTTAGAAGAAATAAAAGAATTAGAACCCATTATGGCACCCAGACTTAAAAAACATTTAACTTACTTGGCTTATAACCGCGGACTAACAGGCACAAAACGCATTCTGTTGGGGTATTTGGAATCCCGAAAACGAGTCGACCATATACTAGCCCCCGATGATTTTGATTTAGAAAAAAATCTGACTAGCATCAAGAAAATTTTGAATCTGGATCCAGAAAAAAAGGAATTACTAAGAAAAACAAAAAAAATTAAAAATTTATCGTTTGCTGAATATGCCGTGATTCACGGAGCGACTTATGTTTCGGACATGGCCGCTGCTAATCAGCACGTGCAGCGCTACTTGGGTAGCCAGTGTGGTGGCCTGTGACGGAGGCTTCATGAGAATTGTTTTAGTCACAGTCTGCAGTTTAATTGCCTGCCTAATTATTTTTTGGACCATCAAATTTTGGGGCCGGTCATTGCACTTTGTTCCCTACGATCACCCGCTGTATAGCAATACCGGAAATCTTTCACAGCCGATTATTTTTATTAAACCCCGTGCTAGTGAATTAGAAAAAGTGTTGATAGAAAATAATAATTTATTTTTGGATGTGGCCTCGACACGGGATGAAAAAGTTGTCTTGCCGATTAAGGTTTGGGATTTTAAAAAGAAACCGATTCGCTCAAGCCTGTATCAGGACATTAAGTCCGACGTGGTCTTGCTGTTTGATTTGAAAGAAAAGTTAACCAATAAAAAAATAATTTTTAATTTATTTGAAAATGCTCAGGCAGGTCATGCCATTTTTTTTGATGAAATAAAAAAAATGGGTTGGGGTAATGGTGATAACTTTATTGTTACTAGCCCCTATGAAGCGATAGCTAAATCACTGAAAGATTTAGCGCCGGCGTGGCTTTATGGTTCGACGAAGCCTGAAATTTTGCGTCTGGTTGCGATGGATGCCATGCTGCTGATCGAAGCTGTATCTTTTAGGGCTGATATCATCATTCATCCGCTGACCATTCGGAATCAAAAATTTTATGATGAAGATTTACTTGCTGAACTAAATCGTCGCCATAAAAAAATTATCGTAGGTCCGATTGATTCCACGGAAATGGATGTTGCTCGACAGTTAAATCCGCTAGGAATCGTTGTTCAGCAGTGATTTTCTAATAGAATTCCAATTTTCATTTGCCTTTCATTACCCTTTCCGATACTTTTCATTTCAATATACGATCTTTTTTAGCGTATTTAACTTTTAATTTGTAGTTTTGATGTAAGTTATTGATTAAATTGGGATAAAAATGAACAAAATGAATAAAAAAATGGAATACGCTTTGATGGCGTTACGCCATATTACTCAGAAACCTGAAGGGGCTGTGACCTCGGCCAAAGAAATTTCTGATCTGATGCACATTCCGTTTGAAGTGACCGCACGGGTGCTGCAAGCGCTGTCATCTCGGGGTTTATTAAAGGCTGAATACGGCGCCAACGGCGGCTATTTGTTAGGCCGATCTTTGGACGGAGTATCGGTTCACGATCTATCAGAAATGTTAGAAGGACATTTGGCATTAACCAAATGTTTATCGAACGACGAGATTTGTGAAATATCTTCGACCTGTAATATCTCAGACCCCATATCTAATTTAAATAAAAAAGTTCAAGAATTTTACCGCTCTGTTCCGCTGAGTGAGGTTTTGCATGTCTGAAAACTACGAATATAAATATGGTTTTTCCACAGACATTGAATCGGAAACGGTCGGAAAAGGACTTAACGAAGAAATCGTTCGTCGTATTTCTGCTAAAAAAAATGAACCCGAGTGGATGTTGGACTACCGTTTAAAGGCTTACCGTCATTGGCTAACGATGAAAGAGCCTGCTTGGGCGATGGTGAAATATCCAAAAATTGATTTTCAGAATTTAACTTATTATTCGGCGCCAAAACCTAAAAAAGAATCACTGCAATCGCTTGATGAAATTGATCCCGAGTTGATCAAAACTTTTGAAAGACTAGGAATTCCACTGCAGGAACAAAAGCGAATTTCAGGGGTTGCTGTCGATGTGGTTTTTGATTCTGTCAGTATCGCGACAACGCATCACGAAGAATTAGAAAAAGTGGGAGTCATCTTTTGCTCGATTTCTGAAGCCTTAAAAAAATACCCAGAACTGGTCAGAAAGCACTTAGGGACTGTTATTCCTATTTCAGATAATTACTATGCGGCTTTAAATGCGGCTGTGTTTTCCGACGGATCTTTTTGTTATATTCCTAAAGGTGTTCGTTGTCCTATGGATTTATCGACTTATTTTCGTATTAACGCCAAAGAAACAGGTCAGTTTGAACGCACATTGATCATTGCCGAAGAAGGCAGTTTCGTAAATTACCTTGAAGGTTGCACAGCACCTCAACGCGATGAAAATCAATTGCACGCAGCTGTTGTTGAATTGATTGCTTTTGATGACGCCGAAATTAAATACTCGACGGTGCAGAACTGGTATGCCGGAGATAAAAATGGCAATGGCGGAATTTACAATTTCGTTACCAAACGTGGTATTTGCAAAGGTAAAAATTCAAAAATTTCATGGACTCAAGTTGAATCAGGGTCTGCCATTACCTGGAAATATCCTTCAGTGATTTTGCAAGGCGATAACTCTGAGGGAGCTTTTTACTCGGTCGCTTTGACCCATGATTATATGCAGGCCGATACCGGTACAAAAATGATTCACATCGGAAAAAATACGAAAAGCACAATCATTTCAAAAGGTATTTCTGCCGATCAGTCTTCGAATGCTTATCGCGGGCAGGTTAAAATCTTGGCTTCAGCTGAAAACGCACGTAATTATTCACAGTGTGATTCAATGTTGGTGGGTTCTAAAAGCAGTGCTCATACTTTTCCGTACATTGAAGTTAAAAATAAGTCTGCAACGTTAGAGCACGAAGCCACAACGTCCCGCATTTCTGAAGACCAAATTTTTTATTTAAATTCAAGGGGGCTAACGGGTGAAAAAGCCATATCCATGTTAGTGAATGGATTTTGCAAAGACGTGTTTAAACAGCTGCCATTAGAGTTTTCGGTGGAAGCGGTTAAGTTAATTGAAATGAAATTAGAAAATTCAGTTGGATAGAAAGAGATTATACAATGTTACAAATTACTAATTTGCACGCCAAAATAGATGATAAAGAAATACTTAAAGGGCTATCTTTAAAAATAAATGCAGGCGAAGTCCATGCCATCATGGGCCCCAACGGGTCTGGCAAAAGCACGCTTTCAAAAGTTTTAGCTGGTCACCCTTCTTACGAAGTCACATCTGGTGAAGTTAAATTTGAAATTAATTTTCAGATGCAGAACTTGCTGGAATTGGCTCCAGACGCCCGTGCCCGAGAAGGTATTTTCTTGGCATTTCAATATCCAATTGAAGTTCCTGGAGTTTCAAATTTTAATTTTTTACATGAATCTTTCAATGCTGTTCTGAAACATCAGGGCTCAGAGCCAATGCATGAGGGTGAATTCCGAGAATTTCTTTTTCAGAAAATGAAGTTAGTTAGCATGAAGCAAGAGTACTTAGATCGCTCGGTAAACGTTGGGTTTTCTGGCGGAGAAAAAAAACGCAACGAGATTTTACAAATGGCTGTTCTTTCGCCTCGATTAGCACTGCTGGACGAAACCGATTCGGGTCTTGATATTGATGCACTTAAAATTGTTGCTGAAGGCGTTAACAAATTGCGATCAAAGCAAAATGCCATTGTGCTCGTGACCCATTATCAGCGTTTATTAAATTATATAAAGCCAGATTTTGTTCATGTTTTAGCTAATGGAAAAATTATTCAAACAGGTGATGCCAGCTTAGCCCTAGAGCTCGAGAAAAAAGGATATGACTGGTTGATGTAAATCACCTGGAAAAAAATATGAATACAGATCCAGCACAATTTGAAAATTTAAAAAAAGCAATGCCTTCAAAAAAAGAAGAGGCCTGGAAGTACACTTCATTGACTGAGTTTAAAGAAATTCAGTGGAAGGCAAGATCAGGCCGCGAAGAAATTGTTTTAACCCATGATCAAATGCAGCAAATATCTAGGCATTTACCTGTCGAGTTTTACAATTTGGTTTTCGTCAACGGCCAGTTTAATAAAACTTTGTCGGATGAACTTACTAATCAGATTGAAATTGTTAACTTAGAAGAACCTGATTTAGTGATAAAAACAGAGCACACTGAAAAAAATATTTTAAATTTTTCAGCACTAAATTTATTTAAAAAACTAAAAATTAGTTTAACTGCTCATCAAATATTTGAAAAACCCTTACACATTGTTTTTGTCGAAAACTCAGCAGACCTAGAATTTTGCAGCCAAAAAATAGATATTCATGTCAGTAAATTTGCTGAAGTGATAGTGCTGACACAAACACTTAGTTTGAATGAAAAATCTATCGGAGGCATTAACCTGAACTTAAATTTATCAGCTGATGAAGGCGCGAAGCTTAAGTTAATACAAATTCAAAACGAAAACTTAAATTCATATCACTTTGCGCAAACCGAAGTGCAGCTGTCGTCCAATGTACACTTTATGTCATTTGCAATGACCTTGGGTGGGCATTTAATTAGAAATTATTTGCATGTGCAGCTTTTGGGACACGGAGCAGATGCTGGCGTGTACGGATTAAATGCGTTAAATGATCTGCAGCATTCAGATCAATACACATTTATACAACATGTTGTCGGGGGAAATGAATCACGGCAGTTGTATAAATCTGTCTTATCGGATGCCTCACACAGTGTTTTTAGGGGTCGAGTGCGCATCGAAAAAGACGCTCAGAAAGCAAACTCTTCGCAGCTGAATAATAATTTATTATTAACACGAGAAGCCCAGGCCGATTCTATTCCACAGTTAGAAATTTATGCGGACGACGTTAAAGCCGGCCATGGATCGACCGTTGGCCAATTGAACAAAGAAGAAATTTTTTATTTCTTAAGTCGCGGAATAAATCAATACCAAGCTGTTAAAATGCTGTCTTTCGGTTTTGCGCAAGAATTAATTTACAAGTTCGAAAACAAAACCGTTCAAGAATGGATGCTTAAATTATTAAACAAGAAATTAGACGGGATGATCAAAAATGATTAATCCAAGTCTACGAGCCGAATTTCCAGCTTTAACACAAAAAATTAACGGGCAAGATTTGGTTTATCTAGACAGTGCAGCGACCACCTTAAAACCAAAAAGTGTTATTGACCGGATCACAAAGTATTATTCTTTTGAAACAGCTAACGTGCACCGCGGGGCTCATCATCTAAGTGACAAGGCTACGGCCGAATTTGAAAAGGCTCGGGAAAAAGTTAAGCTTTTATTAAATGCAAAGCACACCGAAGAAATTATATTCACCAAGGGTGCAACGGATGGAATCAACATCGTGGCTACAAGTTACGGTGAAAACTTTCTAACTGAAAATGACGAAATTCTTATAACCGAGTTAGAGCATCACGCCAACATTGTACCTTGGCAAATCTTAGCAGACAAAAAAAAATGCCACTTAAAATATATTCCGGTCAGCGCAAACGGAGAATTAGATTACAGTGGTGTTGATTCGCTCATAAACTCTAAAACTAAAATCGTTAGCTTTTCAGGGTGCTCTAATATCTTAGGGACATTTACTGACATCAAAAAAATAGTTAAAAAAGCAAAAGCTGTTGGTGCGGTCACGCTGTTGGATGCAGCCCAGCTGATTTCACAGAAAAAAATTGATGTTCAAGATTTAGATGTCGATTTTTTAGTATTTTCAGCACACAAATTATTTGGACCCTATGGTTTTGGTATTTTGTACGGTAAAAAAGAATTGCTAGAAAAAATGCCGCCGTATCAAACGGGTGGTAGTATGATTTCAATTGTTGAATTTAAAAAATCGACCTTCAATGAATTGCCATTTAAATTTGAAGCCGGAACACCGCACATAGAAGGTGCTATCGGCACTGCTGCTGCGATTGATTTTTTTAGCGGACTTAGTATTGATCAGATTTTTAATCATGAACAGAAGTTAATGCACTTGCTGGTTCATGAACTTAAAGACATACCTGATTTAAAACTGTTTGGGACAGCCCATGACAAAGCGGCCATAGTTAGTTTTAATATTGCAAATCTACACCATTCTGACATCGGACAAATTTTAGATCAGCAAGGTATTGCCGTGCGGGTGGGTCACCACTGCACTCAGCCTTTACTTAAAAAATTTGGAATGACTGGAACTGTCAGGGCGTCTATATCAATTTACAACAATGAAGATGATATTCAAAGACTTGTGGTTGCAATTAAAAAAGCAAGAAAGATGTTATTATGAATTCTGAAATATTAATCCGCGTGCAAGCAACTCCTAACCCGAACGCATGGAAATTTGTTCTGGATAGACCCGTTTTAAATGATGGCAAAGCAACTTACTCTTCGATTCAAGAGGCGGAACATAACATTTTATCTAGATCTTTGTTTCAGGTTGAGGGTGTTCGCCAAGTCCATTTTTTTCAGAACGTCATTACAGTCACGCACCAGTTCGATTGCGACAGCGAAAAGCTACAACAAGAAGTTTGCGCAGTGATACAGACCCGCATGGCTGTCCATAATCCCAACCAAACTGTTTTGGACGAAAAGAAAATAGCACGTCAAAATTTATCACCAGATTTACAGAAAATTGAAGAAATCTTAGATCGCACGATTCGTCCAGGCCTTCAGGGTGATGGGGGTGATATTGAAGTATTAAAATTTGAAGAAAACAAAGTCTACGTATCTTATCAAGGAGCATGTGGCACTTGTCCAAGTTCAACAACAGGTACTTTGATGGCTATCGAAGGAATTCTGAAAGACGAGTTCAATCCGTCTGTAGAAGTTATTCCGATTTAACTTTATTACATACGGTTCAACAACCAGTTTCTGCGTCTTTCAATTTCAATTTTTCGACTAGCGATAATATCTAGAATTTCTTTTTTCGTGTAACCGTTTCCATTACGTCCTGCATCCAGTTTGCTGATTTCTAAAATTTCTGGTCGTTCTAAATAGGGCAAGATATCTTGTTGAATGCTATCAAGAACTGCAGAAGTATTTGCCTGAGAAAGTTCGTTGGTTAATAGCTGACGCATCATTAGTTTTAGCTGGCCGTACATATAATCATCATTTGCAAACTTGAAATCTAATTTGTCTTCGAAATTATAAATAATTGAATTTGGGTTTCGTTCGAATTCTGCTTGATTCACTGGGACAGAGTGCATCGATTTAAATAAGTCATCAAAATCCCAAGGCATAATCCGAAAATAAATTTTGCCTTGTTTGTACATGTTAGCATCAACATAAAAGAAGACCTCGTCAGCACCGTCTCCATTTTTAAAAAGTGAATTCATAGTCATCCATTTCATATAGGCTTCAATGTCCATCTTATTTTTCAGATCGTTGAACAGATCAGACCCAGATTTTGTAGCAATTGACTTATATATACTTAATCCAGCCAGTTCAATTTCAGAGACAGCCTGTGGACTAAGCTGCTTGTCGATCTTGGCAGAGTCGACTTTGAACCGAGATTTGTAGCCGCGACGAACGATAAAGGGACTTTCGCCTGCTGCCGATTTGGGTTTTTCAACCATTAAATACAACCCATTTGTTTTTCCGTTAATACGAACCTCGGTGTATTCGTTCGAGATCGAAGCCCCGATGTGCAATTGGTCCACGATCATCAGTCCAAACTTTGAAGAAATATAACCCTTATCGATCCACATGTTTAAAAGGTCTATATTTTTGGCCTTTATTTCTGTAAGAAAAATTTTTTCTTTTAATTTGATTCCAAAGTTTTTTCGCTTAGCTGCAATCGATGATTGTCCGCGGGTTTCCATTTCTTCGATTTGTTGCCAGGGCTGACCGTTAAGACTTAGGTTTGATTCCGCAAAAATGTAAGCTTCATTTTTCTGCGCATATCTATCTAAATCTTTTTGGCTGATTTGCAAATCGACCACGTTGGTGGCAAATGCAAATTGTGCAAATGTTACGATAAAAGATGTTAAATAAAAATGGATCATGGATTTATTTAGTTTGAAATTTTTCATACAGGACTGATCTGCAAAACTTGTCCCAAGTTTAAATAAGATTTTGTGAACTGTGCCTGATTTGAAAGCTCACAAATTGAAAATTGACAAATATTGGTAGTGACTCAAAATGAGACTCTTTACAAAAATTTCAGCAATTCTTTTTTGTTAAGCTTTCGAACTAGAAAATTGTTTAGGTCAGATATTTTTTTCATTACAATTTTTGTCATTTGTAAACCATTTAAACAGATTTATTTTGTTTCTCGAGGGCTATCTATCCGAAATCACTATTTAAATAATTTTATTCAACTTTTTTATTTTGCTCTTTTTTTTGCAACATTATTTGCGAAACAAAAATCGAAAACTATTTCCATTTGGAGTTTTTATGAAAAGACAGTCGCTATCTATCAAAGTAATTAACGCATTAGCTTGTGTGGCATTGATCGTATCTCAGCCTGCTTTGGCTGCATCGAAAAGTACAGGCAGCGTCAACGCAGGTGGTGGCAACGTCGGCACTGGCAACAGTGGAAATGGCGTTGGAAACACAGGCCCAGGTAATCAAGGCAACACAAGCATGAACGGAAATGCTGGCGGATCTGTGAGTAGCGGCGGCGGCGGTAGTACTGGAAGTATTGGAAATACAAATGCAGGTGGCGGCAACGTCGGCACTGGCAACAGTGGAAATGGCGTTGGAAACACAGGCCCAGGTAATCAAGGCAACACAAGCATGAACGGAAATGCTGGCGGATCAATGAGTAGCGGCGGCGGTGGTGGTAGTACTGGAAGTATTGGAAATACAAATGCAGGTGGCGGCAATGTCGGCACTGGTAACAGTGGAAATGGCGTTGGAAACACAGGCCCAGGTAATCAAGGCAATGATAAAACTAACGGAAATGCTGGCGGAGTAAAAAATAATAACGGTGGTAACAACGGCAATGGTGGAAATACGAACGCAGGTGGCGACAGTGGTGGCACCGGTAATAACGGAAACGGTGTCGGAAATACAGGCCCAGGTAATCAAGGAAACGATAAAGCCAACGGCAACGCTGGCGGCGAAAAAGCCGGTGATAGCGGTAGCGGTGGTAACAGCGGAAATAATGGCAATACAAATTCAGGTGGCGACAGTGGTGGCACCGGTAATAACGGAGATACTGGCGGCGGAAAAGATTCGAACAATAACAAAGATACAAAAAACAGTAAAGATTCGAAAGACAAGAAAGATAGCGAAGCGTCTGGTAGCAACTCTACAACTCAAAAGAAAGAAGAGCGGAAAGCCAAGCGCAGTCTGAAAGCCAAAATCGATCCTTTATTCAATATTGATTATGACTACGGCACAGGAATTATTGCAGTAAGAAAAGATATTCGATCAGAAGCTCTTTCAGAGGATTCGAAGTCGCTTGAATCTTCAGTTAGTGAAACGCAAAAAAAATCTTTATTCAATATGAAATTTGAAACAAAATTGCATAAGGATACGGATTCACAGAATTTAACCACGGTTCGTACTGAAACATCAGAAGCTTTAAAAGTTAAGTTAACCAAAGACGCACCACTTTATTTAAAAACAAGTTATGAACTTTTAGAAGGCGGTATCGGAGCAGCTGCAGGCTTTTATTTCGAAAATGCAACCGGAATTGCATCCCAGTTTTGGGCTCAAGTTGGTTTGATGCCAATGAAGGGAACAGAAATTTCATCAGTTAGATATTTTAAAACTTTAGTTGATGCTAAAAAAACCAAGGGTTACACCGTTGCGCCGATGAGTGTGACAGAACTTTACAAATGGGAACAAGGTGAAAATGTCAGTTTCAAATCCAAAGGTGGAATCGCTTTCATAGCTGGTACCGGGATTGGGTTAATGGGCTTAACGTCGACATCTGTGGCTATGGGAACATGGGAAACTTATGTAGAAAAAGTAGATGCTAGTCGTGCTTACGTCAAAATTACGAAGTCAAAATTAGAAGCATTTTCTAAAGGCGCAGGTTCTTTCTTAGCTTCGATGGCGGTTCAGAAATTTGAAAACAGTGATGATGGGTTTTCTTATTTAGTGGATTTGCAATTAGATGAAGGCCGCAAAGTTTATCAAGATCTTCTTCGTGGTAATGTGATTGCGGCTCAGATTGCTGCTGAAAAGATTGCAAAAAATCCACTTCTGAAAGCAAGTGTTCAAAAAGTTGAATCTTTCAAACGTATTTCCAAAGGAAAGGGGTTCAACGTATTTTTTGGATTACCAATCTTTTTAAATGCCGCTGCGGCGCAAAGTAAGATCCAGACGTTTTCAACGACCGATTTACATATTGAAGACAGCCGTGTGAATGCTCAGTTTGGAATTTATGATTTCACAACGCAGACCAGAGCATTCGGAAATCACACGACAACTTCTCGCGGATTTTATGGTGTGCGATACACGGTTGCAGATATAAAAACCGGAAAGCAGACAGATTCAGGTGAAATGGGAAGATTTTCTTGGATGTATCAAAGTGACAATTCTTCAAAAAAATCAATTAGCCGCAGCTTAGAAGATTTAATGCAGCAGACCGGACTTAAATCTTTACGCGTAAGCATTCCTGAAGTTTCTGCTGACATGGATTTTTCGAATATAAGTTTAAACATCAGCATGAATGCTGCAACCGTTGAACAAATCGGAAGACGGATGTCAGGCATGACAAAGGAAATTTTACTGACATGGACAGAGCAACGAATTCAGCATGTGATTTCAAATTCTGGAATGGGTGTTTGTGTTGATTCACAGGACTCGTTAACAAATAGGGCTGATTGTGAAACTTCATTTAAACTGCAAACACAAAGTGGAATTGAAAAAATGAAAGAAGCCCTCGAAATGATGGCCCAAGTGAAAAACGATGACGTAAAGTACACGAAGGCGTTTGCAGAATTTGGAAAAGCAGCTATGTCCAACCAAGTGACTTTGCAGATGGCATTGTCGATGGCTAGCCGGGGCGTGCAGTTAAATTTTGCTATCGAAGGTACATTCATTGATCCGGTTCAAGTTAATCTTGAGACCACCTCAAAAGACGGTGAATATATTATTATCGACGAGAAAAGTGCCAATTCAGACCAAACTTTAGACCCTCAGTTTAAACGATCTCGATTTTATGGAATGAGCGCAAATAAAAATTTAACAGGTTTAGACGTTAAAATTAAATAATTTAAAAGCAGTCAGTCGCTGCTTCGAAAGAAAAAGCGACTGACAAAAATTTTGGTCAATGAACTATTTTTTTAGGATCGATTGGTCCTTTGTACAAACGCGTTTGTGAAACCTTGCCGCTTGCTTTCGAGTCCTCTGTCTTTTTTCTTTCAAAGGTCTGAACGACGTATTCAAAAGAGTCTTCTGGCCGCGTCGAAAATAAAACCTCTTGCTGCAACTTTATAGATCCCATATCACCTTTGACAGAAAAGCTGATGTAAGTTTTTTTACTTTTATTAAAACCTGAAACTTGAAGGGTAAAATCTTGAACTTGATTGGCTGTGAATTCTGGCAATAAACCATGGCTTGCGCCTTTGATAACTGTAACACCTTCTGGCAAGTTCCAATCAAAAGGAACACCTGCGGGTATAGGTTGCAATGCTTCAATAGACACTTCGATTGTTGAAGAATCGGCATCTGTTAAGCCGATGATGGATTTTTTAACTTGAATATCTAAAATAGATTTGGAAGTTTGTTCGACTGCCATTTTAGACATCGTGGCTGATGCCAAATATCTGTTCGGAGAATTTTTTGCCATTAGACCGCGGACCGAACTGTAGCCGATTACGGCTCCCAAAGTGACGACTGATAACGATTTTAAAATGTTGTAGTTGGACATAAAACGCTCCCGTTTTGATCTGTTAGTGTGTAGGTGTATTCGGTGGCTGGATCGACTGCGACGTTCGTGGTGTAAGCACGCACGTTTAATAAATATTTTGCGGTAGAACTTAATGAATTTAAGTTGGCAATTATTTTTTGACCATTTCCAACACTGCGATCATACCTTAACATATCAGCAGAAATACTTTTTTGCGGACCAGAGCAAGTGCCGTTTGCCGCATAGGCTGCACAGTCCTGATCAAACGAATAATCCTGTTTATAAAGAATGGAATCAATATCCACAGTCGTTCCGGCAACCTTTGTGACGTTCAAGCGAATTTCAGTAACGCCCGCTAACGAAGATAAATCAATACTATAGAAATGATTTGAATAGCGCTGATCAGATTGAAAGTTAGAATTTAAACCAGTATCTGCGCGCGGCTGAATTTTCAAACTGCAACTAAGTCCTGAAACCAGTTTAATTCCGTAGGGCACATGTATTCGTGATGCTCCCGAGGTGAAGGCTGCATTGGTTTCGCGCTGTTGGGCTTCGTCTGAATTTAAGATTGCATCAACGGCAACTGGCATCGGTCCAAAAACTTGGTTCAATCGATTGTAAAATCGAGCCGATGAGCGAAATGGATACAGGGCGCTACCCATTCCAGTCGATGTGTATTTTTCAAATGCGCTCCAAAATTTTGAAAAATAATTCATATTTGTGCAACCCGTGACGCACGTGTTGTTCACTTTAAATAAAGATCTTGCAATTGAAGTTTCGCGAAAATGTCCTTCGCCCGGGTTTGCCGTGGCATCGACTTTATCATAATAGCGAGTTCCATTTGATGTCATTGCAACTTCTGGATTATTGCCGGGCTTTGTTAACTTGAGTCGAATATATTCGTTACCGGTGGTAACTGTGCCATCCGTGTAGCCCATTGTATCTAAATAAAAAAGCCAGCCATCCGTTGTTGTCAGTTGGCCTGTTAAATCTGGATTTATTGCATTGGTATTATTTCTAATAATATGGGCCCCAAAGAAATTTCCAAAACCTTCTGACCACGATAAACGTGGATCAATTCTGTAAAGTCCATAATGGGTTCCACCTGGCGAATCCATTGAACCACACGAGTATTCAAAATGATGTCCAAGTTCATGAATAATCACGGCATCATCAAAATGATCGGTGTCCTCAGAGGTAATATTTCCAAGCTTGCCACCGTTAATATAAAGGCCATTTTCTCCGCGTACATAAAATGAAAGTGTACCAAGAGTTGCTGGATCATTCGACGGATAGGCATACTGGGCTGGATTAAATCCAACTTTCCAAAATATATTCAACTTTGTGTTCAAACAGGTCAAATTCGAAGTCGAAGTATTCTGAGCCAAGTATTCGTACGTGGTGATAAGATCATTATAAATATTAAATGCGCCGCCATTTACTTCTGCCGATTCGGATTCGCGCGCATAAGCAGTAACAGTGACATTTACAGAACCCATTCCCGTTGAACTTACATTCTGAGTCAGTGTATAAATAGAATTGGAATAAATATCAGATTTAACAGACGCATAATATTGAAAAGCTGGCTTTCCTGTAGGAACAGTCAATGGATGATTCGCACGTGACAACACCTGCACCGTGTAACTTCCAGCAATATTTGGAATATTTAAATTAGCTGTTCCGTCTAAGGCTTTCAATTCGCCTAGCGAATTCGTTTTGCCACACTGAACTAAAGCGCCAGCGCTGTTTAAAACCCGAACTTCAGCAAATTTAATAGGTAAAGCCGTTGACACCGGAGCGGATAAAATAATCTTTGTAACTTCAGTGGCTAACTTAGTTACATTTAAGCCCCGTTTAAAAAAACTGGCTGTTCCCGTTACAACTACCGGTAATGTGTAGGCCGTTGTTGTCGTGCACTCTGCCAGTTCAACACTAACAGTTGGGGAGGGTGCAGCGGCTTGATCCGGCGATTTAGACCCGCAGCCCAGGAAAAATATTACAAAACAGGATATCAGAAGATGCTTTTTCATTAGTTTTTTTCCGCCTTTAATTTTTCTACGTTTTGGACAGTATTTTCAAAAGTATCTGATATTTTAGATGCGACAATTGCATCAGAACTTATTTTGTGGCCATTTCTTTGGCCAGAAATTTTGAAGATAACTTGTCTATTCTCTAAAGAGCTAAAACCAGTTACTTTTATTTCAATAGGGTAGTTCGTATTTGCTTTTAGATTTTTTATTTTCCCGGACAGTTCGCCTTCTGATAAAACAACATTTTCTGTCAGCACCCATTGATACGCAAGTTCTCCGTCATAATCGAATGGCAGACTGACTGAAGCCACCAGTGGAACTGCGATCGTGTTTTTATCAGTATTCCTATCCAACTTTAGTTTTAAGCGAATTATTTTTTGCTGCCCTTGGCTAATGAACGCCGACAAACTAGGTGATCTTTTTTTCATTTTTTTTTCAGATAAAAACTTCCCAAAAATAAATGGACAAAAAACAAGTACTAAAATAATAAAATATTTTTTATTTAAAAACATAAATAATTTCCTGTCCCGTCAACTAAACCATCCCGAAGTGTGTAACCATAAAGTGTCGTTGAAGAAATAGATTTTCCGGGTGTGTAAGCTCTGACATTAAGCAAATATTTTTTATTTTTATCGAGAGCTTGTAAATTTGATATTTTTTTAAAAACAACAGCACCCGAAGTGCGTTCTGAACGAACGATATCATTGGTGATCGAACGGCTTGGCACAAAAGACGTTAAACAATTTCCAAATGAATCAGTTGACGAACAATAATAGTCGCTATTAAAGACGTAATTTTCTTGAAACAAAAGTAAATCGAACTCGGTGTCCGTGCCGGCTACTTTTGAAAACTTAGCACTGATGGTATCGATTCCAGGCGTCTGATTGAAATCTAAAACATAAAAGTGATTTGAATAGCGTTGGTCCGAATTTGATCCAGAAAGTACAGGGTCATCAATACGGGGTTCCATTTGCGTGCCGATGGCGCAGGGTCCTGATTGCTGGGTCAGTGGTGAAGCATACGGAACCCATCTGTTAAATCCCGCCGAGCTGTAGCGACCATCACTTCGTAAATCAAGAGTTTCACTTTGTGCTTTGGTTTGTAAATCACCACTCCAAGTTGGCGCACCGATAAGAGATTTAATATTTTCCAATACCGTGTGAGAACTTTTAAATTTAATAGAACTTAATCCGGCACCAGTGACTGCGTCTACGGCGCTCCATACTTTTTCAAAGCCAATAGGTGCCGTTGCGCAAGTTGTGCCACAAGCATTGGTTAATTTGAAAAAACCCCGGGAAATAGCGCCTTCACGAAAGTGACCTTCTCCGATGTAGCGGGTGGGATCTACTTTGTCGATGGCATAACCTTCGTACTGACCGCTTTGCCAAGTATCAGGGCTGGCGCCAGATTTTTTTAGATCGAACATGACGCCTGATCCGTTTCCAACGTTTAGCTGAGAATCTGAAAATCCAAAAGTCGTTGACAAGAAAGACCATTTTTTATCAGCAGGATTAGCCGTGAACCCAGCTGCTGACATTTTGCCTTCGAACTCTGGATTGATCTGAGAAATAGAATTATACAAAACTTGCCCAGCTAAATAATTGGCCCAGCCTTCTGACCACGCAAGCTCTGCATCGATCCGTGCGATCAGAACGTGGGTTCCACCCGGAGTTAATAGCTGCCCGCAGTGGTCTTCGATAAAATGTCCAAGTTCGTGAATGATGACGTAATCATCGAAGTGGTCTGTATTTTCTAAGCTGGTGTTTCCTAAACGACCGCCAGTGATATTTAAAGATTTATCGCCATCTTGATCATAATAAGAATTGCTTGATAGCGTCGAAGGGTCTGCAGCGGGATAGTAATATTGAAAAGCATTGAACCCAGCCTTCCAAAAAACATTTATTTTTTCATTAAGACATTTGGTATCAACTGTTCCCGTATTGTTGTTGATGTAGGAGTAAGTGGTGTAAATATCATTTAGAATATTGAAACCACCACCATTAATTTCTGCAGATTCAGTTTGTCGGGCGTAAGCCAGCAAACTAACAGAGATGTCATCGACACCATTTGAAAAAGCAGATTTTTCTAATGTGTACAGCTGGTTTTTATATTTATCTTTTTTCACAGAGGCATTCAGCTGAAAAGTTGGTTTTCCTGGAAAAGAAAAATTGAAATTTGACCTTGATAGAACATGTAATGAAAAAGTTTGGGCACTGTTTGGAAGCTGTAAATCAGATGTACCGTCGACGGCTTTAAGCACGCCTAGTCCGTCGGTGCGACCGCACTGAACAATTTGATTTTTTGAATTGTAGACAACGACTTCGGCCTGCCGAATCGGAAGTGCATTTTGAAGCGGGTCACCCAAAGTTAGATTTTTTAATTCAGGCAATTGGGTTGTGCTGTTGATCTGGGTGACCAGGTTAATACCGCGCTTGTAAAATTTTGCAGTTCCCGTCAGTTTCACCGACGGAGAGTACGTGTAGTTGGTTAAACAAGGCGGTGGTTCTGCAGAGGCCGACAGGTATTCGTAATACTGCGAATTGTTGATACCATTGCAACTTGCAAGGAATGTAAAGTACGAACCTAAGATAAGAATTTTCACGACTGAATTCACATCTATATATCGGTTTTTTTGCTATTTGACTGCAGTATCAAAACGAGAAAAAGCACTAAGTTTCAGTCTAGGATAGGTCTAGAACTTATTGAAAAGAAAAAAAAAGGTCCGTAGACAACTCTGAAAGATAAACCTCTTTTTTGCAAGGTGGGTGACCATGATAACAACTTTAGGCTTCTTGCTACGAGGCAAGCTTGCACACCATCGTCAGGGACAGTCCCCAATATTATGCTTGTAAGGTTTATTTTCGATGAGTTTTACGCCTATCGAACCCCCAATTAAATACTAACTGAATACTTAAAAAAAGTCTACCGATCAGGACTCTAGTTTTAGTAAAATTAACCGAATAATTGGCATGCTTTTAAAAATGGATTTCTACTTTCCGTTCATCGTATTTTTTTATGGTCTAGTCATAAGTTTCATCCTTGAGATTCCTGCATTAATTGCTATTGCGCGCAAAGAAATGCCATCTCAATATGCGAATTTTGTAGCCCATCAAAAAATAGCTTGGTTATCTTTATTTGTTGGTGGCGTTTGGTCACTACAAAATCTGTGGTTTTCTTGATTGACAGTCCCTGAGGGGCTGTTAAGGTCCTTCCATGTCGGAAGATTTGTTGAATTATACCCCGGAAAATAACCGAGACTCCGTCGTTTACTCTGTCGAACAATTAAATATTTTCATCCGACAAACCTTAGAAAACCAATTGGGAATTATCTGGCTTCAAGCAGAAATCTCTAATTTTAAACCTCACAGCTCGGGACATTTTTATTTTTCTTTAAAAGATTCAAAAGCACAGATTTCTGCAATCATGTTTCGGGGGTCGAATTCCAAATTAAAATTTAAACCCTATGATGGTTTAGAAGTCATTGTTCGCGGCCGAATTACTGTTTATGAACCTCGGGGTACCTATCAAATTATTTGTGAAACCATGGAGCCCGTCGGCGCCGGGGCTTTGCAAAAACAATTTGAACAACTGAAAGAAAAACTAAAGGCCGAAGGCCTTTTTGATCCTTTACGCAAAAAAACTTTACCTGCTTTTCCCAAAAGTATTGCTGTTGTGACATCTCCGACAGGTGCAGCTATACAAGATATTTTAAATATCATGAAACGCCGAGCTCCGCATGTTGCTGTGACTGTTGTTCCAGCTGTGGTTCAAGGCGCTGCAGCTGCGCCCAATTTATGTATTGCATTCAAAAAGGCCATCTTGATTAATCCTGACGTGATTATCATCGGCCGTGGTGGTGGATCCATCGAAGACATGTGGTGCTTCAACGATGAAACCTTAGCGCGCTTGATCGCAGAATGCTCGGTACCTGTGATTTCGGCCGTTGGTCATGAAATTGATTTTACGATCTGTGATTTTATTGCTGATCTTCGGGCACCAACGCCGTCAGCTGCGGCTGAGCTGGTGGCTAAAAGTTCAGTCGAGCTTCTGCATAAGTTGAATCAGTTAGAAAGACTTATTAAAAATTCGTTTGAAAAAATATTTCGCTTAAAATATCAAGCTGCTGTTAATGCTTTCAAGCGCTTGGTCGATCCAAAAAAGAAACTGATCGATTACAGTCTACGAAACGATGATCTTTTCAACCGCCTCGAGCAAGCCACAAAAGTTTACTTGTCTCATCAACGGAAAGATTTAAATCTATTGCAGCAAAAAATGATATCTCCGCTGCAACTGATGCAAAAGTTAAAACAAAACATTGATTACTTACGACAACGATTGGACTCTGAGACCAAAAAAAATATGACGACTTCGCAAACGCAAGTAAGAACTTTAATGAGCTTATTAGACACGTTAAGTCCCTTGCGGGTCGTCGATCGAGGTTTTTCAATTACGCAAAAAAATAAAAAAATTATTAAATCAGTTTCTGATGTTCAAGTAGCAGATGAAGTGACCATCCGAGTTAGCGATGGTTTTATAAATGCGACAGTCAAAGGAGTCCAAAATGGATTTTGAAAAAAAATTATCTCGCTTAGAAGCAATTGTTCAAAAAATGGAAAAAGGTGAATTGTCTTTAGATGATTCCCTAAAACTTTTCGAAGAGGGGATTAATCTTTCCCGTGACTGCCAGTCACAACTGTCAGTCGCCGAAGCCCAAGTCAAAAAATTAATTTCTTTCGATGAGTCAGGTAAAGCTGTCACCGAGCCCTTCCGCGGCGAAGATTCTTAGTAATGACTCCTCTTTTAAAAAATGAGAACAGTCATTTTTTAATTCAGTTTGAAGACAGTCTGAATCGGTATTTATCTTTGCAGGGACAGTCCCGTTTGGTAGAAAGTATAGCCTATTCACTTAAATCAAAGGGGAAAAGATTTCGTCCGTTTTTGGCTTATTTAGTGCTAAGAACGTTGGACAAAAGTTTTGAACTGGCTCAGTCCTGGTTTTTAGCTATCGAGTTCATACACACGTACTCTTTGATACATGATGATTTGCCGTGTATGGATAATGATGATTATCGGCGCGGAGTTTTAACCAATCATAAAGTTTATGGCGAAGACATTGCTCTGTTGGCAGGGGATTCACTGATTAGCGAAGCCTTTCGATTAATTGCTGAAGACAAATCTTTATCAGCTAACACGCGGGTCAGGCTGATACAGCTTTTAGCCAGAAAAATTGGTCCCGATGGGATGGTCGGTGGTCAGGTACTCGATATGCAAGCGACAAAGCAGCTTAATATCATTCAACTAAAAAATTTGCACATTTTAAAAACGGGTAACCTGATACAAGCAGCGGCTTTGGGGGCTGCAGAAATTTTGGAATATTCGCCCGAGCAAATTAACCAGACTGCCGAATTTTCTTTGCATTTGGGTCTGGCCTTTCAAATCAAAGATGATTTATTAGATTATAAATCTTCCGAACAAGATTTTAAAAATTATGCTTCGCTGTTGGGTTTGGAAACCGCGCAAGCTGAATTGCAAAAGCATTCTGTTATTGCAATTGAATACGCACAAAAATTTACTAATCACCAGGCACTTATTGATTTAATTCAGTTTAATCTTTCGCGGACTAGTTAAGTGCGTTTAGATTTATTTTTGGTTAAAAAAAAATTAGCAGTTTCCCGAACTCAGGCGCAGGACTTGATCAAAGCAGGTCACGTAACGCTTCATATTGACCAGAAAGTTATAGTCCTGCAAAAAACCAGTTTTGATGTTTCCCCTAAACAAGAGTCTGGCATTTCGGTCAAAGAAAATAATCTGCAGAAATATGTTTCTCGGGGCGGTAATAAAATAGAAGCTGCGGTTTCCAAATTAGAAATCGTGATTAAGGGATATACGGTATTGGATGTCGGTCAGTCAACGGGTGGATTTACAGATTTTTTACTGCAAAACAATGCTGAAAAAATTGTGGGTTTTGATGTCGGACATTCCCAACTTCATGAAAAACTTCGGAATGTTTCACAGGTTGTTTTTTTTGAAGGTCTGCATGTCAAAAATTTATTGGAAGATGTTCATTTCTTAAAGCACGTTCCTGAAGTCGGTTTTGATTTGATTGTGATGGATCTTTCCTTTATCTCGATCACTAAAGTCATGGTTTATTTAAAGCCTTTTCTTAAAAAAAATGGCGAATATTTGTTTCTGGTAAAACCTCAGTTTGAATTAACGGCCCAGGCTTTGGATGGAAACGGAATTGTTAAAGAAAGTAAATTTTTTGATCAAGTCAGGGCCAATGTTGAACAAGAAGCTCGCAATCATTTCGGCCGTGTTATAAGCTACATACCATCTGAATTATCAGGTAAAGATGGCAACCAGGAGTTTTTTATTTATGGTCGAAAAACAAATTAAGAATTTATTCAGTTTAAGTTTTATTTTAGTGTTATCTAGTTGTGCTTTGAAAAGTCATAAAACAAATCCATCGGCACCAATTTCAAAAACACCAATCATTATAAAAGAAATTGAAATTTCACGGCCTACCGATTCGGTCGCAACGGAAAAATCTGTGGAAAAGCCTGCGGACGCCACGAACAATTCACCAACCACGTCACAATCAATGACGTTACCAAAATTTGGATTTATTTTCTCGGGTGGCGGAGCCAAAGCCTGGGCGCACATTGGTGTTCTTAAAGAATTACAAAAACTGAAGTGGCCAGTTAGTGCCGTGGCAGGAATAGAATGGGGATCCGTTGTTGCTGCAATTTATGCGCAGAACCTATCTGCCAACGAAGTCGAATGGGAAATGTCTAAACTTAAAGATTTCGACAAATGGGATCAGTTTATTAAAGCTGCGTTTGCAAAAAAAATGACGGCTGATTTAAAAATTAGTTTTGTTTGTCCTTCATTAAACATTGTGAAGCAAAATGTATATTTACTTAATCGTGGCCAAATAGATCAGTTGCTGCCGTTTTGTTTGGCCTCGCCATCATTGATAAAACCAATTAACCAATCAGTTGCCTTTATGATGGATGTTCCGGCTTTAGCGCAGCATCTGCGTGCCAGCGGGATATCCAAGGTCATCCTGGTCAACGTCATAAGCCAAGACCTGAGGCGCGCCTTTGTTGGCGACTTTGAAAGCAGCGATAATATTTCTTGGGTTTCGGCTGCAGCTCTGTTGGCTAAAAAACCCCTTGGTGTAGACGACGTGATTGAAATCAAACTCGATGACTTTGGTATAAAAGATTTAAATAAGCGGCGTGAGATTGTAGCCAAAGGCAGCGAATTAAGTTACAATCAGCTTAAGAAATTAGCTGAAAAATTTGGTTTATAAAACTTCGAAAGTGAACACAAATGAGAAAATCAACTGAAAATCCAGAAATTTTTAAACGCCGTCGAAAAAAAATAATCGCCAGTCTGAATGGTGCAGCTTTGATTGTGGCAGCTCATCCCGAGCAGTTACGTAACGATGATGTGCAACATTCTTATCGACAAGATTCTAATTTGTATTATTTAACTGGGTTCGAAGAGCCTGAAAGTTTTTTAATTTTACGGCCTGGAAAAAATCCTGAATCGGTCATGTTTGTTCGTCAGAAAAATGTGGAACGTGAAACCTGGGATGGCTTTCGTTTTGGGCCCGACGGCGCAAAAAATGAATTTTCGATCGATGCAGTTTATCCGATCGAAGATTTTCAAAAACAATCTGTTGAGTTATTAAAAGGTTTCGAAGAAGTCTACTATCGTCAGTTTAAAAATAAAGATGCTGATTTGCTTGTTGAAAAAGTACTACTTGATCTGAAAAAAGCTTATGGACGTTCTGGATACGGTTTACTTTCAGTTAAAGATGCAGATACTTTTTTGGGTGAACACCGATTAAGAAAAGATGAAGATGATATTTTTAATTTACGGAAAGCCTGTCAGATTTCAGCGGACGCACATGTGGCTGCAATGAAGTTCACACGTCCTGGTGTGACGGAACGGCAAATTCAAGGCGTACTGGCATACAATTTTTATATGAAAGGTGCTGCGCGAGTTGGGTACCCTTACATTATTGCATCCGGAAATAATGCCACCACTTTACATTATAACTTCAATGATCAGGTTTGTAAAAAAGATGATTTGTTGTTGATAGATGCTGGTGCAGAATACAATTACTACACCGGAGACATCACCAGAACCTACCCTGTTAGTGGAAAATTTTCTCCGGCGCAAAAAAAAGTTTATGAAGGTGTTTTAGCTATTCAGAAAGAATTGATTAATTATTTAAAACCAGGAATATTTTTTAAAGATTTACATGAAATGGCTGCGGATCGACTAACAGACCTAATGTTAGAGCTTGGGCTTTTATCGGGACGCAAAGAAGACATAATAAAATCGAACCAACACAAAAAATATTACCCGCACGGCGTGGGTCACTGGTTGGGTATGGATGTTCACGATTCGGGTTTATACTTTTTAAAAGGTGAACCAAGACCCGTTGAAGCTGGTATGTGTTTTACGATAGAGCCCGGGTTGTATATTCCACATAATGATTTATCTGCCCCAGCTGAGTTGCGTGGAATCGGTGTTCGCATCGAGGATGATGTTGTGATGACGGCCAATGGGTGCGAAGTCATGACGGCGGGTGTACCAAAAGAAATAAACGAAATCGAAAAAATAGTGGGAACTGCAGCAAGTTAGACCGTCGTAACTACTCGAGATTGATACTTTCTTCTTTGCGTAGGTTACCGCTTTTTATTTCAATAAACTGAATCTGCGCCACGAGTGGCGCTTTCAAGTCAGTTTCGTCAGAAAATAGTTTTATTGTGATGTAAAAATCCGAAGCCTTGTCCTGAGCCACTTTTAACTTTTTTAAACTATTGATTTCTTTGCTGTAGCGATCTGACAGACCAAATATTTCTATACGCTCGGGCTTTTCAAATTTAAGTAAATATTTTTTCAAAATTATTGATTTAGAGCCATTTGCATCTGCTGTAATTTCTTTTTTGTCTAATTTATTTTTAAAAATTAATAGCATGCCAATAATTGCCATAACAGCAATCACCATTTTTATTAATTTATTAAAAGTATTTGTCATACGAACCTGTGTCTCATCCAGTTATTAGCTTCGGCTATTTTCATCAGTTCATTTTCTGTTTGAAAAAGCTTATCATCCCGAGATGCAGCACTGACAACTAATTGCAAGTGCGTCGCAGATTTTAATAAATCCGTATCGCCTGTTGAATTTCCACTAGCAAAAAAAGGCCGAACACCTTTCGTGTGTTTCATTAAGGCCTGCACTTTACCTTCTTTGTAAGTAACTGGATTGATACCTTCGGCTGAAATAGTTGTATCGTGAACCTGAGTTTCAACTCCGATAACCTTATCTGCCGTCAAGCCCAAGGCTAATGCACCGGGCTCTACAGCCCAAGTAATGGATGCGGTGACGATGAAGACCTGAATCTGATTTTCTAAAAAAAGTTGAATCAGTTTTGCTTGCTCTGAAAAAATAGGGACGGGTTGCATCGTATCAAAAGCAGCTAGGCTCCAGTCTCGAACTTGTTGTAAACTGCGGCCGGCATTGATCTGGGCCAACCACAAATAGGCCGCACGCGGATCGTTATTCATTTTCTTTAAATGAAGATAGTGATCCCAAGGGTTTTCAGGTAACGGCACGCACTGGTTATCTATTTGGTAATTAAAAAAATTTTCTCCAAGATCAATATCCCATAAAGTGCCATCGGCATCAAAAGCAGCATACAAAGGTCTATTTTCTTTTTTTAAATCAGCAATCGTTTGCTTTATTTTAATCCAATAATCTTCGGGAAAGGGTTTGTAATTCATATCCCGATGTTAGTCGAGACTTTGACTTGTTGTCATCATTAGACTGAATTTGTTATAACAGATTGCTGCACTTTAACTTGTTATCAAAACCAGATTAAGTTGAAATAAACGGATGAACTTGAATCTGGAAAAAATCCATTACCGCATAGCTCAGTTGGCTGATGTAGACGCTGTTTACGAATTTGAATTCAAACAAAAACTTTCTCATGTTGCCGATGAATACGAACAGCAAATGGCCGTTTGGACTTCGGCCTTTCGGAAAGAGTCCCTGGAACATTATTTTAAATTGGGTTGGAGCTTTCTAGCTTTGAATGAAAAAGAAGAAATTCAAGGATTCTTTTTAGGACAGGCATTACTTTTTTTTGATCAACAAACGCAAACGCTGTGGATAGAACATTTAAGTGCACTTGATTCAGCTATCGCAGCCGAGTTGGTTGATATTGCGTATCGGTTATCACGTGAAAAGCATTTTCAACGAGTGCTGTTATCCGAAATGATACAGGAAATGAATTTGAATAAACCCTTTCCGTTTCAGAAGTGGGAACGGTCACATCAGTTTTTAAAAACAACGAAATAATTGCGGGTAAATTGTGAAAGATTTTTCATTTCGAACACGAACTGCTAATATCCAAAAATTAAAAAATGAAAATTTTGATATTGTCATCATTGGCGGCGGTGTCACGGGTGCAGGTGTTGCCAGGGATGCCGCCAGCCGGGGGCTAAAAGTTGCCTTGGTGGAATCGAATGATTTTGCGTCGGGAACGTCCTCGAGGTCTAGTAAGTTAGTCCACGGTGGAATTCGATATTTAGAAAATCTGGAATTTCATTTGGTATTTGAAGCCCTATCCGAAAGAACAAAATTATTTGAAATAGCTCCGCACTTGGTCCACCCCTTAAGATTCATGATTCCAATTTTTGAAGACAGCCGAGTGGGTGTATTTAAAATGGGATTGGGCATGTGGCTTTATGATGCACTTTCTCTTTTTCAGACTCCAGAAATTCATGAACGCTTAAACAGTGAAGAAACTTCGGCACACACTCCAGAGTTAAAAAATTCAAACTTAGTTGGATCGTTCATTTATTCAGATGCTTACATGGATGATGATCGTCTGGTTCACGAAACACTTCGTTCTGCCAGCGAGCAATCGGCTAATTGTGTTAATTATGTAAAAGTCATAGGTACTGATTTCGGTTCAGAAGGCCGCGTTCAGGGCTTACGTGTGCAGGATCAACTTTCACACGAAAATTTCACCATCAAAGCGGAACATGTTATTTCAACCGTGGGCCCGTGGACCGATTTAGTAGGTGACGTATTGGTGAATGACTGGAAAAAAATTCTGCGCCCTACCAAAGGTATTCATCTTACTTTTCATAAAGACCGCTTACCATTAAGCAGTGCCGTCGTGATGGGTGCGCAAGAAAGTAATCGAATTGTTTTTGCAATTCCAAGACATGAAATGGTCATTATCGGTACAACCGATACAGATTTTACGGGTGATCCTAGTTTAGCTATTACGACTGCTGATGATGTTCGCTATTTATTAAAAATTGCCAACGAGTATTTTCCGGGGGCTGGGCTGACTGAAAAAGATATTTTATCTAGTTACGTCGGAGTGCGCCCATTGGTTCATGACGGTTCAGCGTCAGAAGGCAAAACCAGTCGCGAGCACACCATACTAAGTGACGCGCGTGGTTTCACATTTGTGGCAGGCGGTAAATACACCACCTATCGTTTGATGTCAGAACAGATTGTGGATTTAGTTTTAAAAAAATGGCCCGTAGAAAAAAAATCCAATTTACTTCGTTGTCAGACGAATTCAGCTTTAAATAAATACACCACGACCGATGCTTATCATGCAGCAAAAACAAAAATTGATAGCAATGATTGTCGCATGCAGTGGCTAGTCGACCGATATGGTGAAGAGGCCTTCCTGATGACCCAGACATTCGGAGACCACAATACCATTTGGCAACTTGAAGCTTACCAGGCCATTTACAAAACAATGTGTTTAAATCTTGTTGATTTTTATACGCGCCGAGTGCCGTTGATGTTGGCTTATGCAGATCATGGTTTAAATTTAATAGATCAGATCGCAGAGGTTTTTAAAGTTGAACTGGAATGGTCTATCGAAGAAAAAAATGCAAAAATTCAAGATTTAGAAAATTACATTGCCAGTGAATTAGCCTGGCGAAAAAATTTTCAACTCTGAATCTTTAAATCTTGAATCAGAATTTAACCAAGACAGCACTCGTCTTGGGTTCTGAATGAATTTCATTTTATCAGAAATTAGGCAGTGGCTTGAACATTTACCCATCAAAATTTGAAGCGAACTGTAGGGATAAGTTTCTACAGTTGCAGTCAAACCAGCCTGGACGGGGTTATTGTAAATATATTTATAAGCATTTAAATACTGAGCCAAATTAGTTACGGGTTCACAATGAACACCCTCGTCAGGGTCTGCAGATAATTTTTTTTCGATTTCTTCACAGAAAAAATTTTCGTTATTATCAGAGGCACCTATTAGCAGATGAAAATGTGTATCCATCATAACCAAAGCCTGAAGCTCAATATTAAAAGTGGATGCATGGCTTTGCAGATTTCTTTGTAAGTAGGTCCAATCCAATTGCTTGAAATAACCAGTTGTTTTAAACGGAATATTCAAATGAAAAAATGCGGTAGATTTTTTAAAGGCGCTGGGTCTCATGGTATTTGATTGCAGCAAAAAAAAAGCCTTGGTCACAATGCCGTAACGAAGGCTTTATTAGAAATTAAAATCGTAAATCGGACCTTTAGATCATGGCTTTTGTTAAATCACGTACTTTTTTAGAGGCATAATTTTCGGATGCGAAATCCCAGTTGATCTGATTCCAAAAAGTTTCTAAGTATTTTTGGCGGGCGTTTCGGTAATCGACGTAATAGGCGTGCTCCCAGACGTCAGCAACTAGGATTGGAATAGGTCCGTTTCCGGTAAAGGGAACAGCCGCATTCGAAGTAGAAACTAAAGAAAGTTTTCCTGCGGCGTCCGTGCATAACCAGATCCAGCCTGAACCAAATGTCTTCATGCCGCCATCAACAAACTTCGCTTTAAGCTCATCGATGCTGCCAAAATCACGTTTGATAGCATCACTTAGTGCAGAGGCTGGATGTCCACCCTGACCTGCAGGTGAAATATTAAACCAGTAAAAGGTGTGGTTCCACGCTTGTGCTGAATTATTAAAAATACCAGCTGTTGAAGATAAAATGATTTCTTCTAAAGATTTACCTTTTAAGGAAGCATCGGTTTCCATAAATTTGTTCAGATTGTCGATGTAGGCTTTATGATGTTTGTCGTAATGAAATCCCATTTGCTCTTCGTTAAAAAGTGGAGCCAAAGCCGTTTTTGCGTAGGGCAGTTGCGGTAATTTAAACATTTGATTTCTCCTTAGTTGTTAAGCATTTTCTTCACAAATGTTGGCAAGGTGAATGCCGCACCATGAAGATCTTCATTATAATATTTTAAATCTTTTGCGTTCACAAAATCACGAGCCATATCTTTTTTGAAATCCTTTACGGGATGGTATTGGCCTTTAATAGCCATTTGCAAACTCCACATCCCTGATGGGTATGTAGGAGCATGAAACAGCATCGTATGAACTTGTGCCGGAGAAAATACTTTTTTTAAACATGCATTTAACTCAACAAAAGTTTCTGAATGAAACATAGGCGATTCGCCCTGAGTTACTAAAACACCATTAGTTTTTAATGCTTTCTTACAGTTGTCATAAAAGCTGGCAGTGAATAAGCCTTCCGCAGGTCCTGCAGGGTCTGATCCGTCGACGATGATCACATCGTAAGTTTCAGGTTTGGCTTCGCTGATGAACTTAATTCCGTCGCCAATAATTAAATTTACTTTAGGATTCGAAAATTCACGGGCAATTTGCGGTAAATGCATTTTGCAGGCGCGCACGACGGCCTCATCGATTTCAACCATGGTTACTTTTTCAAGGCCCGGGTATTTACAGACTTCACGGATGGTTCCACCGTCTCCGCCGCCAATGACTAAAACATTTTTGGCGGCACCCGAAACAGATTCGAACGCTAACATCGCGGGGTGCGAAATCATTTCGTGATAATGGTATTCATCACGTTCCGTACACATGACCATGTCGTCGATGGCCAACATTTTTCCGTAAGATGTGGAATCTAAAATACGAACCCGTTGAAATTCAGATCTTTCATCAAAAAGAATTTCGCCGGTATAACGAAGTGACAGGGCTTGATTGTCATCTTTATCTGTGAACCAAACATTACGATTAATTTTATAACCATTTTTGTAATCAACATCTTCGGCATCGTTGGGTTTTACTTTTAAAGCGTCCCCTTTTTTGATGACATACGTAGAGCCACGATTCATTTCCAGTGCAGAGTAAGAAGCATCAAAAGCTTTTTTTAAATGTTCAAAAGAAACCCAAGGGTCAACAGAATCTCCGCAAGTAAATAAATCAACAGCCGCGTAACGATACTCGGGCCAAGTATGAATTGCTAAATGACTTTCTTGAATAACCACAACCCCAGATACTCCGTACGGAGAAAAATGGTGAAAGGTTGAATTGATAACGGTGGCTCCGGCAATTTGAGCGGCTTCAACCATTGCATTTTCGATGGCTGCGACATCATTTAAAACGTCTGCTTTACAATTCATGAATTCTACTAATATGTGTCTTCCAAGGGCTTTCATAGGGGCTCAAAATAGGGCCAATACCCCCCACGAGCAAGATTTTTTTAGGCTAAAACAGAAAAATAACCTGCATGATAATTAAACACGACGAATTTCAAAACAATGATGAATTTTCTGATCATGAAAGTCGATGGGAATGGTCTTCGGAGTGATGTTTTTTACATTATATTTTTTTAAAATACTGGCCGCAATTTTAAAATCACGCTTATTATTCGAAAAAAAAAACGTCCCGGTCGGTTTTAGCAGGGAAATGACGTTTTCCAATAGGCTTTCTTGGTCACGCTCGACTTCAAATGTGGTCTCCATTTTCTTTGAATTTGAAAAAGTGGGTGGATCTAAAAAAATCGTGTCGAAACTGTCTTTGAAGTCAGTCCGGTCTTTCAAAGTCTTTATAAACTCTAAAACGTCTTCTTCGAAGAAAAAGTGGTTTTTTAAATCGATTTTATTCAGTTTAAAGTTATCTTGAGCCCATTCCAGATAAGTTTTAGACATATCGATACTATATGTTGTGGCGCCACTAAGGGCGGCCATCACCGAGACAACCCCGGTGTAGCAAAAAAGATTCAGAAATTTTTTACCACTTTGAGTTTTTGAAAACTGATAGCGAATCGGGCGGTGATCCAGAAACAAACCGGTGTCTAGATAATCCCAAAGATTTATGTAGAGTGGAACACCATTTTCTTTGATGATAATTTTTTTATTCTCAGTTCCTAATTTTTGGTACTGATCCAAGCCCTTTTGCTGACGTCGTTGTTTAAAAATAATTTTGTCGTCATCAGTTTTGAATATATTTTTTAAAGCCGTTGTCAGTAATGGCAAATGGTTTTTTTCGGCGTCGATACGTTCCGATTTATCGTGCACAACGAAGTAATCTTTGTAGCGATCCACAATAAATGGAAATTCCGGTATATCGCGGTCATACAATCGGTAAGCGTCAATCTGATGTTTCTCGGACCAGGCTTTTAGTTTAGAATAGTTTTTCAGTAATCTGTTTTCGATCATCTCGAACACAGTATCTTGAATTTCGCTGTTTTTGTCACTTCCAGTAATTTTTACCTGTCTAAAAGATGACACCTTCACAGAAGAATTCAGTGTGCTAAAGGTTTGCCTGTCATGGGGGAAATCATGAACCAGTTTAAACAACCGCTACTTACGATATTTGTTATTTTTGCTACGGCTTACGTGCTGACAATCGTTGGGTGCACGCCGCCTAGCGCTGAATCTAGATCGGCACCTGTGCCCGTCGGAAGTAACAACAGTCCCACAGAGCATGCAGTTTTAACAGCTATCCCGCTTTCTGATCTGCGCGAGTGCACTCAAGAAGAATTCAGCAAATTGGTTCGCTGGAGCGACTCTTTGGCCAGTGCCGTTTCCTCGATTAATGATTTAGGTAATTCTGCAAAATGGAAAAAAGATGCAAACGTTATTAAAACCGCAACGGAAGTGATTAATCAGTGTGATGCGTTGACTTACTACCATTCGTTAAAGCCCTGCAAGAAAACCACAGCAAACATTATCACGCCAACGAAGCCCACCGTTAAAGGTTACGATGCTTTCCGAATCACCGAACGTTGCGATTTGCCGAACCAATATCTGACTAAATTCAATTTACGCCCCGATCCAAACAACATCGTAAAAGCACCACCAGTGCCCGTAAAGCCGCCGGTTGTGCCCACACCTCAGCCACCGGTTACTGCACCTAACGAACAACCACCTGTTGTAATAGATCCGGTTCCGGACAATTCAATTAATGGATTGCGCCAATGCTCGGTCGATGAATTTGAAAAAATTAAAACGTGGAAAGCCGCCCTTGATCAAGCTAACAAAAATATTGCAAAACTTGGCTCGCAGGCGAACTGGAAATACGAATCAAATGCAATTAGCTCTGCGGCCACGGCAACAAAATCATGCGAAGCGCTGATGAATTACCATCAAGCCAACGAATGCCAACGAAAAATTGTTGATGATAAAACAAAAACATCTCAGATAAAAACCTATTCGCGAGAAATTATTCGTGATCTTTGCCAGTCAACCAGACTGTATAACTACGAATTCGCACAGCATGCTGAGAGCCTTATTGTTGCAGGTGCCAGTTTATTTTTTGATGCATCTCCACTAGCGAATCAAACCATCGAAGCAGGCTCTGTTGATTCGCGCATTGGCGACCAGTGCTTGGTCAGCAACTTGACGGCAAGTGATGTTTCGTACAGCCCAGGGCAGCAGGTGCTGTTAACGGCTGCACGGGTTTATCCACCACAGAATTCTGACAATGGTGGTTTGCAGATGTTTGTTTTTGAAACCGAGCAGGGACTTAAAGTTGAATGTTATGGGTTGGATTATCCAGGTGTAAAAACCAGTAAAGCCGAAGTTGAACGACTTTTGAAACAAAAAAATACGGATATCAATTTACATTATGAGTTGGGTCAGTGATTAAAAATAAATTTGCAGTTTTAATTGCAGTAATTATTTTTATTCAAGATGTCCAAGCTTTGCAGTTCGATGTGGTTGGTGCGTGTCATTCGGGGTCCGTCTTTTCTACAGCGGTTAAAATACCCGATGAGAAAAAGATAAGCTTAGGCGATTTGACGGTTAAAATGTTTGTTGAAAACGAAATACCATTTCGGGGTAGCGCTCAGGGAATATCACAAATCTATGATTCGCCAGTTGGTGATCAAGCTTTAGAAGTTTTAAGTTCTGCGCAAATGCGCGCTTACGGCTGGTGTGTGCACGTCGACGATAACGAACCCTCAGAAATGCCTGATCAGGTTATTATTACTAGCATTGTTAAAAAAGTAACTTGGTTTTACGCCTACTCTTTTTATGATGAGGGCGTCTGGAAAGACTATTGCACAGCTTCTTGGAAAGAGCATTCACTGGCGTATTGCAAAAAGCGTTAATGTAAACTGTCTACGATACTGCGGAAGTAGCTAGGCATTTCGTGCCGTGGGTACCAAGCTAGCGCCCATTTAAAATCATAAAAATATTTTGCAGACAGTTTTACCAGCTGATTTTTTTTTACTAATGGTTCTGCAAATTGTTCTGCTAAAGCCGAGTACCCGATGCCGGCTGATATCATCGAAGCTAAGGCATCTGTATTATTCACATAATGACGTTCCTGGCGGGCCTTAGCTTTTAATTTATATTTTTCCAGTAAGTTAAAAGTCATTTGATCTTGGGAGTTAAAATCTATAATTGTCTCGGAGGTTAAGATTTCAGAAAATAAGCGCCTCTTCCATGAGGCAGGACCATAAAGACAATATCTTTCGGCCATTAAGTGTTTTGAATCCATTTCGCGGGTCACATGATGATGCTGTAGAATTGCAAAATCAGTAATTCCAGTCTTTAATTTATCGGCCGTGCTGTCAAGATCGGATAAATCATATTTGAAACGAAGACGTGGAAATTCTTTTAAAGTGGAATTTAAGATGGGAATGACCCGAGATCGCAAAATACTTGATGGTCCACAGATGCTAACTTCGATGATGCTATCTTTTGCTGCCCTTTGAATCTTTGAAAGGGCCATTCCCTCAATTTCAGAACTACTTTTTACAAAGTGCAAAAGGGCTTCCCCCTCTGCGGTTAACTGCATGCCTTTCCTTGATCGTTTAAATAAAGTTGTAGCCAACTGTTTTTCTAGCGATCTGATCCGTTGGGTGACTCCGGTTTGAGTCAATCCCAAAATTTTTGAAGCGTCTTGGACTGTGCCCTTGCGGACAACGGCCCAAAACGCTTCAAGGGTGGGGCTTAGTAAACTCATTTGTTTTCATAGATTATTGTTAATCATGAATTTTTCAACTTATTTGTTTTCAGACGCGCGCCAGACTTACCAACATTTTTTATGTGGAAAAGTTTTAATTTCTGAATAAAAAAAGGAGATACTACTGGTAGTATCTCCTTTTTTTATTTTTTATGTGAATTTGTTGTGGATAAACTTGTGACTTACAAACTAAACATCTTACTTGTAGTAAATAACGTCCTTGGATTCAAAACGCACTTTTTTAGCAAACTGATATTTATCATCGGCAGATCTGTAACCGGCTGCGATGGCTGCAACAGTTTTGTAACCTGTGCCTTCAAGGTTTAAAACTTTGTCATAAGCTGCCGGATCTAAACCTTCCATAGGTAGGGTATCGATTTCCATAAGTGCTGCAGTAGTTAAAAAAGAACCCATCGCAATATAAGTCTGGCGTTGGGCCCAGCTATCAATTTCTTCTGCACGGGCACCGGTAACTAAGTCACCCATCATCATCTGTTTGTAACCATCAAGAGCCGCCGGATCTCCACCACGAGTTTTTGCTGTGTGCTGAATAAACTTTTCGATGTGGGCTTGATCCATTTTTTCTTTAAAAGCTAAAACAATAAAATGAGATGCTTCTGTAACCGGAGTTTGCCCCCAAGATAATGGTAAAAGTTGCTGACGAATTGCCGGATCTTGCACAACAAAAAACTTCCAAGGTTGTAAGCCATAAGACGAAGCTGATAAGCGCAATGATTCAGCTAAAATAGCCCAATCGCTTTCACGAATTTTTTTTGTGGCATCAAATTTTTTGCAGGCATAACGCCAATTCAGTTGCTCTTGAATAACTTGATTATCGATGCGGCTCATGAAAAATCTCCTTAGAAAATTTTATTTGGAATCAAATGCAGAACTAACAAACAGTGATTTAGTGTACATTGAAATATTGTCATTTTTTACAGAAGCCACACGCCAGAAATAACGTTTTCCAGCTTCAGCTGCGATAAAATCAAATGAATTTGTTTTTATCCAGTGGTCATTGATAACTAGCCATTTAAAATTGGGATCGGTTGCAACTTGCACATGGTAATTAGTAGCTCCGGCCGTTTCTGACCATTTTAATTGAACAGTGCCGGCTGGAACTTTTGCTAAAAATTTTGGTTCTGCTAGCGTTGTTTGCTCTGGCCGAGCACTGACTGCTGGATTTTTTTGTTTCTCAGGAAATAGTGAATTCATGCGGTCAGATAATTCGCTATGGCCACCACCATGCTGTATTTTGTGGTTCACAACCTGATGTTCTTCGGCAATTGATTTAAATGTCAGTCCTGCGGCTAAAAAAAATACAAATAATGCTAAAACAACTTTCATAAGAGCTCCTGTAATTTCAGTCAGTTATCAACTTAATTCCCGATCAAATATTTATCAAGAAAGAATCTAATTCTAGGGTTGTGAATCATAATGTTCTTTGCTACAAGTTTTAGCAGGGTTTTACGGGTAATCGCTGCTGAGTGTAGAAATATATTCAGGAGAGGAAAGTCCGAGCTTCAAAGAGCAGCACATGGGGTAACTCCCCTCGGCCGTAAGGTTAGGAACAGTGGAACAGAAAGAATATCCAAGGCAGTGATCTTGATTTCGGGAACGGGAGAAATCAGGGGAGTCGGTGGAGTGAAAACAGCCAAACTCTGTGCGAAGCAAGATCAAATAGGGAAGCGCAATCCACAACAGTTTTTGCAAAAAAATTTTTGTAGATTTAACGGCGGCTCGCCGAAGACTTCCGGGTCAGATCGCTTGAATCATTCAGTAATGAATGATCTAGAGGAATGATTACCAACTTACCAGCGGAATGTGGGAACAATGGTAGGTAACAGAACTCGGCTTACAGTAAAACCCTCCCATCTTTTTTTGATCTGATCTTAACAAATTTCCTGACGTAGATCGGGTATCTTTGTCCCAGCCTTGCCTGAAAAAATAATCATCCTACACTAAGCACTGTTTAAAAAATAAAAGTAAAAATAAAAATCAGTGGAGGATTTTTCAATGAAGAAAGTTTCAGTTGTCGCAAGTCTTATTGCCTTTTCGTTAGTCGTTACAAATTGCAGTTCATCAAGTAATGGTTCAGGCAGCGAACGTTTAACAACGGCCGGAAAAATGTCGACCGGCTTAGGCAGCTCGATATCTACAATCCAAAATGTTGGCGGAGCATTGGGTGGTAACGGATCTTTTTCAGTCGGATCACGCAGTGTAAGTAGTATGTCAGCCGCGACCAAATGCACGGCTTACGCCGATCCTGGGTCGGACGGATACAACGGTGGAGTCGTAGATGGTGTGGTGGATCAAAATGAAAGATACAGTCAAAGTGATGTTAAGTACGCCTTGCAAAAACTTTATTGCACTTTAGCGGCCGATACTTCTGGGCCTGAAAGTGTTTCTGGTTCAGTGAAACTTATGAAAACTGTCATTTGTGCCGTCGAAAAACAAATCGGCAGCTTGGCCTTTGATAATGTTGCCGTTCCGATTAATGGCATAACATTAGATTTAAGTTGTGCCACACAGTCACAAATTAATGGCATGACTGGAACATCGGGTCAGTCGTCGGTCACCTTAACCATCGCTGGCGGAGCGCTTGTCACTTCTGCTTTGATTCCCACTTTTTCTGAAATTGGTGCTAACGGTTATTATTCACACGGCGTCCGCATCGCCAGCAACACAGCTAATTTATTAAAATTTATTGTGGTCGCTAAATTTGATCCCGCTGTATCTGGGGACCCAGTACAAAGTGGTAATTTTGAATTTGCAACCTATGGCACAGGAACCATGATGCAAGGAACAGGGGTAGAGTACACAGCTGGAAAAATTTCTGGTGGTGCTGTAGCTACTCGTCACTTGTGGTATGAATCCAGATTAAATCGTATCCGAAGCAGTACAGTTGACCCAGTTTGTGGTTCTACGAATGCGGGGGATCCACCGTCTTCATCATGTGGATTTGCTCGGCACACAAGATTAAGCACAGACATATCTTTTTCTAACGGAGATATCAGCAGCGTAAGTAACATGACTGCAATTATTTCTGATGGCGGGGACAGCATGGGTTCAACGCAAACAAATCAGTTAAGTCTTATTACAGCAAGTGGAAATTTATCATCGGGTCTTTATGGGAAAATTTGGACGAAAAGTGTATCACCTGCTGCCATGGGTTCGGGTGATATTACTGCGACTTTCACCGGTCCTCAGGTTGGTACAACATCTTGTATTTTATCATCTGGATCCGCGGTGACTTCGTCTTGCGGTGGTTCGCCGGCGTTTTTATCACCAGCTGGTCGCATGGATCTGTTTTTCAAACCAGCCAATTCAACAACGTGGTTTATGGATTCAGCGGCTCATAGCGGAGTTGGTTTTACAGGTGCTGCTACATTTGCTGATGAACAATTTTCGATGTAATTTATTTTTTTTTCTTAGCTAATACAAAAAGTTCACGACCCTGGCGGCTTTCAATCGATAGTCGCCAGCGGCTCCAGAATAAAAAATGAAAATATTTTTCTAACTGTTTACGGACTTCCCATTCGGTGGTGCCATAGGGTGGGCCCATGCGTTTTTCCATTACAAAAAAAACAGCCATGATTTGACCCTGTTCGTGCAGCATACGTCGCCACAGCCTTACCATTTCACTGCGTTGATCGGGTGGAACGGCACAATAACAGGTATGTTCAACGACTAAATCAAAAGAATAATTCCAGTCGGTTGGTAAATCAAAAATATTGGCTTCATGAAAAATTAAATTTGATAAATGACCGTATTTTTCTTTTCCTTTTTTTAAACCTTCTTTAGAAAAATCTACAGCTGTTACCACGTGGCCGGCTTCTGCAAACAAAGCGGCATCGTGCCCTTCGCCGCAGCCTAAAACCAAAATTCTAGATTTAGGTAGTTTTAGCCGCGGCAGCATATCCACCAGCACGGGTGACGGTGCCGCCAAATCCCAACGGGGAGTGCCCTCTTTAGCATAAACATCGGACCAATAATTTGGAGTTTCGATTTTAGGTGTATCAATATAATAAGGCGGAGTCGGCACATATTTATTTTGTGCAACAAAGCCTTCATCATCAAACGAATCACATAAATCGAATAACTGTTCTTGGGCTTTTTCAGTCAGTACAAACGGGGCTCCGCTGGTTGTTAAACCATTAAAGCGATCCCACGGATCCAGTGACCAATCCGCGGGGCTTGCTAAAAAAAGATTATTTGCGGTTGTTTGTAAATAAATTTTAGCATCTTTAAATTCGATCGCCATGATTTGCAAAGGATGATCAAAAGATTCAACGATGTAAGTTTCGTCTTGAAATTCAGTGGTTAGTAAAAATTTTTCCGTTAATTTTAGATTTTGCTGAATTTCAATAATATCAATCGTATTTCGAACAGCTTCATCAGATTCGGGATCTAAAAAAATTTCTCCGTTTTCGCTGACTGAAAGAAATTTTTCGGACATTTACTGAGTCGTTTTTTCAGGTGCGCTATCAGCCGGTTTTACCGGTGCATTTTCATCGGAACTAATAACTAGGCCTTCTTTGAATTCAATCGCATTTGTGTCTGTTTTTACCGATTGAATAATCCATTTTTGAATATTCGGGTCTTCAGAAAGACTGCGATTCAAAATGGCTTGTCCGGAAATTGTTTGCTGTGATTTTTCTTGATCTTCTAAGGAATCATTATATTTGTAGGTGAAGTAGGCCTTAATTTTATTATCATCAATTTTTTCAGTGTAGATTTTATTCAGTTCAAAGTTTGTCGAGTTGGGTCTTTTTGCCTTGATAGCGTCTTCAATCATTACAGCCAACTTGCTTTGAATTCCAGCATGCACATCAATTCCGATTGTGCTTTTGGTGGTAAGTAAACTCCACGTCCAGACAAAAGCGGCAATAAAGATAAAAAAACTGATTAACTTCATCATGTAATATCTCCTGACTAACCACGTTGTCTGAATCAGACCACGTGATGTGACAAGATAAGTTCAGCATGCTAGCGTTAAATTAACAAGAACTTACGTTCGTTTAGCGGGGTTAAATCCATGCAGTCTTATAAGCAAAAGTTAAAAGAATTTAAAACCTGGGCTCAGATTAAAAGCCCTGAATTGATTCGGCCTGCATTAAGCTATACGTTAGGCTGGTTATCGCCTGAGTTATTGGGGACTGGCTTTCGCATGGTGCAGGTTTCTGATTTTGAAATGAAAGCCCATATTCCTGCAACCTCTGCCAACTTGGATGCCAATCATGAATTGCATCAAGGTTTAATTTTGAATGCTTCGCTTGAACTTGCAAAAATATTTATAAACCGACACTTGTCCGACAATTTCTATCAAATTGATTCCAGTGAAATAAAAATTCTAAAAAAACAAAAATGGACGGGAAACTTAAAACTTAAATTAGAAGTAAACAATCTCGAGCTAGATAATTTTTTTTCGGAACTTCAGCAAAATAAAAACACCCTGTTGCATCTTATTATTTTGCTTGAACTCGAAAATTCAAAAAAAATAGACACAGTCGAACTAAAGTTGAACTGCACAGCAATTCATTTGCTAACGACAAAGGTTTAAAATGATTATACCAACGCAAATCGATACCAATTCATCCGATTTTAAAAAAAATAAGGCTGCCTTAACATTCCAAGTTAATCAGTTGCGGCAAAAAATTGAACTTGCAAAATTAGGTGGCGGTGAAGAGGCCTTGAAAAAACATAAAGCGCGGGGAAAGTTAACTGCGCGGGAACGCATAGATGGTTTGTTAGATCCCGGGACTGCATTTTTAGAATTTTCCACTTTAGCCGCGACAGACATGTATGACAGTCAGGCGCCCGGTGGCGGAGTGGTTACCGGAATCGGTGTGATTGAGAACACAGAATGCATCATTGTCGCTAACGACGCGACTGTAAAGGGTGGAACTTATTTTCCGATAACGGCAAAAAAACATTTAAGAGCTCAAGAAATTGCCATGGAAAATGGCCTACCTTGTATTTACCTTGTCGACAGTGGTGGAGCTTACTTACCTCTACAATCCGAAGTCTTCGCAGACCGGGATCACTTTGGTCGAATTTTTTATAATCAAGCGCGCATGAGTGCTATGGGAATATCACAGATTTCAGCGGTGATGGGTTCTTGCACGGCAGGCGGTGCCTACGTTCCTTCGATGAGTGATGAAAATATTATTGTTAAAGACACAGGCACCATATTTTTAGGCGGGCCGCCACTAGTTCGTGCGGCCACCGGTGAAATTGTAGACGCGCAAGATTTAGGTGGAGCCACGACTCACTGTGAAATCTCGGGTGTTACGGATCATTACGCTGAAGATGATAATCACGCTTTAGAAATTACCCGGTCAATCGTTAAACATTTAAATAAACGTAAAACAGTGCAGCTAAAAATTCAGCCCGTCGAAGAACCTCTGTATTCTGCCGATGACATTTATGGTGTTCTGCCAGCAGACTCGCGCATTTCTTTTGATATCCGAGAAATTATCTCACGTATTGTTGATGGATCAAAGTTTCATGAATTTAAATCCTTATTTGGAAAAACTTTAGTCACAGGGTTTGCTCATGTGTGGGGAATGCCTGTTGGAATTATTGCTAACAATGGAGTATTATTCAGTGAAAGCGCTCAAAAAGCGGCACATTTTATACAGCTGTGTGAACAGCGTGAAGTGCCTTTAGTTTTTTTACAAAATATTACTGGTTTTATGGTTGGAAAAAAATATGAACATGAAGGCATTGCCAAACATGGAGCTAAAATGGTGATGGCCGTTTCGAACGCCCGCGTTCCAAAATTTACTGTGGTGATTGGTGGATCCTATGGTGCTGGAAATTATGGAATGTGCGGTCGTGCTTACCAACCACGTCAAATGTGGATGTGGCCGAACGCTCGCATCAGTGTCATGGGTGGAGAACAAGCCGCTAACGTATTGTTGACAGTAAAAATGGATCAGTTAGCCAGTAAAGGGCAAACTCTAACTGCAGCAGAGCAAGCCGAATTTAAAAAACCCACGCTGGATAAATTTGAAAACGAAAGTTCGGCTTATTATGCGACGGCCCGTATTTGGGATGACGGTATTATTGATCCTAAAGATACCCGCCGTGTTTTAGCTTTAGGAATTTCAGCCAGTTTAAATAAAGATTGGGGCCCGCGACAGCAGGGCGTGTTTAGGATGTGATATGAAGTTCATAAAAATAGAACAGCTAAATGATTATAAAATTGTAAAGTTAAATAGACCTGAAGTAAAAAATGCATTTCATCCAGATATGATTGCTGAGATCACTGAAATATTTCAGCAATTAAATAATGAGAAAAATATTAAAGCTGTCATTCTGTCTGGCGAAGGCAGCGTATTTTGTGCAGGTGCCGACCTTCATTGGATGAAAGAAATGGTCAAATACAATCTGGAAGAAAATCTAAATGATTCAGCAAAACTTTGGAACATGTTTGAAGCTGTTCGTGTTTGTGAAAGGCCTATTCTGGGCGTGTTACAGGGCGCCGTTTACGGTGGTGCTTTGGGCTTAGTCGCTTGTTGTGATTATGTTTTCGCAGAAGAAAAAACCCAGTTCTGTTTCAGCGAAGTCAAACTTGGTTTAGCCCCTGCAGTGATTTCAAGCTTTTTATTAAAAAAAATACCAGATGCTTTTATTCGTCCGCTGATGCTGTCTGCGGAAGTTTTCAATACAGAAAAAGCAAAATCAATCGGCCTGGTGCACACGGTATTTAATGGCTTCTTTGACTTTGAAAATAGTATAAAAGCATTTAATCAAAACGGACTTCAGGCCATGTGTGAAACTAAAAAATTGTTGAACCAGCTGCCTACTGCCAGTTGGGATCAGCAAAAAACAAAAACGACTCAAGTTATTTCTGAAAGACGTGTCAGTGCCGAGGGGCAAAATTTTCTGCAAAAATTTATTCAGAAAAAATAAACTTTAAATTTAGCTATCACGCACAGGTGTATATACAGTGACGAATAATTCAGTTTCTTCAATAAGATCTTCATCGGGGAATTGTTTTTTATAAAGTGCTGAGTATTCGCTGTGAAAGCGTGTTAAATTATCTTCAAAACCAATTAATTTTAACAGGCGTGGGCTGGGGTCACCAAAAGTCGTCATGAATGCCTCGACCAATTTGGCTTTTCCTAACTCTTCTTTTTTCATGTCACAAACCAAATAGGTATGACCCACTTCGGCAACACGTTCGTCAATCAGGCCTGGGGATATTTTATCGATACGATCTTTAGGCTCGCAACTGACAAATAAGCCATTTTTTAAGATTTGCATCGAAATAGGATCTAAATAAAGTCCAATCTTCATATGTTTATTTTACAGAAAGTGACATCTAATTAAAACAAGTTTATAAAAAAATATGAAAACAATTCACCGAGTTGCAATTGCTAATCGCGGAGAAGTGGCAGTCCGCATAATTCATGCGTGCGCCGAACTTGGCATCGAGACTGTGTTGCTTCATTCCGACGCAGATATCAATTCCAGAGCGTATCGGTTAGCAACTCGAACAATTTGTATCGGTCCAGCAGCAACATCTGAAAGCTATTTAAATATCACTGCCAACATTGATGGCGCGATTGCGGGCGGGGCCGACGCAATTCACCCCGGTTTTGGTTTTTTGTCGGAAAATGCAGACTTCGCACAGGCTTGTGAAAAATCAGGTCTTAAATTCATCGGGCCTTCGGCAGAATCAATTCGTCTGCTGGGGGATAAAATACGCTTTAAAAACTTAGCCAAAAGCGCAGGCTTACCACTGATTCCAGGCTACGAAGGTGATGATCAATCAATTCCAACCTTATTGGCTGAAGTTGAGAAAATTGGACTGCCTGTCATTGTCAAAGCAGCTGCAGGCGGTGGCGGCCGTGGTATGAAATTGATTCAGACATTCGATGAAGCTAAAGAATTAATTGAATCGGCACAGCGGGAATCCCAATCAGCTTTTGGCTCTGCCAAAGTTTTCTTAGAAAAATATTTAGACCGTGCCAAACATATTGAATTTCAAATTTTTGGCGACTGTACAGGCTACATTCAACATTTTTTTGATCGTGAATGTTCCGTGCAACGTCGACATCAAAAAATTATCGAAGAGGCCACATCTCCGTCATTAACCGATGAATTGCGCAGGCAAATGGCCGAAGTGGCTTGCCTAATTGCGACCTTGGGAAAATATAAAAATGCAGGAACCGTAGAATTCTTACTGCAAGATAATAAATTCTACTTATTGGAAGTTAATACCCGATTACAAGTCGAACATCCGGTAACCGAAGAAGTTATGGGTATTGATTTAGTAAAGATGCAAATCTTAACGGCTGCAGAAAAATTTATTTTCAATTCCAAAGATATCCGTATTCCTAAGGGACATTCCATTGAATGTCGCGTTTATGCAGAAGATCCCTATAAAAGTGGCCTACCTTCCACTGGAAAAATTGGAACTTTAGTGTGGCCTGACGGCCCTAGAAGGCGTTTTGAATTTGGCTTTGATGCAGGTGATACCATCACGGCCCACTATGATCCCATGATCGCCAAAGTAATCGTCTGGGATGAAACCAGGGCTCGGGCTGTACAAAAAATGATTTGCACCTTAAAGGATAGCATTGTTTTTGGCGTGCATACAAATATCCCTTATTTAATTGAAATACTAAATCATCCTGAATTTCAAAATGCTTCGATGACCACAGGTTTTATTGAAAATTATTTTGCCGAAGGCATTACGTCAAAAACCGAGCCCACCGATTGGCCAGCAAAGGCTTATAAAAAGTTTCTGGAATTAGGTAATAGTTCGGCTTCTTCTATTTCAGTTGAAAACCAATCACCATGGAATTCCCCTTGGAGATTAATATGATGAATCCTTCAGTGCCAATCGTCGTCAATATTGATGGAACCGAGAAAAAAATATTAGCCCAGGTTATCGATCAAAAATTTTGGTGTCGGGTCGGTCTAGAAACATATTGTTTTGATTTAATGGACCTGAGCTCAACTTCAAAAAACAGAAATAAGAAAGCGTTGGCAAAGAATTCACATTTAATTATGGCACCCATGCCCGGAAAAATTACAAAAATATTTGTAAATATCGGCGCCTTGGTCGAAAAATCCCAGCCGTTACTGGTCATGGAAGCCATGAAAATGGAATACACTTTGAAATCAGATCTTAAAACAACTGTTGAAAAATTAAATGTCAAAGTGGGTGACCAAGTGATTCTTGGATCATGTTTGATCGAGCTTAAGCCCGAGATTATTTTATGAAAAATGAAGTTAAAATCGTGGAAGTTGGGTTGCGTGATGGTTTACAAAACGAAAGCACGCAATTAACAGTTAAACAAAGACTAGCACTTCTAGAAAAGTTAATTGATGCAGGCGTTAAAAATTTTGAATTAGGAGCTTTTGTGTCTCCTGATTGGGTACCACAGATGTCGGTGACCGCTGAATTAACAAAAAATTATCAACAAAGCCGTTTTTTTAATGCTCAGTTTTCAGCCGGAGTATTAGTTCCGAATGAAAAAGGAATGCAGCAAGCTGTTGCTGCAGGTCTAAAAGAAGTTGCGGTCTTTGCTGCTTGTTCAGAAACGTTTTCCAAAAAAAATATTAACTGTTCTATTGAAGAAAGTTTTCAACGATTTGAAGCTGTCATGAAACTTGCAAAAAAAAATAAACTTAAAGTCAGAGGATACTTATCGACATGCTTTGGGTGTCCTTTCGAGGGTGAAGTTTCAGAAACTAAAGTGGTCCAATTAGCAGATCGTATGCAGCAAATGGGAGTTTATGAAATTTCTATCGGTGATACAATTGGCGTTGCTCATCCTGGGCAAATTAAATCACTGTTCAAAAAATTAAGTAAAAAAATTCAATTAAAAAAGTTAGCTGGTCATTTTCATGATACTCGCGGGTTAGCGCTTGCAAATATTTTGGCATCTTTTGAACTGGGCGTTCGTACTTTTGATACAAGCCTGGGCGGCCTGGGCGGCTGTCCCTATGCTCCGGGGGCGTCTGGCAACGTGGCCACCGAAGACGTTATATATATGTTTGATGGTTTAGGTGTAAAAACAGGTTTAAATTTGAATAAACTTATTCAGACGCATCAATGGTTACAGCCACTGATGAATCATCAGCTGCCTTCAAAAGTTGGCCGAGTCGGTTTACTGAAACCTGTACTTCCGAAGTCAAATAACCCGAATTAAAATAACTGGGCCTTCAATTTGCTTTGTCTCTGCTTATGAAGTCAGAACGTTGGCAGTGGGCCGCAGCATCTGTGCTGTATGTAATCACAATAGGTATGCTTTTGTATTCGGCGAAACCGATTTGTATGGATTCCAATGTTGTCGAAAAGTTTGACAGAGTTTCATCCAACAAAACAGAAACAGTTTACCGATGTTCGGCGCGAGTGACGGTACCTTATTCCAAATACTTTGATCTTAAAAAAGCTTCCATCGAAAAACGGACGGAATCCGTTGTCGCCTTTTTAAATAGACTGCAACCCTTCAAATCGCGGATTCAGATTGTGCTTGATGAAACCAGGCCAATGCTTTTCAAAATTAGCCAGAGTCACGATTTCAGTAAAATCATGATTGGCTCTCAGTTGTTCGAAGCCCAAGGTCACTTTGAACGGGCTCTAATAAAAATCTGGTTAATAGAAAGATCACACTCAAAAATTCAACAAAGTTTATTTCAAGAAGTGGCTACGGATTTTTTGTATTATGCATACAGCGGAGCGCTTGAAATTGAAGATCCATTACTTAAAGTAAAAACAAAATTAGGCAATTCACGTTGGCCTCAGGTTTTGAAATCCAAAGAGGGTTATTGTGATTCACCTTGGAAACTGTCAGAACATTATTGGCCTTGTGGTCAGATTCAAACAGAAAATTCCCTCAGCGAAGAAATGATTAACAACTTAAGTATAAGACCCTTAATGACCTCTGTTTGGATTAAGGCTTATTCCGAGTTAACATTTCGGGATCAGCTTACGCTTATAAATTCTTTTGATGATTATTTAAATACTCAGGAACTAAGTTCTGAAAAAGCGATTCAAATGATTTTGTCAGATTCTCATCCCCTGAAGCAGGGAATGAGGAATATAAAAAATATGACGGATAAGATGAATTCATCGAAATTTATGCAAAACCGTAAAGAATACCGAGAGTTTTATTCGCGGATGACTTTGAATTTGCAACAGGCCGGCGTCAACGATTCCTTTGCTGAGGCCTACTTCGATTATCTTTTTGAATATCCTGACACTTTGTCCACAAGCTCAAAACTTTTTCAAACTTTAGCAAAAGTTTCTGAACAAAACCCCCATTTGCAGTTTGCGGTAAAAGATCAAGACCAAATTTGGATATTACCTTCACGCTTTGCTTTGCCACTTAAAACATTCGACGTTATTAAAAATCAGCAGCATGTGTTTTTTGCGTGCCCTAGTTTAAAAGAAATAAAAATGGAGCCCTTTTATACGCACTCAGAAAAGCTGTTGCTGATCAAAGGCTGTGATCAAGAAAAAGAAATAAATTTTGCGTCCTTAGTTAACCAAGGCGTACAAAGTTTTTCGATGAAAAATAAAAAGCTAGCATTCATTCAGTTTCATTTGCCTTCATTTGAAATGAAGGCCAAAGAGTTAGCGCACGTAAAAAACTTTTTTGATTTAGTCAAAAACAGAGATGTTAGTCAGTCAGAATTGCAGGCTTTAGGCTGGACTCAAATTAAATGGTATGAGGATATGCAGGCCTATAAACCTAATGCAGTTGTGGATGCTATCCAGTTATTCCGTACAGAAACGAACTGATAAGCTAATTTAATGTTACCGTTAAACTTCCTGCTTCAATTTGATAATTTCGCACTGGGTCTGACTTTTAGGAGTGAATTTTTGACCCATACTTGTTAGCCTTTATTATGGCTATAAAATTAAAAGCTATTTGTTGGCATGTGACGCTGTTTCTGATTTTAAACCCAGTTATTTCCATAACGTTGTTGGTGTTATATTTAATTTTTTCGAAAGATTACAGTTCATCTGATTTAGTTTGGAATATCCTGTTTGCATCCGTGTTTGCTGTGCTGACAAATTTAAGTATCACCATGGGTTATCACCGATTGTATTCACACAAATCTTACGAAGCTCATCCCTGGTTAGAAGCTGTTTTATTATTCATCAGCGCCGGAGCGTTTCAAGGGTCATGTTTAAAGTGGTCAAGTGATCACCGCATTCATCATCGTTTCGAGGACACGGATAAGGACCCATATTCCATTAACAAAGGTTTCTGGTACGCGCATATTGGCTGGATGATGAAAAACGAATCTGTCAATTTACCCATCAATGCACCCGATTTAGAAAAAAATGAATTGGTTTTTTTTCAAGATAAATACTACTTAATCAGTGCTATTGCAGTTGGTTATGTTTTGCCGCTCTGTGTGGGTTGGTTTCTAGGTAACGCATTTCTTGGATTAGTTATTGGTGGTGGGCTAAGAATTTTTTTAACCCAGCAATCTACTTTTTTTGTAAACTCATTAAGTCATACAGTCGGAAAAACACCGTACTCGTCAGAAAAAACTGCGAAAGACAGTTTGGTCGTCGCTTTTTTAACGCATGGTGAGGGCTTTCATAATTTTCACCACAAGTTTCAGTTCGATTATCGCAACGGCATTCGTTGGTATCATTGGGATCCAACTAAGTGGTCGATTCAGTTGGCGCATTTAGTTGGTTTGGCCAGAAAATTAAAAACCGTTAATTTTTCTGATATTTTAAAAGCACGACTGCAAGTTGAGTCGGAAAAATTCGTAAATTCCAAATTTTACAATGAAAAGCTAGAGCCCGTTTATGAAAAAGTAATTCAGTCCCAAGTCCGATTTGAACAACTAAAAATGGAATACAACAGCAATCGTAAAGCCAAAGTGGCTGCTGTGAAAGCGGAAATGAAGTTAGCTCGTATTGAATTCAAATTTTACATGAAAAAGTGGAAAATTCTGATCGAATCAGCCAACGACTTTGCACTGTAATTTTTTATTTATCCGTTTTGTTTACCTTTTTGAATTTCTTTACGAATTTCCTTAAAACGATTTTTACCGTCGACAAAAACTACAGTGGGTTTAAATGTTTTAGCCTGCTGAATATCCATAGACGCATACGCAACAATAATAATTGTATCGGCTTTTTGTACATGCCTGGCTGCGGCGCCGTTTAAACAAACTTCACCCTTTTTGCCCTCGATGACATAAGTCGAAAAGCGGGCGCCATTGTTACAGTTTAGAATATCTACTTTTTGGTTAACTAAAAGATTAGCTTTTTGAATCAAATTTTTATCAATCGAAACTGATCCTTCATAAGTTAAGTCGGCATTCGTAACAGTGGCTCTGTGAATTTTCGAACACATCATTTGTATTTTCATTTTTCTGCTCCTGATAACTGAACTTTATTGCTGTTCGTGTTGAGTCGTAAAGCAATTAGATTCCCTTTTAAAACTAGATCCGGAATGATGGCATCAAATATTTTCTCTTTTTCAAATAGACTTGAAAACCCGCCCGTGCCGACAACAAATGATTTTTCTCCACTGAAACATTCAGAGGTCATGCGGGTGATGATTTCGCGCATGGCCCCCAATTGGCCGTAATATAAACCTGATTGCAGACTTTCTACGGTCGATAGACCCAGAACCTCTGAACGAGAAATAATTTCTACGGATGGCAGCTTGGCTGTTTTTGCTTCTAAGGATTCCATGTTTAATTTCAGTCCAGCAATAATAGAGCCGCCTAGATAATCCGAATTTTTACTAACAGCACAGAAGGTCGTTGCTGTGCCTAAATCAACTAAGATTAAATTTTTCTGTGGATACAAATGGGTAGCTGCAATCGAATTGGCAATACGATCAGCACCGACTTCCAGAGGATTTCGATATTTAATGCGTAACCCTGTTTTAACACCAGCCTGCAGAATGAACGGGGTCAAATTAAAATATTTCTGGCAGGCCCCTTTCAGCGAAAAAATAACTTCAGGGACAACAGAACATAAAACGATCTGTGTGATTAAAGTTGGATCTATACCATTTTCACGAATAACCATGCGTAAAAAGACACCGACTTCGTCCGAAGACGATCCTTGTTTGGAATTTCGGCGAAAAGAAATCAGCATTTTTTCTTGGTCAAAAACACCGCCATAAATTTGAGTATTTCCAACATCAAGTGATAAAATCATAAAGTCTCCGTAATAGTTTTAAATAATTTAAAAGATAACTCTTGAACATTTTTTAAAGGTTGAAAAACCATAGATGGACTATAAAATTTAAATTGATGATTATTTTTTTGAATATCAGTCCAATCATTTTGCACAACATAATCACAATTAGCCCGAGCAAATAATTGTTTAACTTTTTCTTGAATAAGACTTTGGCTTGCAGTGGAAGTTAATTTAAAACCTATCAGTTTAAGATGGGGATTCAGTTCTTTTATTTCGTCGATCAGTTTTTTATTTTTTGTTAGTTTCAAAACTATTTCTTCGGCATCACTGGAAATTTTTCCAGATTGCTTTGCGACGGAATAATCACTGACCGCGGCTAAATGAATTACAGCATCGAAAGTGTTCTGTTTTAAAATCTGGCTCAGTTGAGCAGATAAATCCTGAAAAGTTTCAAATTCAATATTGACACAGGTATTCAATGGCAAAATCGAATTTTTAGCGTGCAGGAAATGTACATCTATTCCAGATTCAATCAACTGATCAGCAATAAATGCAGCTGTTTTTCCAGTGCTGGAGTTCGTGATTGAACGAATATCATCGATGGGCTCGGTCGTGCCGCCCGCAGTTATAAGAACTTTTTTGCCAGTATTTATCAGTTGAAGTGGTTTTAACTGCAGATCCAAGGTATTGCTTGCTGTGGTGAAGTTATTATCAACTTCACCAACAATCTGCTGCGGATCAAGTAAACGTCCATAGCCAACTTCACCACAAGCTAAGACGCCTGAAGCCGTTTCCAAGACTTGAATACCATAAGATTTTAATTTTTTTAAAGACTCTTGGGTTGTTGGATGCAAATACATCTTGGTGTTCATTGCTGGAGCTAACAGAAATGGTTTTTTGAAATCATGCGCTAAAAATAATGTCGTTAATAAATCATCTCCTAAACCATGCGCAATTTTATTAATATAATTTGCAGTCGCCGGAGCCACTAAAATTAAATCAGCCCATCGATCTAATTGAATATGATCCATGACGGATCCCGTCACATACATTTCGGTGATCGCAGGTTGTCCAGTTAAACCTTCGATTGTAGAAGCTCCGATAAAATTGAGACTGCTGGGTGAAAGCACAGTTTTGACAGTATAACCTTTTTGATGAAGTGATGAAACGATGGCGCACGCTTTGTAGCAGGCAATTGAACCCGTCATAATCAGTAATATATTTCTATTTAATTTGGACATTATCAATTAACCGTATCCCTTCTAAAGTAGCTGCTGCAAAACGTCTGGAATCAAAGTCTTCGATATAATCCACATCAAAGCCTAAAGATCGTAAATTATTCTTAGCTTCTGACACGGAAACATTTTCAGAAATGCATTTAAAAAGTGATGCGGCTTTGCTGCGTCCCGAATCAGATAAGCGTGTGTTTCTGGAACTCATCGCAAGGCCGTTTGATTCTCGAAGGGTTGGACAGCTGATGATTTCCACGGGAATAAAAAAACTGGAAACCATGTCTTTTATCAACTGCAGCTGCTGGTAATCTTTTTCACCAAAATAAGATCGGGTGGGTTGCACCAACATGAATAATTTCAAAACCACCGTCAACACACCATCAAAATGTCCAGGTCGATGAGCTCCGCAAAGTTTTTTTGAAAAATCACTTTCACTGACTTTGTACTTGTACTTATCAAAATAAATTTCTTCGGCTGTCGGAGCAATAACTATGTCAGCTCCAGAGTTCGCAGCTGTTTTTAAATCTTCATCCCAGGTCTTTGGATATTTTGAAAAATCTGTTGGGTCATTAAACTGAGTCGGATTCACGAAAATACTTAAAACGGTCAAATCATTATCGGCAGCTGATTTTTCTAAGAGACTGGCATGCCCTTGATGCAAAGCGCCCATCGTGGGTACAAAGCCCAATTCGATTTCTGGGTGAATTTGTTTTCTAAAATTTTTGAATTCCGTAATAGTATTAAAAACTTTTAAATTACTCATAGCCATGGGCTTCCGCGGGAAAATTTTTTGTTGTTACGTCTGTAACATAATTATTCAAAGCATTTATTATTAATTCAGAACCGTTCAAATACTTCTTTAGAAATTTAGGATGAAAATCGGGGTTCATTCCCAACATATCTTGTAGCACCAAAACCTGGCCATCGGTGTCGGATCCCGCACCAATGCCAATGGTTGGAATTTTTAAAACTTCAGAAATTTCTTTAGCTAAAATTGAAGGAACACATTCCAAAACTATTGAAAAGCATCCTGCTTTTTCTAAACTTACAGCATCATTTAATATTTTTGTCGCTTGTTCTGATTTTCTACCTTGAATTTTTGGGCCACCCAATTGGTGAATGGACTGCGGAGTTAACCCCAGGTGACCCATGACGGGAATGCCCGATTCAGTTATGTGTTTGATCAATGATAAATGTCCGTCAGCGCCCTCGATTTTTATAGCTTGGGCGCCTGCTTTCATAACCAGGTCTACACAATCCATGGTGTGTTTTAAACCTTTTCGCGTAGATAAAAAAGGCATATCGGCAATGATAAATTTATTAGGTAATCCGCGTACGACAGCCGCAGTGTGCAAAGCCATCATTTGGGCCGTGGCTTTTAAAGTCGTTGAATGACCATGCATCACTTGCGCTAGCGAATCACCAACTAAGACACAATCAAGATTTGTTTTCTGAATTATTTTTGCAAAAGTAAAATCGTAGCCAGTTACCATCGTGATCTTTTGTTGATTTAATTTCTTTTTCTGAAAATCTAAAATAGTATTCATGATGAAAACTCCTTTACAAATGCTGTGTAAATCGACTGTAATTTTGTATGTGCCAAGGCTGCTGTATTTAAGCTTATCGTTTTGAAATCCTGGCGAACAATTGGGCCTGTCAGGGCTTTTGCCTTTAATTTCAAAAAATTATTCAATGATTGCTGCAGATAAAGGTTGAATGCCGCTTCAGGAATCTTTAAGTCTCTTCGCTTTTCTTCAACCTGATTCCAAAGCAGTTGCGGAAAATTTCCTGCGACAACACATAACGCATGATACAAAGGCTTCTCTTTTTCAGACAGTTGAAAAGCCGGATTGGAAAAATTAGGAAGCACCTCTTCCAAAGTTGAAGCACCGGTTAGTGCAAAGAATATCTTTGAATAAATTTCCGGTGAAAAAAGCTCAAAGGGAAACGTCATCAAGGGATGCGCCGACTTCATGCGCGAATCAAAAAGGGCTCCGCTGAAATGAACAACTGATCCAGAATAAATTTGCAGATACTGTTCAAAAAAGGAAGTAAGGGCTGAATCTGAAATAGCTAACCAAACCAAATTGGTTTGCTTTAAATAATGTTGTAAGATTTGAGGCTCTTCGTTCCGACACCAAGTTAAAATTGTATTTGGCGTAGGTAGAAGTGAATTCCAATACTGAAGGTGTTTTGCAAGACGGCCTGAACCAATAAGCAAAACGATTTTTGGTTGGTGAAGTTCTGCATTTGAAGTCTTCATTTTTTCCTCGGTACCTGTCGCAAATCATACTTGCAGATCAAGTCCATCTTGAGCATTTGCTCTAGATCAGAAATTAACACTTTTTAAATGAAATGCAAGCTGCTAGAACATCGCTATGAAACCTATTTATTTTGTTGTGGCAGCGTCGGTGGTGGCTTTAGGTATTTTTATTTCGGTTTCTTTAGATGGGGCCCAAAAAACCGTGCCTAAAATCAAATTAAGTTATTTTGCAACACCCACAGAAATTGCAGAATCAATCTCGAAGCGATTAAACTTAGAAATTCAAAAAAATAAATCTTTCTGGTTGGGTGTCGAGCCCGAAAAGAATGAATATTTAGCTGTGGTGCTGGCGATGAAAAATGAAATTGAAAAATTAAATGGTCCCTTTGATGAAGTCATCATCGATTCGGAACTTCGGCTATCAAATTCAGATTTGCTTTTGCTTAAAGCATCACAAAATGTTCTTTTGAAAGAAAATCTAACTGTTGTTGGTGATGTTTTATCAACCCTTAATCAAAAAAATAAAAGATACTTGATGGTGACGGCCTCGTTGTACACAAATTCATTTATCAAAGAAAATCCCGTGCACATTTTAAATAAAAAATACAACCTTGATCCGATGACGATATCATTTGGATATTTCGCTATTAATCCTGCAGAAGAAAAAAATATTTTATTTCCTTGCGACACCGAAGACAAATCCGGAGCTTCTAATTGGGGTTGCGCTTTGGTGAACAAAGCGCGCGTTGTTCGGCGTAAATTCGAAAAAGAAAATAAAAAACCGTGGTCAGGTCTGATGGATTTAAGCGGAGAAAACGATTACATGCTTTTATTACGAAAGCAGTAATGTTTTAAACTTCGTGACTAAGCGGTCGGCGCGGAGCCCTAAAATAAGTGCGCGGAGAAAGTTCAAATAAATCGCCTATTTTGCTCATATAGACGCAAGCGTAACGTTCCATTTGATAAGCAAAATAACTTTCCTCGTTCCCGGCACGCATCAACTGGCCCCAGTTCGGATTGTACAACGCCTGTTGCTTTTTGATCAACTGACTGATAGCCGTATCGATCGCAGTGATATCGTCTTGTAACTGATCTTTTCGTTTTTCATCGACAGGAGATTCTTTTTCAATTTTTTTAGTCATTAATTCTGTCAATTCATCTTCAAGCGGTTCTTTTTTATGCATCAAAGATTCAATTTCATCCATGATGGGCTCTGCGATTTTGTTGTTCGCTAATTCGTGTTCAAGCTCTTCGATAATCATTGCGGTTCGCCAGTTGCAGTCTTTTTTTAATCGCAGGATGTCTCCGTAAATATGGTCTCCGATATATAAAATGTCATCGCCGTCTAGACCCAGATCAGCAGTAAATTTTCTGGCGCCACCACTTTGGTAAACACCCGGAGTTAGTTTTTCATCCATATTGGTCATGGTGCCATCTTCTGGGTTCACTTTTAAGAACTTAAGATCGTCATAGAAAAATTTTGGCTTTTGCGCAAAAGTAATTACGATTTCAAAAAGATCAACCCAAGATTTGTGATCTTTTAAGTAAGGGTTAATCGCATAATCTAAAAGTAACTTTGAATAATAAAAATCAGAATTTGTTAAAACAAATATTTTTTTACCATGCTTTTTAAATTTCTCGAGACCACGCACAACGCTTTCATCTTTAATGATATAATCGCCCAAATTTCTGCGGACTTCTTCTTTGAGTGAACCGTCGCGGTGGGCTTCGTCTAAAGCATCCAAAACATCATCCGCCATTTGGGTGTAATCGGGTAATTTTGAATTTGGGTCAGAATCTTTAAGTTCGACCAACTGAGAATAAGCATGGGCCAAAGAATAAGAAAAACTGGTATCAATAGCTAAATAATCATTTTTACTTAAATCGATATAAGTCGATTTATAAACCTTTTGGTGGGTTTTGAAATCTAAAGGTTTTAAGCCATGAAAACTATTTCGAATAGCCGTGTAGCGATTTAATTTAAGTAAATTCCCTTTTTTTCGATCAACAACCAAGCCACGTAAGGCAAACTGAAAATCAAACTGCATTTTTTTAATAGATTCAGGATAATTTTTTCGGCTAACAAGTTTTTCCATAATTTTTGTATGGGATAAGCGCTCGAAATTTTCAGTATTGTAGCGAATCAAGGTGTGATCCATATCAAGACCGATATATTTAATACGTTTTAAATTAAGAGTGCGATTCACGAAAACTTTACTTTGACGCATAATTAATCCTTCAATTCTTTGACGATGGGGAACTGCAATCGATTCCATAACAACATACCACCACGCATGTTGAATGAATTTTTTAAACCTTGTTGATGAGCATAAGAACAGGCCTGCGCACTACGCCCGCCTGATCTGCATACAAAAATAACAGGCTTATCAAGGAGGATCGATTTGAGTTTTTCTGGAATTGTGCTTAAGTTGATCAATATAGAGGTCTGAATATGGCCAAGTTCGCCGTTAAATTCATCATTTTCACGAACATCAATTAAAGTAAACCGGCTAGCATTTTCATAAACTTCAGAGGGCTCTATGTCGCAGATGGTTTCGAAATTGGGATTCGGTGTTTTTGTTTTCATTTCATAATTCATAGGTTGATTAGATTACACGAATCAAAGCTAAGACAGCAAGAATTTATCGCATAATTTGCCGCGATAAATACGTATCAGCGCTGCCGCTTGTTAAATCGTCGTGCTAGAATCTGTTTTGGGGGTTTTGCATCGAAAATAAGGGTACAGAAAGTTCACTTTCAAAAGAGCAACAGTTGGCTTTAGACCTGTGCAACTCGGGCGAAAATATTTTTTTAACGGGCGGAGCAGGCTCGGGAAAAAGTTATGTCATCAAAGAATTCATGCAAAAAATTGATCCGAAGCAGATGCCAATCTTAGCCAGTACAGGTGCTGCAGCCGTGCTGTTAGGCGGAAGAACTTTTCACAGTTTTTTTGGACTAGGAATTATGGAAGGCGGGGCTTCAGCCACTTTTCAACGAGTCATGAATGATTCCCGAACAATGAAGCGAATTCGCCAAGTTGAAGGCGTAATCATTGATGAAATTTCTATGATTCCCGGAGAAGCGTTTAGGTTAGCCGAGCAACTAGCCCAGCACGCAAAAGAATCAACTTTGCCTTGGGGTGGAATGCGCATCATCGCAGTAGGTGATTTTGGTCAATTGCCACCCGTAACTAAAACTGGACAAAAACGAGACTGGTGCTTTTTAACGGACGCTTGGGCACGAACAGATTTTCAGAACTGCAGTTTGCATTTCAACCAACGCATTCAAGATGATCAGTTTTTAAAAGTTTTATCAGATGTGCGTGATGGAAAAGTAACAGCTTTGGTCAAAAACTTTTTAGAAGAGCACACTCAGGATCATGACGAAGATCATCCGGGAACTCGCTTATTTCCCCGCAGGGATTTATCTGAAAATTACAATCAAAAAAAATTATCAGAGATTTCTGAAACAGAATATATTATCGATTCGATTTACATTGGTGAACAGCGATTTATCGATATTTTAGGAAAATCAGCTCCGGTTCCGGCTCAGTTAAAATTAAAAGTGGGTTGTCGTGTTTTGTTTTTAAAAAATGATCCCCAAAAAAAATATGTCAATGGCACCCGGGGCACACTGGTGCATCATGAATCCGACCATTTGATTGTACGCAAAGATACGGGTCGTGAAATTAAAGTCGAAAAAATATCATTTTCACTTTTAGATGCGGATGGAAATGTGAAAGCCAGCGTCATTCAGTATCCGCTGAATTTGGCGTACGCCACAACAATTCATAAATCCCAAGGAGCCACATTAGATGAACTGTGGTGTGATTTGGGCTCTTTGTGGGAACCAGGCCATGCCTATGTTGCCTTATCGCGCTTACGAGAGCCCTCGGGGTTGCACATTGTTCGCTGGAGCCAGCGATCGTTCATTGTCGATCCTGCTGTGCAAAAATTTTATCAAAATCTTGTGGCTATTTTTTAGTATTCATTTTGACCTGGCCCGTGGGGATTGTTAGTTTGTTTTCATCACCAGGAGAAATAAAGACCATGGCCAGTACAACAATCAATTGGAATGCAGGACTTATAACCGAACAAAATCCGCTGGGGCTGAACGGCGTTGATTTTTTGGAATACTCAGGCCCTGATGCCGTTTACTTTGAAAATCTTTTTACGAAATTAGGTTTCACCTTGTTGGCTGAAATTGCTGGCAAAAAAATAAAATTATACCGCCAAGGTGATATCAATTTTATTTTAAACTGCGAACCAGGAACCTTTGCAAATCAGTTTTACACCAATCATGGCCCATCTGTTTGTGCCACAGGTTTTCGTGTGGGTGATGCGACCAAAGCTTTTGAAGCAGCTATAAAGCGCGGTGCCAAAGCCTATGATGGCGGTCCGCAATCGCGCGGGGCCACTCCGTTTCTAGCAGTTTATGGGATTGGAAATTCACTGATTTATTTTATCGATGAAAAAAATTATGTGAATTTATACCAAGGGCAGTTCAAATTAAGTGATCCGTACATTCGCCCCCAAGGTGATTTAAATATTGTTGATCATTTTACCAATAATGTTCCTGTTGGTGAAATGCAAAAGTGGTGTGATTTTTACGAACATGTTTTTAATTTTCGTGAAGCGCGCTATTTTGACATACGTGGAAAAGCAACTGGTCTGATTTCAAAAGTCATGCGTTCACCATGTGGACAGTTCTCTGTTCCAATCAATGAACCCACGGATTCAAAATCTCAGATTCAAGAATATTTAGATGAATACAAAGGTTCTGGAATCCAGCACATTGCCATGACCACGGATCATATTATTCCGACGTTAGAAAATTTAAGAAAAAATGAAATGCATTTTTTAAATTCTCCGCCACCGACATATTATCAACAACTAAAAGACCGTTTGCCGCAAATCAGTGAAGATATTGCTAGGTTGCAAAAAAATGCAATTTTAGTTGATGGTGATCAGCATGGTTACTTGTTACAGATTTTTACGAAGAACGTGATTGGTCCCGTTTTTTACGAAGTCATCCAGCGAAAAGGTCATGAAGGTTTTGGTGAAGGAAACTTTCAAGCTTTGTTTGACGCCATCGAGGCCGATCAACGTGAACGTGGTTATTTAACATAACTTTAATACAGAAGGTCATTATGCATCAGTATTCTCAGGGAAAAAATCACACGCAAGGCCACAAGGGTATTCCAGATGGAAAATTTGAAGAAGAGCACGGCCGCAAAGGTTTTTATGGACCGGTTTCGCATTTAATAAAAAATTCGGCGCCAACACGTTGGACCAATATTGAAGGTCCGTTGAAACCCCATTTGTTTGATTTAGTACCTGCCAAATATCAGCTGAACCAGTGGCATCGTTTGATGTTCAATTCCGATGTGGTGATTTATTCCATGTGGAATGAAAAAACAGACTTGGCTACACAAAAAAATATTCCTGCAGTAAGAAATGTTGATGGCGATACCTTGTATTTTTGCCATCAGGGTTCGGGCGTTGTGTTATCTGAATATGGCCTGCTGACATTTAAAGTCGGCTCCTACTTGTGTTTACCTAAATCGATTCATCACACCATTGTGTACTTCGAAAAAACCCAGTTTTTAATTATTGAATCAAAGTCGACTTACTACCGTGAACCCGACCGCGGCATGGCGGGGCGCAATGCTTTTTATGATCCGGCCTCTTTTGGTAAACCTGATTTAGATGCACAGAATGAATTCAAAAAGAAAAATAATTTCACTTCTACTGAAATTTTAGTGCGAAGATCTGGAATCACAAAATTTTCTTATGATGCTTGCGTTTACGATACCTACAGCTGGAAGGGCGATTATTTTCCGTTTACTTTGCATATTGATGACATGATGCCAATGATGTCCCACCGCGTGCACATGCCACCTTCGATCCACACCACATTTGTGGCGCATGGTTTTGTGGTTTGTACATTTCTGCCACGTCTCATTGAAACAGATGCTGATGCCTTGAAAGTTCCATTTTTTCACCAAAACATTGATTACGATGAAGTCTTATTTTACCACGCTGGAAACTTTTTCAGTCGGGATAATTTGCATTCGAACATGATCAGTTTACACCCGGCAGGAATGCCCCATGGTCCGCACCCAAAAGCTTTTGCTGCTCAGGGTACGAAAGCTATGACGGATGAAGTTGCCGTGATGGTCGATTCTACAAAAGCATTTGAAGTGGATCCTTTCTTTGAAAATTTAGAAATCAAATCCTACTGGCAGTCATGGATGCACAAATAAATTTTAAAAAAGGCGACGTCATCAATGCGAATCAAGCCATGCAAATGGCCATGGATGTTGCTTTAAACGGCGCGCCCTATGTGTCACCCAACCCAGTTGTTGGCTGTGTAATTGTCAGTGCCGATCATCGATTTTTGGCTTTCGGCTTTCATCCAAAATTTGGTGCCGAGCACGCCGAAATCAATGCCCTTAATAAACTAACGGATCAGGAAGTGATCGATGCAACTTTTTATGTGACGTTAGAACCCTGTGCGCATCAGGGTAAAACGGGATCATGTGCAAAAAAGTTAGCAACCCTGCCAATAAAAAAAGTAGTCTATGGCCTGATTGATCCTAACCCGCTAGTTAGCGGTGAAGGCGCTCGAATATTACAAAAAGCCGGAATTGCGGCCGAAGAATACCAGGGTGAATTAAAAAAAGATCTGCAAAATTTATGTGAGATCTTTTTAAAAAATTTCACTGAAAAGAAAATCTTTGTTGCAGCAAAAATTGCATGCAGCTTAGACGGTCAAATTGCTTTGAAAACTGGTGAAAGCAAATGGATTACATCGGCAGGCTCTAGAAATTATGTGCATGAACTTAGATCTTATTATGATGCCATTTTAGTGGGTGCGAACACAATTGTGCAGGATGATCCGTCGTTAAACATTCGTCATGAAAAAATTCAAAAAGAAAATAAAGTCATCGTTTTAGATTTGGAAAACACCATCTTTCAATCAGATTATAAATTCCTTAAACTGCACAAAAAAGAAAATATTATTTTTGCCGTTAAAAAAATTAACCCCGAAAACTTTTATTCTCAGATTGAATTCAGTGACTTAAATAATTTAACAACCCAGCTGCACGCTATGGGTATCAAATCGTTATTTATCGAAGGCGGAGCCCAAACTTATTCTTCGTTTCTACAAGCGGCGCTGATTGACCGGCTTTATATTTTTATGGGACCTTCGATTATCGGGGCACAGTCCGGTTTATCTTGGACCAGCTTGGTGAAGACGGAATCTTTAGATAAGAAAATCAACCTAACTGATATCAAAGTCAGATCCATTGACCCAGATATTTTTTTAACGGCCAAGGTGCTGGCCCAAGGTCCTAAATAAATTTTTCTTAACAAGTTAGTGATTACGACCACTTAATGTAAAGCGTTAGGCTTCTACCTCGACGGCAGAATGACATTTAATAAATTTATGGTATCATTCAAACAGTATGAATGATGGTCCCAGTAACTTCGGCGGTTTGCAAAAAGAGTGGTCCTTGTTAGTCCACAGCTTTCTTGATCAGACGCCACAAGACAAAAAAATAGTTTCGAAACTAAATCCCCAGGATCTTAATCTTGAGCAGGTCAAGATCGTGAAAAAAGATTTAAGTTCTCAGCGCAAAATATTAAATCAGAAAATTGAAGCCATCAATTTTGAACTCGATAAACTATCTGGTGTGGTTGAAAATTTAAAATTGGTTGGTTCAGATTCAACTGAAATTAACGATGAAATCGATTCACTTCATCTGCAAGGCGAAAAAATTTCATCTGAAATTCAAAGTGTCGAATTAAAAATAACTAAAATTCACGATTTAAAAGACCGTATGATGAAGCTGGCTGATTTTAGCACCGAGCCTGTGTAAGCATGAAAAATAAAGATTTGAAGTACTTTTTTATTTTGGCTGTAATCGCTGTTTCTGTAGCGACTTATGTGTATTTCAATCAAAAGCAAGTTATCGAAGCTTGTTTTGGCAACAAAGATTTACCTAATCTGGCAGATGCAAAAATCTTACCGTGGTCCGATCCAAAGACTTGGGGCGGCAGCTTGCCAGCCGAAAATTCTGTCATTGTGATACCCCCGGGTAAAACAATTTTGTTAAATGTGAACCCGCCGCAATTAAAATCCTTAGAGGTCGTCGGAACTTTAATTTTTGCAGACAAAGATATAAAACTTTCTGTACAGAATTTGTTGTTAACTGGTGTTGTGCAAATAGGCTCACCAGATAAAGCTTATATTCACCAGGCTGAAATTAATTTGATTGGCGATGATTCAAAATTTTTACTTCAGGGTGGAAGGCTTGCATTATTCGGTAAAAAAGATAAGATTCGAGCCCCGTCGTCCAGTCATTCAAACTGGGGTTTTGCTGATTATGAAAATATTGTTCTGCAAAGAAAAAAATGATTAGCATATTAGGCACCCGAAAAATAATTGTAAGTATTTACATTATAATAATTCTAAGTGGATTAATCTACGGACTATCAAACTATTCGAATGTTTTTGAAAAAACAACTGCAAGTGAAAAAATCTATAAAAGCTGTTTGATCAGTATGAAAAACAAAACCTGTTTTATCATGTTAGGACCGAAATCAGATCTTTTAGGTGTAGCAGATGGACAAGTTTTGATTGCTGGAGTCGGCCAAGTGGATTTAAAAATTTACCGCAGTATCCGTGATAATCCACAAATGTGTGAAGACATTAAATCAGCCTGCCAAGAAAATCTGAACGCTCCGGTCTGCCGCCTGGCCGATTCATTGTATCATTAAAAAAATAATCTTATTCTGAGTCATCCAGATCGCTTATTTACCAGATAGTTTTATATTTAACGGTTCAGATAAATTGTCCGATATACTGTGGTCAGTTCGACTATTTATATTCTTCGGGGGAAACTATATGAAACGCAATTTTGGCTCACGTCATTTTAAATCGGCTGCTTCAATCATTTTTGTAGGTATCATTATGATGCCGTTTCAAAATTGTTCAAATTCCGGTGCTTACATTAGAGGTTCAGCTGGCAGTGATCTTGCTTCAACAGCCCCGGCAAGTCCAGGCAGTGATACGGGTGCCTCAGTACCTGTTGTCACGGGAATGATGCCCTATATAGATGTTTCGAAAATTCCGACCGGTGATCCCGGAGTCGGCGACTTGCGCGTTTACCCTGTTCTACCTGAATCATTGGATCCAGCTTTGAAAGATATAAATTCTCCGAAATTTAATATCAATGCATATCGTAACTGGAATACTTATCACCAGATGCTTAGCGATCGCGGTGAACCTCTTTTTCTAGATAGCAACGATCTGCAAACTACAGTAGATACAGGTAAACCATCAGTCTATGGTGGTGATGCAAGAACATCTTGTAAGTTTTCGCACATGAAGTTCGATGACCCGATTGTATTTCCAGGAAAACCTGGCAGATCACATTTGCATGCTTTTTTTGGAAACGTATCAGTCGACGCCAATTCAACATCTGATACTTTAGTGGCAGCTGGAAACTCGACTTGTAACGGTGGAATTGGTAATCGATCGGCCTACTGGGTGCCAGCAATGATTGATACAAGAACTGGAACACCTGTGAAGCCCGAAGGCGGAGGTTTTTATTACAAGCACGGCAGTATTAAAGGAACTTTGATTAAAACTATTCCTAAGGGACTTCGAATGATTGCAGGTAATTCCAGCAATAAAACTGCAACGGGAAATCCAAATGCCGCTAGGTTCAAATGTATAGGTGGACCAAATAATCAAAATGCTTTGTACGGTCCAGGTATTGGTAACTGTGATAAAGGTGCAGAACTTTGGTCTGAAGTCTTTTTTCCACAATGTTGGGATGGTGTTAATTTAGATTCCGCAGATCATAAAAGTCATATGGCTTACCCAGTTTATAATCCCGTTACCCACATTTATTATTGCCCAGCAACGCATCCCTATCCAATTCCATCAATCACTTACAACATAATTTATAAAGTGCGTGATACGGATGACATCAGTAAATGGAGATTAGCATCTGACAACTATGATCCAAGTCTTCCGGGTGGTTATTCCAGTCACGGAGATTATATGTTTGGTTGGCAAAAAGATGTCATCGAGGGTTTAGTGCAATGCTCATCGAAAGAAGTTGATTGCCACAGCCATTTGCTGGGTGACGGCCGATGGATGTCTGGATACTAGTTCTTATTTTTTGCTTTCATGCGTCGAGATAGAAAAAAACAGCTGTAAATTTCTGAGATTATTGAAACTCTAGTATTTAACGTTTTGGTGTTATTTTACTTTTGAGGTGCATAGTGAAAACAGTAATTCTTTTAATTTTTTTGGTGCTGTCAGTGGCACATGCAAAAGATAATCAACAAAATAAAATTCTTAAAACTTTTAAAGAATTTGAACTCAAACATAAAAAATTTATGGATAACGATATGCAATATCGTGCAGAATTTGAAACATTTGCCGAAGCGAAATATGAGCCTGCTGTTAAGGAAATGATTTTGGAATTAGACAAAGGTAAATGCCACAAGTGCGTTGTTCCTTATTTAAAAACCATGGCATTAAGTGAAGGAAGTGCCAACGAAGAAATCACTTTTGATTTTAGAAACGTGATTCAAAAACATACGGCAAAGGTTTCGGAAGCTTGTAAAAAAATAAGTAAAGCTGAAATTAAGAAACTTAAACTGCAAGCAGATGCTGTTTTCCAATATATGGAAGCTGATAAAATCGCTGACATTGAAATCAAAAAATTAAAGCTGATTTTAAAGCCATGTTTACTGTAGTGGTTTCTTTTAATCCTACTTTTTTCCACGCATACGCCGAATGCTTTGTTGCAATGCGATTTCCAAAATTCGAAATTCTTTAGTGGACGGAGAATTCTGCAGCAGCATTCGTCTTAGAACTGTAAAGACATTCATTTTTCTTTTTTTAAGATCAAAACCCATTTCTTCTAACCATTGTTTTAAAGATTGATCTGGAAAAACGGGTGGTTTTTTTTGTTTTTCTTTGGGGACCTGTTGGCCGTCTAATTTTGTGCGTTCTCCGCCGAAGACAGATCTGAAAATATACATCGCAATTAAAGTAGCTTGCGCTAAATTGAAACTGCTGTTGTCGCCATACGTGGGAATCGAACAGCAGTGGTTTGCGTACTGTAAATCATCGCCACTAAGACCCCAGTCTTCGGGGCCAAAGATCAAATGAAATACGATGGGTTCATCCGATTCTTTTTTGAATGAAGAGTGACCCTCTTTAAGACTTTGAAATGTCGATTCTAAATCTGTGACTTGGCGCCCGCGCCCATCACGCGCGGTTAATGCAATTTGAAAACCGCGCGGTTCATTTTCGTAAAATTCTGTCCAGTTTTGGTAAATGGTTTTATTTTGTAATGCAAATTGGCCGGTGGCTGCGGCTTTGTGGGATTCAATCGTTAATTCGCATTTTGGTTCGATTAAAATAAGTTTTGTGAAACCCATATTAGCCATGGCCCGTGATGTGGCACCCACATTTCGTTCATAGATCGATCGCACTAAAACAATACGTAAATCAATGGATCTCATGTGATAAACTTAATCCGTCGTCAATGAATCCGGCAATTTTTTGGTTCGTTTTCTTTAGATTCCGTAAGTGCTGTAGAATTTCTTTTTCAGTTTCGGTCATGTTGTGTTTTTTGCCTATTTCAAGCATCTCGATAAATAAAAGCCATTCTGTGTCAGCTTCAGCTTTTACTTTGGTTAGGATATTTTCTAAGTTTTGTTTTACCAGTTCAGGTTTTGATCTTAAGTCACGAACGCTTTGGTAAATTGCAAAAAGACTTTTTTGTTTTTCGGTATAACTTACCGGGTTTATTTTCGTTGCAACAAAGTCATCGGTTTCACCATAAGCAACTCGGTCGGCAGGTCCTCCGAAAACTGATGGCACATGACTACCTACCACGATGTCGTAAAGGCCCCATTCTGGTTGAAACAGAATCTGGCCGTTTAGCGTAGCTTTTGCATTATTTAAAGTAATTATTTTTACAATTCCCGAAACATGCAGAATTTTTTCAACGGTTCCAATGACTTCAGCACCTGTTGAGTATTCAAGCTTGTAGTGTTCAGCGACTTTAAGATCACCGAATTTATTATTTTTTAATTCACCTACGGGCGTTCCGTATCCATGTAAGTGATATGATTTATCATGACCAACCAGTTGCTTGTCTTGAAATGAAATTTGCGTGGGACCCGTGAACTGTAAATAACTGATTTCGGCTTTTTCAGATAAAAAATATTTCGACAGTAAGCCACTAATTTGTATACCTGAATCCAATTGCACCGTGTTCACAGATTCTGCTTTGATAGCTTTATCTAAACCAGAAACTCCACCCGTTTTAAATGCCATCGTATTTGCCATTTGCTCAAGGACATCGACAAGATTTTTAAAATCTTTTGCCACGAACAATTGGGGTTGGGGTTCTGTAATATCGTAAGTTTGTTTGATGCAATCTAGTGTTAACGGAATTTTTTTAACTTTATCGGACAAGCACCAATTTGATTCAGCAATCGATGACAATAAACCCGCACCAAAAAGTTTTGGGTTTTTAATGTCGCCAATCAATCCGTATTCTGCCGTCCACCAATTCATTCGTGATAATTCAGCAGCTTCAGAAATATAAGTTATATTTTTTGTGACTTCGGATAATTTATTTTCTGCCATTTTTATTTGTTCTGACGTGGAGTTTGGATTTTCTTTCAAGTCAGATAAATTTCGAATGGCTTCGTATTGGTCTAAATCCTGTTTGCTAAGAATTGATTTTTTTGCGACTTGGGCATACTGGCGCAAATATTCTGCGTATTCGGGCTGAATTAATATAGGCGCGTGTCCTGCAGCTTCATGAACAATGTCCGGAGCCGGTGTGTATTCCAAATGGTTAATCGACCGCATATCAGAGGCTATCGGCAATACCCCCAATGACTGAAGCTCCATGAATGCGGCCGGCGGAATGAAGCCGCTAACGGGTAGTGCGCGCCAACCAAAGGCTTTTAGCTTTTCACTAATGGAATCAATGCTGGGGATTTTTTCAATATCGATACCCGTTTTTTCTAAGCCATCTAAATAACACGAGTGTGCATTCTTTTTTAAAAAATGACGAAGTTGACGTAAGACGTAGCGCCAAACGGCGTGATCTAAGCTTGTGTATTTTTCATAATTTTGTTGAACGATGTATTTACGCAGGTGAAGTGGCAACTGTTCCATTTTTATAACCAAGGATCTTTTTGGTTTAAATAATTTGTTACATAATCGTTGATTGCATTTTCTAAGCTCCACTGTGGTGCTGATAAGTTTTGTGATTGCCACTTGGTCATGTCGGCTTTTGTAAAATACTGATACTGATTGCGGATTGAATCCGGCATTTCTAGCCAAGTGATATCTGATTTTTTATCCATTGCCGCAAACAGAGGACGGGCCATATCTAGCCATGTTCGAGCCAAGCCAAAACCCATGTTGTAGATTCCACTGCTTGGTTTTTTATCCATCAATTCTGAAATCCAGCGGGTCACATCTTTTACGTAGACGAAGTCACGCAATTGTTCACCATCCTGATAATTTGCATTAGAAGATTTGAATAATCCTAGTTTTCCGGTTTGTAAAATTTGATGATAGGCTTTGAAAGCAACGCTTGCCATGGAACCTTTTTCGTATTCATTCGGACCAAAGACATTAAAAAATTTAAGTCCATACCAGTTTGTAGGGACGGCTTTTTGTTTCAGTGCCCAGCGATCCATAATCACTTTGGATTCACCGTACAGATTTAAAGGCTTTAGTTTTTCTGCATCGAACTGATCATCAAAACCATTTTCGCCGGCGCCGTAAGTAGCCGCACTGCTAGCGTAAATTAGGTTTTTTTGATTCTGTGCGCACCATTCAAAAATACGCTGAGAATACTGAAAGTTATTGGCGTACAAAAAATCCCAATTGGTTTCAGTGGTCGACGAGCAAGCACCCATGTGAATAACCCAAGACACATTCTTTTTTGCCTCGGCGGAAGCTAAAAAACTCCAAAGTTCGCTGGCTTCAAAAAATTGCGAATAAGTTCTTTTTTGTAAAAGATTCCTGTTCGATAAATTGACAGTGTCGACCGCAATAATATCGGTAATACCGGACTGATTCAGCTGCCAAATCATAGCACTGCCGATAAAACCGTTGGCTCCAGTTACAATAATCATGGTGAAAGTATCTGGCATAACTCGTAATGTTCGCAACAATTTTAACTGTGCTTCTATTAATCATTCTTGAAAAATGTTCGTAAAGATAACTTTATAAGCATTTTAAAGGCTCTGCATAACTAAAAACACGGGCACAGGCGTTGCTCTAATTTGTCACTGTACAGGTAGTCATGCAGTCGTTGTTTGCCTTTTTAAGGGAGAGCATTTCGTGAAGTCATGGGGAATTATTATAGTTACGGCCCTGGGTTTTTTGATGGGGTTGATCTTGGCCGGAGTTGGGGTAACTTCGGCTAAGACTTACTTTTCTGAGATTCAAAATCGCAACCAGTCGGGACTTTCTGCTGCGCTTAACACGCAAGAAAAAAAAATCGATAACTACTGGTCAGAGACCGATTTAACTTCGCAGCACTTAAGCGATTTAATTTCAAACACGAATTGCCATAGTTCCGAAAAATACTTTTTGGCCTGTGTGAATTCGCTTCTAGAAGTTTTACCGAAATACCATATGGTGCTTTCTGCAGCGTCGGGCCAGTTATCGGTGACGCATTTTGCCTCTGTTTATGATGGCAAAGCTGAAAAAGTAAATTTACAACCTTTTATAAACATGTACCAAAGTCAGAAAAATCAATTACTTAATTTTGATTCACTTTGGGAAACAGTCCTTCAGGCTGAAACTTCTGACGACGGCCGCAGTTACGTGATTGGAACGGGTATCAATGGGTTTTTGTCTGTTTACAAAGACCCGCATACTTATATTTTACCGACCAAGTATTTTGACGAAGTTGCGAATAAGCTAGAAAGATCTAATTTATTTGTCGGAGTTTCTTTCGAAAAAAATAAAGGTGCCATTTTCGTTCGTAAGGTTTTTAAAAACTCGGACGCCGAGGCCTCGGGACTTAAACAGTGGGATGAATTACTTGAACTGAACGGCACAGACTCAAGATTTTTGAACTTAGCTGATCTTAGTTTTCAGCTGAAGAATCCACAGACAAAAGTATTTAGCTTGAAAGTGAAAAGAGCTAGCCAAGTTTTAGAGTTAAAAATTAACCGTTCATTCCGCATTTTAAACTATGTAAATGCAGAAAAAGAACTGGGTCTAAGAAATTATTCGGTCATTACGCTTTCTAAGTTTGCCCATGGAGTCTGTGCAGAAGTCACTAAGCAGATTAAAAGTTTATCAGATGAAGCTGTTGCTGGAATGATTTTAGACTTGCGTGATAACCCAGGCGGCGAGCTGAATGAAGCTGCGTGTTTAGCGGGGCTTTTTATCGGTATGAATAAAAAAATCTATTCGGTGAAATATTTTGATCCACTGAAATCTGACGAAGTCGTATTGACTTCGGGATCGTTACTTTTTACCGGCCCGCTGGTGGTTTTGGTGAATAGCTCTTCAGCCAGTGCAGCCGAATTATTAACCGGAGCTCTGCAAGAGTACAATCGTGCCATTGTCGTTGGCGAAAAGACTTTCGGTAAGGGCACGTTTCAAGAACCCGAAACTTGGAGCAAAAACGAAAAGATATCTTTGTTTCGAACTCAAGGTTTTTATTTACTTCCTAGCGGCACATCGACTCAGTTGACGGGTGTGTACCCTGATTTCGAAGAAAGTGAACAGCACGTGCAAATGCGCGAGGAAACAAATTTTTACAATCCGATAGCGGCAACAAATTATGTTAAGCCTACGGTGGCTAATCGAAAATTTACGGACGAATTAGAAAAATGCAAAATGAATTATGAATTTAAAAATCACGCAGACCGTATTCTAAAAAAAGGTCTTGAAGTTCTATCGTGTCACCGTATTTCTTCAGCGATGGCAGGTTTGTATTCCAAAGAAGAGTCTAATCAACAATAACGACACAAGCAAAACCACCGCCCGGTGTACGCAAATTCGTTGTTTGTCCCTGATATAATCTAGCTATAATCATTTGCAGTTGATCTTGATAGGCATAACAACGTAAATCGTATTTATATTTTGTTAATGTACCTTCAAAAGTGGTTTCAATTTCTGACGGAACTGATATTTTTTGTGCAATAAATTCATCTGTGCAGACTGTTTCAAAAGTATTTTTCGAAATAGATGTGCCTTTGTAAGCCTGTTTGCTGCCAAAAGAGTTTTTTGGTTTAAAAAATAAACTTTTACGTTCTTTCCACATTAATTCTTTATCTTGTTTTGCTAAATCATACACAGGTAGCAAGCTGGATGGTTTTGGGTAATCTGTTTGTTCGTTCCAGTCGATTAAACGCTGTTTGTCGGCTAATAAAAAATAATCCCAGGGCTGGGGTGAAAGCTGTATTTTCTCGGCATTATACAGTGCTTTGATCTTTTTTGACTCTTCGTTTTGCAAGTAAAAATCGGTGTATCGATTGTACAAGAACCCAGAATTATCGTTCACATTTTCTATATCGATTATATCAGCTTGAAGTCCTGATTTTTTAAAGATTTGTTGAAATACCAAAAATTCTAAAAAAAGTCTCTGCTCTGAAGGCTTGCTATCTGTAATTCCAATTTTTTGTGGTGTTGTGATTCCACAAAGTTTCATTTCGTTCAGAAACATTTCGACCAAATTCTGATGATTAAACGAAACTGCATTTTCAATTTTATGGAAATCGTAAAGCTCTAGGCCCAATGCTAAAAAAGCAGCGTTGGTGTTGATCTCGATCAACTCAAGGCCATTTTGTGGGTTCACATGAAAATCATAACTCATGCAAGCTGAATAATTTTTTGGAATCCGTAGGTTTTTTCCAGAAAATTTTTCTGAAATATTTTTTGTACCCCAGTCCCTGAGCGTCCAATAAGATTTAATTTGCTGCTGAATATCACTCAGCAATGCTTTCGGTAATTTGACTTGAAATGGTGATATCAACTGATCAGAGACTAGGTTTTCCAGCTGATAGGCGGGCTGATCAGAAGCCAGATCAGGATATTTGTGTAGTAGGTGTTGAACAAAACCAGATTTCAGACTCATGTCTTTTAAGTGTTGCCACAATGCAGGGTATTTTACAAGTTACTTACAACTAGCTTCGAAGTAACTTACAAGTAAGTAATGGAAGCAAATTCGTGAACCAAATCAAATTAATAACTTGGAACGTAAATGGCATCAGAGCCAGCTACGGTAAAGGTCTGCAGTCGTTAGTGGATCAGATTCAGCCTGATATTTTGTGTTTGCAAGAAACCAAGGCCCACCGAGAACAAGTCGAACCCGCAGCGCAAACGTTGGGATTTAAACACGACTTTTGGTCATCAGCAGAGCGAAAAGGTTATTCAAGTGTAGCTACGTTCAGTCAAATTCAGCCAGATAAAGTTGTCAAATCCATCGACTGTCCGATGTACGAAAAAGAAGGCCGTATCGTCTGGTCAACCTATGAAAATTTTGATTTATATAATATTTATTTTCCTAACGGTGGCTCGGGGCCCGAGCGGCATCAGTTCAAGCAGAAATTTTTAAAAGATTTAGCTGATCATTTGCAATTCGAAATTAAAAAAGGAAAAGAAATTATTGTTGTCGGTGACTACAATATAGCTCACCAAGATATTGATGTGCACGATCCGGTGCGATTGTCTTCTGAGTCCGGTTTTTTACCGGAAGAGCGTCAGTGGTTTGATCGATTTTTGTCATTGGGATTTGTTGACTGTTATCGACACTTTAAACCCGAACAAAAGAAAATTTATTCTTGGTGGTCGTACAAAGAACTGGCGCGAATTAAAAACAATGGTTGGCGCATTGATTATATTTGTATAACGAAGGGTTTACTTAAAAATTTAAAGTCTTGCGATGTTTTGATGAACCAGCTTGGGTCGGATCATTGTCCAGTCATTGCTGAATTTAGTTTCTAGCCGCGCGTTTTTCTTCAAGGCGCCCTTTGAAATATTTCCTAAACATCATTTCACCAAGCGCAGATGATTTTACAGTCCACTTACGAATATTCACGGTGATAGCGGCGATTGCTATTTTATCATCCTGATCGGTGGCATAGCCCACAAACCAATCTGTTCGACCCCTTGGATTCATTCCAGAAAAATGTCCCGTCTTTCCGCCCATTTCAACTTCTTTAAACTTCTTATCGCGCAGAAGACTGCGAAAAGTTTTTCGAGATGTTCCACTTAAAACAGTTTGCTCCATCATTTGCCGAACTTTTTCTGCGGATTCAGGGCGAAGAATTTGGCCACGCTCTAGAACCTGTGCTTGATAAATTTTTTCTGAATTTGAATTTTCTAGTGATTCAACGATGTAAGGCACTAGCATTTTACCATCGTTAATAACCGAAGCCGCTATCATGGCCCCGTGCACAGGGCTAAGCGTGTTGAAACGATTAAAGCCCGAAGCCACTTCAGTTAAAGCAAAGCCTTTTTCAGCAGGCACGGTGGCCTGGCTATTTTCGACTTCGAAATCGGCTGGTATATGTTGATTGAACATGTATCGTTCCGCGTATTCAGATAAATCTTTAGGTTCTAAATTTTCAAGACTCAAGCGACCGAATGCCGTGTTGATCGAACGGGCAAAAGCTTCTTTCAAAGTGATGAAACGAGTCCACTTATTTACTTTGTCCGAAAGCACATTTTTTTTGTACAAAGTGTAGTTGCCACCGTTGTAACCAATTTTATGTTCTGGGCTTATACCGGCACGGTCGACCGCAGCTGAGGCCGTGATAATTTTAAAAATACTGGCAGCCGGAAAAGTTGCACGTAAATTTAAGTTAGCTCCGTTTGAATTTGCTTTTTCAAAACTGGACATTGCTAAAATTTTTCCGGTTTTTGCATCCAGCATAAAAATTGCACCGTAGTCTGGTTTATAATGCTTCAACAAAGAATCTGATTCTTTCTGAAGTTCTTGATCAAGAGTGTAATTAATTTTTAAATTTCGTTTTTCATTTTCTTCGTTCGGCTTAAAATCAGCCGTCTGAGGAGTTTTATTTGCTTTGATCAGTGGTGACAGGGCATTTGATATAATAAGCCGCGCATCAAGAGTTTTCTTGAGCCATTCATCTTCTGAGCCGGGCGTCGTTTTTTCATTAAAGAATAAAAAAGCTGACAGCAACAGCGCTAGGGGCATCATCATCCATGATGCTATACGTCGTCCTTGTATCATCTGTTAAAAGTGTAACACGAAAAAAAAGATCTACTCAAGTGTTACGGATCGAATGATGATAAAAAAATATGAAAACCAAAGAACGAATTCTACTGGGGGCGTTGGATCTATTCAATTCAGATGCGGCCACTGAGGTGACAACGAACGATCTAGCTAAACATTTACTAATGAGCCCCGGAAATTTGTATTTTCACTATAAAAACAAAGAACAAATAATTCGTGAACTATTCAAAAGGCTAGCTCAAGAGACTGCTTTAATCTGGAAACCCCAGGCCAAGAAAGCAAAAAATAAAGAAAAAATGGAAATGGTTGATTTTATTGACCGTAATTTACAACTTTACTGGAAATACCGTTTTTTTCACCGTGAACTGTACACGCTCCGCAAAGTAGATCCCGAGTTATCAAAACTTTGGCGTACACATTTATTGAAAATGAGTCGCTGGATGATTGTGCTGCACAAGCACTGGGTGCGCGCCGGAGTCATGACACCTATTCAGTCAAAATACGAAATGGAATTTCTTGGAGAGCTTTTATTTGTGGCCTCAAATAGTTTTATGCAGTTCTTTGAAACAGTTGATAGATCACCGAACCAGCGTACTATCGACAAAGCTCGGCGCCATATCATGCGTATGCTGATGCCTTATCTGAGTGTCGAAACTCAGAACAGTTTTGCAATTTTTTTCAAATAAACTCTGTGGCTTCCAGTCACTTGGAATACATAAGAACTGACCAGCATTTAACGCTTGGCCGAGGTGTTGCTAAGCTTCGGTATGGGTGGGTGTTTATGAATAAATTTACTATGGTGCTTAGTTTAGGTTTTCTGTTAACGGGTTCGGGGTTTGCGCAAGACTGCGCCGATATTCCTTCAGAGCTGGCGGCCATGAAAAAAGCTCAGAATGTGATTCATATGTCTTTGGTTGAAAATCATACGATGATCGCTGATACGATGGAAAGCTACTCGGAAGCGTTGTCTTCGACAGCTGGCAGGGCTTACAAGACGGTATCGGCAAATATGCTTGAAAGCTCGTCGTCGATACGTGAACGCAGCCTAAAAGCCAAAAAGACCGCAGTCAAATTAGACGCCGCCACGACCGATCTAATCCAAAAAATCACCCGCTGCCTCAAATAACCTTAACAAGATGCTTATTAAATCGATCAAATTGGATTTAATGTTAATAAAATTTAAGATTTAATCATTTTTTAAACATACCGCACCATATAATGCCTCGAATCAATTATCGCTATTTTCAATTAATTAAATAGTTTCATATACTTACATAATTTAATATCTTGTAAGATTTTCTATTGCAATAATTACATTTATACATTTAGATAAGGCGGTTCCAATTTGGAACTTAAGTTCTGGGCATGGATGCCGATAAGGGTTGCCGGTAAGATGGCGGGCCCATAAACGAAAGCTCACTTTGAGCAACTAATGGAGGCGAAATGGCAAAAAGTATTGGAATCAAAATCACTGAAAAGGTGATCAAAGACTGCCGCGATAAACTTTTGAAATCAAAAATGGACCTTTTAAATCGCGTAAAAGAAGCTCGCGAAAAATTAGATCTTGGTGAAAAAGGCGGAGACGAAGCCGATCAAACGATGCGCCTTTTAGCAGAGCAAGAAATGTTGAATTTAAATGATCGTTTACGTTCACAATTATACGAAATTGAAAGTGCGTTAGGACGAATCGAAAATGGATCATTTGGAATGTGCGAAGAAACCGAAGAAATCATCGAAGTCGAAAGATTGCGTGCAATTCCTTGGACTCGCCTAAGTATAGAAGGCGCTGAAATCCGCGAATCCGTAAACAAAAGATACGCCCGTACCTAAAAAGGTACCTGCTCACTTTTGGTAAGGCGCTGTCCCAAAAAATTTTTATCATTTAAAAAGTCTAAGTTTAAAGCCCTCGAGCGCAACAGAGTCTTTTTCAGTTGTTTTAATGAGGGTTTTTTCATTTGTAATACCCAGCTGAGTTTGAATTTCGGCTGCAAATTTTTTCTGATCTCGGTCTGAAGAGTTAATAGTTTCATTAAAATCATCAATGCTGGCTAAAGTATTTACTGCGTAAGCCATCAAAAGCATTAACATAATCCATCGAATACTCATAAAAGCCTCCTTGGCTTTGCTTCGTATTAATGACAATTTCTAAAAGGTTTTTGGTTAAAGAATAATGCGCCGCCTTACCAAAAGTGAGCAGGTACCTTTTTAGTTAGTTGCGATAGACCAGTTGCAGAGTTTGTATAGCATGCGGGCGCCGACGTTTCCGTCCCATTCGCTGCTTTCAGCGTCGCCGGTGCTGACTTCGTTTAAATCGAAGCCTACAATTTGGCGGCCAGATTGGGCCAATAGATTAAATAAAAAGAAAACTTCGTCGGTTGATAAGCCGCCGATAACTGGCGTTCCCGTCGACGGGCAGAATTTTGGATCAAGTCCATCAATGTCGAACGAGATATAAACTTTTTTCGGAAGCTCTTGAATTATATCTGCTGCAACGGAAGCCCAAGATTCACCTTTCAGTAAGCGTTGTTTAATTTCAATATCAAAAAAAGTTTTGATATTTGGGTTTGATTTAATGAAATTAAATTCGTCTTCACAAAAATCACGAATACCAATCTGCACCAACTTCTTTGGCTTCACGGGTAAGTGCATTACATTGTACATAATCGAAGCGTGCGATTGCTGGAACCCCTGATAAGCTTTTCGCGTGTCTGAATGCGCATCAATGTGTAAAATCCCCACTTCACTGCACCCAGAGACCGAGTGTTTTTCACAAATGGCCTTAATAGCCCCAAGCGGAGTTGAATGGTCGCCACCGACTAAGCCGAATAATTTCCCTGCGTCTAAAATTTTTCGAGTCTCATCATAAACCCAATTTGTCAGTTCATCTGAAGCTGCATTGACTTCGGCGACTAGTTTTTCAATCAGCTGCTGATCGTTCGATTGCTGCGTGCGCAGCGCAATCACTTGCTGAGCCAAAGCTTTGTACTTTTTATTTTCACCCAGCCAATGATCCGAGATGTCTTTCATGAAGTATCCGGCATCGTAAGCATTTTTAGTTTCAAAATCAAAAAGATCAATCTGAGCCGAGGCTTCACGAATGATGCGCGGACCGTTCGAAGCCCCTTTGCCGTAAGACGTTGTGACTTCCCAAGGAACTGGCAGCAACACCAGTCTGCTCTCTGCTTCAGTTAATGGAATACCAAAAATACCAAAATCAGCAGAAATCGTTGTTGCGGGATCAAATTTTTTAGTTTCCATGAAATTCCTTCGTATTTTCGTAATATTTCTTATGAAAAGACTCAGTATTTTCCAAACAAAAAAAAGGATTAACTGAATTAAGCAAATTCAGAAAAAGAAAATGAAATCCTTTACTTTGCCTATTGCGCCATGAATCAGAAGTTGAATAAAAACCCAAGTTCGATCATCTTTTCATGTACTTATTAAACAACTTCTTTAAGGGGTCGTCCAATGTTTTTAAAAAGCCTGATTCTATCTTTTTCTGCCATCACACTTATCATGACTTCAGCGCAAGCCGTTGAACCCAACAAGTCAGCCCCCAAAGGTGGAGTTTTAAACTACAACTTTGATCTTGAGCCAGAAAGTTTACACCCCATCATGGCTGGCGATCAGTACGAGCAGTACTTTTCAGAATACGTGCATGATACTCTGTGCGCTAACAACATTGAAACTTATCAGTACGAACCACGCTTAGCCGAAAAATGGGAAATCTCAAAAGATGGATTAACTTTTACATTTTATCTGCGAAAAGACGCCTATTTTCATAACGGAGAAAACGTAACCGCTGACGATGTGAAGTTTTCTTTAGAGGCCATCCGAGAACCCAAACATCAAGCGTTGAATACAATGCCTTACGTCGAAAAATTAACCAAAGTTGAAGTTCTGGATAAATATACGATTCGCTTTACAGCTTCTGAAAAATATTTCAAAAATTTTGGTTCGATCTGCGGAATTATTAAAATTCTTCCAAAATCTGTGTATGGAAACATCGACAAATCAGTAAAAATGCAAAAAGAAGCTATAGGTGCAGGCCCTTATAAAATGGAAAAATATGACAAGGGTCAATCCATCACCGTTAAAAAATTCGATAAATGGTACGGTGATAATATTCCGACATTAAAAGGGTTTTATAACTTCGATAAAATTAATTTTCGCTTTACTAAAGATGATAACATTTTGATCGAGCGCCTAAAAAAAGGTGAAATCGATTACGCCGAAATGAAAGGCGTAGACACCTATTTAAAAGCTAAGGGTGGACCATTTGGAAAAACTGTTTTTTCAAAAAAAGTAATCAGTCAGAAGCCAAAATCCTACGGGTATATCGGATTTAATTTTAAAAATGAAATTTTGAAAGACATCAACGTTCGAATGGCATTTGCCCATATGGTGAACCGCGAAGAAATGAATAAAAAATTCAGAAATGGAATGAGCGATTTAGCCAACGGCCCAGTATCAATCAGATCAAATCAAGCGGCCGACATGAAGCCCATCGAATTTAGTCCAAAAAAAGCGCAAGAACTTTTGAAAAAAGCAGGCTGGGTTGATGCCGATAAAAATGGAATTTTAGAAAAAGAAATTAACGGTAAGAAAACAGAATTAAAACTGTCTTTAATTTATGCGAACAAAGACAACGAAAAATATTGGACGATGATCAAAGAAGATTCAAAAAAATTAGGCCTTGATCTAGAGCTGAAATTTTTAGAGTGGAATAGTTTTTTGAAAACCATCGAGGACAGCACGCGCTTTGAATTGTATGCCATTGGCTGGGGCGGGGGCGATGTCGAAATGGATCCAAAACAAATTTGGCATTCATCGTCTTCTGGCAAAGGCGGATCTAATCATGGATATTATGCAAACTCTGAAGTCGATAAGTTAATCGATGAAGGTCGTGCCGAACTTGATGAAGCCAAAAGAACTGTTTTATTTAAAAAGGCTTACACTTTGATTGCCAAAGATGTCCCGTATGTTTTTCTTTTTAATAACAAATACGAATTTTATGCAAACTCAGATAAAGTCAAGATGGTTGCAGACACATTCAAGTTTGATTTTGGTCATTCAACATGGTGGTCAGCTACAAAATAACTTTGGCTAATTCGTTGATTCAACGTAGAGTAAGCTGAAATGTTAACATATCTTTTTAGACGAATATTAATTTCGATCCCTACTTTCTTAGGGATCACACTTGTGACTTTCTTTATTATTAATCTGGCCCCTGGTGGGCCGATTGAACAAAAATTACAAAAAATGCAAATGGGCGATGGCGCCCGAAGTACAAGCATTCCACCTGAAGTGTTAGAGGCCTTAGTCAAACAGTATGGATTTGATAAACCGGTCTATGAACGCTATTGGATCTGGTTAAAAAATATTTCCAAACTTGATTTCGGTGATAGTTTTTCTTACCAAGAGCCGGTCATGGATGTGATTGTTTCAAAGTTTCCGGTGTCGTTGCAGTTTGGTATTGCTTCGCTGATTCTAACGTATTTGATTTGTATTCCGCTGGGTGTAAAAAAAGCCATCAATGCCGGTGGAATTTTTGATCAGGTCTCGGGGATTGTCTTATATATTATGGTCTCGATACCAGCTTTAGTGCTGGGTATATTTTTAATTGTTTGGTTTGCTGGGGGATCTTACTTCGATTGGTTTCCGATTGGTGGAATAAAAGCTGATAATTACGACGAGCTGACCACTATCGGAAAAATTCTAGACCGTGGTTACCATTTTATTTTACCTCTGACGTGTTACGTGATGGGTGGTTTTACCGAGCTTAGTATGTTGGTACGAAATTCGATGTTGGACGTGATCAAATCCGATTTTATCCGGACCGCCAGAGCCAAAGGCTTAACTAATAAAATTATTTATTTTAAGCATGCACTTAGAAACGCCATGATTCCTGTTGCCACCGGTCTGGGTGGGTTTTTAAGGGTATTTTTAGCCGGTTCATTAATTGTCGAAACAATTTTTAACTTAGATGGAATTGGCCTTTTAGGTTACCGGTCTATTTTGTCCCGAGATTACAATGTGATTATGGGATTAACATTTATTTCGTCGTTGTTACTTTTGGTCGGCAATATGATGAGTGATTTTATTTATGTTTTGGTTGATCCGCGAATTGATTTTAAGTAGGAAAAAAGTTGAAGTTAATAGAAGCCCGCATAAAAAATGATTTAACCTTGAAACGTTACCGCCGGTTTAAGCGTAACCGCGTGGCTATGATTTCGATTTGGTTATTAAGCTTATTATTTTTCTTAAGTTTTACGGCTGAGCTTTGGGCGAATAGTAAACCCCACATCATCAAGCATGATGGGCGCATCTTTTTTCCGTTATTGTTCACCTATCATCCAACCGAATTCGGGCGTGATGATATTTCAGTAATGGATTATCGATCTTTAGAACCCAAAGAAGGTGACTGGTCTGTTTGGCCAATCGTGCAATGGGATGCGTTCGAAAGAAATACAGTTGAAAAAAGTTATCCATCGGCCCCTAGCAAATACAATTGGATGGGAACAGATGACAGCGGCCGTGATGTTTTAACCAGACTGCTGTATGGACTTCGCTACACTTTAATTTTTTCTGTTGGAGCTTGGTTAGCCAGCTACCTTATCGGAGTTGTTCTTGGATCACTGATGGGATATTTCGGTGGCAAAGTGGATTTGATTGGAATGCGTTTGGTTGAAATTATACAAACGATGCCAGTGACATTAATTCTAATCACGATCATTTCAATATTTACACCGAATCTGTTGGTGCTGATTATCTTTTTAGCCATTTTTGATTGGACGAAAATTGCGTCCTACATGCGCGCCCAGTTTCTGCAACTACGACAGCGTGAATTTGTCGAAGCGGCTCGGGCGTTGGGCTCATCCGATGCCCGCATCGTATTTAAACATATTTTACCGAATGGGTTGACTCCGATTGTGACCTTTTCACCTTTTGATATAGCTTTTAATATTTCTTATTTAGCTTTCTTAGATTATTTAGGATTAGGCCTTCCGGCTCCGACCCCCAGTTGGGGGGAACTTTTGCAACAGGCACAAAAATATTTTACCACGTCCGAGTGGTTAGTGTGGTGGCCATCAGCTGCTTTGGTGCTGACTTTAACGTTATTAATTAACATTGGTTTGGCTATCAGGGATGCGTTTGATTCTAAGTCTGCTGTGGGCTAAGTTCCGTTCATGCAGGTTATTATTACCATCGCAGGATTGGGTCAGCGGTTTAAATCTGAAGGCCATGATGTACCGAAACCCTTGGTTTCGGTCATGGGAAAACCTGCCATCAGCTATTTAATTTCATGTATGAACCCCGAATGGAATTTGTTCTTTGCGATCGGCGAGCATTACAAAAATAGCCAACTTGAAAAAGTCATAAAAAAACTAAGTCCACGGGCACAGATTTTTTATGTTCCTTATTCCGAGCGGGGACCAATTGATACGGTCAGTGCTGTACTTCACAAATTAAATTCTGATCAAGCTGTGGCCGTTTCTTACTGTGACTATTGGATGCTATGGGATTCAGATTATTTTGAAAAGTTTTTGCAGGATATGAATTGTGATATCTGTATACCCAGCTATCAGGGGTTTCACCCAACTTATCTGGGACCGAATTCGTACGCACACTTAAAAGTGAATTCAGAAACGGATGAAGTACAAAAAATTCAAGAAAAGCAGTTGTTTGGAAAAAATATACAGCAGGAATGGACGTCAACGGGATTTTATTATTTCAAGTCAGTCGAGTTGTTGAAAAAAGGATTGCAGCTACAGCTGCAGAAAAAATTAAAATACGGAAATGAATTTTACACGTCTTTAGCTGCCCAAGCTTTACTGGATGATTCTGTACCAGCTGCGGTTACGCCAAGAATAATGAATTATAAAATTTCACATTTTATGCAACTGGGAACCCCGACCGATGTGGCCTTAGTCGAACACTGGTTTAAATTTATCCAGATTGATATGCGAAAAAATGAATTCGAACCAAATTCTGAACAAAATAAGCTTTATCATTACTGGCAGACTGTATTTAAAAAATTATTTTAAGGCCGGATTACTTTTCATAAAGTCTTTAAAGAAATTAACAAACTCGGTATTGCTTGGTAACGATATCATCATCGAGTCATTGAATAATTTTTTTATAAACTGAAAAGATTCGCCGTGCACATCATGGTCTAAAAAAGCCATACTGGATTGCTGCAGACTGCGCTCGGTGCAATTCCATTCACGAAGAATGCGCACAGTGTGATGCCTCGGATCTTTGATAATTCTAGACAAAGTTGCTCGAACCGTGTCGACAGAGTCGGCTTCAAGCAGCTGAATAAAATATCCATCACTGAAAATTAATATTCCACTGACTTCGTAGAATGCATTATTTTTTCTGGATTTGGCCAAAATAGAATCTAGATCGGCATAGCAGATCTTATCGTGGGCTTGACTGGCATAAATTAATTTATAAGTTGCACTCATGATCTCAGAGCATCCTTGTTTCTGGTGTTATTCCATCTCTTCTAGGTACGTGTAACCTGAAAGACCTTCTTCGTAGTGTTTGATTAATAATTTGGCCTCTTGTTTAGAAATACTACCTGAAGCAATGCTTTCTTCGGTGAATTGCCGAATGCTATCAACCATTTCGGCACGACCGTACTGAACATATGTTAGTACCTCGGTGACGGTGTCGCCCGGTACGTAGTGATCCACCGTGTAGCCTGAATTGTGAATTGAAATGTGCACAGCGTCCGTATCGCCAAATAAATTATGCAGATCACCTAATATTTCTTGATAAGCACCGGTAAGAAAAACTCCTAAGTAATACGGAGGATCGCCTTCTTTAAACGGGTGCACGCGTAAAGTTTTTTTGGATTCACCCGTTTCTGGATCAATAAATTTTTCGATTTTACCGTCGGAATCACACGTCAAATCGGCTAAGGTCGCTTCGTGATAAGGTTCGTTTTTTAAATTATGAATTGGCATAACTGGAAATAATTGTCCTACGGCCCAAGAATCTGGAACCGATTGAAAAACCGAAAAATTACAAAAATAAGTGTCACATAATTTTTCACGAAGTTCTGCAATAATATCTTCGCAGTCCGGTGTCTTCTGAGCTAACGCTAACATCTTTGTTGAAATAGCAAAGAACATGCTTTCACACCAAGCGCGTTGGGTTAAATTTAAAACACCGTAAGTAAATTGATTCAAAGTTTCAGTTTTAGTTTGCAATAAATCATTGAAACATTCATTTAAATTTTCTGAATTTAGTTTTTCAAAAATGTACTGCATGTCCTGCATAATCGTTGGATCTTTTTTGCCAGCCGGTTTTGGGGGTTCTTGGCGGTAAAGATTATTGACACCCATCACATTGAAGATCAAAACCGAGTGATGCGCGACTAGGGCGCGACCAGATTCTGTTACGATGTTAGGATGCGGAATATTTTTTTCATCGCACATTGTTTGTAACGTAGAGACAATATCATTAGCATATTCTTGTTCAGAGTAATTGACTGAAGAATCCGACCAGCCTGAGCCATCATAATCAACGCCCAATCCGCCGCCGACGTCGATGTACTTAAGCTCGGCACCTAAGCTGTAAATTTCAGTGTAAAAACGAGCCGCTTCTTTTAACGAAGACTTGATACTTTGAATCGATGGAACTTGTGAACCGATATGATAATGAAGCAGTTCTAAACACTCTAACATGTTTTGGGCTTTTAAAAATTCGATGCCTTCAACAATTTCAATTGCAGTTAGGCCAAATTTTGAACGGGCTCCAGCAGAATCAACCCACTTGCCAGCACCTTGCGTATTTAATTTAGCGCGAAAACCAATCTTGGGACGAATATTTAATTTTTTTGCGGTTTCAGTAATAATTTTTAGTTCGTCTTTACGATCAACGACGATAATAATTTCGCGACCAATTTTTTGGGCTAATAAAGCCGTTTCGATATATTCAGTGTCTTTGAAGCCGTTACAAATGATGACTCCGTTAGGTGTGTTCATTAAAGAAAGCACCACCAGCAGTTCTGGTTTTGATCCGCACTCTAATCCCAAGCGCACATCGCGGCCAAATTTAACAAGCTCTTGCACTAAGTGACGTTGTTGATTCACTTTGATTGGGTATACGCCACAGAAATGACCTTTGTAATTATGATCAGCGATGGCTTTTTGAAAACATGAATGCAGTAAATTAACACGCTCACGAATAATGTCAGGAAAACGAATCATGATTGGGATGCGAATTCCGCGGTCTTGTAATTCTTGAGTCAGTTCATACAAATCAACGCAATCTCCAGTGGCCCCTTTTGGAGTTACAGAAACATTACCATTTTGATTGATGCGAAAGTAGCCACTGCCCCAGTTGTTGATTCCGTAAGTGGCCGCACTTTTTTCAACGCTCCAGCTGTCTGATTTTAATTGCGAAAAAGCATGGGTCGTTAACATGTCGGCTGTCGAATTTGTTGCCTGCGGCGTGGTTGTTTTTGAATCTGTATGGTTGTCGTTTGTGTTGGAAAGACTCATGCGTTTGAACTCCAAAATTGTAAGCCGCTATCAGCTGAATGTTGAGGCTTTGGTAGTACATTCAACCGAAAGGCGTTGCAACTAATTTGGTACAATCATGTTTAAAATCTTACCGACTTTGTAAATAACTTTCGATGGATTTTTACCCGCTAAAGCCGAGACAACAGTTGCAATTTTCAAGGCCTCGGAAACGGCTGTTTTTTCATCAGTTGCTAAGTTGATTTCAATCGTTCCACGCATTTTTCCATTCACTTGCACACCCATAATCACAGTGTCATCAATGCAAAGTGCCGGATCATATTTTGGCCACGCAGCATGGACCACAAGACCCGATCCGCCCAACGCCTGCCAAATTTCTTCAGCCAGATGCGGAGCAAAGGGTTGTAAAAGCTGAGCTAATGGCAAAAGCGCTTTTTTTGATTTGCATTCAAATTTGTACAAGTCGTTTACGTAAATCATCATTTGGCTGATTGAAGTATTAAAACTTAAGGCTTCGATATCGTCGGTCACTTTTTTAATGGTTTTGTGTAAACTTTTTTCAACTTCAGGTGGCAATTTTTCGTCAGTGGCGTGACCGATACCTGTTTCTTCGTTGGCAGCTAAACGGTAAAAGCGATCTAAAAATCTTTTGACCCCGTCGATGCCTGTTTCGGACCAGGCCTTGTCTTTATCCAGTGGTCCTAAGAAACAAATAAATACCCGCATCACATCAACGCCATATTGCCCCGCAACTTGGTCCGCAGGAATTACATTTCCTCGGGATTTGGACATGCGTTCGCCGTTGGGTGCTAAAATAATTCCTTGATGAGCTAATTTTTGAAAGGGTTCGTCAGCTTTGATAAGTCCAACGTCAAATAAAACTTTTGTCCAAAATCTGGCGTACAGTAAATGTCCGACCGTGTGCTCAGGACCACCTACATACAAATCAACGGGCATCCAGTAATTGGCAGCTTTTTCAGAAAATGGTTCGTTTTGATTTTGCGGATCTGTGTATCGTAAAAAATACCACGAAGACCCTGCAGCACCCGGCATAGTGTCAGTTTCACGTTTTAATTTTTGGCCTGATTTTGTTAAATAATTGACCCAATCCTGATTACGAGCCAGCGGCGCTTCGCCCGAATCAGAAGGTTCATAATTCGCAACTTCAGGAAGGGCTACCGGTAACTCATCGTAAGGAACTGCTGACATGGACTGGTTAGCATCCCGCAAAATGGGGAAAGGTTCGCCCCAATAACGTTGGCGTGAAAAAAGCCAGTCCCGTAATTTGTAATTGATTTGTTTTTTTCCAAGTTTTTCTTTTTCTAAAAAAGAAATCATTTTTTGAATAGCTTCGTTTTTCTGAAGGCCGTTTAAAAAATCTGAATTAATCAGAAGGCCTTCACCAGTAAATGGTAAATCAGTGCTTGATTCTAAAACCTGTAAAATTGGTAATTGAAATTTTTTTGCAAATTCGAAATCTCGTTCATCGTGTGCAGGAACTGCCATGATGGCGCCTGTGCCGTAATCCATCATCACGTAATCAGCAATCCAAATAGGAATTTCTTTTTTAGAAATGGGGTTGATAGCAAAACCACCCGTAAAAACCCCTGTTTTTTCGGTAAGGGCTTTGCGGTCGACATCTGATTTTTTTGTAGTTTCCGAAATGTAATCATTTACTTTTTTAGATTCTGCACTGGCCGTTATTTTTTTTACCAGCGGGTGTTCGGGTGCAAGCACCATAAATGAAACCCCAAATAAAGTATCGGGCCGAGTGGTAAATACTTCCAGCGTATCGGGCAGCCCTTTGACAGAAAATAAAACACTGGCGCCTTCTGACTTTCCGATCCAGTTGCGTTGGCCTTCTTTGGTGCGCTCGGGCCAATCCAATTTATCTAAGTCTTTCAGCAAGCGCTCTGCATAGTCTGTGATTTTTAACATCCACTGTTTCATGGGAACACGCACCACGGGATGTCCACCGCGTTCCGATTTTCCATCGACAATTTCGTCATTCGCCAAAACTGTTTTTAAAGCGGGGCACCAATTAACCGGAACTTCTTTTTGATAGGCTAAACCTTTTTCAAAAAGTTTTAAAAAAATAAACTGTGTCCACTTGTAATAACTGGGGTCACAGGTTGAAATTTCACGGCTCCAGTCAAAACTGAAACCATATTTTTGCAAAGTAACTCGGTAATTATCAATGGCTTTTTCTGTGGTGATGGCTGGGTGCACCCCAGTTTGAATCGCATATTGTTCAGCCGGTAAACCGAAAGAATCAAAACCCATTGGATGTAAAACATTAAATCCGCGTGCCCGCTTGTATCTGGAAACTATGTCAGAGGGCGTGTAAGAGGCAATATGACCTACGTGCAGTCCAGAACCCGAAGGGTACGGGAACATATCTAGGGCGTAGTATTTAGGTTTCGAGGAATTATTATCAGCTTGATACGCTTTATTTTCTTCCCAGACTTTTTGCCATTTTTCCTGAATATCTGTGTGTTTCATATGGCCCAAGCTTAGTCAGAGCTTTCCAGAAAGTAAAGCTGGTCTTTGCAATTAAAATTTACATTAAATTTTGTCTTTTAATAAGACAACTGGACCAGATTTATATTCAAAAATTTCTAAGTATGCCGATAACTTACTAGTGAAAAAAGATCCCAGAAATAGACCTATTTTAGTTTTAGATGAAGACCCACAGACTTTAGAGCTGATGCTAGAGCCCTTACGTTGGGAAGGCTACGACGTGCGTGGGCTAACGTCATCAAAAGAGGCCATCGAATTTTTAAATTACTGGAAACCCCAACTGATTATTGTTGATCCTGAATTTTCTGATGAAGATGGATTAAAATATTTAAATTCTTTAGCCCCTTACTTAGATACAACTGGTTTGATTGTGGTTTCATCTGAAAAATCAACCGAAAGAATTTCACAATGTTTAGACATGGGCGCCAGTGACTACATTGTGTCACCGTTTGTAGCTACAGAATTTTTAGCTCGGGTACGTGCCCAATTACGGTTTCGTGACGCCAAGGAAGCATTGGTTGAAGCGAACCTTCAACTGCAAGAGCTTGTCGAAATAGATGATCTAACAGGTTTATTTAATATGCGCTCTATTTTTCAAAAGTTAGAATTTGAAATGGAACGCGGTAAACGTTTTAATCGGCCGGTCACGGTGGTTATGATTGATATGGATCACTTTAAAACTGTGAATGATGGTCATGATCATTTATTTGGAAGTTATGTTCTTTCTGAAGTTGGTAAACTTATAAAATCTTCCACCCGCACGGTTGATATACCCGCACGGTATGGTGGCGATGAATTTTTAATTGTGTTATCTGAAACACCTTTAGCTGGTATCGAGCAATTTTGCGAGCGTTTGCGCAGCCGCATTGAACAAGCCACTTTTTCGCAAGGAAAAGATTCAATAAAATTAACAGTATCTACGGGCTTTGCGACATCCAAACTGGGTGAAGATATTCCTGCGAAAGAATTGGTTAGAAAAGCCGACATGGCTTTATACGAAGCCAAGCGCCGCGGGCGAAATCAAGTCTGTGCTTACAAACCTGAAATCGATCGCAGTACAAGTTTAAATCACTCGGCAGTGATTGATATTTTCGAGAAAAAAAGAAAGACAGCTTAGCGAACCTGTGACATAAAATGAGATATGTCAGTAAATAAAAAAAGACAGACAGCGGCTTTCATTTCAATCTTTGTCAGCTTCCTGGTTCTTCTGTGGAAATTTAAAGCGTATTACGCAACGAATTCTTCTGCAGTTTTATCGGATGCTTTAGAAACCGTTGCCAACGTCATCACTTCATTTGCAGCCCTGTATGCAGTTAAAATGGCTGCAGAACCCGCTGATGAAAATCACCCCTACGGTCACGGAAAAGCAGAGCATTTTTCAGCCGCTTTCGAGGGTGGCTTGATTTTTTTTGCCGGCTTAACAATTATTTATAATGCGATTCAATATTTTGTTTCTGGTGCACGAATAGAAAACATTGAAACGGGAATTCAATACTCGTTGTTGGCGTCATTTGTAAATTTAGTCACAGGCTTTTATTTGATAAAAATTGGAAAAACTGAAAACTCGGCTGCATTAAAAGCCAGTGGAAATCATTTACTTTCAGACGTTATAACGACAGTGGGTGTGATTGTAAGCTTGGTACTTTATAATTTAACAGGATTAACTTGGATCGATCCTGCCGTCAGTTTTTTGCTTGGATTTTGGCTGATTTTTCAAGCGTATAAAATTATGCGGATCAATTCAGGTGCCTTAATGGATGAGGCCGACGAACATCTGATTGAACAATTGTCGCAAGTCATTGATAAAAATAAAATACCAGGTGTCATCGACATTCATAACTTACGGATGATTCGTTCGGGTAATTTTCATCATATTGATGCCCACATGGTTGTTCCGCAGTTTTGGACTGTTGATCAAGTGCATACCATGTCCCATGATTTTGAAAAAGCTGTTGTGAAGGCTTACGAATTTGACGGGGAATTTGCATTTCATATTGACCCCTGCTTGCAAAAATACTGCACATTCTGCAATGTCGAACCTTGTGACATTCGGAAAAGTAAGTTTCAAGGGTTAAGAAAAATGACACGAACTCATTTGAAGTCTGGACCCCAAAGTGATCAGCAGGAACCTTTATTGTGAACAGTGAACAACGTCGCCCAAAAATCAATTTAACCCGCACTTTACCAAAACAAAACGCATACACGCTGGCATTAGATAACGAGTTCAAAGATTTTGCTTTCAATGAGGAACGAGCCCCACTCAATAGAAAAAAATGGCGTGCAGAAGTGTTTAAAACAGATGAAACAGCCCCGATGGATTTAGAAATTGGCACGGGTTCAGGGATGCACTTTGCTGACCACGCTAATAAATTTCCAAAACGCTTTTTGGTAGGCCTTGAGCTTAAATACAAACCCTTAATTCAGTCCATCCGCAGAGCCCAGGTGCTGGGATTAAAAAATTCAGCCATTTGTAGATATCATGCTTTCAATATTGATTTACTGTTTGATAAACAAGAACTGAATAATGTGTATATTCATTTTCCTGACCCATGGGTGACACCAAGAAAACCAAAAAATCGAGTGGTGAACAGAAATATTTTAAATGAATTATTTGAAATGCAAAGACCCGGTGCATTTCTAGAATTTAAAACAGATTCCAGGGAATATTTTTTGTGGTCTTTAGAAGAAATTGCAGAGACAAAGTATAAAATCGAATATCAAACATTAAACTTGTACAGCGAAGAGACCGAATACAAAAAAGCTAACTTCCAAACATCATTTGAAAAAATTTTTGTGAATCAAGGCATCGAAATTAATTACATCAAGTTATTAAAAGTTTAACTACCAGTAGGTGCTGGTCACAACCAAATCGTCTGAAACGACTAATTGGCAAGACAAGCGCTCACTAATTTCTGCTTGGTTTCTTTTCAGTGTTTCAGTTTCCAGCGCGCTTGGTTTATTTGTCCGACCGATAACTTGCAGGCGGCATTTTCCACAGATGCCTTCGCCTAAGCAAGATGAAGCCACAGGGACGCCGCCAATAAGCAGAGCTTGCATCAGGTTGTCTCCGTCAGCCACCGGCAGTGCTAAATTTTTTTGAGGCAACTGAATTTTTGGCATACAGAGCTCCTGATTTATTGTAAGTATAACCTGAATGTTTAAGCCAACGTTAACTGAAAATATATCAAACAAGGATCGTGTTGCTATTCTAGGATCAAGTCGCGGATTGGGTTGGTCTGTCTACAAGGAATTAGTAAGCCAATTTCCTGAGATTCAGTTTTTTTTAAGTTCTCGGAAAATTTTAGACAGACAAGCTGAAATTTCCGATAGAACAAGACTTTATGCACAGGATTTTTCAAAAGCTCCGGTTCAGGCCCATTTTTTTAATTTGCTAAGGGAATTTAAACCCACTCGCCTTATTTATGTTGCGGGTGGTGGTCCGCATGGACCGTTCGCTAAAAAGAAATGGACAGACCACATGTGGTCGCTAACAACTAGTTTTTTATATCCTGCAGAACTTTTGCATTTGATTTTATCTCAAATCGAGAATTGGCCAGACCTTCAGTCCGTAGTCTTTGTTGGTTCACAAATTGCCGAAGCTAATCCGGATGAAAATGCGGCCAGCTATGCCGCCAGCAAGCATGCTTTAAAAGGCCTTATATCAACGGTTCAGCTCGAGAATAAATCAAAGCCACAGGTTTTACTATTTAGCCCAGGATATATGCAAACAGACCTGCTTCCCGCAGAAAGCTGGCCTGTGCAGGCTGGGTTAGCAGTGAATTCTGGTCTGGTCGCTCGGCAGCTGATTCGCTTTATTGAAAAAAACAATTAGCGTTATGGGTTACATGAACTGCACTTCATCTATAATCTAATCGAATAAAACGAGGTTTTCATGAGTACTGAATCTATCAATAAAAAAGTTGAAGAAGTTATTATTATCGGATCAGGGCCCGCAGGTTTAACGGCGGCGACCTACACTGCGCGCGCACGATTAAATCCATTGATGATCGAAGGCGAAGAGGCTGGTGGCCAGTTGATGATAACATCGGACGTAGAAAATTATCCGGGTTTTGAACATGGTGTGACCGGACCTGAATTGATTTCAGTGATGCGCAAACAAGCCGAAAGATTTGGAACACGTTTTTTAACTCAGAATGTAACCCAAGTTGATTTCTCTGCACGACCCTACAAAGTTGCTGTGGGTAAACAAGAGTTTTTAGCCAACACAATTATTATTTCGACAGGCGCCAGTGCCACTTGGCTTGGATTACCCAGTGAAAAACAATACATGAATCGCGGTGTCTCTGCGTGCGCGACGTGTGACGGAGCTTTTTTTAAAGATGTCGAGGTCGGTGTTGTCGGCGGTGGAGATACAGCCATGGAAGAAGCAAATTTTTTGACACGATTTGCTTCTAAAGTTTATATCATCCACCGCAGCGAAAATTTCAGAGCCTCTAAAATTATGTTAGAGCGAGCGCAAAAAAATCCTAAAATTGAGTTTGTTATGAACGCCGTCATTGAAGAAATTATAGGTGATGGAAAATCGGTTACGGCGATAAAATTAAAAGACACAAAAACAAACACTATTTCAGAAAAGAAAATGCAGGGCGTGTTCATTGCTATTGGCCATAAGCCTAACACGAAAATTTTTAAAGACATTTTAGACATGAACGAGGCCGGCTATTTAAAAACAAAACCAGGTACTACATTTACTAACGTACCCGGAGTGTTTGCTGCTGGTGACGTGCAAGATCCTTATTACCGTCAAGCCATCACGGCAGCTGGAACGGGTTGCATGGCCGCACTCGATGCCGAACGCTGGCTGGAAGCACAAGGACACTAATTATGACAACAAAACTAAGCACCTCTGATTTAATTAAAAAAATCGAAAAATTAACCAAGCAAAGAATGGCTGAACAGCCCATCGTCAGTTTGGATTCTTTCCGAGAAGCCCAACAAAAATTACATCCTCAGAATATTTTGGTTATTGAAGATGATGAAACTCAGCGGCATTCTTTAAAGCGCATTTTAGAATCCAGCGGGTATCAAGTTAAGCTGGCCGCTGATGCCGCAGAGCTGACTTTGTTATTGGATCAGGACCAGGATGTGCATTTAATTCTAATGGATGTGGGTTTGCCTTGGATCAATGGTTTCGAATTAGCCCAGATGATGAAAGAGCACCGGGATTTAAAAAAAATTCCTTTGGTTTTTTTATCAGCTCAAGCTGATGAAAAAGACTTTGAACGGGCCCGCGAAGTCGGAGCAGATGATTATATAAAAAAGCCTTTTGATATCGAAAAATTAAAAATCCGCATCAGCGAACTTCTAGCCGAAAAAAAATAGCGCTAAAAAATAACTACCAAAAATAAAAAAAAAGAGACGGGGAGAAACCGACTCTTTTTTTTTATTTTAAAATAACTTAAATAACTAAGTTCTTACTGTCCAACTAACATCGAAGTCACACAGTTGTTGTATGAGTTCGCGGATTGAAAAGATTCACCGTTTGACCGTGTTACGCGCGTTGCAGACGGAGTGGCCATATCAATCGTGAATTGCTCGATGTTGAATCCAGTTGGTGCTATGTTGAACGAGTTGCTGCTGGCTGCATACAAAGTATTTGTTGTCGCATCAAAAGCAATCGAACTAACACCAAAGAAATATTGGTGATCGTGGTATAGAACTTTTCCGTTAGTAATCGTAGCTGCTGCTGACGAACTTTCGTTGATGTCGTACATAACCAAAGCGTTGCTAAGACCAGCTGCTGTCGTTAAATTTGCGCTTGAAGATCCGTAGGCAACAAATAACTTTCCTGTTGAAGTTCCCAGCGGAGTCGCAACGTAGGCCACTGCAGTCGGAGTTGCGGTTGCAGAAAGGGTATTACTGAATCCGTTATTAGCAGAAACAGCATTAACCAAAGTCGCACCACCCGGAGCATTCGCTAAACAGTCAGCTGCTACCGCAGAACCGTTCATGCTGATAATACCGACCTTTTTTTGTCCAACAGCATCATGCGTGTAAATATATTTTCCATATGACGTACCTGCAAAAGCAGGTAATGCAGTGATCGAAGTGATCGAAGTATTATTTGATGCGCAAAGGCCGGCAAAAGATTGGCCCCATGATAATGCAGCACTGACCTTTTTACGAGTCGGAGTTGAATCCAGACGTTCAATCAAAGTCGGGGTGTTGATCAAAACTCCGCCGTCAGCAGCAAGTGAAACGCCCTTCACTGGTGTAGCAAGTACGGTGCTATCACGGTAAAAAACACTAAATGCGCCATAAAAGTTTTTTGCAACTTTATCAATCCGACGAGAACCGGTAGATGTCGAGTTTTCAACAGCCGTAAAAAGGTTTCCTTTTCCGTCTTCAACAATGCCTGCTGGATAAGAGCCAGCTGTTTCCAATGATAGGTCACCGTAGTCGTGAACCATTTCATAGTTTAAAGAAGTTAAATTTAATCGAGAAAGTGTTTTTCCAACAGCTCCGATTGCAGGAACTGTGAATCCTTCACCTGGGTAACATATTCCCGTAGCTATATAAAGCTGTCTTGGCGTGGTTACCGAAGCACTGTCTTTGCTTTTACTACAGCCGACCGTCATCGTTATCAACGTGATAGCTGCTAGAGTTTTTGTAAAGTTACGTCCCATGTTTTCTCCTAAGCGTTTAAATCCATAGAAAAGGTTATTCTTTTCATTTAACTTAACGGCGGGGCCAGCTAAGAACTTGAAAAATAATTCGTCACTAAGGGCTAACAATACCAAAACTGGACTTCTGTCCTAGAATGAAACAGTTTTCGTAACCTAAAAACCACAAAAATAAAAAAAGTAGAGAATCTTTTGTTTCTTGGTAGACGTTCTTGGCATTTTGCTTTCTTCTGTAAGTATGTACGGTCCCCAAAAACTTTTAACAAAAACCATTTTTTCGATGCTGCTTTTTATTTTTAGTGCGGCCTCGGCTGCTGATAACAAGGGTGGATTCCGGACAACAAAAATCGGAATCATTCAACAAAACTATTCAGGTCCGGCTAATCGTTCGTTTGCCCTTGGCAGCCCCGGTAATGGCTTGGAATTAACTTTGGATAGCGGTAGCACCTTGTTTAGATACTTCTTTAAGTCACGATTTATGGTCGCAGAAGGATCGCAAAATTTTTTAAACGGCAGCACAGCTTTTAATTCAGATTACAAATTTTTTCAATTTGCGCCGGAAATTGGAGCCAGTTTTTTCCCGGTGCCGCGTCGTGAAAAAGGGGTCAACATATTTATCTGGGGGACGGGATCAGTCAGCTACAATAATCTTGAACTTAAAAATTTACCTGCGGTCACAAAGTTACAATCAAAAGAGCAAACATTTGGCTATGGTTATGGCGGCGGTTTAGGTATTGAAGTGATTTTGTTTGCCAACGTAAAAACAGGTAATCACTATTTGGCCTACGCGGAACTAGGCTTTCGCGACGAGCGTGCCGATCTGACAAACAATCAATTTGAAATCAGTGGTATGACTTATTCGGTCGGGTTGGGTTTTTAATTAGCTGGTTTTTTTTATTTTAGGTTGCTGATCTAAATAATCTTGCAGTAGCCCTTGCAAAGATTTTTTCTGTTGGGCCGAAACATTCACAAAACCTAATCGTTGTGTAAGACCTTCGCCGACGGTATTAGCCTTTAAAGTCACACGGGAATTCACGGCAGTTTGTGCCGACCGGTTCACGATAACCACTTCAAATTGGATCCCGTAGTAATCAAACGGAATATTGTCCTCAAGCAGCGAACCTGTCAGTGAAATATTTGAAGAATTACTGCGAAAGATTTTGCCTTTCGGTGAAATTAATAAAATTTCAATTTTAATTTCATGACGAGCAGCACGACGGTTAAAAGACATTTTGTCAGCTAACTTTTTGAAATCAATGGCCGGCTTTTCAGTATTTGACCAAGAAAGTTCATCTACGTCGAACGAGCTTTTGCCAAAAATCGGCTTAACGTTGGACTCTTCATCGTTGATCATCACAGCAGAATAAGATTTTGTGATTTCTTGATGAGTTTTTTCTGAGACTGTTTTCATCTCTAGATTGTTGGGATCTCTGCTTTGCCTGACGGTTTCCTGATCGGCTGGATTTACTTGGGCTTGCGCAAAATGTGTAATGAAATTTTTCTGATCGCTTTTTAAAAATAAGTCTAATGATTGCCAGTTCGTCCAACCTTGTGTCCAAATAAAAAACCGCGACCACTCTTTTGGCTTCATTTTAAAAATAGCCATTTGCGCATCTTCAGTACCAATAGGATTCGATTGAGTTTTAGATAAGGAGTCGTAAAATATCCACTGGTGAGGGCTTGCCATATGTTGTCTTATCGGATTTAACCAAAAAAAATGAACCGAATTTTTTAGAAATTTTCTTAAAAATACTAGACTTTAAGACAGCTAACCCAATGTTGATTAGCTTTATCAAGCAATTGCGGCGCAACCGATTTACATTCTGGTCCAGCAATAGGACATCGTGGATTAAAATGACAGCCGGGCGGGGGATTCATTGGTGACGGAACATCTCCCGTTAAGATGATTCGCTCGGCCCGTGGCTTTGGATCAGGAACTGGGATCGCTGAAAGTAAAGCCTTTGTGTACGGATGCATTGGGTTTTTATATAACTGATCAGCATCGGCCATTTCCACAATTTTACCTAGGTACATCACGGCAACTCGGGTCGAAACGTGTTCAACGACTTTTAAATCATGCGCAATAAAAACATACGTTAAACCCAATTTTTGCTGAAGCTCCATCAATAAATTTATCACTTGCGCTTGAATCGATACATCCAATGCAGACACGGGTTCGTCACAAATAATAAGATCAGGATTTACCGCCAAGGCGCGCGCAATACCAACTCGTTGGCGCTGCCCACCAGAAAATTCGTGCGGATAGCGGCTTAAGTGCTCGGGCCGTAAACCAACCAACTGCAGTAATTCTTGAACGCGATCAGCCCGATCTTTTTGTGAGTTAAATAAATTATGAATAATCAATGGTTCTTCTAATATAGAGCCAATCGTCATGCGCGGATTAAGTGAAGCATACGGATCTTGAAAAATAATTTGCATACTTTTTCGTAATTCTCGTAACTGTTCGCCTTGATAATGGGTGATATCTTGGTCTTTAAAAAATATTTTTCCAGCTGTGGGTTCTAATAATTTAATTAAGCAGCGACCAAGCGTTGATTTTCCGCAACCTGATTCTCCGACAAGACCTAAGGTTTCACCTTTTTTAAGTTCAAAGGAAATTCCCTGAACCGCTTTCACAGAAGCTACTTCGCGAGAAAAAAGTCCCCCGTGAACCGGAAAACTTTTAACGACATTTTCTGCACGTAAAATAGAATTGGTTGTCATTATGTTAAAGCCTCGTTTTGCGTCTGGTTTGAATTGAAACAAGCCACACGGTGCAGGCCGCGCAAGTTTTCTAACTGCGGATCTTGTTGCCGACAAATATCCGTCACAAATTTGCAACGATCTTGAAAGCGACAACCTTTTGGTAACTTGTAAAGATTAGGAACCAAACCCGGAATGGTCTGTAGACTTTTTAGACGGCTACCTGTTTCAAAGTGTGGAATCGATTTTAACAATCCCAAAGTGTACGGATGTCTTGGACGGTAAAAAATATCTTCAACGGTTCCGTATTCAACGACTTTGCCAGCGTACATAACTAAAACTTCTTTGCACATTTCAGCAACGACACCCAGGTCATGGGTTATTAAAATCATTCCCGCATTGAATTCTTTTTGCACTTTTCGCATCAGGTCTAAGATCTGCGCTTGAATCGTGACATCTAAGGCTGTCGTTGGTTCATCCGCGATTAATAATTGCGGGTTGCAACTCATGGCCATAGCAATCATGACCCTTTGGCGCATCCCCCCTGAAAGCTGATGAGGGTATTCGTCAAAGCGCTTAACCGGAGCTGGTATTCCAACAAGCGTAAGCATATCGATGGCGCGTTTTTTCACTTCAGCATTTGATAATTTTTTGTTGTGCTGGGCAATAGATTCACTGACTTGATCGCCGATCGTAAAAACTGGATTCAACGAGGTCATTGGTTCCTGAAAAATCATGGCCATTTGATTTCCAAGAATTTCGCGCATTTGATTGTCTGATTTTTTCAGTAAACTTTCGTTTTTAAATAAAACATCACCTGATTCAATAATTCCTGGTTTTTGAATTAAGCGCATAATAGAAAGTGCCGTCTGGGATTTACCGCAACCAGATTCGCCGACGATCCCTAAAGTTTCACCTTTTTTTACATTAAAGCTAATATCATCAACCGGGTAAATCACACCATCTTCTGTGCGATATTTGGTTCTTAAATTTTTAACTTCTAGAATTAAATCAGACATTGGTTATTTATACCTGAAATTAGAAACAATCAGCAAACATTAAAATCAAATTAAGGGCTCTAGATCACCAAAGGTTTTTAAAACATGATCCGGCTGATAAATAGCAAGCTCTTCGGCCGTCGAGTAACCATAATGAACTGCAACTTTAAGGCAACCTGCGGCCTTGGCAGAAAGCATATCGGGCCTGCCATCACCAATCATCCAAGTCAAAGCTGCTGAACACTGAGCTTTTTCCATGACATATAATAAAGGAAGTGCCGACGGCTTTCTTTCTGCCAGTGAATCTCCGCCGATGACCGATACCCAGGGTAAATCATGTAGACCAAAGTGTTCTAAAATTTCTAAAGCAGGTTTTATATTTTTATTGGTGACGATGGCCTTGGCGCCTTCATAGCTTTGTAAAAATTCTGCAACTTTTGGAAATAATGTCGTGTTCTGTACCATACTGGTTTCATAAATTCGCAAAAATTCATTCACTTTGATTTCGTTTTCTTTCGAGTCAATGTGATACTCGGGAAAGAAATCATTCACTAATTTTATTAAACCATCACCAATGTGTGAAACCAAAGTTGGGTAATCAACGGATTTACGATTGTGGTTCGAAAGCATTTTATTTATCGCTACATGAATATCTTTTGCTGAATCAACCAATGTTCCATCTAAGTCAAAAATCAGCAGTGGCAAATCTTTATTAAAAGTCATAGGATACAATTATGAGAAACGTCCGGCCAAAAAGCTATGAATATATTGAAAGTTTATTACCAACTGAAAATCAACACATGTTTAAGTCCAGGCAAGCTGCTGAATCTATCGGCTTAAATGCTATTTCGTTATCGGCCACTGAAGGGCAAATTCTAAAGTTTTTTGTCGGTGTGTCCCAACCAAAAAAAATTATTGAAATCGGAACGCTTACAGGATTATCGGCAAATTATTTTTTATCAGCTATGCCTGCTGACGGTATAATTTGGACGCTAGAAAAATCGGAAAAACATGCGCACCTAGCTCAAATGGCAATTGACGACAAAAGATGTCGAATCATAATCGGGGATGCCTTGGAAAATTTACCTAAGCTTAAGCCAGAAGGTCCTTTTGATATGATTTTTATAGATGGAAACAAAGCGGCCTACTTAAAGTATTTCGATTGGGCTTTGGAAAATATTAATTCGCAAGGAATGATCTTAGTCGACAACGTATTTTTATCCGGAGCCGTATGGGGTGCAGAAACAGATCAGAATTTTAATGAAAAACAGATTGAAGCGGTTCGCACTATGAATCAAAAAGCTTTCGCGGATAAAACTTTAGTTTCAGCTATAATTCCCACCGCAGAGGGCTTACTGATAAGTCGCAAAGCTTAAAAGACTTGTTTATGCGGAGAATATAACCGATAATATCCGCATAAAGTGCGGAGATAAAATGGCATTTAAACACATTCATCAGTACCCAGATTGGCCCAACTTTTCTTGGGATAATGAAAAGATCGCTGAAAAGCTTGTGAGAGTTCGTCATAACCAAGGTCGTTTATTTGGTCGAATGGAAGGATTAGGATTTGCTTTACAAAGGCACGCACTACTTCAGTCACTTACTGAAGAGGTTGTAAAGTCCAGCGCAATCGAAGGTGAAAATTTAAATCGTGAACAAGTGCGATCTTCTGTAGCGAAACGATTAGGAATTAATCTTGGCGAATCAGTCAAAACGCCAAGAAATGTTGATGGTGTTGTTGAACTGATGGTTGATGCAACTCAAAATTATGATCAGCCACTTACACAAAAAAGACTGTATGCCTGGCACGCAGCTTTGTTTCCAACTGGGCATAGTGGAATATCAAAAATTAAAGTTGGAGCTTGGCGAGATGATGCTAATGGTTCAATGCGTATGGTATCGGGTGCTATTGGCCGCGAGCGTATTCATTTCGAAGCGCCAGTTGCAAAACGATTATCTGCAGAGATGAAAATATTTTTGAAATGGTTCAATCAAAAACCCGATATTGATTTGGTGCTTCAAGCAGCGCTTGCACATTTACACTTTGTTACAGTCCATCCATTTGATGATGGTAACGGTCGTATTGCAAGAGCCGTTGCAGATATGACTTTAGCGCGATCAGAAAACAGTTCAAAAAGATTTTACAGTATGTCTTCGCAGATTAATGCTGAACGAAATGATTATTACGATATCTTGGAATCCACACAAAAAGGTAATCTTCATATAACCGATTGGCTTGACTGGTTTTTGAATTGTTTTGATCGAGCTATTCAGGGTTCAGAAAGCTTGTTATCAACAATCTTATTTAAAGCCAAATTCTGGGAAAAACTTGAAAGTGAAAAATTCAATGATCGACAAAAAAAAGTGCTTAATAAATTACTAGATGGTTTTGAAGGAAACCTAACTTCTTCGAAATGGGCAAAGCTCGGTAAATGCTCGCAGGATACTGCCGCCAGGGATATTGAAGATTTAGTTAAACGAAAAATCTTAAAAAAAAGTGCTGAAGGTGGAAGAAGTACAAACTATTTCCTAGTAAAATAATTTGCCGACGTCCCTCAGTTCCACATAAGTTAAAAACAGTGTCTCAATCTGAGATGGTCACTGAAAATTGTCTGCTGTCATTAATCTAGACATCTGATGCAACTGTATTGGCGGAAAACGTATTTTATTTTAGTCAAGATTTTGCAACAGTTCCTTTACAGACCCGTTGAAAAACTAATAAAAGGATCGAATGAGGCAACTCTTTTCACTAATTTTAACCCTATTTCTAAGCCTTATCGTCTGTGGTTACGAATCTGATACGCATTTCGATATGATGTATCACTTATCCCGAGCTTCAGGTTTAAGTGACGGAACCGCAAAGTTTTTGGCGTTAGCTAATCAACACATCGATGAAGTCCATATCAGCTCTCCGATGGTTTTAGCGGTGCAAAGGCAGCTGTTTCACTTTCCTGGAGATATCGAAAAAATAGACATCGAGGGCCACGGTGCCATCAGTTTGCCGTCAATTCTGTTTAAATCAAAATTAGCTTTATCAGAACGAAATTCTGCGCTGGGAAATTATTTAGTTTACTTGGGATTATCTCGGGGTGATCTGATGCTAACGGGCTTAGGCATGCATGTGAAAATGGATACTTACGGTCATGCCGGATTCGCAAATATCATGGGTCATATGACCGATGGTCACAACCCAGATCGGGCTTTTTTGGAAGCACGAAAATATGAAGATATGGTTCGGTCGATGGTTCAAGCTTTGGTCGCTGTTAGAAAATTATTGCCCGCAGAAGCTTTGGATAAAAAATCTGCTTTAAATTTTTTAAATAAATTAGCTCTGAAAACCCATTTGAATCGACTTCTGACGGCAGCTGATCTAGATGATCCGACGATCATTTCAGGTGTTGTTATGGCTGATGATGTGATGCTGGGTATATACCGTGAAGATATATTTCGAAAGCTTGAGTATAAAAAATTTGCGCTTAAACGAATTTATGAAAAATTCAAAAATACGGGCGAAATCAATGCAGATATTACCTTCGAACAACTTTTCCCAGAAGAGCTTCTGCAGGATCGACGTTTTGATACCAAAGACATTTTGAAGCAAGTCATAATTTCGAATGCAGATTCTGAATTCTTAAAAGCTAAAGGCGCCAAAGAAATTTTTAATTTGCAAAAACTTTTTGGCATTAAATCAGATGCAACATTTTTCAAAAAATTTCAAATCGAAGTCGAACGTGCCGAGTTTCGAATGCGCGAAATGTTTCATTTAGAAAAAACTTTAGAATTAGAAGAAAAAGAATACTTGAATATGGAAAACAAGTATTTAAAATTAACCGCAGAAATCGACAGAACAGATCACATTATAGATCAATCGCGACAAGAACTGCGTGAAGAAAAACAACGGCTTCACATCAAAAAACAAAGATTAGACGATGAGCGCCTAGATCTTTTAAGCAGTATCAGTTTTGCATCAGCAAATTTTCCACGTGGAAGTGAAGAGTTCATTCATGCCCGGGCACGTGAATTGGCAGAAAATAGACAGGCTGAAGAAATCTCGATTAAATTATTAAAAGATTTAGTGCCGATTTCTCCGAACGAGTACATTAAACAAAATTTCGAAGGTAATACGGTGACACGGCAATTCGAAAAAGCATATAAATCGTCAGCGCATCGACTAGCTCGATTAAAAAATTGGGGAGTCAATTTTGTCCAAGGTGAAGGCGAAAAATCAAAACTGATCAGACTGTTGCAATCGGCGATAGAATCCTTTCGAAATTTGATCCGACTTAATACAAATCAAGAAAAAATATTTGAATGGCAAGCATTAGCTGAACGCTCGGCTGCGGACTATTTGGATGCGGACGCGAAATTAGCTCCGCTAGAAAATGCAAGCGTCCTTAGCTTTGATAACAAAAACAAACGGGATGCTTTTTTTAAATTGGCAGCTTACGTGGGGCCTGCAATATTTCCCTGGCTGACTGGAAATATAAGCAGCTACTCCTATCTGAAAAAGATTATAGCCAAAGCCAAAGAATCAGCTAAAGACTACGAAGTCGAAGATATGAACCAGGCCGTTAAAGACGGAAAATATAAAACATTTTTAGATTCTGGGAAATCCAAAAAAGCATTAGATTTTATTTTTCGTGCTGATGCTTTGAAATGTCAAAAACTATTTAATTGATCCGTTTGATCGAAACCAAAAAATCTTCGACCGCTGGCTTGTATTCTTCGGAAAAATCGCGAAGTCCATTCAAATGACCTGCATCTGGCAGGGCTAACTTTTGCCAGCGTATATTTTTACAAGGTTCAAAACACAAATCAATATCTTGGGGTTTGATTAAGGGATCTTTCCAGCCACGTATACTAAGCAGTGGAAAACCCTGGGGAAATTTTTGTAAATCAGTAACAATATCTTTATGCAAATCCAAACTCCAGCCATAGGCCAGGACTGAAGTGGCGGCAATTCTTAGCGGTAAAAATTTAATCGGAAACATATGCGTATAAAGATTGTAAGTCGACGCCATGAATTTTAACGAAGGGCCGCTGTCACAAATCATTGCGTCGATATCAAACGGAGTACGCCGGGCAACCGCTTCGATAGCACAAGCCGAAATATTCGAAAAGACATAAATAATTTTACGGGGATAATCACTCAGCAAATTTAAATGCTGTTCAATTTGATCAGCCAGGGCGTGTTTTAGTCCAAATTTTTTAGATACATAAGAGTAAGGTAAGCCATAATGATCTTTGGGACTGTCTTTTAAATTAAAAGCATAAGCATCATAACCCAAGTCATTCATGAACTGAATGTGTCGCTTCATTGCTTTTTTATGGCCTTTATAAAAATGGGCAAAGAAAATTAAGGCTTCATGTTTTTTCTTTGAAGCCTTAAATAATTCGCCTTGATCAGGGTAAATAGACATTAGTGTTTGTGACTTTGATTTTTTGTCGGCCACAGTTCAGTCCAATGGGGGGCTACGCCCGTGGTTGTAACTTCGGCCTGGGTTGTTTGATCCAAAGACACTTTTGACACAATCACTTTTTCAAGCGCTGTTTCCGATAAGACTTTTCCGCAGGCTTCGATGACGGCTTCAGAATCGATGCTATGAAAATGATAAATTTCACTTGGACGACCACACTTAGAATGTTTTCGAACCGCACAGCTTTCGTGGCGAACACCAACGATCGAACCTAAATTATCAAGTAAACCGGCTTCACCGTCATGAACGCTGACTAACGGAATACGACGTCCAGAAACCGTGACCAAATCTGCAGAACCTACGTCTCCGGATTTATTCAGATAAAGATTTGAATTGATTCCTAATTCGGAACGTAAGTAGCTGTAGTCATTTTCATGCGCCAAAATTCCACACAGCAAATCGGGTGATGTTACAGCAATCACGTTGGCATAAATTCCCCGCGATAATAAATTTTCCGAAGCTTTTAAGGCTTCAGTGACCATAGCCCCCATGGCAAATATATTCACAACGTTGTCGCCAGGTTCATAGCCAGCGTAACCGCGGTAATCGATCAAATAATAAGCGCCTTTTAAAACATCGTCTCGGATTTGCGTTAAAATTTGATTTTCTGCAATGCTAGTGACTTCGTCTTCGTTGGTGGCTCCGGTAATTGGAAATTCTGCGCGAGCTAATTTCACCGTTGCATCTGTTTTAAAACGGGCCTGCTTCGTTAAAAATTTCATCATGTCTTTTTGCTCGATACCACGCGTGACTAAACGTAAAAGCGTTCCTGATCGGCCCGCGTTGTCATTCATCACGTGGCGCTTCATCGTGTCGGATAGGATCCAGTCGACTTCGATACAGAAAAAGGGTTCCCACGTGATTTGATTTGGAATTTGAAAATCAGATTTCCAGCCGTGCTGAGCGCCCTCGGGTGATAATGTCACGCCGGACGGAGTTCCCACGCAAATGAAACTTGATTTCCAGTACTGATTGTAAAAATACTGGTCAAGAGCACGCTTAATAAAAAAATCATAAACAGTCATTAGCGGCATAATAGGTACGCCAATGATATCGCGCATTTTTCCAAATGATCCAACGCATGACATAACGTTGCCTTCTGCAATTTCAAAACGTAAAAATCTGTCGGAGACTTCTTCGCCCGGAACTAAATCTGGAAGTTTATTGTCTTTAACGCCTAAATCAGTTTCTAAATCAGTAACGACCGGTGCACCAAAAATTTTTCCATCCATTGCGGGATTTAAATTTGTCGAAGTACCAACGTCGGGCGCCATGGTCATAAATAATTCGCCAGCGGTTTTCCATTTTTTTTCTAATTCGATGGTGATTTTAGACGAATCGGTATTCGCAATCCGAGTTAACTTAGCCGTTAACTGTCCTAGCATCCACTGCGTGTGTGGGTAACTGGCCATCTTTGTATTGATATCTAATTTTTCTGGGATACCACCGATTTTTTCAATTTCATTTGCAAAAAATTTGATATTTTTCTCTTTGATCGCATGCTGTTCTTTGATTTCGGATAATAATTTATCACCGCGTTCTTTTAAAAACTTACCTTCGGTTGATTTAAATTCAAAATTTGCAAATAACGTTTCGCCTTTAAGACCTTGTTTCGAACGAAGCTCTTCAATTTCTTCGATCGTCGTTAAAGCCGAGTGATTGCCTGGGGCCGCAGCCATTTTTAAGCCCCAACCTTTAAGAGTGTGCGCAATAATAATTGTAGGACGTCGTTTTGATTCTTTGGACTTCATCATGGCTTCGGCCAACAAAAGCATGTCGTGGCCACCGAAATCACGAAAAGAATCATAAAGTTCTTGATCCGAAACACTTTCGATAAACTTTTTCATGTTGGGATGTTCTTTGACGATTCCTTTTTTTAAAGCCTTCATGTCTTGAACAAGTAACAGGGCTTGCAGTTCGTAATCTCGAAGTTCAATTTCTAAGAATTTTTTAAAAACTTCACCACCAGGTTTTTTAAATAAGGCTTGGCGTTTAGCTCCGTGACGGACTTGGATAACTTCCCAGCCGTTGGCTGCCATTGTTCGCTCGATGCGATCTGCATCCGTGCCGCTTAATTGTTTTTCATTCACAATGCGGTGGCCATCTAAAGACTGACGATTGTAATCGACGATCCAAGTTAAGTTACCGATTTCTCGGTCTGCGAAATCGGGCACAGCTTCGTACATCGAACCTTCGCGAAATTCTGAATCACCCGTTAAGGCCCAGAAGTGAGCTTCAGGAATATTGTAATTATGATCTTTTGCAAAGCGGTAAGCTAAAGCTAAGTAACCCGCTTGAACGGGCGGAATGCCCACAGTACCTGACGGAAAAAAATTATGATGATCGGTATCGTACGCCGAATGGTAAGATTGAAATACGGGTTCACCATTTTTTGAATATTTTCTGAGACCCAGCATCGCCGTATTTTTTTGCTCTTCTGATAATTTTGATAAATCAGGATTTAAAAATAAATCCAGCAAATAATTGTAAGCATGATCGGTCGGCGAGGCATGGGGCTTATTCGCAATATGATCAAAGCCCGTTTTCACCATCAAGTGTAAAGCGCCCATGATGTGTAAAGCACTGGCGCATCCTGAAGCATGACCGCCCACTTTGGGATCGCCTTTTTCTTTATCGCTGCGATTGTTAGCCTGGTAAATCATTTGAGTTGCAAAGTAATGGGCTCGGCGAGCAACGGATTCTAAAGTTTCTCTGTTAGTTTCCTTCGTAATTTCTTTAATCGCTTCTTTGATAGTTTCTTTGGACACAGTGTCTCCTGGGCTGTTCGAAGTTTGTTGGATCAAACCTGAATTAGAGCTAGGACTTTAGTGGTTCAGGCACTAACTTTCAATGACAAAATCCCAGCGAATTTTAACGGTGCCATCGGCTTCAATAATTCCTTTCGGAGGGTTAGGAAACGGTGCGGCTGCGCGAAAAGCTTCGATGGCTGCATCGTCAAGATCGCGAAAACCTGACTCTCCGATCACTTGAACCTTTACAAGTGCCCCTTTATTATCCAATACGATAACTAACCGGGTTACTTTATCCGATTCGACTGCAATGTTTCGGTCGCGGCGCATGATCTTAGTAATTTTTTCTCGGACTTTTGGTTGCCACCATTGGTTCAGCTGAATACGCATGCGGTGATAGTAGCCGTAGTATTTATATTCCTTCGTGTTTAATTTGGTAATTAAACTTTCATCCACGTTGGCTAATCTGTCGTTGGTGCTAGCTTGGATGCCAAGACCAGAATCTGTTTGGCCCGCAGAGAATTTTTTAAGTTCGGCGGCCATATCTTTTTTAACTAAAGCTGCATAAGGATCAAAACTTTGATTAAATAATTTAGAGGAAGCAGCTTTGGGCTTTACTTCTTTTTGTTCAGCAACTGCCGTCTGAATTTTAGCACCTTTGTTGGTCGAATTATTAAACGTATCACCGCGCTTTGCTTTTGTTTGCTTGGTCACATGATTATTTTTTTCACTTAAAAATTTTGTTTCGGTATCGACTTGGTTATTGGCATCAGACTGCACAATCAAGTTTGGTTCTTCAGGAATTTTAATTGTCTGCAACTGAGTCAATTCTTCAGGTGAAAGTAAAGAAACTTCGACTGAAGTGTCATTCAACTTTTGCGGCATATGCAACTGAGTCATTAAAAAAAGCGACAGAAAAATAACAACGTGAAACGCAACTGAAACCAGAATGTAATTTTTAAAACTTCTTTTTTGAATCATGGATAGCGGTTCCTTTAGCTAGACTATCGGAGGTTAGACAATTCAATTAGAGGTTTAGGTGAGCGAATTTCAGCAAGTATTTTGACAATTAGACCGAGGTCCAGTTGCTAACCTGGCTTGCGACATTTGACTCGGCCCGCGCAAGCAGTAAGACTGTATAAGAATGAGATTTCAAGCATGGTGTTTATCAGATAAAGGTTTAAAGCGTGAAGGCAATCAAGATTCTTTCTTGGTCGACGAGCGTTTGGGTCTATTCATCGTTGCCGATGGTGTCGGTGGACATCAAGGCGGCGAAGTGGCGTCAGCCTTGGCCGTGGAAACCGTTCGTGAAGTTGTGGGTCATCCAAAGGCGCATAAATTCACCGCGAAAGAAGTTTTATATCAGGCTTACGAAGAAGCCAGTCATCGTATTTTTGACAGATCCAGTGCCGAAGTTAAATTGAATGGCATGGGCACCACCATGGTGATGGGACTTTTACGTGATAAAAAATTATTTGTTGCCAATGTCGGCGACAGTCGCTGTTACATGTTTCGAAAGCCCTACATTTGGCAACTGACAGAGGACCATTCGCTGATCAATGAACAAATTCGGTTGGGCTTATTAACCGAAGAGCAAGCCATTAAAACAATCGGAAAAAACGTTATCACACGAAGCGTAGGTTTTGAACGAGATGTTTACCCGGATGTTCTTGAACGAGAGATTTCCAATGGAGATATTTTTTTATTTTGTTCAGATGGGCTATCTGGAATGGTCACCGACAGCTTGATGTGTCAGATTTTTAATCAAACATCGATTGATAAAGTCACACCGAAAATGATTCATGAAGCCCTTGAAAATGGTGGCGACGATAACGTGACGGTTCTTGTTCTTCAGTTTCAAGATGTGTAAGGTCAAATCCCATGAGTGTTGATAGAAAAACAATAACAATTTATTTGGTGGCCAACGACGAAAGCCAAACCAAAAAAATAACTATGCCAATGAGTTATTTTAAAATATCGGCCTTTGTTATTGGTGTTTTTATTGTTTCTTTGTTTGCCGGATTGATCGATTATTTTGGCTTATTGGCACAATCTTTAGAAAATAAAAAATTAAAAATTCAAAACTTGAATTTGCAAAAACAATTTCAGGTTGTTGAAGGCAAATTAGATACTTTGCAGTCGGGTCTTGACCGTGTTGGTATGATGACCAGTAAATTAAAACTGATTACAAATACTCAAATGAAAGACCGAGCAGAAAAACTGAACTTTCCTGCGCCAACAGCCACTTCTGGATCAGAGCCCAATCAAGAGCGCATGACCAATGAACAATTGCTGCAGCAAGAACCTTTGGTGCAAAGTGAAAATCCAGTCAATACTTTCAAAGGCGAAATCGCTGCAGAAAAATCAACTTCGAATTATGCCACTTTAGTTATTCGTATTGACGAAGCCGTGAAAGATTCAGCTTTGAAAGAACAATCGGTTATTGAATTGTGGGAAATGCTTTCGGATAGACAAAGCTTGTTGTCGGCAACTCCGTACATAAAACCTGCACGCGGCCCGATTGGTTCACGCTTCGGTTACCGTGTCGATCCCATCAACGGAAAGCAAAAGATGCATGCCGGTGTTGATATTGTGGCGTCACCGGGTACTCCGGTTCGTGCACCCGCTGACGGCGTTGTTAGTTTCGCTGGCTGGGATGAACAATTTGGAAAATTAGTTTCGATCGATCATGGTTACGGAGTTCTAACTCGTTATGCTCATAATTCACAAATTTATGTTCAGGTCGGACAAAAGGTCACAAAATTTGATGTGATTTCTGCCACGGGCAACACGGGCAGATCTACTGGCCCCCATTTGCATTACGAAGTTCGCGTGAACGGCATACCAGTTAATCCGATGAACTATATTCTGGATGAGCAATAGTTCATAAATTAGAACCAGAGTAGCTGAACAAAAGTACCAATCTGGGACACATTGTAAAATATCTAGTCAGTTATTCAATTCCAAATGGCATCAGATAGTTTCTGAATAGGTTTAGTTTTCGCAAGGATCCTGTAGATAGTCTGTTGTGACTGCTGGAGCTTCATGTGAAAAAGACGATTTTAATTCTTAGTTTACTAGTTCAAGCCACATCAGCTTCGGCTTTCTCGATGGGTAATGAACGTTGCTGGAGTGCTGAACCAATTCTTAAAACTTTAGCTGAATCTAAAAAATTAGAAGTTGAACAAAAACTATGTGCCATGGATTTCTACGCGGATAAATATTCAATCTGCCCCAAGCTGAATTCAACGTTTCCGGGTGTTTTAGTGATCAAGCGAATTGATAACATGTCTGACAGTTATTTTAAAAATAATTTTTGTGCTCATATGGATCAAGCCAAGGCTGCAAAAATTGCCGACGTAGAAGCCAAGTTTAAACAAACAACTTCATGCAGTCATGCATCGGCTCCGGTGGCTTATTACAGAATTGCAGAATTTTTAGGTGGAATTAAAGTTCCGGTTGCAGTTTTTCGAACGATGGACAAAGCCAAACATTTAGAAGTCGTTCAACGTGCAAATCAAATCATCAGTTCGGATGCCACTTTTAAAGACGAGTTAATTACACAAAACTGGAAACGATTTTTAACCATGCACGCTAACCCGTCTAAATATCCTGATGTTTTCGTAGGTGATACAGTTCAAGGTGCCCTTTCTGAAAATATTAAAGGTGAATTTTATTTCACGGCAGTCAGTGGCTTGGGTCCTTATGAGACACGCTACGAACGATTCATGAAGCATAAACCGTTTTTAGCTGTCGCCAGCTCGGATACAGTAACCAAAATAGCTGCCGGCAACGATCTGAAAAAAATGGCTCAGGTGGTATCGGTCATGAAAGATGTATGTAACATGATCGTGATTGATTACATGCTGAACCAAGCTGATCGAATCGGGAATATTCATTTTAAATTTAAACTTTATAAACTAGAAAATGGAAATATCATTGAAAGTAAATCAAAGGCAAAACTTGACGATAAAACAAAACGTGAAATTGTTCCCACTGACGAACAGATCCGAATAAATAGCGGCGAGGTTTTAGTTCGCGAAGCTATTTTAAAAGACAATGACTGTGGTATTTCTAAAGAAAATAAAATGCGTGAAGTCGGAGCTTTAGAAGCCATACGTCATATGAATGCAAAAACGTACCGTCAAGTTCAGAAGCTAGCCGCATTTGTTCAATCACCAGAAGGCGAAGCTTACTTCACCAACGAACTGCGCATTCCTACGAAAATATTTAACGGGACTTTAGTTGTTGATAGTATAAAAAATAATATCGTTCAAGCCGCAAGCATTTTAAAAAATAATTGTGACCGCGGAGCTTTACGTTTAGATCTAAATTTAGAAAAACTATTGGTTGACGCAAACTACCAAGAAAGTTGCACGATCGAATAGACGAATAGACGAATAGACGAATAAGCCCAAATAAGACTGTCTCGGTTCAAAACGGGTGGTGAAGGTTCGTTTTGCAGCTCAATTTTTTGTCATGGCTATAAAAATTTCTCAGAATGAAACGCCCAGTTCATTTAAAAGCCAATCAAAAGCGGCCCAAGAGTTGAATATAAACTAAGTTAGGTATGAACTTAGTTAAATTGCTTTTTTCATTTTTATTAACTTTAACGATCAGCCAAATGGGCTGGTGTAAAATCAATATGAAAAAAACACGCCGTTTGGTTATGCCTGCCGACATCACAACGCCACTCATGAGCGCTGAAACATCGGATAAAATTCAGCCCAAATCACTAGCCCCCCATGATTCCGCCGAATCAATTGTTTCAAAAATTGCTGATAATTCACTTTCATTGTGGTGGGATACAAGTCCTGCTCGGAACACACAGGTCGGCAGAGCCGCTGAAAAAGTCGAAAAAAACTTAAGAACTGAAGTTTCATTTAAAGATAAAGCCAGTCGCACAGAACATAAAATTTCTTTTAAAGTTCTAGCCATGCAAGCTGTGGCTAAACTGGAATATAAAGGCTGGGTTAATGCGGCCATTAACTATGATGCACGCGCCGATAAAACGGAAGCTGAAGTTTCTGAAAAAATGTTTACCAAGCAAGACTTGGTTCTGTCGCACGCAATAACTAAAGCTGAAAACAAATCTCAGGTTGCTTGGCGCTGGAACTGGTAATCTCCGATATCTGTACGAAACTGCCTGCCATCAAATTTTATTTTCGAATTCAGTTCTAGTGCCTTTCCTTTTGCAGCTTTTGCAGACGACGCCGTTGCAATCACATTTAATACACGACCTCCGTCGGTCACAATTTTTCCATTCTGCAGCTTGGTGCCCGCCTGCAGGACGTAAGAATTCAAATCGTCGACTGAGGGAATAAAAACGGGAATATCTTTCAGGGGTTTATCAGGATAGCCTTTTGCTGCGTTCACAATACAAATCGCATGTAAATTATTAAGTGCAATTTTTTGCAAAACACCTTGGGCTAAGTTATGCAGAATTTGACCGAAGTCGCTTTTAATCAGCGGCAAAATGACTTGTGTTTCCGGGTCACCCAACCGCACGTTGTATTCGAGCAAAAAAGGTTCGTTATCGACAATCATCAGGCCTAAAAATAAAACGCCTCTATAAAGCAGGTTTTCTTTTTTCATTTGCGAAATAGTGGGTTCCACAATCTGTTTGATAATTTTTTGATATAAATTTGGCGGAATTTCAATCGGTGCAATGGCGCCCATTCCGCCGGTATTAGGTCCTAAATTTTTATTCAGTAAGCGCTTGTGATCCTGGGCCAATGGCAGTGCTTGAAATTCGGAACCATTGGTTAACACCAGAAAACTTAGTTCTGAACCTTTTAAATTGCGTTCAAGCAGTGCTTTTTCACCGGCTGAACCTAAAGTTTTATCAACAAATATTTTTTTTGCAGCAGCTTCCAAATCAGCCACAGTTTTACAAATGAAGACACCCTTGCCGTAAGCCAAGCCATCGGCTTTAAGCACATACGGAGCTGAGTGTTTTTTTGCAGCCTCAAGCGTACTTGTGACAGAATCCACGACCACGGCTTCCGCTGTTGGAACGGCCGCTTTATGCATAAATTCTTTTGCGAAAATCTTAGAACCCTCAAGCTGTGCGGCCTGTTTAGATGGGCCCACCACAAGTATGTTGGCTGCGCGCAGTGAATCGATTAATCCATCAACCAAAGAATCTTCGGGGCCAATAAAAACGAAACCCATTTTTTGCACTTGGCAAAATTGCACAACACTGGCGTGATTTTTTAAATCTAGAATAACTGACTCTGCTAAAGCTGCAGTTCCTGCGTTGCCAGGGCTTACAAATATTTTTGTGACGTGACTGGATTCGGATAAACTTTTTATGACAGCGTGTTCTCGACCACCAGAGCCAATAATCAAAGCGCGCATAAAATCTCCTTGCTGAACGTGATGAAGGAATTTACCGTAATTAAGACTTATTTGTAAGTAAAAAAAGTAAAAGGATCGACATGGAAAAAATTGTTTTTATATCAGGAAAAAGAACTCCGTTCGGAGCTTTCGGTGGTTCGCTGAAAGATATTTCTGCGACAGAATTAACAGTAATTGCCGGTAAAGAAACTTTAATCAGCGGAAACATAAAGCCCGAAGATATCGATCACGTCGTCATCGGTAATGTGGTGCAAAGTGCAGCTGATGCGGCCTATTTGGCTCGGCATGTGGGTCTAAAAATGGGACTGCCCGTTCACGTTCCTGCTTACAATGTGAATCGTTTATGTGGTTCAGGATTTCAATCGTGGATCAACGCAGCTCAAATGATTTTAACCGGCGAAGTCAATTGCGTCTTTGCAGGTGGTGTCGAACAAATGTCACAAATTCCATATGTAGCCAGAAAAGTGCGCTTTGACGGTTTAAGAATGGGAAATTTTGAACTAGAAGATTTAATGACAGCCGCACTGACCGATGCTTTTGCGCAAATGCCCATGGCTATCACGGCAGAAAATTTAGGAGAACACTACAAAATCACGCGGGCTGAATGCGATGAATATTCCTTAAAAACTCAGCGGCGTTACAAAGCCGCCTTAGACAAAAATATCTTCACTGCCGAAATAGTGGGGGTATCGGTCACCTCAAAAAAAGGCACGGTCCTGGTCGATAAAGACGAGCACCCAAAGCCTGATGTCACGATAGAAAAATTATCAGCAATGAAAGCCCTTTTTAAAAAAGACGGCTTAGTAACAGCGGCTACAGCCTCGGGAATTGTCGACGGCGCAGCCTGTTCGGTGATTTGCAGCGAATCTTATGCGAAACAAAAAGGTTACAAACCAATGGCGCGTTTGGTGTCGTGGGCCAGCGTGGGTTGCGATCCAAAAATGATGGGTATCGGTCCTGCAGCGGCATCCAGAAAAGCATTAGCGCTGTCAGGGCTTTCACTTCAGCAAATGGACTTAGTCGAAGTGAACGAGGCCTTTGCTGCACAGTTTTTAAGTGTACAAAAAGAATTGAATTTAAATCCAGAAAAAACCAATGTGAACGGTGGAGCCATCGCGGTGGGACATCCGCTGGGGGCTTCAGGAGCGCGGATTATGAATCACTTAGTTTACGAACTGCACCGACGCAGTGGTAAATACGCACTGGGTTCAGCCTGTGTCGGTGGTGGACAAGGTGTCGCAATAATCATCGAACGATTATAAGTTAGTAGATTCGCATCACAGAAAAAATTTTTAGTAACGGACTTCATCTAACATTTTTTTAATGTCCGCATACTTTTCAGGAGCCACATAAAAGCGATCGATCACGCGGGCTCCTTCATATTTTTGAAAAATTTGGGTGGCCGAATTGATCGGAGACGGTACATCCCAGCGGTCGTACTGATCGACTACAAAAATATTCATGCGCTCGGAAGGATTCATCGAGTGATATTTAGATAAGCGGACATTCGAGCTTGCATGAATGACATCAACTTTTTTTTCATCAAACATTTTTTTTACGCGCTCGATTCGTTCATTTTCTTGATTGTGTAATTCCAAAGCCACGCGGTATGGTTTTCTTTGGGCTATTCGCTGCGCCCATTGGTTATCAACCGTATCTAAATGTTCATACAGTTTATAATCTGTGTAATTAATGTATTCAATGTGATCTGCCGGGATAAAAAATTTGCAATCAGGCGATGACAAATAACGATTAAGCATCTCTTCGTAAATGATGCTTTTGTGATGGAAATAAACCATCAGATTCATGTGATGCCTAGAAATTAAAAAATCATCAAACGCATACAGCGCACGTCTATTAAGGGCTAAGTAAGCGGTGTCTTTAATGATGTGTAAAGTTAAATTTTGCATCAACCAGTCTTTATCAATTTTTCCGTAATTGATACCGCAGAAAAAAGAATCGCGTTCTAGATAATCCATGCGGTCAGCATCTAATTCAGAGCTTACAATTTGGCTTAGAATCGGACGAAAATTGATTCCACCGTCGGTAAATAGACTGTCATCACTGGTAAGATTCTTATCGATCAAAAAAGCAATGTGCTCTGGTAAAATATCCGGGAAGTGCTCTTTGATAATCGTAGCCACGGTGGAATCCGTGACAAACTTTATCGTGTAATCTTCGTGATTGGCTTGGCGGGATTGATCTAGTTTCTGATCGTTGTAAATTTTAATATTTAATTTTTTCAGCTGTGGCATCACTTGTTCAGTGGTGTGGCTTAGCGGGCCGTGGCCGATGTCATGTAAAAGCGAAGCTAATTTCACCGTTTGGCGAAAACGATTTTTTACGGAAACTTTCGAAAAGGGGTAAGCCCGAAATATAGAATCAAAAACCTGACCAGCAACAAAGCTAACTCCGATGGAATGCAAAAATCTGTTGTGAGTGGCTCCGGGAAAGCTGAATTCAGAAAAACCTAACTGTTTTATTTCACGGAGGCGTTGAAATTCAACAGATTCGATAACGGCGACTTCTCCGTCATTTAATTGGATTGAACCATGAATGGGGTCGCGTATTTCCATAGCGGTCAACTTACCTGGTCATGAATTCTAAGTAAAGCAACAGACCCGTTCAGATGAAAAAAGTTAAAATCTGGCGCATTAGTATAAGGCAAAGTTTGTATTTTACTAACTTCAAAACGATCACAAATAAATTAAGTATCATATTGATATCAAATTATTATATATGTAAATATCTGAATTTGTTCATAAATTATATATTTAAAATATAAAGTGATCACAAAAGTGAATTTTGCATGTTATTATTCCGAGAAGTATATTAATCTAATGAAGTCAGCAAACATTGGAAATCGCAGAGGGTCTGAAAAGCCAACTTCGAAATCCAAACTAACAGGAGGTTTTTTGTGAATAAAATGAATATGGGAATAAAAGTTATGGTCGCAGGAATGGTTATAGCAGGACTTGGATGCGCAAAGGCGTCAAGCGGTTCGACAGCAACAGCATCATTAGTGATGACGGGTTCTTCGCAACCAACAACGCTAGCTTCTTACAAGAGGTCTAATCCGTTACTGCAGTTATTGTCACCGATGGCAATTGCATTAGCACCGCCAGCGATGGCTGATTCTGCAGGAAGCCCGGTTCAATTGACCCAATCGTGGGTCGTGGTGAAAGAAATCGAATTTAAGTTAGCAGAAGTTGCGGGTTCATCTGAAGTAGCAGGTTCAGAGATAGAATTTCGTGGCCCGTTCGTCGTCGACTTGTTGTCCTCAATTCCTGCATCTTTGGGTACGGCCCAAGTACCAGCCGGAGTTTACAAGCGCATCAAAATGAAACTTGAAAGTAGTGCTACTTTACCAGCGGGTTCACCTTCGCAATTAGCGGGTAAAAGTATTTATTTGCAAGGTACGGTTGCAGGCAAATCATTTAGTTACACTTCGCAAGATGGATCTGAATTTAAAATCAGTGGCGCGGGTGGTGTGAATGTTAGTGATACAGCCAGCATGGTTATCGGAATTAAAGTAGCCGATTTATTCAAGCTGATAAATCTAAACGCAGTAACCACAGGTGTTGCTATATCCGAGTCCAACAAAGTTATGGCGACGAATGCTTGCCCGAATATCGATGCTTCAGCTGCAGATTTGTACACATGCTTTCGTAAAGGTATAGAGCAAGCTGGAAAATTTGGCCGAGACAGCAACGGCAACGGTGAAATCGAAGCCACTGAAGACGAAGTAAAAAATTAATAAAGTTTTTTAAAGTTAGATTCAAGTTTAGTTGTCTCAGAAAAGAAAAGTAGGTCGTCATGAAGCCAAATATTCAAGATTATCATGACTACCTCGAATTTTTAATAGACTGGACAAATTATCTTAAGGATCAAGAAAAAGGGTTCAGTTTGCGGAAGATAGCCAAAGAGGCAGGGATTGCTTCGGGCTATCTTCCAATGTGTTTTAGCCGTCAGCGTAAATTATCTGATAAATTCTTCGATAAAATCAAACCTCTACTTAGGCTATCAACCAAAGAAATTCGCTATTTAGATTTATTAAAAATAATCGCAGAGTCCGAAGTTGCAAAAGACCGAGTTCAGGCTTTGACCGATTTGCAAAAATTAAAAGACTACAAAGATAGTCATCATTCAGAATTAGAAGCGCATCAGTATCTGAGTCGCTGGTACTACGTTGCAATTCGCGAGCTAGTTAATTTGCCAGAATTCAGAAATGAACCGGCCTGGATTCAAGAACGTTTGCGTGGTCGAATTTCACAAAAACAAATCATAGAGGGCGTACAGTTTCTGTTAAAATACGACTTTATTTTAAAAGATGATTCCGGTCAATTTCGTGTTGCCGAAAAACAATTAAGCTGCCACGAAGGTGTGTATAAAATTTCTTTAGGAGAATTTCATCGGCAAATGTTAGATATTGCAAAAATTTCGATTGATGATGTTTCTCGGGAAGAGCGTTTGCTTCTGGGTCACACCGTGGCTTTAAGTAAAGATCAGTACGAAAAAATTCAAGCGATTCTGAAAGAAGCTATAACTAAGATCGAAAATGTGGACAATACGACACAGGTAGAAACTGAAGTATATCAAATTGAGGTCGCCGCATTTCCATTAACAAAAAAATCTTCTGCTGGTAGCGGAAAAGTGGGATAATGATATGATGAAAACTGTGTTTGTTATTTATCTTTCTCTTTTAATTTTAACTTTAAGCAGTTGTCAGAAAAATAATGCGGGCGGTACGACAACGGGAAATCCGCTGGTAGGTTTCACGATGACTGGATCCTCGACGGCCGCAACCGTTGCCTTAAGCAAACAAGGAATTCACTTTCCGTTATTTTTTAATTTTATATCACGGGCAGTGGCGTTACCACCTCCGTTATTGTATGATTCAGCGGGTGTTAATATCAGTTTGAATGAGGCCTGGATTTCTGTGAAGCAGGTTGAATTTAAAGCCAGTGAAACAACTGCTGTCGGAGAAATTTCTGGCGACAGTGTTAGCTTTCAGAATCCAACAGCCGTTAATTTAATTGCTTCTAATCCGCAGTTTTTTGGCCAGATCCGATTGAACACATCAACACTTAGAAGAATAAAAATGCAGCTAAGTAATGTTGATGTATTGCCATCGAATGCACCCGCTGGACTTTTAAATAAAAGCGTCTATTGGAAGGGCACTGTAGGAACACGACAGTTTACGTTTTCAACCACTGAAGGTTTTGAATATCAGTTAGCAGGACCTAACGGAGTTGTTTTAAATGAAAATTCTAATATTTTATTAAGTATTAAAATTGCTAATTTATTTAAAAAAATAAATATGGCGGCTGTGATGGACGGAGTTGTCATTACGAAAGACAACCGCGTTTCTGCAACGACTCCATGTCCGCTAATTAATTCCTCTGCGGTAGATATTTACACGTGCTTTTTAGACGGCTTAAAATCAGAAGCTAACTTAGGTCGCGATGATGGCAATGACGGTGAACTTTCTGGCGATGCCGCTGTGAAATAAACTAATTCGTCGTTTTTTCGTGCGACAGCATCATCCGCCCCACGGTTTTGTGATGTCCGCGTTATGTCGTTTGCTTGGGTATCGGTCATGTATTGTTTTTGCAAGCCTTGTCGTTCATGACTTACACGAAACATTTCGATGAAAACTGTATAACCGCTAATAAAAAATTTGATTCAGCTTACGGGGGCGACCTTAGAAAAAAGCGTACAGGTCGTAGTGTAAGACCACTTTCGTATAAAAGATCACATCATATTGTTTTCAAAATCTTTAAAAAAAACTTACGTTACCAAAGCTTTCGTCATCCAAAAAATTTTCAGTACGTGCAGTATTTATTAAATAAATATTCTGCACGGTTTTTATTAAGGATCGAGCAAATTAGTTATCAGCACGATCATATTCACATCATGGCTAAATCTAGCAGACGGTCAATTTTTCATAATTTTTTTCGAGTTTTTTCAGGGCAAATTGCACAGAACATGAAGGTGGCCGATACCCCTGCGGTTACGGGTTTGTTAGGTTCACGGAAAAAAATAGTGCTATGGAAGACAAGGCCTTTTACACGGATTGTGAAAGGCTTTCGGCATTTTCAAACTCTTCGAAATTATATTCAATTGAACCAGCAAGAAGTCACCGGAGTCATCCCGTACCGCAAAAGCAGATTGCGCGGACTGACACTTCGTGATTGGTCGGTGCTTTGGATCAACAAACATCGACGTGACCGATACCCCTGTTGGACGGGTTAAAGCGGAAATAAACGGGGCCTTGGGCCAGATTTTTTGTAAAGTATTTAGGTTTTCTCATATTGATCCGATCAGTTGTACAAGAACGAGACAATGCCCAGCGCACAGAAGCTTAGGAATAGCTTCTTTTGGTGAAATGGATTTTACCAAAAATAAAGCGCCTTCAAGGAGGAAGTATGGGAATGCGAATCAGTACAAACATAAGTGCATTAAATGCACATCGCACTTTAGGAGCCACAAAGGCTGCTTTAGATAAATCGATGTCCCGTTTATCTTCGGGTAGCCGAATTAACAAATCGGCTGACGATGCGGCTGGTTTAGCACTTTCTGAAAATTTCAAAGCCCAAATGCGTGGTTTAAAACAAGCCTCTAGAAATGCTCAGGATGGAATTTCGATGATCCAAACGGCTGAAGGCAGCCTGGGTGAAATCGGAAACATCTTAATAAGACTTCGAGAATTGAATGTGCAAGCCGCTTCGGACACGATCGGTGATCGTGAACGTGGCTTGATCGATATTGAATACGGTCAGATGTTGAATGAAGTTGATCGTATTGCAAGCTCGACTGAATTTAATGGGACACCGTTATTATCAGGTATGGGTGAAGTTTTAGAATTTCAAATAGGGACTAAGAATTCTCCCGAGCTTGACCGACTTTCTTTTGATACAGCCGCCGCGGATGCTAGCACACAAGCTTTAGGAATAAATTTAACGGGAGCCTTCGATAAAATAACATCTCAAGAATCTTTAGGTGCGTTAGACAACGCCATTAATTATGTCAGTGGACTGCGAGCCAACTTTGGTGCTTTGCAAAGCCGTATGACTTCAACAGTTGATAATATAAATGTTAATTTAGAAAATATTGCTTCGGCCAATTCGCGAATTCGCGATACAGACATTGCTGAAGAAAGTTCTGAATTAGCAAGACAAAATATAATGCTGCAAGCTGGAACATCCGTTCTGGCCCAGGCAAATCAGCAACCTGGGCTAGCTTTAACCCTTTTAGGAAAAGGTTAGATGAAGACGTAAGAACTCTTCTTAAAGTGCAAGCGACGACATGCTGATGTGAAAGAAATGCTTCCTGCGATTGAAGAGCCGTTACGCAAGTAACGGCTCGACTTGTAACAAACTTTGTTTGAAATGAAATCTTTTTTTGAAAAGATGTATTCGCAAACAAAGATTAAATTTTTTTATTTAGTTTGTCATGATGACGAATTAAATATGTTCGTTAACCGTCAGAAACGGATTTCTGACTCGACCAAGGAAAGGACCATTCACGGATGAATAATAAACACGGAGGATAACTATGGGAATGAGAATAGCAACCAATATTCCAGCACTTAATGTGCAGCGGAATTTACATGGTTTAAATATTGATATGGGAACAACGATGGCACGTTTGTCATCGGGGTACAGAATTAACAAAGCGTCGGATGATGCCGCAGGTTTAGCAATTTCAGAAAATCTGAAAGCGCAAATTCGTGGATTCAAACAAGCCAACCGAAATGCCAACGACGGCATTTCGCTGGTGCAAGTGGCCGAGGGCGGCCTGAACGAAGTCACTTCGATGTTAACCAGGCTGCGCGAACTGGCCGTGCAATCAGCTTCTGATACGATTGGTGATCGAGAGCGCTCCTTTGTCGATATCGAATACCAACAATTAAAAGAAGAGATCGACCGGGTCGCACAAACGACACAATTTAATGGAACACCCTTGCTAAACGGTCAAGGTGGTCTTTTAGATATTCAAATTGGGATTAACAACAACGAATTTCAGGATCGAATCTCCTTTGATGCGAAAGCCAGCAATGCCAGCATTGAAGCCATGCAGCTGATGGATCAAACTGTAATTGGTAAGGAGCAAGCGCGAAACAGTTTGGCAGTTGTCGATAATGCCATTAATTATGTGAATGGGGTCAGGGCCAACTTAGGAGCCTTGCAGAACCGCTTGCAAACAGTTTCACAAACACTGCAAACAACTGATGAGAATTTTACAGCAGCCAATTCACGAATTCGTGACACCGATATTGCTGAAGAATCCAGTCGACTGGCCAGAAATAATGTTCTGTTGCAGGCGGCAACTTCTGTCTTAGGTCAAGCCAACCAGCAACAGCAGTTGGCCTTGAAACTATTAGGATAGAAAATTGTTTGTTTATAAATTAAGGGTGTTTTGAATCTCTTGGTTTTGCAGCAGCCATCGAAGAACTAGTTTATCTGTTTTGGTGAAATCGATTTTATCTGTTTCACCTAAGATTTCTAATTCTGTTTTCATCTGGCCTGCATTCATAGGCTTTTCTAAATAGCCCCAGTCGATTGCCACGTGCGGTGCTGATAACATGCTGGCAGCTGTTTTACGAATATCTTGCGTATACGTATAAATTGGTAATTCCAAATTATTGATAAGCCCGTCTTTAGAAACCACGGGTGCAGTGTATTTATTTTTTTCTTTTGAAAAAATATAATGATTCGAAACAGATTGGATTAACGGTGCAAGTTCGTCGGTTAAGGGGTGCGAAAACCAACCCAAAGACTGAACAGCTAGGCTTTGACCGTAGGTATCTTGGAATAAAACTGATTCTGCGGTTAAAGCTTTTAAATTATGTTTGATTAAAATGTTCTGCACGCTGACTGCGAAAATATTAAATTGCTGCTGCATTAATTCTTTTTCTGTATTTGAAAAAGAGTATTTGCTATTCCCCACTTCGCCTTCAGAATATTTATTATCTGCTATTAATTCGGCAAACTGACGAATCCACTGCGCAGCTAAATCTTTTTCAGCCAGATTGACAATGGAACCAAGTCCGCCAATGCGGTTCACTTCGCTAGCGATAAAATCTTTTTCTAATGATAAGATTTTTGGTTGTTGTGACGGCCAAATTGGTTGCAGCGGTCCGCGCACTTGAATCAACCGCACTTCTTCTTTTAACAACGATAAAAATTTATAGCGATCGGTCGCTAAACCAAGTGCAAAAGTTTCCGGCTTAAGTAAAACATTTTTTACCGGTTTTAAAGGCTGACCAGGACTATCTGTCACTTTTGATTCTGTAATAAACTGGTTCAGAACTCGTGCTGGTAAAGTTTCAATACCGAAGCGGTAATTGCCAACCGTGTAAGAGACAACAGATCGTGAAGCGTCCGACATATTGCAGTCGGCGTAAGTGTCGATTTGCGAATCTGTGCAAAAAAGTGGTGCGTCGTTCGGGATTTCATTATTGTTATATAAATAATTTATCGTCATGTAATCATGAGTTAAAGCTAAGAATCCGTTTTGTAATTTGTCACCATTCCACGAAGACTCTTCAAATCGTGAATACTCCATGACTGAACTTGAGCTAACGATTCCAGCTGGTGCCTTCATGTTTTGGTAATAACTAAGTGCTAGCGCACGACGCTCGGATGCATCGTAGTTTGCAGCTAGGTTCCCAGCGAAATTGTGTCGAAGACCCAGCACATGTCCTACTTCGTGCGCAATCACTTCATAGACGTAATCTTTGACGGCTTTTTTCATAGCAGCTTTGGTAATTGTTGCTGAGTTTTCTGTTACTGCTAGCGAATTCGAAAATTCTTTTGCGATATTACGACGGCACAACTGAACCGGATGAAAACCTGTAAGGCCAAACTGAGCCCTGGAACCTTCTAAAACGCGGACACGTTTTTCGACTGCGGCATGAGTAAAGGCTGAAGGAAAAAAGACTTGCGCATGCGTGACTTCACCAGAGCGTGGATCGACGTGTGCATCGGCGTAAGCGTAGCCAGCCGTGTCCCAATCAGTCCATTGGACGATGTTGTAATTCGGATTTGGTGCCGTCAAATTTTTATCGGTTAAATCAATCACTTGAATTTTGTTATCGCCTAAACTTTTGTTCCAGTACAAGATGCCGTTTCGAACTGTTTCTTTGTACTCTTCGGGAGTGTTCGCAGAAATTGCAAAGGTGATTGGTTTTTTTTGATTAAACTTCATTGCGTAGCGGATGGTGTTTCCGTGCACATCCAATATCGGATTAGCTTCAAAATATCCGACATGATCGAAAGTCGCTGGCGAGCGTGTCGGTACAAATTCAGGATCTGGATTGTACGGCGCCAGATAATACCGGATTTCAAGAGGCATCAGGGTCTCTGTTTGAGCCTGCACGATTTGTCGAATGAAAAATTGGTTGTTTTCGAATTTTACCTCTTGAAGAAAACTAAAATTAATTGCAGCTGGTTTCCCCGCAGGCTCTGTATTATCAGAAGACGACATGTCGCTGACCGTAATAATTTTTTTCATTCCTAAATTAAAATCGATTGTTATGTCGTCAGCCGACTGGGATAAAATATCAAATTCGGCTAAAGGTAAAAAGGCCTGGGTGTTATTTTCCCCGATAGCTTTTCCCACTGTGGAATCTAACATGTAAATATGATTATCTTTTAAAGTAAAATAAACCACGTGGCTTTGCAGTGAAGTAAACATAGGCGTTGGTAACTGCGACATCATGTTCGTGGTTAATAAAAATTCTTTTTCTAAAGCGCTTCTGGCAATAACGACGTGGGCTGTGTCAGTTGCAGTTGTAGTCTGGGCAGGACTAACCTGAAAAGAGTCCTGCACTAAAGCAGCCGCTTTTTTTTCTGGAGCCGGGTCAATTCCGTAGCGAGTTGAATTTTTTGAACATGAATTTAAAATCATTGCGATCAAAAACACGCCGCTGATTTTAACGAGCGTTTGAATTGTTTTTTGAGTTGTTTTTTTTGAATTAATTTGAGTCATGTCGGATCCCCTTGTTTGACATAAAAAAGAAGCAGATCAGTATCAAGAGCCGCTGCTTACGGCAACAGCAAAGCTAGCTCTGAGCTTTATTTTTTACAGAGACAGCTCAGTTGGATTTGCCGCATTTTCGAGTGCTGACGATTGAGGCATGACGGCCCATTCTGAAGGAAAGTTTAAAAAATCTTCATTGCTTTGCTGCGGGTCTGGCAGTGTAATTTTGGACTATGGAATACAGAAAATTAGGAAATTCAGGCTTACGAGTCAGCCAACTTTCATTTGGTTCTTGGATCACTTTTGGAAAACAAATGGACAACACATTGATCAAGGATTGTATAAAATATTCTTTTGATCACGGGATTAATTTTTTTGATAATGCTGAAGTTTATGCTTTGGGACAATCAGAAATTTTAATGGGTCAGGCTTTCAAAGATTTAGGCCTTAAGCGAAATGAATACGTGCTAACGACAAAGTTTTTTTGGGGCATCGAATCTCGGGTTAATTTTAAAGATACGTTGAACCGAAAATATTTAATGCAAGCCATCGATGGTTCATTGAAAAGACTGGGAACTGATTTCGTTGATGTGGCTTACTGCCACAGGTACGATCCTGAAACTCCGATTTCAGAAATTGTTTTTAGCATGGATCAAATGATTCGGGACGGAAAAGCATTGTATTGGGGAACCAGTGAGTGGCCTGCCAGCCAGATAGAAGAAGCTTATGATTTCGCTGTTCAGAACGGTTTGCATCGACCGATCGTCGAACAACCCCAATATAATTTAGTCACCAAAGATAAAGTCGAAAAAGAATTTTTGCCATTGTATAAAAAAATGAAACTGGGATTAACCATCTGGAGTCCGCTGGCCTCGGGTTTGCTGACTGGTAAATATTTAGCTGGCATTCCTGATGGTTCAAGGGCTGCGATGCCAAACCTAAGTTGGTTAAAAGAAGAAATTTTACAGCCTAAAAATAAAGAGCGCGCTTTAAAATTAAAGGCCATTTCTGAAAAAACCGGAATTTCGATGACCCATTTGGCCATTGGTTTTTGCACGTTAAATCCCAATGTCAGCACGGTCATACTAGGCGCCAGTCGTTTAGAACAACTGAAAGACAATTTAGAAAGTCTTCAATTTTTAAATCAAATTAAAGACTTAAAAAAAGAACTTGATAGTTTATAAGTCCTTTTTACTGTGCTTTTTCTTTTTCAGTGAATGACCAGCGTGTTTTTTATTATGTTTTGCTTTGCTTTTTTCATGCTTGCTTGCGTGTTTGCCTTTATGAGACGAATGTTTTTGCTGTGGACTTGTGGCCACCGGGTCATCGACCGGAGTGGGAACTTCAAGATCGTTGGCTGAAGCGAATTGAAAAATTAAGCTGGTAAGTACTATCAAAGTAAACTTCATGGGTGCTCCTAGGATTTGGTTTAACTTAAATGCTATCGAAGATTTCTGGTAAAAGCGAAATAATTTGATTTGAGTGAATCAGACTGAGACAGCCAAAATTCCAGTCAAAAAGCGGGTCTAGTTTGAAGATCATTTAAAATTAAGATTTTCAGATTATTCTGTTTCAAACCGATAAATAACCTAGTGAAAGCTTCATTTTTAATTTTACTATCGAGTGCATTTTTTCTGACTTCTTGCGCGCACGTGCAGGTCGAAGAAAAACCTAGAACGGTAACTTCCGATATTTTCCCTGACGGGATCACACGAACTGAATATTACCGTCAGTTAGCATGGGGTTACCAGTTAGAAGGAAAAACAGTCGAGGCCATCGAGCTGTTTCGATTGGCACTGCTGCATGACCCAAAAAATATTACGGCTAAAATTCAATTGGCCGACGCCTTTCGTAAAGAAAAAATTGATCACTTAGCCAGTGTGCAGTTAACTGAAGTACTGCAGATGGAACCCAAAAATTTACTGGCATTAAGAAAATTGGGTGATCTGTATTTAGATACCCAGATTTATTCAAAGGCCTTTCAAATTTATACAGAATTGTTAACGATAAATCCTAAAGATGAAAAAGCTTCGTGGGCTATTTATTATATTTACAAAATAGAAAAAACGTATGATCAAGCTTTAGTGCAACTGGATAAAATAGAAAAACATTTAAACCGCGCCGATGAATCTTTAGAGCAGATTTTCAGTGAAAAAGCTTCCGTTTACCGCTTAGAAAAAAAATGGGCTGAAGAGCAAAAATATTTAATTTTTGCAGATAATTTGAAACCAAATTATTATACTAACGTGAGCTTACTTTCGGATTCATACTTTCGTGAAAAAAATTGGCAGTCGGCTGCTATTATTTTGCAGCGTTTTACAGACACCAATGACTTTAATTTAGAAATTTCTGAAAAATTGGCCTTTGCCGCTATTCAGCTGCAAAACTATGAAGTTGCACTGCGCGAATACAACAAACAAAAACCTTGGATTTATGATCCGCTGGTGCTGGATTTGAAAATTGCGCACGTTTATTTTTTGATGAAAGACTACAAGTCGGCAGAATCCAAATATCTTGCCTTTTTGGATGCGCGTGAAGAGGACGAAGCTAAATACTATTTGTCTAAAATCTATCAGCTGACGGAGCGGAATGATGAATCGATGAAGCTGCTGGAACAGTTTCAGCCTTTTTCTGAATATTACGGTGACAGTCAAATAGAGCTAGCTGATTTTGAAAAGAAAAAAGGAAACTTTGATGATGCGATCAATCGCATGCGCAGAGCCCACACGAAGCGGCCTGATTTACTAAGTTTATATAAAAACTATGCCGACCTGATGATTGAAAATAAAAGATATGTCGAAAGTGTGGCACTGATCGAACAAGGTATTAGTTTTTACCCGAATGATGAAGAACTTCGATTTAAAATGGCCTTCATTCATTATCGTTTGAATAATCAAAAATCTTTCAAAAGACAGCTGGCTAAGGCTTTAGCAATTAACCCATCGAATTCAGGAATTTATGCAGGCCTTGCTGAGCTTTGGTATGTTAAAGGTAAAGATGCCGTTGATGTGGAATTTTTTGTGCGTAAGGCTATACAATTAAAATCGAAAAACCAAAATTTAAAGCCACTTTTGGCCTGGGCCTTGATGGAGCAAAATAAATCGATTGAAGCCATTGCTGTTTTTGAAGAGTACTACGAGCAAAATCAGAAAGAACATTTTTACGTAAAATCTTTGGCAGACATTTACCGTCTAGGTCACGTGAACACAAAAGCCGAATCCTTCGCGAAAGTGGCTTCAGAATTAAGTGTTGATTTTAGTTTAAAAGAACGACTTCAAAATAAGATACTGACAGCACCTGCTATCTTAGAGCCTTATGACAGATCAAAATCCAGAATGCCAGCCAGTTTAGAAAGCTACTAAAAGCCACTTGATATGGATAAATCCAATTTACAAATTACATTTTTAATTATGAGCATTTTTGGAGTTTTAAGTTTTCTGTTTTATAAAAAATATTATTTGAAACCCTATCAATTAAGCTCAACATTTGTAGCAGAGGGTGTGCAGCTAAACATTCAGCAAGTGTTAGATAAGGCCCTTTGTCAAAAATTTCAGTTTATCGAATTAAAATTCAAAGGCCAGCAGGGTGAAAACCTGCGTGTGGTTACCAAATGCACAGCTGATAAAATAAATTCAGCATCAGAAAGCTTTATTATACCGTTTAAGCACATGTTTAGTTTTGCTCCGCAGTCTGCAGAATTTACGACCCAAGCGGATACGAGAATATATCTTTCAGAACATAAAAAAAAATGGTCCGATGAATGGAAGTTAGAAACTTTTCGGTTTTTCAATTCAGAATCCGACCACTTTGATATCAGTGGAAATGGAATAGTCCTTCATCTTGAAAATCTGACGAAGGTCTCGATGAAAGCCAATTAGGGCTGGGCTTTCGAAGGGAATGAGACCTTGGTCCCACTGTAAATTTAATATTTTAGACTTTGTGTCAGTCTAGATTCTAATAGTATATGACTTGTTACTTTCAATTCGCTTAAGTCGTTGAAACAATTAGAGATGATGAAAGCAGTCAACTTATTTATTGTTGTGAGTCTAATATCTTTTGGTTTTGTGCAAAATTCTGGTGCAGACGTTTGTACTCCTATTAAGAAACCAACAAAATATCTAGTAAAAAAATCAGATTATATTGCTTCGATATTGCGATTTTTAGATTTGGAACCTGTCTTTGGCCCTGGAGGCAGTTTACCAAAGTTAATAAAAATTAATAAATTACCAAACATTGATGTGATTGAACCCGGAATGGAAATTGAAATTCCATTTCGGTGCGAAGAAAAAGCGACTGTTTGGAATTTAGTCGACCGAGGCGAAGACCGGTTGATTTCGTTGGTGAAAGTCAACGTGGATGCCACCTCTTCTGCTGCTAGCACGACAGTCACACCGGCCCCAGTTGCAGTGCCTGAAGTTATTCAAGCTGTGCCTGAAGAAAAAGTAGAACAGAAAACAATCGAAATTATAAAAGAAGATAAATTAAACGAGCCCGAAGTCACAACCGACGGTGCACCTTCGGAAGATAAAGTTTCAGAGGCCCTTAGATACCGCATGATTTGTGACGGCGAGTGGACAGGCACCGAATGTATTACCAGGTACTCGGTTGTTTATCTGGCAGCCATTGGAACTTACTACCGCTATGATGGAACCGATGCGACCACGAATGATACCGCTGTTTTACTAAGTAAATTTAATCCGGGCATCAACTTGGGTTGGGCCAATTATTGGTTTGAAAATTTTAAATCAGATATTGGATTTAGTTTAAATTATTTATCCATCAACGAAGAGGCACGCGGAAGACCCATCGACCAAGGAAAAAAAATAATTTCTAATTTGTACGCGTTTGCAAAATACGAATTAGGACCTATGGGTTTTTCAGCCGGAGTATCGCAAGCCGATAAAGTTTTTTACCGATTTTTTAAAGAAAACATTGTGGTCTTTAATGATGGTGGTGTGACGGTGCAATTGGTACCTGTCACTAAATTTCGGGGAGCTTTTAGTTATTTGGTTCGCCAAGATGGAAAATACCGCTTCGATGCTGAAGTTGGAATTTACAGTTTATCAGCCGGAAAAAGTTCTGGGTACAATGTTGATGCTGGTTCAGGTTGGGACATTTCATTATCGGTTCAACATGATCGTGTTAAAGAGTACGTTTTTGGAACGTTACTTTTTGGGAAATCTCAGCAGAATACAACCATAGAGAAACAGGATCAGACTGACTTAAGTCTTGTATTTGGTTATGCGTGGAAGTTGAAAGATTGGTAAACTGTTAAGACAGCAACAAGATATTAAATTATCTTAGCATTTTGAAAGGGACGTTAGTTGGTAAACAAAATGGCTTTGAAGAAAACAGTTCTTCAGTTATTTTTATATGGGTTCACCCTTAGCGGATTTCTGTTATCTGCGGGCTGTGATTTTAATCCGTTGGGTGGTTCAAAATCCAACATGGGCGTGGATTTCGAGCCAGGTAAACACATCGGTTCTTTGCCACCAACATTAACTATTCAATCCAGCTACACCATCGATGAAAACGACACGCAAACAATTCCGTTTATGATTAACGATCCCGACACATTCATGGTGTGCTCATTTGTTTTCGTAAAAACGACTTCGTCAAACGGTACTTTGATTGATTCTTCGGGTTTGGTTGTTGGCGGAACTTATCCGAATTGTACATTGCAAATTACACCGAAAGCATTTCAATTTGGTACAGCTGATATCAAGGTAGATTTATATGATTTTTGGACCCATTCTATTTCGAATTTGAACCTAACAGTCGTGCATATTTTAACTCCGGGTATCTTTTCTATTATAGATGCAGAGGGTGATGACCGATCGGTATTGGTGACATGGCAAAACGCAGCCTATATGTCAGGATCGGGAGCTTTTACGTCGCCGTATTACACTTTGTATTATCGTCCGGTTGGTTCGGGTGCTTACACGGCACTGCCGCGCGTGACTTCTCCGTTTAACGTGACAGGATTAACAAACGGTCAAGAGTACGATTTTTATATTAACGCAAGAAACTCGGTTGGCACGCGGAATAGCAACACAGTTCAAGCGACGCCGACAAAGTTTAAATTACGTGGTCCAGAATTTATTGCGGATAGCATGCAGTATGAAGATACCGGCGCACCTCCTCCAATCTTTGTAACAAAACCATACATAATTAATTCTACACTGGTCGGCTACGTCAGCACGGCAGATCCAGTAGATTATCCAGTTATAAATTACGCTCTAGCAGAGTCTCCGGTTATTAATGGAAATTCGGCGCCTGGAACTGTGAAGGGTTCTTCAATTACAACTCCGTCCGGTAAATACAAAGTGTACGTGAATTCACAAGGCAATATCCTTTCAGGAGCCCAACAATGAAAAAGTTAGTAACCCAAACCACCTGGTATAAATTACCATTGCTGTTTTTTCTGGTGTTCATGGCGCAGGTTTTTTCCGCCGAAGCCCAGCAGTTAAGTTACCATGGGCGTATCGTTGACGGTGTTACTAACTTAGGAGTTACTGGTTCAATCGACTTCAAAATTCAAGTGCGCACGTCAGCATCAGCCGGTGCAAATTGTATTATGTACGAAGAAACCCAAACTAAAACTTTAAACAACGGTGTTTTTGTAATTGGTATTAATAATGGCGTTGGAGTTCGTACAGATTCCACAGGTTATTCTTTAGCGCAAATTTTTAGTAATAAAAATTCGTTTGGATCTTTTAATCTTCCAGCCGCAGGTTGTGCTCCGGCGGTTGGGTTTGTTTATACGCCTGCAGCTAATGAAGGTCGTCGCGTTAATATTCTATTTTATGATGCTTTAAACATGCCGCCTGGAACTTGGGAACCATTACCAACACAAACTGTGGCGTATGTTCCAGCAGCTTTAGAATCACAAAATGTTGGTGGTTTTCCATCGGATTCATTATTACGTTTTGTCGACGGTGCAATGAATCCGCTGACGGGTGTGTCGCCGTTAAATAATGCGCAGTACACTGAATTGTTAGCGTTACTTTCTGGAAGCTCTGGCAATTATTTAAAAGTAAACGATCCTGCCGTTGGTTTCACGACGGCCCTTGGTGGCGATGTAACTGGCCTTCAAGCTTCGACAGTGGTTGGAAAAATTCGTGGAACAAGTGTTTCAGCAGTCGCACCAGCGGCAGGCCAAGTTTTGAAACTGGTTGGCGGAGTTTGGACTCCGGCCGCAGATAATGATTCTTTAGGAACTGTCACAAATGTTAGTTCTGGAAATTTATATTTAACAATTGCCAATAACAGTTTAACTCCGGTAGTGACTTTGAATGTTGGTTCAACGGCAAACACAGTTGCAGCCGGTGATGATCCACGTATCGTAAACTCAATTAGCAACTCGACAGTAGCCAGCGGAGACTTAGGTGGATTTTATCCAGCTCCGAATGTTGCCAAGGTTGGTGGAAAAACGGCAGCGCAGGTTAGTACTTCAGTGGCTGATACAATTGCAGCCACCCCGCTGAACACAGCAAGCACAATAGTGAAACGTGATGCTTTAGGTAACGCGCAGTTTACCGGCGTCCAAGCGACAAATTTTTCTGGCAATAATCTTTATGTTTTTGATGGAGTTGCAAACAGTGTTCAAATTAAAGCACCTGCAGGTTTACCAGCTAATTATGTTATAACTTTACCACCGAACGACGGTAATAACGGCGAAGTATTAGGAACTGATGGTTCTGGTATTTTAACTTGGGTTTCACCAACTGCAAGCGCGGTAACTTCGGTGACGGCTTCACCGCCACTTATTTCGTCTGGCGGATTCACACCAAATATTTCTATGCCACCAGCAGCTGCGGGAACAAATGGATATTTAACCAGTGTGGATTGGAATACTTTTAATAACAAATTATCAACTGGCTTAGCTAACGGACAAGTGTTTATTGGTAATGCTGGCGGCGTAGCTGTTGGTCGAAATTTCTTAAGCTCGGATATTAAATCAAGTGTAGCAGGTGCAACTTGGTTTAACGTGGCGGCCGCATGTCCGACGGGCCAATCTTTAAATTATGATTTACTGACAGATAGAGTTTCCTGTTCGGCGTATTCATTGACTTCATTGCAAGTCACGAATGCTTTAGGATTTACTCCGCCAAATGAAGTTTTACCAAGCGGAAATATTTATGTGGGTAACGCAGGCGGCGTCGCCGCAGGTGTTCCAATGTCGGGTGATGCAACAATTGTTAGTTCAGGTGCTTTAACAATCGGTGCGGGTGCAGTTACTAATGGAAAAATTGCTAACTTAGCAGTTAATGATGCAAAAATCAGTGACGTGGCTTGGTCGAAAATTACGGCGACTCCTACTTCAATTGCAGGCTATGGAATTTTAGATGCCATTTTAACCAATGCAGGTGGAGTGACTTCAGCTGCTGCTGGAACAATGGCCGCACGTCCTGTTTTTGGCTCTGTTGGCCGTGTTTACATCACCACAGACACGCAAGAAATTTATCGTGATGATGGAACAGCTTGGGTTAAAGTTGGTTCAGCAGTTGGTTCGGGCGGAACAGTGACGAATGTGGTTGGCACAGCTCCGGTGACTGTCGTATCAGGTTCGTCGACTCCGACAATTTCTATGGCAGCGGCTACAGGTGCTGTCGATGGTTATTTAACTTCAGCTAATTTTAGTATTTTTAATAATAAATTAACTTCGGTGTTACCAACGGGTCAGGTTTTTGTTGGTAACGGTGCTGGTGCTGCTGTCGCAAGAAATTTTTTAAGCTCAGATATTAAATCCACGATTGCAGGTGCAACTTGGTTTAATGTTGGTGCTGCATGTCCGTCGGGCCAAGCATTGAATTATGATTTTGCGACTGACCGTGTTTCTTGTACAGTTTATTCAATCACTTCGGGTCAAGTGACGGGTGCTTTGGGATATACTCCGGCATCAAACGCTTTAGCTACTGCAAATATTTTTGTTGGTAATGCCGGCGGAGTCGCAACAGGCGTTGCTTTGTCTGGTGACGCTTCGATTTCTGCAGCGGGCGCTTTAACTTTAGTGAATACAACAGTTTTACCAGGAGCGAATTATACAAAAGTAACTGTTGATTCAAAAGGTCGTATCACTTCGGCAACATCTATTAATGCAGCTGATGTGACAACAGCATTAACTTACACTCCGCTGAATAAAGCGGGCGACACGATGACCGGCACCTTAACAATGGGTGCACCGTTAGATTTAGCGGCCAACAACTTGGTTAACGTTGGTAATTTTTCAATGAGTGGTAACAAAACATTTACATTAAGTCCGTTAACACCCATTCAGCAAGCGGCCTTAGTTGCGCCGTTAACGGCAGCTGATAAAGGTAAAACTTGGTACAATACGGGTACCAATACGATTATGTTTTGGGATGGTACGACAGTTCAAACATTGGCATCGGCATCCGGTGCCATTTCTAATTTAAACGGCTTAACGGCAACGACACAATCATTTGCAGTCGGTACGGCTGGAACAGATTTCGCGATCAATTCAGCGGGTTCAACGCATACATTTAATTTTCCTTCAGCATCGTCAACCAACCGTGGATTGTTAACGCCAGCTGATTTTGTCAATTTTAGTAATAAAACAACAAACGTTTTAAATTCCGGTGAAATTTTCGTCGGTAGCGCCGCAAATTTAGCGACAGCAGTTGCGCTGTCTGGTGACGCGACAATGAGTAACACGGGCGCATTAACTTTGAAACCATCGGGTGCTACAGCAGGCAATTATACAAAAGTATTAGTGAACGCAAAAGGTTTAGTGACCAGTGGTGGTAGTTTAAATGCGACGGATGTAAATACCGCTTTGGGATTTGCTCCGGTTTCCAGTGTTTTAACGGCCACTAACATTTACGTTGGTAACGGAGCAAATGTTGCGACTGGAGTACCACTTTCTGGTGATGCAACGATTGCGACAACGGGCGCGTTAACTTTAGCAAATTCAGGAGCGACTTCTGGTTCTTATGGTTCATCAGCGGCTGTGCCAACTTTAACGATCGATGCAAAAGGTCGCGTGACCACTGCAGGATCAACGCCTTATCAAGATGCGACAGGAGCTGTAAAAGGTATCGTGCAAACGGGATCTAACATTACGAATACGGTCGGAACCATTTCGGTAACTGGTACAAACGTAACGAATGCTTTAGGTTATACGCCAGCATCGAATGCTTTAACGACTGCAAATATTTTTGTCGGTAACGCAGGTGGTGTGGCTACAGGTGTTCCGGTTTCAGGTGATGCAACAATTATCAGTTCAGGTGCTTTAACAATTTCAGCTGGTGCCATCACGACTGGAAAAATTGCTAACTTAGCAATTACTGATGCTCAGGTGAACGATGTTAAGTTTTCGAAGTTAACAGCGAAACCAACAACAATTGCTGGTTATGGAATTACAGATTTAGTTTTAACGAATGCCGGTGGAGTGACGTCGGCACAAGCTGGAACAATAGCAGCTCGTCCTGTGTTCGGATCTGCAGGCCGAATTTACATCACGACGGATACACAAGAAATTTATCGCGATGATGGAACAGCTTGGGTTAAAGTTGGTTCTGCAATTGGTTCGGGCGGAACAGTTACCAACGTAACTGGAACGGCTCCGGTCAGTGTAGTGACGGGTTCTTCAACGCCAGTAATTTCAATGGCGGCAGCAACAGGTGCTGTTGATGGTTATTTAACAGCAACAAGTTTTAATACTTTTAATAGTAAATTAACTTCATCATTAACTACGAATAATATTTTTGTGGGTAATGCGGGTGGCTCAGCTGCAGGCGTGCCGATGTCAGGTGATGCATCGATCGTCAGTTCAGGAGCATTAACATTAGCAAATACAGCCGTCACTGCGGCAACGTACGGATCTGCGTCTGCGGTTCCAAGTTTTACTGTTGATAGCAAAGGTCGTTTGACTGCTGCGGGATCAACGGCCTATCAAGATGGAACGAATGTAACAAAAGGTGTTCTGAGTGTTGGTACTAATTTATCTGTCGCTGCGGGTGCGGTTTCATTAACCGGCGCCGGTGTAACAGGTGCTTTAGGTTATACTCCGATCACGAATGCACTGAATTCAACACAAATTTTAGTGGGTAACGCTGGTAACGTAGCAACGCCGGTGAATTTATCTGGTGATGCCGCAATTTCAAATACAGGTGCTTTGACATTATCAACTTCGGGCGTAACGGCCGCGACTTACGGTTCTGCAAATCAAGTCGCACAAGTTATTGTCGATGCAAAAGGTCGTATTACATCAGCTTCGAATGTGACAATCGATGACAACACTAAATTACCAAAAGCTGGCGGCGCAATGACTGGTGCCATTGCAATGGGTGCCAATGATATTACTGGAACTGGTAATATCTTTATGTCTGCGAATAAATCTTTTGGTTTGAGTCAGTTAACGACAGCTCAGCAGGGTTTATTAACTCCTTCATTAACTGCCGCTGATAAAGGTCGTACTTGGTACAACATAACAACAAACACAATGATGTACTGGGATGGCGCTGCAGTTCAGGCCTTGGCTTCTGCTGCCGGTGCGATTTCAAATTTAAATGGTTTGACTGCAACAACACAATCTTTTGCAGTCGGTACGGCCGGAACAGATTTTGGTATTTCTTCTGCAGGATCGACTCACACATTTAATTTACCAACGGCTTCTGCAACCAACCGCGGATTATTATCTTCTGCTGATTTTACAAATTTCAGTAATAAAACAACAAATGTTTTAAATTCTGGAGACATTTTTGTTGGTAATGCAACTAACATTGCAACAGGTGTTACATTATCGGGTGATGCGACTTTAAGTAATGCTGGGGCATTAACATTAAAACCATCTGGTGTGACTGCGGGCAGTTATACTAAAGTAACTGTGAATGCAAAAGGCTTAGTAACTGTTGCGGGCAGTTTAGGTTCTGCTGACGTAACAACGGCGTTAGGATTTACTCCGATCACGAATGCTTTGAATTCAACACAAATTTTAGTGGGTAACGCAGGTAACGTAGCCACGCCGGTGAACTTAACGGGTGATGCAGCGATTTCAAATACAGGCGCATTAACTTTGGCAACATCGGGAGTAGCTGCGGGTACATTTGGTTCTGCTTTTGCGGTGCCAAGTTTTACCGTCGATGCAAAAGGCCGAATTACAAGTGCTTCGTCGCAGGCTTATCAAGATGCTAATGCAGCTGCAAAAGGTATCGTGCAAATTGGAGCCAACATCACAGATGCGGCCGGAGTTATTTCGGTATCTGGAACAAACGTCACGAATGCTTTAGGTTATACTCCGGCATCGAATGCTTTAGCAGCTACAAATATTTTTGTAGGTAATGCAGGTGGAGTGGCTACGGGTGTTCCATTGTCGGGTGATGCAAGCATTTTAAGTTCAGGCGCATTAACAATTGGTGCGGGTGCTATCACAACTGGAAAAATTGCGAACTTAGCAATTACTGATGCCAAAGTGAATGACGTTGCGTTTTCTAAGTTAACTGCAAAACCTACAACAATTGCAGGGTACGGAATCACCGATGCCATTTTAACTAATGCTGGCGGAGTTATCTCGGCAGCAGCTGGAACACTGGCGACTCGTCCAGCCTTTGGAACCGCAGGCCGCGTTTACATCGCAACAGATACACAAGAAATTTATCGTGATGACGGAACAGCTTGGATTAAAGTGGGCTCTGCAATTGGTTCGGGCGGAACAGTTACCAACGTGACTGGAACAGCTCCGGTCAGTGTGGCAACAGGTTCATCAACGCCAGTGATTTCAATGGCAGCAGCAACAGGTGCTGTGGATGGTTATTTAACTTCAGCAAATTTTAATACTTTTAACGGAAAACTTTCACCTTCGTTAGCTTCAGGAAATATTTATGTTGGTAACGCTGGCGGAACGGCAACAGCAGTTGGTGTGTCCGGTGATGCGACACTTTCAAGTACGGGTGCTTTAGCTTTACAGCCATCGGGTGTAACTGCAGGAACATATACAAAATTAACCGTGGATGCAAAAGGTCGTGCAACAGTTGGTGGAAGCTTAAGTTCTGCAGATGTAACGACGGCTTTAACATTTACTCCGATTTCAAATTCAGTGGCCTCAGGTAATTTTTTAGTTGGTAACGCCGGCGGAACAGCAGCCAGTGTTGCAATGTCTGGTGATGCGACGTTAGCCAATACGGGTGCAGTGACTTTATCAAGCACGGCGGTAACAGCTGCAAGTTATGGATCAGCTTCGTTAGTACCAACTTTTACAGTGGATGCAAAAGGTCGATTAACTGCGGCATCCAGTGTAGCAGTGAATGACACAACAAAATTACCATTAGCCGGCGGCACAATGTCGGGCGCGATCGCGATGGGTTCAAACGATATTACTGGAACAGGTAATATCTTTATGTCTGCAAATAAATCTTTCGGATTAAGTCAGTTAACGACAGCTCAGCAAGGAACATTAACAACAGGTTTAGGTGCAGCAGATAAAGGTCGTACTTGGTACAACATCTCAACAAATACGATGATGTACTGGGACGGAGCTGCGGCTCAGGCATTAGGTATCGCAGGTTCTGGTTTAACTTCTTTGAATGGATTAACAGCCTCTGTACAAACTTTTACAACGGGAACTGCTGGAACAGATTTTGGTATTTCGTCTGCAGGCTCAACACACACATTTAATATACCAACAGCATCTGCAGCAAACCGCGGAGCTTTAGCCGCAGCAGACTTCACAATTTTCAATAACAAATTAACTTCATCATTAGCTGCTAATAATATTTTTGTAGGTAGTGCCGGTGGATCAGCCGCAGCAGTTCCAATGTCAGGTGATGCATCGATCGTATCATCAGGAGCATTAACATTAGCAACATCGGGTGTGACTGCAGGGACATACACAAAATTAACAGTGGATGCAAAAGGTCGCGCGACAGTTGGTGGCAGTTTGAATTCAGGTGATGTAACAACAGCATTAGGTTTTACTCCGATCACAAATTCATTAGCTACAAATAATATTTTTGTTGGTAACGCAGGTGGAACAGCAGCAGCAGTAGCAATGTCTGGCGATGCATCGATCGTAGCATCAGGCGCGTTAACTTTAGCAAATACTGCAGTTACTGCAGGAACTTTCGGTTCAGCAACAGCAGTTCCAAGTTTCACAGTAGATAGCAAAGGTCGCATAACAGCAGCGGGCTCAAATGCTTACGCAGATGCAACAGGTGCAACAAAAGGTATCGTACAAGTCGGAACAAATTTATCAGTAGCAGCTGGAGTTTTATCTTTATCAAATGCTAACGTGTTAGCAGCAATCGGATACACTCCATTAAATAAAGCCGGCGACACAATGTCAGGCGCATTGGTCATGGGCTCAAATGATATTACTGGCACTGGTAATATTTTAATGTCTGCAAATAAATCTTTTGGTTTAAGTCAGTTAACGACATTGCAGCAAACTGCATTAACTGGTGGATTAGTTGCGGCAGATAAAGGTCGCACTTGGTATAACACAACAACCGGCGCCGTAATGTTCTGGGACGGAGCTGCAGCTCAGCAGTTAGCAACAGGTTCTTCAGCAATTTCATCGATGAATGGATTAACTGCTGCGACACAAACATTTGCAACAGGCACAGCGGGTACAGATTTTGGTATTTCGTCTGCAGGTTCAACGCACACGTTTAATATTCCAACAGCATCTGCAGCAAATCGCGGAGCTTTAGCAGCAGCAGACTTCACGATCTTTAATAACAAATTAACTTCGTCATTAGCCTCTGCAAATATATTTGTTGGTAATGCCGGCGGAACAGCGACTGCCGTTGGTTTATCTGGAGATGCCGCTTTATCGAATACGGGTGCATTAACATTATCAACATCGGGTGTGACTGCAGGAACATACACAAAATTAACCGTCGATGCAAAAGGTCGCGCGACAGTTGGTGGAAGTTTGAATTCGGGTGATGTAACAACAGCGTTAGGATTTACTCCGATTACAAATTCATTAACTTCAGGAAACTTTTTAGTTGGTAACGCAGGTGGAACAGCAGCTAGCGTTGCAATGTCTGGTGATGCGACGTTAGCAAACACCGGCGCAGTAACATTATCAAGTACAGCCGTAACAGCAGCAAGTTATGGATCAGCTTCCGCAGTACCAACTTTTACAGTTGATGCAAAAGGCCGTTTAACAGCAGCAGGATCAACAGCTTACCAAGATGCAACGGGCGCTGTAAAAGGTGTTGTTAGTGTTGGATCTAACTTGTCAGTAGCCGCTGGAGTTATTTCATTATCAAATGCAAATGTTGTAGCAGCAATCGGATACACGCCAGTTAACAAAGCTGGCGACACCATGTCAGGCGCGTTAGCAATGGGTGGTAATGATATTACCGGAACTGGTAATATCTTGATGTCTGCGAATAAATCTTTCGGATTAAGTCAGTTAACGACACCTCAGCAAAATACGTTAACTACAGGATTAGTTGCGGCAGACAAAGGTCGTACTTGGTACAATACAACAACAAATGCAATGATGTATTGGGATGGAGCTGCACCTCAGGCATTAGGTATTGCAGGATCTGGTTTAACTTCCTTGAACGGTTTAACACCTTCGGTACAAACATTTGCAACAGGCACAGCCGGAACAGATTTCGGTATCTCATCAGCTGGTTCTACACACACATTTAACATACCGACAGCATCAGCAGCAAACCGTGGTGCTTTAGCATCTGCTGATTTCACGATCTTCAATAATAAATTAACTTCAACATTAGCTTCAGCAAATATTTTTGTTGGTAATGCCGGTGGAACAGCAACAGCAGTTGGTTTATCAGGTGATGCTGCACTTTCTAATACAGGTGCATTAACATTATCATCATCAGGAGTAACTGCAGGAACTTACACAAAATTAACTGTCGATGCAAAAGGTCGCGCGACAGTGGGCGGAAGTTTAAATTCGGGTGATGTAACAACTGCGTTAGGATTTACTCCGATTACGAACGTATTAAATTCGACACAAATTTTTGTCGGTAGTGCTGGTAACGTAGCAACGGCAGTGAATTTGTCAGGTGATGCAGCAATATCAAATACAGGCGCATTAACATTAGCAAACACAGCAGTAACCGCAGGAACATTTGGATCAGCAACAGCAGTACCAAGTTTCACAGTGGATGCAAAAGGTCGTTTAACTGCAGCGGGTTCAAATGCTTACGCAGATGCAACAGGCGCATCAAAAGGTATCGTACAAGTCGGAACAAATCTATCCGTAGCAGCTGGCGTGCTTTCATTAAATTCAGCAGGTGTAACAGGTGCTTTAGGATACACTCCATTAAATAAAGCCGGCGACACAATGTCAGGCGCATTGGTCATGGGTTCAAATGATATTACTGGCACTGGTAATATTTTAATGTCTGCAAATAAATCTTTGGGATTAAGTCAGTTAACAACAGCACAGCAAACTGCACTGACTATAGGATTAGTTGCGGCAGATAAAGGTCGCACTTGGTATAACACTACAACAAATGCCGTAATGTACTGGGACGGAGCTGCAGCTCAGCAGTTAGCAACAGGTACTTCAGCGATTTCATCGATGAATGGATTAACAACTGCAACACAAACATTTGCAACAGGCACAGCGGGTACAGATTTTGGTATTTCGTCTGCAGGTTCAACGCACACGTTTAATATTCCAACAGCATCTGCAACAAACCGTGGAGCTTTAGCTTCAGCTGATTTCACAATTTTCAATAACAAATTAACTTCGTCTTTAGCTGCAAATAATATCTTCGTAGGATCTGCTGGCGGAGCAGCCACTGCCGTTCCGATGTCAGGTGACGCTTCGATTGTTTCATCAGGTGCATTAACATTAACAACATCGGGTGTGACTGCAGGAACATACACAAAATTAACCGTCGATGCAAAAGGTCGCGCGACAGTTGGTGGAAGTTTAAGTTCTGCTGATGTAACAACAGCTTTAACATTTACTCCGATTTCAAATTCCGTAGCTTCAGGAAATATATTAGTTGGTAACGCAGGTGGAACAGCAGCAAGCGTTGCAATGTCTGGTGATGCGACATTGGCAAATACCGGCGCAGTAACTTTATCAAGCACAGCGGTAACCGCAGCAAGTTACGGATCAGCTTCCGCAGTACCAACATTTACAGTGGATGCAAAAGGCCGTTTAACAGCAGCATCAACTGTTGTTGTTAACGACACGACGAAATTACCATTAGCCGGTGGCACGTTAACTGGTAATTTAAATTTATCACCCGTTACAAATATGTTGATGGGTAATTACACAACAGCTCAGCAAGGAACATTGACTGGTAGTTTAGTTGCGGCTGATAAAGGTCGTACATGGTTTAACAGCACATCAAACACTGTGATGTACTGGGACGGAGCCGCGGCTCAAGCATTAGGAGTTGCCGGAGCGGGTTTAACTTCATTAAACGGATTAACAACTTCTACACAAACATTTACAACAGGAACAGCAGGAACAGATTTTGGAATCTCTTCAGCAGGATCAACACACACGTTTAATATTCCAACAGCATCGGCTGCAAATCGTGGTGCTTTAGCCGCAGCTGACTTTACGATTTTCAATAACAAATTAACTTCGTCATTAGCTACAAATAGTATCTTTGTAGGATCTGCCGGCGGAGCAGCTACAGCAGTAACAATGTCAGGTGATGCATCAATCGTTGCATCAGGTGCAGTGACATTAGCAAATACAGCAGTAACAGCTGCAACATATGGTTCAGCAGCAGCCGTTCCAAGTTTCACAGTGGATTCAAAAGGTCGTTTAACAGCTGCGGGATCAAGTGCTTACCAAGATGCAACGGGTGTAACAAAAGGTATCTTGTCAGTAGGAACTAATCTGTCAGTCGCAGCGGGTGCGATTTCATTAACCAGCGGTGGAGTAACGGGTGCATTAGGTTACACTCCAATCACAAACGCATTAGCTTCAGGAAATTTCTTAGTTGGTAACGCAGGCGGAACAGCAGCCAGTGTTGCAATGTCAGGTGATGCGACGTTAGCAAATACAGGTGCAGTCAATTTAGTAAACACAGCAGTAACAGCAGCCAGTTATGGATCAGCTTCAACAGTACCAACTTTCACAGTAGATTCTAAAGGCCGATTAACAGCAGCATCAAGTGTTGCGGTGAACGACACGACAAAATTACCATTAGCCGGCGGCACAATGACTGGTAATTTAGTCATGTCACCAATCACAAATATGTTAGTTGGTAATTACACGGGTGCTCAGCAAACTACATTGGTCGGAACTTTGGTTGCCGCAGACAAAGGTCGTAAATGGTTTAACAGCACGACGAACAAAATGGTTTACTGGGATGGTGCATTAGCACAGACATTGTTAGACACAACTTCGGCGCTGACTTCGTTGAACGGTTTATCGACAACATCACAAACGTTTGCAACAGGCACAGCAGGAACAGATTTTGGTATCTCGTCAGCAGGATCAACGCACACGTTTAATATACCAACAGCGTCAGCTGCAAATCGTGGAGCTTTAGCTTCAGCCGATTTCACAATTTTCAATAACAAGTTAACTTCGTCTTTAGCTGCAAATAATATCTTCGTAGGTAGCGCCGGTGGTGCAGCTACTGCCGTTCCAATGTCGGGTGATGCATCAATCGCCTCGTCGGGTGCATTAACATTATCAACATCCGGTGTAACTGCAGGAACCTACACAAAGTTAACTGTCGATGCGAAAGGTCGTGCAACAGTCGGAGCCAGCTTAGCTTCTGCTGATGTCACAACAGCTTTAGGTTTTACTCCGATTACGAATGTACTGAATTCGACACAAATCTTAGTTGGAAGTGCAGGAAACGTAGCATCAGCTGTGAATTTATCCGGCGATGCAACGATTGCAAACACAGGCGCATTAACATTATCAAGCACAGCAGTAACAGCAGCAAGTTATGGATCAGCTTCATCAGTACCGACTTTCACAGTGGATGCTAAAGGTCGTTTAACAGCAGCGTCTAACGTAACTATTAATGACACGACAAAATTACCATTAGCTGGCGGCACAATGACAGGTGCCATCGCAATGGGAGGTCAAGATATCACTGGTACTGGTAATATCTTGATGAACACAAATAAATCTTTAGGGTTAAGTAATTTAACGGCCGCTGAAGAAACTGCGTTAATTGCAACACCATTAACTGCAGCGAACAAAGGTCGTACTTGGTTTAACAGTGGAACTAACAAAATCATGTACTGGGACGGAGCCGCAGCTCAACCGGTAACAGCAGGTGCATCTGCAATCAGTTCACTGAACGGATTAACGACAACGACCCAAACATTTGCAACAGGCACTACTGGAACAGATTTTGGTATCTCTTCAGCAGGATCAACACACACGTTTAATATACCAACAGCATCGGCTGCAAATCGTGGTGCTTTAGCTTCAGCAGATTTCACGATTTTCAATAACAAGTTAACTTCGTCATTAGCTACAAATAGTATCTTTGTAGGATCTGCCGGCGGAGCAGCTACAGCCGTAACAATGTCAGGTGATGCATCGATCGTTGCATCAGGTGCAGTGACATTAGCAAATACAGCAGTAACAGCAGCAACATACGGTTCAGGAACGGCAGTACCTAGTTTCACAGTTGATAGCAAAGGTCGCTTAACTGCAGCTAGCTCGACAGCTTATGCAGATGCAACAGGCGCCTCAAAAGGTATCGTACAAGTTGGAACAAATTTATCGGTAGCAACTGGTGTGATTTCATTGAACTCAGCAGGAGTAACTGGTGCATTAGGTTTCACACCGATTTCAAATTCCGTAGCATCAGGAAACTTTTTAGTTGGTAACGCCGGTGGAACAGCAGCCAGTGTTGCAATGTCTGGTGATGCGACGTTGGCAAACACAGGTGCAGTAACCTTAGCAACAAGTGGTGTAACAGCAGCTACATACGGTTCAGCGACCCAAGTAGCACAAGTTGCAGTGGATGCAAAAGGCCGCGTAACTTCAGCGTCTAACGTGACTATTAACGACACGACAAAATTACCATTAGCTGGCGGTACAATGACAGGCGCCATCGCAATGGGTGGTTTTGATATTACTGGATCAGGTAATATCTTGATGAACACAAACAAATCTTTGGGTTTAAGTAATCTTACTCCAGCAGAAGAAACAGCGTTAACTGGAACACTGGGTGCAGCTAACAAGGGTCGCACATGGTTTAACAGCACAACAAATAAAATCATGTACTGGGACGGAGCTTTAGCTCAGCCAGTAACATCGGGCGCATCTGCGATCAGTTCATTAAACGGATTAACAACAACGACACAAACGTTTGCAGTTGGCACAGCCGGAACAGATTTTGGTATCTCGTCTACAGGATCAACTCACACTTTTAATATACCAACAGCTTCTGCAGCAAATCGTGGAGCTTTAGCTTCAGCAGATTTCACAACATTCAATAACAAGTTAACTTCATCGTTAGCGACAAACAGTATCTTCGTCGGATCTGCCGGCGGAGCAGCTACTGCAGTAACAATGTCAGGTGATGCGGGGATCGTAGCATCAGGTGCAGTGACTTTAGCCAACACCGCAGTAACAGCAGCAACGTATGGTTCAGCAGCCTTAGTTCCAAGTTTCACAGTGGATAGCAAAGGTCGTTTAACCGCAGCAGGATCAAGTGCATACCAAGATGCAACAGGCGTCACAAAAGGTATTCTGTCAGTCGGAACAAATCTGTCAGTCACAGCGGGTGCTATCTCGTTAACCAGCGGTGGAGTCATCGGAGCACTCGGCTCACAAACACAAAAGACTTTCTTGTCTGGCCCAGTATCAGCAGGTCCGTCAGCTCCGTCTTTTAGAACGATTGCTTCAACAGATCTTCCTGTTACAGGTGTTGACGGCGCGTATGTTAACGGCGGAAATAGTTTCGGATCGGCAGCAAGTATCGGAACAAACGATGCATTCGGTGTAACTATCAAGGCGAACAACTTAACTGCACAAACTATTGATACAGCGGGTGCGACGACGTTCACAAGACAAGCGGTACCTAATCGTCAAACATCGAATGCCGTATCTCCAGTCGCTTTTGATGCGAACTTAGGTAACATCATGGTATGGACAACGAATCCAACAACGATGGCCACAGGAACAGTAAACATCACTAACGTGAAACCAGGTGGTCAGTACATGTTATCAGTTGCAGGAACTGGAACCGGCACTATCACAATTACTTGTGCCGATACAGCGGCTGTTAATTTACCAACTGGATTCATCCCAGCTAACGGATCGCGAGTTGCAGGTTTATTAAATAAAACAGTTTACAGCATCGTCAGCGATGGAACAAACTGTCTAGTCACTTGGATTACAGGGTTTTAATTAAAAGGAATTTTTCATAGGATGAAAAAGTTTTCTGGGATTTTATTAGCAACAATTTCAGCGACCTGTGCTTTTGCGCAGGTCATAATTCCCTTTGCATATTGAAATGCAAATTCCGGAGCTTTAGCTATTTCTCCTTCACCGTTATACATTCTGACAGCGTCACCTTTCACGCTGACAGCCACTGGTGGAACTGGTTCGTATGTATGGTCCCACACGGCCGCTGATGGATCTACTATTTTAGCGGTACCGCCAAACACTGCAGATTATTTTTCGCGTGCGACGGCCTACACAACTGACACAGTCACTGTAACTTCGGGACCTACAAACATTAATGCAACGGTCGTGACGTATTCTCCGTTAACAATTTCACCAACTTCGCTTTCCATCGCCATTAATAGTGGACAAACTTTTACAGCCACGGGCGGTTGTTTGAACGGGGTCAACTGCTCGGGTGGTGCACGTGTTTTTTCGATGGCTTCTGGATTGGGCACTGTTAACGCCAGCACAGGTGCTTATGTCTCGGGGGCTTCAGCAGGTACCGATGTCGTGCAAGTCGCTGACAGCATCGGAAACGTAGCGCAGGCAACAATCACCGTTTCTAGCACTTTAACAATTTCACCGCCCACATTAAAAATTCCGGTATTTTCCACAAATTTGTATTATTGAACCTGTTGAATTAGCGGGTGGACAATATTTTATGTGTGCTCGGTACAACGACGGCTCGGTAAAATGTTGGGGTAACGGCAGCTCCGGACAACTTGGACTTGGATCCACGGCAACAATCGGTGATGCTACGACCGAAGTTGGTGGTGCCAACCTGTTTGTTAATTTGGGTACCGGTCGCACAGCAACAAAAATTGTTGCTGGCCTTACGCATGTGTGTGCGCTGTTAGATAACAGCACGGTTAAGTGTTGGGGCGGTAACAATGCGGGTCAGCTAGGTCAGGGTGACGTTTCTAATCGCGGTATCGGTGCAAATCAAATGGGTGATTTTTTACTGGCCGTTAACTTGGGCACGGGAAAAACAGCAACGAATGTTTTTGCTTTTGGTTACACCAGTTGTGCCATTTTGAATGATGCCACTTTAAAATGTTGGGGTAAAAATAATGCTGGTCAGTTAGGTAAAGGCGATCTTTTTAATCGGGGCGACGGTCCAGGTGAAATGGGTAATTCACTGGCTGTTATTGATGTTGGAACTGGAAAAACAGCCACCAAAGTTTCTGGCGGTTTAGATTTTACCTGCGCGATTTTAAATGACGGCTCTGTAAAATGTTGGGGCCAAAATAAAAATGGTCAGCTCGGAAAAGACAACGCAACAGATTTGGGCGGCTTACCCAATCAAATGGGCGATAATTTATTAGCCATAAATATCAACGGAACATCCGGCGGCGCACGAACAGCTCTAGAAATTGCATCGGGCTACGAACATACCTGTATTCGCAGGGACAATAATACGATTCTATGCTGGGGCAGAAATAACTCTGGTCATTGCGGAGTCGGTGCTTCCAACGGAAACAACGCCGATATCGGAGACCAGTTTGGCGAAATGGCTACATTAGCTGGCGTTAATATGGGTGCTGGCTTCGGTACACCAGCCGCACTGTTTATTCATGGCCGAAGTTCATGCGCTATGGATGCAGCAAACGTGGTCAAGTGTTGGGGCAGAAACGCCGAAGGACAGTTGCAAATCGGTAGCGTGACTAGTCTGGATGCACCTGTAGCTGCCCCGGTTAATTTCGGAACGGGTTTGGTGTTAACAAAACTATCGGCCGCCTTTTACACACCTTGCGCAATTTTTACGAATAAAAGAATCAAGTGTTGGGGTCGCGGCACAGATGGGGCTGCACTGTCCGTCGGTGTATTTTTAAATGGTAACACCACAGCAAACTTAGGTGATGCAGCGGCAACAACTGCCGATAACTTACCATTCGTAAATCATTAACTTTTTAGCATCGACTAAATATTTGAAATCCAGCCTTCAAAAATACTGTCGAATTGATTTTGACTGTCCCCGGACAAATAGGGCTTCAGAAATAATAGACTTTTAAAACAGCTGGCTAAATTTGTTATGGATACTTTTTCGGTGTTCCTATCCTCAGTAGATAATTCATTTAAATTATTTTTATAAAATTTTAAATTTCTATCAAATAGCTGCTGATTCATCGAATAATAAATATCCTGGGCCGACCACAAATAAACATCAATATCGGTCATTTCGTAAGTGCGTACCAAGGCTTCAACGGCCACGGCTTGATCCATTAAATTAAACTGTGGCAAATTGTTGCTGACCGTTTTTGAAACCAGTAAATTACTGGGTAATAAAACTTCACTTTGAATCAAACCGTTCGATTGAATCATCTGATTAGATAAAAAATTTCCAATTGATACAACCAGTGTTCTGATTTTTTTTCGTGCCGCCAGCATTTGATTCATCAATGAAACTTTTCCGCCGGCTTCATCGCGTAAAACACTCGAAGTTGACTTTTCTAAACCTTCGGTTGCGGTGTACAGTTCAATCAAAGCTAACTGAAAGCGACTAAGATCTTGGGCCTTAACGATGTTCGATCGTTCTTGTAAATTAAAATCACTGGCAGCGGCCAAAGCTACAGCGCCTGATTCGGCTGTAAAATCTTTGATCAAAATTATCTTTTGATGATTATCAATCAACACTAACGGCGATTTTTCATCTTCAAGAAATTTCAAAGTTTCGCTGGACACTGAAAGCACCAATGCCAGTAAGTCAGCTTTATTAAAGAATGGTTTATTTAATTCAGCTGTTTTAAATTCTGTGATAATTTCACTTGCCTGAATTTTTGATAAATTTTCATCAAAGCTTGTAGTCTTCCAATCGGTCAGCTCACGAATGACTTTGGCTGTCGTTAGCAGGGCTGCGGTTTGATCGTTTAATTTTGTACTTGCAGAATCATTTTCATTCTGAATAAATTTTCGTGTTTTTGGTTCTAAAAGTAATTGAACCAAGTCAGCTTGTGCTAGCGGATTTGCTGCAGCTGCATCGGCAGACTGACTGAATTCGGGTAAACGTAAAGATAACTCTAAAATTTCTAACTGATTTTTCGTCAATTCTTTTGTTTCTGTCATCGTGTTTAATGTGTTTAACTTGTTACGAATCATAAAGCCTTGGTCAGTTAAATCGGCTTTTCCATTGCCACTGTCTGAAATTAAAAAAGAATTCATTTTTGTAACTGCATGGCTTTGCAAATAATTACTTAAATTTGTTTTTAAGACCGAACTCAAATTTGTATCAAAGGTTTTTAATTCCAAACGTTTGGCTTCAACGCTTGCAGTAACTTCAGTAACAATTGTATCACTTAAAACTTTCAAAGAATTAAAAGCCATCTGATTTACTTTTGCTTTTATAAAATCTAAACTTTTTTGATTCAAAGTAGTCTTCAGACTAGCAACACCGTATTTTTCAAGCGCCGGATAAACGCCAATATTCAATTTAATCTTGGTCACGAAACTTTCGCAGTTTCTTTCAATTAGGCAGTTGATGTCACGTTCGCCTTTCGTTACTAAAAAATTATAAAAATCGGCGTTTTCAGGTTTTATCATTTCCGTGCGTTGCTGTGGCTCTAAAATTGACCAAACCATCGCAAGTGCAGCCAGCCCCCGAGTCCCGTCGGTGATGCCCGTGATCATTTTAGCTAATTTTCGGCCGTTCTCTAAACTTTTTAAATCTTCTGGTAGTAAAACTGATTTTGAATCGGTCACATAGGCATCTATAAAACCGACAGCTTGCTGTAAGTCCTGTGACTTCACTAAGCCTGTATTTAAATTATTCGCTTTTAAAATTAAATCCGCTGATTTCAATTTCATTTGTTCAACAAACAAAGTTTTAAATTCAGGCATGATGTCCAAGTTTTGAATTTTTGCCGTGATCAAATCAATAAACTGACTGGTCTGCTGCAATTTTTCAGCAAAAGTACTTTCAGCCGTTATTTTAAAGTTGTTTTGTTGTTCCGCGAGCACAGTGGTTGCTACCAGTTGCACATCTTTTTGCAATTGTGCATCGGCCGTAGTTACGCCTGAAGTTACAGTGCTGGCAATCTGGTTGTACACGATGTCCAAATAAACTGAATCCTGAACTTTAAGTTCCATAAAGTTATGGCCCGCATTGAACTGACTGAAATTATCAGAGGCCTTTTTTTGCCAGTCATCTGAATTTGTTAAGCGGCTGATCAAAAATTGGTTTTCAATCAGTTCTAATTTCTGTCTTGATGTCGTGTTTTGATCCAACCTTTTGCTAGAAAAATCTGTATCAGCAAAGGCGTTCGGATTGTTAAAACTTAAATCTTTATCATGAAAATGCGAACTGCTAGCGACAGCCGTCAGTGATTTCTTTTTTTCTTCGATCGTGGGTGCACAAGAAAATAATGCTGTCACCAATGCCAGGGCTGAAACCACAAAGGTCACAAGGTCCATATTTGCTTTTAGGCCGGTCTTTGAATCTAACTTCATGCAAGCTCCTTAAAAAAAACTAAAAAATTAAACAAAAAATTAAAAGAAAAAGACCGCAGATAATTCCTGGCCCATGCGGCGTTCGGTGTTGACGCCAGAAATGGTATCAAAAACAGAAAGTGTTAAAGTCATTGGTAACAAAGCTTGTTTTCTAAAATAAGCCTTAACAGTCGAATAAACAAATTCCGTCGAAACTCGCTGCCACCGCGACGCTGTTTTTTTTGTTAACAAATCATAACGACTACTTTTTGAACCCGAAAAACGATCTTCTGTTTTAGCGCCAAATTTGTAATCAAAAGCAAATTGAAAAGATTCAAAGATTTGTAAAGTGCTTTGTAAGCCAACTTCGAATGTAGTTCCTTCGCTACGATTCACAGTTTCTTTGGTGCTTTCATCCGGTAACATATCATCATCATTTTTTGGCACACGGGCTTCGATTTGATCAGGCAGCGCAACTTTCACCGCCGTGTAGGGCATAAGCTTCACAGCTGATCCTAGATTTCTGGAATATCCGAACGTATTTTCCAGGGTGGTTTTATGAAATGAATTTAACGCCAGTAAATCATCTGGATTGTTTTTTGGCCCCGTCGGCAAATTCAATGTCGTTTGATTGATGACAGCCTGATCCGCATCTTCAAACAACTTATAAAGACTAACCACCTGAGCATCCGCCACAAATTGCTTGTTCTGACTTTCTAAACGTTGGTAACCCTTTGTCTGCAATGTTTGCTGAGTCGCTTCACCGATGTTGGTATTTAAAGCCTGATCTAAATCACTTGATAATCCAGAAAACTGAGTGCGGTAGTAATTAATATTTGAAAAACTTTGCGCTAACTTGACTTCATTTTTGTAATTCACAACGGGTAAACCAAAACCCACCGACCAGTTGTTAGAAACACCAAAGGCCAACACTGGCGCAAAATATTTTATTTCAGGTTTACTTTGAATTTCTAAGGTTCCTAAGTTCAGTGAATCCCCTAAGTTGAATGCGCCGAAACGGTTCAGGGTGCTAATCAAGCTTTGCGCCTGGTCGTTGAACTTGGCCAACGTCTTGGCATCGAACTCAATCGATTTGTAATCGTTTAATCTAACTAAGGTTCCAGATTCGGTGTAGCGCTGCTCAAGGCCGTTGATGTTGCCATAGCGAAATGCCGGACTGTAAATACCTTTTGGTAAAGTTGCGCTTGATAGTGCAAATGCACTAGAACCAAAGCCAAAAATAAAAAGCACAGCGATTAAAAAGTAATAAATAACAATTTTTGTCCGCGACTGACGCAAAATTTGACGTTGATGAAAATGTGACACGCCAAAACCCCCTTGAGTTTCTTACAAACGATTTCCCAGACCAACAAAGGTCCGTAAAGCGAAGTTCGTGCCACTAAAATTTGGATTTCGAATCAGAACTCTCGTAAAATAAAGGACTCTGGCTCTGGAGGCTCTGATGGCAGTTCGTGTAATGTTTTCTATCTCTTACTTAGGGCTTTTTTTGATGTTTTCATCAGGCTGTTTGACGACGCCAATTAGACTTCCTCAATCAGCGGCGCAGGTTTACAAAAACGGCGAAGTGCAGCAGGGTTTATTGCTGGCCGCCCAAAATAATATTTTATTTTACATTCCCGAAAGCACTGTGCGCGAAGTCGAAAAATCTGTGGTCGATCAGAAATGCAGAAAAATCGAAGAACCCTTTTGGGCCGAAAAATTAACTGAATATTTGAACGAATTCAAAAAACGTCCCGAATTGCTAACTCGCTTTCACGTCTTAGAAATAAAACGCGGTGACAAATCCAAAGTGCAAATTCAAAAAGATCTAGACGGTGCCGTCACTCTATCAATTGAATTTGTTAAAATCGAAAGCCGCGGCAAAATTACATATCAAACAAACCTACCTTGCCAAGGTTCGCTGGCAGAGCATCTTGGTCAAGATCTCATTATTACTGATTTTGATTTTCCAGCTCCTGAAGATTTAGTTTTGGCTTTGCAAAAAGTTCCTGAAAAATCCGAAGTCCCACGCTTTCAGTTTTCTAATGAATTCTTAACTTATTTAGCCGAGCGCGGAGTCATTTTTAAATTTAATCATGAACTTTCCTTTGAAAAAACAAACAAAGGAAAATACGTCATGGCCGAAATTTTAAATAATTTCGCCCTGGAATCTAAAGATCCATTTCATAAATACATTAACTATTGGTTCAAAGAAATTGCAGAAAAAAGCACTCAAGCGCAAATGATTCAAATGTTTGCCGTGTTACCACAAAAAGAACCCAGCGCCGGCGTTCGCGTGGACAGCGAAGGCGAACAAGCCCGAAAACTGCTGGGCCAATCTGATTTAACTTACGTGTACACCAGTTATTGGACAGACGACAACAACGTGAACGTGGTTTCGCTGCGTGAATTAGACAACTGTTTACAAACTTTCACCACCGACATGAGCGGTGTGCGCCTGCGAAAACCCGCGGCCACCGAAAAAGAAAGTTTCCTGCGCCCAGGTTATTCTTGTTTAAAAAACCCACCAACCCAGTAGGGGTATCGGTCACACTAAAACCGACCAGAAATTTGACAGTTCTATAAAATGAACGTGCTTCTTGGTCACAATAATTTAATCGCGGCGATTTTTTCGTTAAAACTAGATTTTTTTACGAACTGATAATATATAACGAACTCACTTAAATTTTTAATAAAAAACAATCCGTGGGGGAATGTATGGGGTAATGGTGTAAATCATTACCCCATTTTTTATTTATCAGGCGTATAAAATGCAAAAAGCAGAATTGAACTTCTTCAATCCTGCTTTTATCGACTTTGAATCTCTTTATTTACTAAGGAGGTTCAGATGCCGGAATTCAAACTACCCACAGTAGTTTCTTTTCGACGTTTTATGAGGCTCGCTAAAGGGATCTTTCGTCTAGTTTTGCTAGGGTTAGAAATCTTTAAGCGAATTTCCGATCTTTTGTAAATTTCTTCTTTGAGGCAGCGCCAACGTGTATGGGTCGCAAAGATGGGACTTAAAATCCAAAGAAATTCAAATTCATGGATTAGCGGATTGAAGGGTTCACTTTTATTAACGAACTAATCATCACTCAGCGAAATACCAACTGGAGTTTCCAGCGCGATGATCACACTTTTTAATCGATACAACATATACATCCCAGGAACAGCCATCACGGTTGATATAAGAAAAAACACTGGCCAGCCAATGCTTGCAGCCAATGTTCCTGCCAGCGGTCCAACCCAAACGCGTCCAATGGCTGAAAATGCCGATAGCAGCGCATACTGAGTCGCGGTAAATTTTTGATTGCACAAGGCCATCAAAAAAGCGACGAAGGCAGCAGTGCCCATGCCGCCTGTTAAATTTTCTAAGCCTACGGCAAAAAGTAAAAGCCAATCCACGTTCGTGGATTCTTTTAAAGTCACAATAAAAATATCAAACGGCGGCAACATAAAACCGCCCCAGGCACCCTTGCCAAGAACGGCCACTAACCAAAAACCCAAATTAGAAATCAATTGCAGAAAACCAAAGAAAAATAATGAACGGTATAAACCAATGCGCATCATCAAGGCGCCACCTAAAATCGCACCAAAAATTGTTAACCAAAGTCCGATGACTTTATTCACAACCCCAATTTCAGCTTGCGCAAAACCAACACCTTTTAATAAAAATGGAGTCAGCAAAGACCCGGCGAAAGAATCACCTAATTTATAAAGTATAATCAAAGCTAAAAAACTGGCGGCGCCCTTCATACTGAAATAATTGGCCAAAGAAATATTTAAAGTTTCAAACTTTGCTTTTTTTGAAGCCCACCAAGCCAGCGGAATGGTGAAGGCAACTCCTAAAAGTAAAGCGGCCATATCAACCCATTTTTTAAGACTGGGGTCTGGGGCACCATCAGCCAGTGGCGGAAAAAAATTTCTGAGGCCTAACTCTAAACCTGGCGTTGCCAAGCGTGTGGTGAACTGATAGCCAACAAAAACCGCAGCGACTAAGGCAAAAAAACCTATAAGATCATTTTTCGCATTGGTTTTTACTGCCGTAATATTTTTATCTAGCTTTGGCAAAAATAAAATCGACACTACTGCGGCTCCGACCATGATGACAGCCATCATTAAATAAATCTTTGACCATGACCAGCCGTTGCCACTGACCGGATCGGCCCACACAAAAGCAATTCCCCCGGAAATAATCATCGCTAAGCGGTAACCAAAAACAAAAAGCGATGAACCTAAACCCCGTTCGGTAGGTGGCAAAATATCAGTTCTGTACGCATCAATCACAACATCCTGAGAAGCGGATAAAAAAGCAACCAGCACAGCAAACAAAGCGAAAACTTCGGTATTTTTACTGGGTGACATCGATGACATCAATACTAAACCACCAGCAATTGCCAGTTGTGATAAAACCAACCAACCCCGCCTGCGCCCCAAAAACG
>JAYUCH010000074.1:0-22730 GCA_043740435.1 Bdellovibrionales bacterium | reverse complement strand
ATTTCAAAGCGGAAAAAGCGGCTGATGTTATTGCAATATCGCCTGATGACGTGATTTATTCATTGGCGGGTAAGGGCTTTCACGGTGGTCCCACGCCTGATGAAACCATCGTGCCTGTGCTGATACGAAACGGAAGGCTTTCTTTACAACAAGAAATTCAACCCAGCTGGCAGTTGCTGCAATTTGTGGGTCAGTGAAGACTCAGTAAAATTTCAATGGAATTTTATTGAAATCGTCGCATGAATTTAAGATCAATGTAGTTTTTTAATTTCCAGGCCAGTCGGTTCTTTAAACAAAAATTATGAAAAACTGCGATGGCTTCGTTATTCCCAGAAACCAGAATTTTTAAAAAATCTTTCTGGGGGCTGTAGTGCTTCATTTTTTTTTGGTTAATCAAAGCTAAAATATTATGGAGAACTACAGGACCCTGGCGAACAGCGAACACTCCAGCTTTTTTAAGGGGCTGGCTGGTAAAATGACAGCAATCGCCGGCAGCAAAGATATTTTGCTGCTCTTTGACGAGCAGATTTTCTGATACACAAACAAAACCTGATTCATTTGTCGGTAGTTCTGATTTTTTAAAAATTGGGTTTGCAGCGGCAGAAGTTCCTACAAAACAAATTTGTCGATGAAGTCTCTGACCATTTGATAAATAAAGAAAATCGGCATCTATTTTTTCGACCCGGGTCTGTTCGATCAGTTCAATATGAGATTTTTTTAAACTATCCAGCGCATGTTTTTTGACTTCAGAATTTTCACCGTACAAAAGATGGTGCTGACCCGTGATAATGCTAATTTTGGTTTGTGCACCTTTAAAATGACGACGACAGGCAATAGCTATTTCAAAAGCAGCAGCCCCGCCACCGATAATTTTAATATCTAGGTTTTGGTTTTGATCAAACTGTTTGATCTGATTCCATTGTTCGATGAATTGAGAAATGGGTTTAAGATAAATAATATTTTTATTATCCACAGCAAGCATTGGAATTTGTGTGGATTCAATTCCGATATTGACCGAACAAATATCATAACTGATTGTTTCACCAGTCGATAAGTGAACTTTATTTTGTTTTGCCTGAATGATGTTAGCTTTAGCTTTTAGCAAAGTAAAGTTATACTGTTTGCATATTTTTTCTATATCAAATTCCAACATTTTTGAAGAATAAACACCGGCCAAGAAAGAGGGAATCATTCCCGAGTAAGGTGCGTAGACCACATCTGAGACAACCGTGACTTTCAAATCGGAATTTTTCATTTTGCCTAGGCCATGCAGAACTTGGATATTTGCGTGGCCACAACCTAAAAGTAAGATGTCAGTTTTTTTCACGCAGGATTTATATTTTTAAGATTTTTTAACCAGTCGGTTTCGGTCATTAAAGTGACGGATTCGCTATCTGGGTCATAGATAATTTTAATTCTGCCAGATTCCAGTTGCTTTCTGATTTTAAGAATTTTTTGCTGATGCTCGATTTCAACGGCGCCGTAATCGGTACCTTCCCGAAAAATAAATGAATCAATCAACTGCGCTAAAGCATCATGACTTAAATAGGACAAGGGCACGTTGATCGGTTCGGCAATTATTTTTTCATTCGGCTTTTGATCGTTCATGTATTAAAACTAACAGCTGATTTAGGTTCTGGGTAGTTACAAAGATCACTTAACTGTAAAACAAGTTTTGACACGTGTCCCGAAATGAAACAGAAGGCTTCGTTTTTTCAACCTAAAAATCTTTTAAAGCGATCACAGACGACAAGGTTACAGGTAACTAAGTATGAGTTTTGAAAGGACTAAGGGTATGACAAAACTCTATCAGTTTTTATTTGCAGCCATGCTTTTTGCTAGTTCTGAAAATTCTTTTGCGTCAGCAAAAAAAAATCTTTGTTCGATCACCATTAATTCCAGCGACGAAGCACAGCTGTTTAAAAGTCAACTTTCGCCAAAACAATGGAACTTTATAGAGATTGCGCCCACAGACGCAAGCTCGGGCTCGAAAAATTGGTTCAGCGAAGCTTGTCAGCAAAATATTCGATGTGATGTTTTAATTATCTCGGGACATTTTGGTGGATTCTTTTTTGGCAGTTCTAAACTTAATTTAACCATGGATGAGCTCGAGAAAAATTCTTGTGATCAAAAATGTGATGGAATTTTAAAGCAGCCTCGCGAAGTTTTCTTATTTGGTTGTAACACTTTGGCTTCAAAAGACCAAGATGAACGAACGCCCGAGCAGTACATGCAAGTTTTGCTAGCGGACGGTTTTTCGATGGAGCAGGCTAGCCAAATCGTGTCCTTTCGCTACAGTGGCTATGGGGATTCGTTTAAGCAAAGAATGACTGGCGTTTTTGCGACGACGCCAAGAATTTATGGGTACTCTTCGGCAGGGCCAAAAGGTGTTCATGTCAGTCCATTTTTGAAAAAATATTTACAGTCGCGCGCTGCAGATTATGCAAACTTTGATGCGTACGATAAGAAATTAGGAACGAAAAAAAATGAAAAACTTTTAACAGCTCTGAGTAAGTTTGGGATTACACAAGCCCAGGGATCTATTCCGAATCTGCAGAACGTAGAAGAAAAGCCTTACTGTTATATACGCAGTGAAAAAGTAACTTCTGTGCAAAAACTAACTTATATTCAGGGTTTGTTCAAAACAAATAGCGCGATCAAAATGCTGTCGCATATAGAAGAATTTTTATACCGGATAAAAAATAATCCAGGCGGATTAACCGTTGATGAAAAGAAAATATTTGATCAGTTATCAACCGACGAGCATTTACGCACAGACTTAATGTCTTTATTGCAATTAAAAGGGGATATCTATTTACCACTGAAAATAAATATTCTGAAAACTCTGGAAGATTTAGGTTTAATTTCGGCCGCCTATTATAAAGAGGCTTTCCGTCAGCTGATTGATTTTCAAACGCCGTTTACAATTTTTAAAATGAATATGATGTGTTCACTTGATAAATCAAGCGATATTGCTTTCGATCACATACCTCAGCAGCGCTGGCAAGAACTTGAATTCTTATCGGCGATAATTTGTTTAAAACCGCAGCGAAAAGATATTCAGCTTCAGATGTTGGAGGCCATTAAGAAATCGATTGATCCGGCTTTGCGTGCAACAGCTTTGTGGTATTTTTATTATGTGCCCAGTGATGAAACGTCTGTTCATTTTGCAATTGCGACAGCACTGAACACGGATCCTGAGCTTTATGTCAGGCAATCAGCGCTGATGCTGCTAAAAAAATTGAAGCCAACTGCACCCGCTGTAAAGAATTTGATCAGTGAGTCTTTGAAAAAAGAACAGGATCCTATTTTGAAAAAACAAATTTTTGAATTATTAACAACTTTATAGATTGAAGTAACATTATGTGACTATTTAAAGGCAACAGGTTGCAGCTGGTGCTTAAATTCTTGGATAATGAAGCGCTCATTTATTTTGGTGACTTTAATTTTTGTAAATGTTCTAAATTTGTAAACGTATATGCTTCGAATTGGCGAAGCGTTTCTACCGGATACCGTTAATATCCGTCTACGGAGAGAAAATGAAAACAAATCGTGTGCGCGCGCTGGTTCTTGCTTTTTCACTTGTTAGTTCACTTCTAAGCTCTTCAGCTTTTGCGAACTTCCGAAATCAACCGACAGATCATCCAGGACAAATCAAAGATGATTCAGCTTTAGTTTCGGCGGTCAATTCAAGACGTAACCAAAACTATGTTGAAGCTGGCAATTTAGTTGTCACAAAAATTCTTCCGGATGATACCCAGGGCCTTCCGCACCAAAAATGGGAAGCCAGGCTTTCAAACGGTAAAACGATAACAGTCGTTTACAATTCAGATATGGGTGACAAAGTGCCAGTTGTTATCGGAAAAGTTTTCGGTGTTGGTGGTCAGTTTATCTGGACCGGTAACGGCGGACTTGTTCACTGGGTTCATGATGATCCCAAGAAAATGCGTCCTGATGGTTATGTTTTTGTGGACGGTGTGGTTTACGGTGACACGGATCACGAAGATAAAACTGGGCATTAATTTTTTCTTAAAATAAATTGAAGCCTTTTTTAACTTTTAATCTTTTTTTACTTTTTATAGTTGCAGTCAGTGCAAACGCTGTTTGCCCTGACTTAAAAAAAAATGAAACCAAAGCAGATTGTCCTTGGGCTGCAATAACCCGAAAAATACTTGAGCCAAAAAATACTTGCGAAGATGTGTTAAAATCAAAACTGTCTTATATTGTAAAACAAATCGAACGAGATAAAAAATCGAGCGAGTTTTCATCTTTATGGGGCCAAGCCAAAAATTTTGATGAAAATGCAAAAGCCGTTATCGTTGATCCAAAAATTTTAAACTACCTAGCTAAAAAATTAAATCTGGAAAGTTCAATTCAAACCCACGCGGGATTTGATAGTGTGCATGCAGGCCTGCAGCACACCTATGCCTATTTGTTCAGTCAGCTTGAAACACCCTACGGTTACAAAAGAGCACGTTGGGTCACAGGCGAAATTGAACAGGGTTTTGGTTTAAGTCCAAAGACATTTAATCCGGAAACAAATAAAGGATCTTTCTTAGCTAATGTCACTTATTTTTTTGCCATGTTTGCTTTTAAGGAAGACGTACAATTTCTGCAGGATCTGCAAAAACAAGGTCAAAAAAATAAATCTGTTTCAGCTGAACTTATTCAATTAAAGTCCGGTGATTTTCAAATTACAAATCTGGTAGAGTCATTTTCTGATCAATCTGTTGTGATGCATACAACTTTTGTGAAAATGAACCCTGAAAAAAAAAATTCAAAGAATTCACATTTACTTATTTATTGGGTTGAAGATAAAGCAAATAAAACAAAGTTGTTGATTACGGGGTTTCCGGTTGAAACAAGTTTTGTAGACCGAGTGCTTGACGAAAAAAATTTAGGATCTAAAAAAATAATAACGACGCACTATAACGCTTGGATTTCAGGAATCACAGACAGCCAAGTTTCATTAACAGGAACGCGTGAAAAAATCAGCGGCGCTGATACAAAGCTAAAAGACACAAACTAATACCGATTCCCCAGTCCCAGACAGCACCCTTTGTAAAATAAGGATAAACCATTAAGGCAATTCCAATAAGTATCATGGAAAATTCAGCGTCTTTTTTACCTTGGCGAAAAAGATAAAAGCCGATGATACCAAAAATTAATCCGGCCATCAGACTTGAAATAGTAATATTCATTGATTGCAAATCCACATCTTTACTTTACGTGAAATAACAGTAGATCAGTCGTTTATCTGTTGGTTGTCAGCGTCTGGTCTAGGGTTATTTCCAGACCAAAGCCCGGATGTGAATTCAATCATCAGACATCAATCCAAAGTTAAAATTTTATTTGTTAACATGTCTTAACGAAATTAAATGAAACTTTAGGAGATTTTAATGTCTAAGATAATTTTATTATGTCTATCACTTATAATAACGCTAAGCTGCTCGGCAGAAAAAGTATCAACGTCGACTTCGGCAAAAGCGGCTTTGCCGCCGCAGGATGAAATTAAAACTCCGGATCAGGGTCAAGGAACTCCGAAAATTCCGGTTGAACCGCCAATAAATACAGACCCTGCGAAGGGTTCACAAAAATTTTCGAAAGTGATATACATTGTTTTTGAAAACGAAGATCAAAAAAATGTTATCAGTAACGCGTATTTTAAAGCGCTGGCACAAAAAGGTGCTAATTTTACAAATTTGAAAGCTGAAATTCATCCATCACAAGGGAATTACATTGCGATGGTGGCGGGTGACGCCTACGGAATTAACCACGACGGGAACGTTGATTTGAACGTTCCGCACTTGGCTGATTTGTTAGAAAATAAAAATAAAACATGGAAAACCTATGCCGAAGGTTTTCCAGGAAATTGTTTTATGGGTGCACGAAGTGGAAAATATGCGCGCAAGCATTCTCCGTTCATGAGTTTTCTGAACATTGCTAACAATAAAAAACGGTGTGCTAACAACGTCAGTGAAAAAACTTTTTTCAGTGATTGGAAATCAGGAAATTTACCCAATTTTTCTTTGTACATTCCCGATTTAAATAACGACGGGCATGATACTTCCATTGATTATTCGGCTAAGTGGTTGAGAAGTAATTTTGAAGCCGCTTTTAATGATCGTGAGTTGATGAAAGATACTTTAGTAGTACTGACATACGATGAAAGCACGTTCTCGGGTGGAAACAAAGTTTACAGCGTTCTGCTAGGACCAAGTATTATTCCAGGTAGCGTGGTTTCGGATCAGCACACACATTCGTCATTTATAAAAATGATGGAAACAGAGTGGGATTTGGGATCACTGAACCGCGGTGACGCAAAAGCTTTACCGCTTGTTGGCATCTGGAAGTAAGTCGATGGTTTTTCTGGACTGTCTTAGATTGAGTCAGTCCTAAAAATAAAACTACAATTTGAAAAATTTTTTGCCAGAGTTTTGTTGGTCTTGATTGAGTTTTTGTTAGTAAAAACCGATCAACTTGTATGCTTTGGTACGTCAAAATCATCATTTCAGCATGCTTGGGTTTACTTGTGTTTTCATCGACTTCGCAGGCTGTGCCGCAAAACCTTTCCTTTCAATCTAAGATTTATAAACCAGATGGAACTCCGCTTGACGCTGCTAGCGTAAGTTTTCGGTTTACTACAGTGGATCCGACAGGAACTTGTATTTTATTTGTCGAAGATTTTGCAGGCGCTAACATGTCTGCATCTGCCGGTTTAATTATTTTGAACTTAGGCACTGGAACAAAGGTTTTTCCCACCAGTGCTTATACTTACAAAAATGTTTTTAATAATTTAAATCCAACGTTCAGTTGCCAAGGTGGAGGTACTTATACACCCGGCGCAAGCGGAGCAGATAATCGAAAAATTATTGCACAGTTTAATGATGGCACTGTGGCTGGTTGGCAAACACTGCCAGCGATCGATGTGAATTCTGTACCCTTTGCAAATTATGCCGGTGATTCAGTCACGTTAGCAGGTTTTCCAGCCGGAGATTTTTTACGTAATGCCACTTTACCACTTTGTGCAACCGGAGAAGTTTTAACCGCATCTGATCCGGGTTCAGGAAGAACGTTAAGTTGCGTTCCAGTGGCCGCATCAACGGATGCCACAGCAATATCAAAAGGTGTAGTGCAAATTGGTTCTGGATTAAATGTTGCTGCGGGCGTTATAAGCCTTGGTAATTTCGATGCGGCAAAAATCACAACGGGAATTATTTCGCCTGCACGAATAGGATCTGGAGCACCCGGTGCCGGTAATTTTCTTCGTGGTGATGGTGTGTGGACTGCTATTTCTGCTGGCGGCGTATCAAGTGTCTCGTCGACAAATAGTTATTTAACAATTGCAACACCCGCAACGACTCCAGCATTTACGGTTAACGTTGGCACCACTCGAAATCGTCTTGCATCCGTGGATCTAACCACAGGCAATGTGACTGGCTGGAACCCAAATATAGACAATCTTGTTAATGCTGTGGCAATCAGCGGTGCGAATGTTTATGCGGGTGGAATCTTTACGTCGGTAAATGGCGGAACCACTCGAAATTATTTGGCCGCTTTGGATCTAACCACAGGCAACGTAACTGCTTGGGATCCTAATATGAATGGCACTGTCAACGCAGTTGCAATCAATGGCGCGAATGTGTACGCGGGCGGAAGCTTCACCGCAGTTAATGGCGGGACTATTCGAAATCGTCTTGCAGCATTGGATTTAACCACGAGCACTGCAACTGCATGGGATCCTAATATGAATAATAGCGTCAGCGCTGTGGCAATCAGTGGTACGAGTGTGTATGCAGGCGGATTTTTTACAACGGTAAATGGTGGAACGACTCGTAATCGACTTGCGGCATTGGATTTAACCACGGGCACTGCAACTGCATGGGACCCCAATATGAATAATTTTGTCACCGCTGTAGCAATCAGTGGTTCGAGTGTGTATGCAGGCGGATATTTTACAACGGCTAATGGCGGAACCACTAGAAACTACTTGGCCGCTTTGGATCTTACCACGGGCACTGCGACTGCATGGGACCCTAATGTGAATAACTATGTCAACGCTGTGGCAGTCAGTGGAGTGAATGTTTATGCGGGTGGAAATTTTACGATGGTGAATGGTGGAACCACTCGAAATCGTTTAGCAGCCTTGGATCTAACTTCGGGCTTTGCAACTGCATGGGACCCTAATATGAATGGTCCGGTCAACACTTTGGTAATCAATGGTACAAATGTTTACGCAGGCGGAAGCTTTACGACGGTGAATGGTTGAACCACTCGAAATCGTATTGCGGCCCTAGATTTAACCACAGGTACTGCGACTGCCTGGAACCCTAATGTAGGTAACTCTGTCAATACCTTGGCAATCAGCGGTACGAATGTTTATGCGGGTGGACTCTTTACGTCGGTTAATGGCGGAACCATTCGAAATTACCTGGCCGCCCTTGATCTATCGACGGGTACTGCGACTGCATGGAACCCTAATATGAATACCATTGTCAGCGCTGTGACAGTCAGTGGTACGAATGTGTATGCGGGTGGAAACTTTTCGACGGTAAATGGTGGAACCACTCGAAATCGTCTTGCGGCCTTGGATTTAACAACGGGCACTGCAACCGCTTGGGATCCTAATATGAATTCTGCGGTCAGCGCTGTGACAGTCAGTGGCACGAATGTGTATGCGGGCGGAAGCTTTACGACTGTAAATGGCGGAACTATTCGGAATCGTATTGCAGCATTGGATATAACTTCGGGCACTGCAACGGCATGGGATCCCAATGTGAATAACACGATTAAGGCGTTAGTTATCAGTGGCTCGAATGTGTATGCGGGTGGACTCTTTACGTTGGTGAATGGCGGGACTGCTCGAAACTACATGGCCGCATTGAGTCTTGCCACGGGTGCTGTGACTGCCTGGAACCCCAATACGAATAGCGATGTCCGCACTCTAGCTATTAGTGGTACAAATGTGTATGCAGGTGGCGTCTTTACAGCGGTGAACGGGAGCAAACTCTCCGGTAACTACTGCGTGATTAATCAAACTTCGGGGATTAGTTTACCTTAGGAAAATGGTCAATTTTAGCGTCTCAGCGTGATTCAAAATAAAGTCGTGATACATCCACCACAGGCACAAAGTCCCGTTTCAGGATTTTGGTCGATTTTGTAAAACTTTTTTTCAGTGTTTGTTCAGGTTTGATCAAGTTATGGTAAACAAAATCCGATAGCTTTAGTATGCTTTGGTACGTCAGAATTCTTTTTACAGCATGCTTGGGATTATTTGCGTTTTCGCTGCCCGCGTATGCGGTGCCGCAAAGCCTTTCTTTTCAATCTAAAATCTACAAACCGGACGGCACTCCACTGGATGCAGCCAATGTTAATTTTCGCTTTACGACTGTGGATCCTACTGGAACTTGTATTTTGTATATTGAAGATTTTTTCGGTGCCGACATGTCAGGGTCTGCAGGCCTTGCGATTTTAAATTTGGGTTCAGGAACAAAAGTGTATCCAGCAAGTGCGATGGTTTTTACCAGTGTGTTTAATAATTTAAGTTCATTTTATAACTGCCGCGGTGGGGGAACATATTCTCCGGGTGTGGGTCGCACTGATAATCGGAAAATTATTGCGCAATTTTATGATGGCACGGCTGCGGGTTGGCAGACGCTTCCAGCAATTGATGTGAATTCAGTTCCGTTTTCAAGCTTTGCCGGTGATAGCGAAAAATTTTCTGGTTTTGTAGCCAGTGATTTTTTACGTTTTGCGACTTTACCTGTTTGTACGGGAAGTGACGTGCTGACCGCGACGAATTCAGGTTCTGGTACGAATCTATCTTGCGTACCTGGAGTCGCTTCATCCGTCGATGCGACCACAACAACAAAAGGTGTGGTGCAGATTGGCGCAGGCTTAGATGTAACCACAGGAATAGTTAGCTTAGGAAATTTCGATGCCGCAAAAATCACTTCGGGAATTATTTCAACGGCTCGGTTAGGTTCTGGAACACCAAGTGCCGCTAACTTTTTACGCGGTGATGGTGCGTGGGTGCCGGTGACTACCGGAACCGTGACCAGCGTTTCTTCGACGAATAGTTATTTAACAATTACCACTCCGACAACCACACCTGCATTTACGGTTAATGTTGGTAACACTCCAGGTACGCTAGCTGCGGGTGATGATGTGCGCTTATCTGACAGTCGCACACCGATTGGTAGCGCCGGCGGAGATTTAGCAGGCTCTTATCCGAATCCAACTCTGGGCACCTCGGGTGTCGTTGCAAACAGCTATGGATCAGCATCCAGTGTGGCTACTTTTACAGTTGATAATAAAGGACGCTTAACAACAGCAGGAACAACTCCGATAGCGATTGCGGAAAGTCAGGTTACAAATTTAACAGCTGATTTGATTTCAAAAATTACGAACGTGGGATCGGGTGCTGGTAACGTGGTGTTAACAATGCAAGCGGGTAATACTGCAGGCTTACCAGTTGCTGGTACTGATGGCCGCGTTTATTTCGATACGCAAGCAAAAATAATTTACCGCGATAACGGGACGGCCTGGATTCCAATTGCAAGTAATTCAGGTTCTGGTGGAACTATTACAGATGTTATTGCAGGCGTTGGACTATCAGGCGGCGCCAGTTCAGGTGCAGCTACCTTAAATTTGGCAAATACATTGGTGGTACCAAATAGTTACGGTTCAGCATCAGCGGTATCAACATTTACGGTGGATGCCCAAGGCCGATTAACAACTGCGGCGACAACTCCGATTGCAATTACTCAATCCCAAGTTGGAAGTTTGGTCACTGATCTTTCGAATAAACAACCGCTGAACGCGCAGCTGACAAATATTTCTGGCTATGTGCCAACGGCTGATAATTTTCTTGTCGGAAACGGTGTCAATTTTGTTTTAAAAACTCCGGCGCAGGCGCGTGCAAGTATCGGCTTAGATGTGGCCGGCGGAGATTTAACGGGTAATTATCCGAATCCGACCTTAGCAAATATTGTGACAACAGGTACGAATACAAAAATCACTTACGATGCCAAAGGCCGTGTGACAGCGGGCACTTCGCTTACTGATACAGATATTCCAAATTTAGACGCTTCAAAAATTACTACCGGAATTTTACCCATTAGCAACGGCGGAACGGGTTCTGCGACGGTTGCAAATAATTTAGTTTTTGCGGGACCCACGACTGGTGGTCCGCTGGCGCCAAGTTTCAGAGCTTTATCAGCAAGTGATATTCCGAGTTTAAGCGCAACCTATCTGCCGCTTACAGGTGGGACATTAACCGGTGCAGTGATTTCTGCAGCTGGAACTGCAGCGGCACCAAGTGTTGGTGTGGGACAAACATCTTCGGGATTATTTAGCGGCGGCACAAATATTTTAGGATTCAGTACAGCAGGTCTTGAACGTGCACGCATCGATGCTGCAGGAAATTTAGGTGTGGGTGTTACGAATCCATTATACAAAGTCGATGTTTCTGGTGATTTAAATATTACCGGAAATTTTCGTATCAACGGCACACCAATTGGTGGTGGCAGCGGCACTGTGACGGCGGTCAGTTCAACAACGACAGATATTAATGTTGCAAGTCCTACGTCAACTCCGGCTTTAACTTTAAATTCTGGAACAGGTGCCAATCAAATTGTGAAATTAAATGCGTCGGCGCAGTTGCCCGCGGTGGATGGATCTTTGCTTACGGGTTTTACAGCGGTGCAGATTCCGGCTTTAGACACAGGTAAATTAACCAGCGGAATATTACCCGTCGTTCGTGGTGGTACCGGAAATTCGAGTTTTGCAATTAACAGCGTCATCACGTCGAATAACACGGGCATTCAAGTTGCCTTACCTGGAACTACTTCGAACACGATGCTGCAGTATTCAGTGACAGGGCCCGTGTGGTCATCAGCAACGTTTCCGTCGACGACAACTGCAAATCAATTATTATATTCATCTGCAAACAATATTGTTGGCGGATTAACCTCTGCAAATGATTCGGTGTTAATCACAAATGGAACGGGTGTTCCATCGTTTGTTAACGCACTTCCTGCAACCATCGGTGGAACAGGCCAAACAACTTATGTGATTGGTGATTTACTTTATGCATCTTCAGGTTCGGCATTAGCCAGATTGCCTGCTTCAACAACCGGATTAGTTTTAACAAGTAACGGAGTTGGCACTGCGCCAACTTGGCAAGCGGTTCCATCAAATCTGCCCGCAGCACCCGGAACAGCAGCAGCACCAGGTTACGCGTTCAGTGGTAACACGAATACAGGAATATTTGGTGCAGCTGCAAATCAAATTGGTTTTTCAACGAATGGTGTTGAACGTGTGCGTGTAGATGCGTCGGGCAATTTTGGAATTGGAACGCAGTCACCATCTGAAAAATTATCTGTTGTTGGTGCTTTTCCAAAAACGGATAGCGTTAATTCAAATTTTGCTGTTTACGATTCTACAGGATTGCCTCGAACTAAATTAACCGGAAACGGCGTTCAAAACTGGTATTTGTACGACACAACGGGATTGGCTGAAATTGGTCATGTTGGTTATGCAACTCCGGGCGGATTGCCTGGAATCCTTTTAACAAACCCATCTTTCACAGGGCGATCGCAAATCGCGCAGCTTGCTTCGACAGGCGGCTTAAGTTTCGGCGCAACCACTGGCAGCGCAAACCCTGGAAGCCAAATGGTTTTAACAACGGCAGGTAATGTTGGTATAGGAACAGCGGCACCGGGCGCAAGACTTGATGTGCAATCGACAGATACAACTACAACAGGATCTGTGGTCGGAACAAAAATAGCTCCGACTTACAATCAAGCTGCAGCAACAACTTCAAACACAGATTTATTAATTAACCGAACTGAAACCGCAGTGGGTACTGGTCAGCAGAATTTAATCGACGCACAGGTCGGCGGAGTCAGCAAATTTCGCGTGGATAACACCGGAAAAGTTTTTGCCGATGGATCTGGATTAACCGGAGTGGCTGCATCGACAATTCCACTTTCGGGATTACGCGCAGCAAGTTCAGCGAACACGATTGATAACTTTAACTTTGCTCAGGTGTGGAATTTTTCGACAGCAACAACTGAAAATCCACTAAGTATTTCTGCCAATGCATTAATTACGGGAAGCTTACTCAATTTAACCAGTTCAAGTGCAAGTTTAAATTCTACAAATGGATTATTAAACGTTGCCAATACTAGCGCTTCAACAACTGGAATGGTTGCACGCATTCAGTCGAATTCAACAGCGGGTTCTGGAATGACTGTTCTTGCAAACGGAAACGTCGGTATTGGAACAACCGGACCAGCATTGCCTCTTGCAGTTGTCGGAAACATTTCATCGTCTACAGCAGCTAATTCATCTTCACTCTTACTGGATAATAATCGGAACGGGAACACAACGGCATTCAGCTTTGCTCGTGGAATTGCTTCTGGGTATTTTGGGGGTTATATCGGCGGCAATTTTAACGATCTTACAAACGGGGCAGTTTTTTTTGGAGCTGATTCTTCTGCGACTAAAATGTCGATGAACACTGTCGGTGCCGTGCCGATCACATTTAACACGGATAATTGGATCGAACGCGTGCGCATTCAACCAGTCACTGGAAACGTCGGTATCGGAACAACTTCACCAACAGCGGTTTTAAATTTAAAAGCAGGCACAGCAGCAGCAAACACGGCGCCGTTGAAACTCACATCAGGTGTAAATCTAACAACTCCAGAATCAGGTGCCATTGAGTACGACGGTACTAATTTATTTTTCACAGATTCCACAGCAGCCCGTAGAACCATTGCAACAGCTACATCACTGGGAAGTTATCTTCCACTTGCTGGTGGCTCAATGACAGGCGCAGTGATTTCATCAGCAGGAACTGCAGCGGCACCAAGCGTTGGTGTTGGTCAAACGTCGTCAGGATTATTCAGTGGTGGTACAAATATTTTGGGTTTTTCAACTGCAGGCACAGAGCGTATGCAGGTTGGAGCCACTGGAAATGTTGGTATCGGTACGACAACACCAAGTAATGGTGGCACAGCGGCAAATAGTAACAGAACCTATGTGGGAATTTCAGCTGCAGCTGGCGCTGGAATACTTCAACTATCTTCTAATCAAGCTGACGCAGATGACATTTCGCAAGGAAATGTCGAATGGGTCGATAACGTAACTGCACAAGCAAATCGCCGGATAGGTTATCTGAATATCGTAAAAAGCGGCGCGACTGCTAATAACCGTGGAACCTACATGGCGTTTGCGACAAAAGATGATAATGGCACCGGTGCTACAGAAAGAATGAGAATAACCAATCAAGGTAATCTTTCAATAGGTACTATCACAAACACAGCACGCCTTGATGTTATTGGAACTACTAATGACTCTTCTGCATTAACGATGGCGGCTAGAAATTTCGGTGGAACAACGCTTTTTTCTGTTAGAAATGATGGCAACGTCGGAATTGGAACAACAGCACCGCGAGCTACACTTGACGTATCCGGAACCGTATTATTAAAACCCTCAACGGTTAATGCAACAGCGACAATAAATTTCTTAACAGGAAATTTACAACACACGACCAATAACTGCGGTGCTTTTGCTCTGCACAACATGAAAGACGGCGGATCATACACTTTCGCAGTTAAGGGTGCAGTATCCGCAACGTGTTCATTTACTGCATTTACCGATGCTGGGGTAACTGGATTAACAGTTCATATGCCACCTGACCATGCAGCAACAACAGCATCAAAACATACTCTGTATAGCTTCCTTGTTATGGGTACAGATGTTTACGTGACATGGTTGCCAGATTTATAATTATAAGGACATAATTAGCGCATGAAGGTCACACGACGTGGGTTTTTAACAAAAATAGCAAATTATTCAAAACTATCCTTGGCGATGAGCTTTGCTCCGATTGGATTCTGGATCACTTTATTTCGTGAAAATGCAGAAGCGCAAATGTTGAAACATGGCCTTTGGAAACGTCGAAGTGTTGTTGGTACGTTGTGGGCGTGGGGATGGAATTCCAGCGGGCAGCTGGGTCAAAATGATGTTAATAATTACTCTTCGCCTGTTTTAGTCGGCAATCAGCGTTTATGGGCCGAAGTTTCAACGGGCTACGAACACACTTTAGCAGTAAGAACCAACGGGACACTTTTTGCGTTTGGAACTAATGATTGGACACGACTTGGCGACAGCACAAATATAAACCGATCATCGCCAGTGCAGGTGGGTGCATTAACAAATTGGTCCAAAGTTTCAGCTGGCAGAAATCATTCTTTAGCAATTAAAACGAACGGCACATTGTGGGCATGGGGTCGAAATACGGAAGGTGAGTTGGGAATTCCATATGTTGAATTAACGAAAGACTCGCCCATACAAATTGGAGCTTTAACAAATTGGTCACAAGTTTCTGCTGGTGGTATTCATACAGCCGCTGTTAAAACTGATAATACCTTATGGAGCTGGGGCGATAATTATATTGGACAATTGGGTTTCGGACCACCGAACCTGCCGACATTATCAAATTCAAGTAATAATTGGACTGAATTTTCTGCAGGCAGTGCCTATGTCATAGCAAAAAAAACAACTGGAACGTTGTCGGGTTGGGGCGGAAATTACGATTCGCAGTACACAACGTTAGGCCTTGGTTCTAGTATTTTCACATCGTCGCCCGTGCAAATTGGTGCATTAACCAACTGGCAAACTTTTTCTGCAGGTGCGACTCATGTTCTAGCTGTAAAAACAGATGGTACACTTTGGGCTTGGGGGTCTAACGGTGCTGGACAAATCGGTGATGGCACAAGCATGTATTTATATAACGCTGTGAATTCCCCGATTCAAATTGGCAGTGGGACTAATTGGCAAAAAGTTTCCGCAGGTGATAATAGGTTCTGGGGTCATTCTTTAGCAATAAAAACAGATGGTACACTTTGGGCTTGGGGTAACAATGATAATGGTCAACTCGGATTACAGTTACCAAATATCCCTTTGCAAATAGGATCATTAACAACCTGGGCAAATATAAATACAAGTTTAACTCACTCTTTAGCAGTTAAAACAGATGGAACACTTTGGGCTTGGGGACAAAATACTTTTGAATGGAGCGGCTCTTTAGGTGATGGGACGAATATCAATCGATCATCACCAGTGCAAATTGGTGCTCTAACAAACTGGTCTATTGCATCAGCAGGTGCCGGGGCTACTTTGGCGATTAAAACCGATGGCACATTGTGGGCTTGGGGTCGAAATGATAGCGGTCAATTAGGTAATAGCACAACAACTTGGACATCTTCGCCAATTCAGATTGGTAGTAATACAACGTGGACAAAAGTGGCTTCATCTGGTGGTACTAACTCGGGTGGCTTTTCTACGGCTGTAAGATCAAATGGATCGCTGTGGCTATGGGGAGAAAATAACCGCGGTCAGTTAGGTGATAGCACGATAATTAGCCGATCATCGCCAGTACAACTTGGTGCACTAACAAATTGGAGTTCAACAGCTGTCGGTCGGCAACATGTGATAGCACTTAAAACAGATGGAACATTGTGGGCTTGGGGTAATAATGAAAATGGTCAACTGGCTGATGGCACAATAGTCGATCGATCGTCTCCGGTTCAAATAGGGTCAGCAACAAATTGGTCAAAAATTTCCACAGGCAGATACAATGCGGCCGCTATCAAAACGGATGGGACATTGTGGGTTTGGGGTAATAATGATCAGGGCCAACTTGGTAACGGCACGACATTAAGCACTTCATCACCAATACAAATAGGATTAAGTACGAATTGGTCTTTTATAAAATGTGGTCAAGAAAGCCCACACACAGTTGCTATTAAAACAGATGGTACAATTTGGTCTTGGGGTAACGGTCAAAATGGAAGATTAGGCCAAGGTAATAATAATTTTTACAGTTCACCAGTGCAAGTGGGCACATTAACAAACTGGTCTAATGTGACTGTTGGTGATGGAACTTCGATGGCTATCAAAACGGATGGAACGATTTGGTCTTGGGGTGAAAACTCAAACGGAAAATTAGGGCTTGGTAGTTTATACAATTTTACAATACCCAATCAAGTCGGAGCATTAACAAACTGGTTAAAAATATGTGCGGGCAAAATTTCCTCTTTTGCGGTAAAAACGGATGGTACTTTATGGGCCTGGGGAGACAATACCGAAGGCCGGCTTGGTGATAACACAATAGTAAACAAGTTATCACCAATACAAATCGGAGCCTTAACTAATTGGGCTGACGTTTCACATCTGACGGAGCATACACTCGCAGTAAAAACAGATGGAACACTTTGGGCTTGGGGTGCCGATTATTTTGGAAAACTTGGTCTTAATGTATCGTTTGTATCACGCAGTTCACCCGTGCAAGTGGGCGCATTAACAAATTGGTCAAAAGCAGTTGCAAGCAGTGGACACTCATTGGCGTTAAAAACGGATGGAACAATTTGGTCTTGGGGTTACAACGATAAAGGTCAGCTTGGTCAGGGCAATAACGTTTCGTTGTCGTCGCCAACTCAAGTTGGAACTGACACAAACTGGGCAAAAATTGATGCCAATGAATCCTCATCTTATGCCATGAAAACGGATGGAACAATTTGGGCTTGGGGTGAAAATGGTATAGGGCAGTTAGGTTTTGCTCCTGCGAATTCGCCCGTGCAAGTTGGTGCTTTGACAAATTGGTTAAAAGTTTCAGCAGCAGAATATTTTACTGCTGCCATTAAAACTGACGGAACATTATGGACCTGGGGTGCTAATAATAATGGCCAATTAGGCGATGGAACAACAATCAATAAATCATCACCCGTGCAAATTGGTGCGTTAACAACATGGTCAGATATTTCTGTTAAAAATGAACACACATTAGCTTTGAAAACTGATGGCACATTGTGGGTGTGGGGTAATAATACAACCGGGCAATTGGGTAGTGGAAATACAACTAATTATTCATCCCCTGTGCAAGTGGGCGCGCTAACAACTTGGTCAAAAATTGCAGCAGGCTACAATCATTCGGTGGCTTTAAAAACAGATGGCACTGTTTGGGCTTGGGGTGTAAATGCGACAGGAGAGTTAGGTGATGGCACAAATACAAACAGATCATCACCTGTGCAAATAGGCGTATTTAAAAATTGGGTTAAAATATCTGCAGGCAACCAAACTATGGCGATTAAATAATATGAAAAACAACCTAGGTCTTCATCCACTAAATTACCATGAATAAATTTTTTTCTAATAAAACTGATTTTTTAAATCTGCCGCTATTAGATCAGCAATTGATGTCAGGGCTTCGCGGAGATTTCGAAACCGGACAGCGTGTGACGGACCAACTGAAAAAATTATCGCCCGCGTGCAACCGCGCTGGTTTTAACCGCGCGTGGTATGAAATGCGAAATGGAAATTTACTAGAGGGCTTAAAACTTCTAGATTGTGGTCGTTGGGAAAAAGTTTTTGGTGATCCGCCGCTGCAGACAACAAAACCTATTTACCGAAATGAAGATCTTCAAGGAAAATTTTTATTAATGTGTGCTGAAGGTGGCTTAGGTGATGAAATCATCAACGCCAGATTTGCCACAGATTTCGCAAAAAAAGGTGCAAAGGTTATTTTAACCTGTGATACGGGTTTAGCCAGTTCTTTTTCGCGTATTGAAGGTGTGGCTTCTGTGATTGGCAATCGAAGAACTCCAGAAATTTATCATGACTTTTGGGTACCTGCCATGAGTGCTGCGCGGATTTTAGAATATCAATTTAAAGATTTAACGGGTGATCCGTATTTAACGGTGTGTCCAGAACATAAAAAAAAATGGGCCGAATACTTCAGTTCATACCCAAAAAATGAAAAAAAAATTGGGTTGCGCTTTTATGGCAATCCGAAATTTGAGCACGAACAATTTCGTCGGTTTCCGCCTGAAGATTTAATCGCAGTTGTTGAAAACAGCATAAAAATCAGTTCCGAAAAAAAAAGATCGTGGATCAATCTGCAAAAAGAAGAAACCGAACTGCCGATTGAAACCTGGGAAGACACTTTAGCCATATTAGACCAAATGGATTTAGTAATTACTTCGTGCACTAGCGTGGCCCACGCCAGTGCAGCACTTGGTAAAAAAACATGGGTGATTGTTCCAATACTTCCCTATTACATTTGGGCTTTACCGACTAGCACTTCGCCTTGGTATAAAAATGTAAAACTTTTTCGCCAGGCAAAGTTTCAGGACTGGTCCAATGTATTTACAGAAATTCGTGCCGAATTAGAAAATTTTTAGTAATTTTTTATTTTTTAAGTTACGATATTACTAGTTCATCAAAAAATAAATGAGGTATTTAATGAAAAAAATAGTTTTAGCTTTTATGTCTTTTATTTTTGTAGGTTTCACAGCATGGGCTGAAAAATCAGAGGTCAAAATTTTTGTGACCCTTACACCAGCTGGTGATTTCATTGCAAAAACTTCGGATGTAAAAGGCACCGCGATTCTTAATTCCGCCGACGGATCGTACACTGCAGAAAATGTGGTGATCGACGTTAAAAGTTTAAAAACCGGATTATCTTTAAGAGACGATCACATGCTGAATAAATATCTTGAAGTCAGTAAATTTCCACAGATTGTTTTAAAAAAAGCTAAAGGCGTTAACAACAAGGGTGTTGGAATTCTTGTTGTTAAAGGAAAAGAAGTTAAGGTTTCAGGGACTTATAAAGCCACCGAACAAACTATTGTTGCTGAATTCATGATGAGTTTGAAAGCTGCAGGCATTGAAGACGTTAGTTACAAAGGGGTCGGCGTTGAAGATGAAATAAAAATCATCGCTGAAATTCCAGCGCAAAAATTAGCGGCAAAGGCTGCCGTTAAAAAGTGAGCTGGTTAAAAAAAATCCTTTTAAGTACAAGTCTGGTATTTTTATTACCAGCTTGCGGCAGAATCAATAATTCCAGCTCGACCGATAGAAATTTATACGGAGTTGTTACAGATTCTGGCTCTGCCGAGTTTTTAGCTGTGAAAACGATGCTGCGAAATAGTTGCATCAGCTGTCATGCTGAATGGAATTCGTACAGCAACACTGATTTTTTAAGTTCGGGCCTGGTGGTAGCGGCTAATGCCACCGGATCTAAATTATATTACCGCAATCAGAAAGCGACCAGCGGATCTGGGCCCACGAATATGCCAAATGGTGGTCAAGTGGCTTTGACTGAAGCCGAACTGATGGTTATGACCAGTTGGATCAATTCACTTTAGAATATTTTTATAAGTCCCAATGAATACGCTAAGGTTTCACTGCCACCCACTGTGCCAATGGTTTGTAGAAGTCTTGTATTATCGAAAATTTCAAAATCTATGTTTAATAAAGCGCTGTAATTAAAGCCCGAACCCACATCTTTGATGGTGTTGGTGTGCAACCCCAATTGTGGACCCAAAGTAAAAGTTTTTGAAATCCGGTAATTTATTTTTATATCCGAAGAAATAGTGCGTAAGCTTTTCCGGGGACCTACAAAAGATTGCAGTTTATGAAAATCAACTTCACCGAAGTGATAACCGGCTTCGATGGCATAACGCCATCGTTTTGAAAATAAATTTTCATAACCCGCACTGAACGAGACCGTTGTAAAAGTTCCTAAAAAATCTTTGCTGATTTTTCCTGTGGTGACTGGATCAGTGTAAGTAATTGGTAGTTTTTCTTGCCATGAATTTGAAGATAAACTTCCGGTGAAATCCGCCAAAGTTTGTAGCGAAAAAATAAATGAAACTAGAAAGCTAAAAGCCAATCTTAATTTCACACCTGATGTTACCATGATATATGCACCTGGGCTAAGCCACTCCAGGTGTCTCCGCTGGTATTCGCGGGGATGACTGTGCGGTCATTTAAGACTTCAATTCTGAATTCGGTTTTATACCACGGGTACATCAATAGACCCAGACCCAAGCGGTTTCTGGTTGTTCCATCTGAAGTTAAAGTGTCTTTGTAAGTTTGGTACGTTGATAAAAAATTATAACCGCGTTCGATGTTAATCAAGGTTTGAATATAAGTATAAAAACCGGTTTGTGCACTTTGCGTGTTACTTTGTAGCGGCGTATCCGTACGGGTCCCAATTTCTGCCAGCACTGATTTACCTTTGGCAAAGCTTATTTTAGAATGAAGGGCCGTACGTTCCCATTTAACAAAATCATTTTGACTGCGTAAGATCGAAGTTCCTAATCCAACAGCTTCGGTTATAAAATATTCGGCCATCAAAGAAAAACCCGCCTGTCTTAATTCTCTTTCTTGATTTAAATTTCCTACAAAAAGATGCGACACCAGATCGTATTTCTTTTGATCGTAATGCAGCAGCACGCCATGGGTTTGATCATTTTGCCCAAGGCCAAAACCAGAATACCCACGGTTAAACGCCGTGTGATCGGGGTGCCTTAGACCAAAAGCTTTATCCATTAAGCCAAAGTACGTCCAAAAATTTTTAACGGCTTGCCAGCGAAAATAAATTTCTTTTGATATCCAGTTGGCCGGTTTTTCTGTACTGCTAGACGTGGCAAATCGCCGCGGGGTTGGAATGTAGCCGTAACTGGCTACAAAGACCGCATTATTTTTTTTATCTAAAGCAATGGCTACGTTGGCATCGGCTTCCATTTGAATAAATCGATCAACAGAATCTTTTGCACCTAAATTACTTTTTAAAAATAAACCGCGATATTTAAAACCGGGCCGAAGCCAGTAGGGTAATTCGTAACTTCCAAAAAAACCAGCGCGGTTACCAAGTTCATCGTCCGTGGTTTTTTTGTTAACAAATGTTCTGGCGGTAATTTCAGTGGCAAATAAAGATCTTCCGTAATCTGTCAGTGCGCCGCCACCCATACCGTTGTAATGACAATTCAAACACGAATTATAACCGTAAGAAATAAAATCAGGATAAGAATACGCCTTGATCGTGATGAAAAAAATGAAGATAAAAAATTTCACTGTGGTAAGTTTTGCAGTTTATGATCTTATTTGCAATAGACAGAATCAATTTCGCTAACAAAGGTCGATTCAATTGAGTGACCAATTTTAAATTTTGCAGGATCTGATTTAATCCAGTCCACACCATCCGTGCTTTTATAGACTGTTTGTGCGCTGTAATCACCGTTACCGCCGCTGACAAAAATATAAGTTCCTGTTTTTTTATTGTAAGCTGCCGCAGGAGCGAAATACCAGCCCGCATTTTGACCATTTATTTTTATAAAAGTGTTGGTCCAGTTTAATCCGTCTGCGCTTTTGTAAACACGGGCGTTATCAACCGCGTTGGTCCACGCCAGAAAATGCGTTCCGTTAAACACAACTGACGACCAATCGTTTCCAATCTGCACCGATGACCAAGTTTTTCCACCATCCGCAGATCTGGTGATGTAACCCGTACTGAGCTGTCCGTTGACGTAAGTTTTTCCGACGGTCACAATAACTCCGTTGCCTTCAGCAAATGACCGCAGTTGCGATTTTGTTGGCAGTACGTCTTGTAAAAGTGTCCACGTGCTGCCTTTGTCATAACTGGCTGCCATGTGGGCGCCGCGGCCGGCAATAAAAATACTATCCTTCACTTTATAAACCGCGCCGTAACTGATGCCACTTGCGACACTGTCGATATTTGTTAATTTGTTCCAGGCGCTACCAAAAGTTGATGATGTCGACCAGTCGGGCCCTGCGTGAAAAACTTGATCTTTAAAAGCGGCAACTCCGCCACCCCAAGAACCGCTGCGCACAGTTTCCCAGTTAAGACCATC
>JAYUCH010000073.1:0-7976 GCA_043740435.1 Bdellovibrionales bacterium | reverse complement strand
TGGGAATTTATTTCGATTTAGAATCGGGCCAGCTTGTTGAGTACGACGAAGACTCTGCGGCTTTCCGCAATATTGAAATCTAAGGAATTTACGAATTTGAATTTTTTAAGGCTGAATGATTATCTTTTGAGCGTCCTTTATGAAGACGATGATATTCTAGCCATAGATAAACCTTACGGTCTTAACAGTCACACCAATGAGTCTAAAGCCGAACACGGAGACTTTGTTCAAGACGGCTTGATTGAAATTTGTGAGAAAAATTTTGGCCGCCGATTTTATATTATTCATAGATTAGACCAAACAACGACGGGTGTGATTATATTTGGGAAATCACCTGAGGCCGCAAAAAAATATGCAGAATTTTTTTTCAAGCGGCAGGTCAAAAAAACCTATTGGTTTATAACTTCTGCCCCATCAAAAAAAGATCAGTTTATCATCGACCAAGCCATTGTCCATAAAGGCAAAGATCAAGAAGCAAAAACTGAACTTAATGTTTTGAAAAGACAATCTGGTTATGAGCTTTGGCAGGCCAGGCCACTGACGGGCAGAAATCACCAAATTAGAATTCATGCACGGGCCGCAGGAATTTCAATTTTAGGAGATTTTAAATATGAGGGAGCAACATTCCCTTTTATATGTCTGCACAATCACCGTATTCAGTTTCCTAATGGTATAGAGATAAATTCTGAACCTCCCCACTATTTTGAGAACTTAAATTTATTAACTAATAATGTTTTATCCAGCGCCATTTTTGAAATAGATCGAAGAAAACGTTTGTTTTCCCATTCAAAATTGACAGATCAATGTTTTAGACTGGTTCACAATAAAAATGACACCAAGAATTCTGCCCTCAGCATCGATCAATTTGGTAAAAAGATTATTTTTTCTTGTTATGATGAAAAATGGTCTGACGCTCATCAAAAAACTTTTTCGTACATCGCTGACTGGTTAAAAATGCCAATGATTGTTAGAATGATGCACAATCGAGGAAAAGATCCGGCCAATAAATCCCAATTTTTAATCGAACCCGCTACCGCTGCGCCATCTGATTCACAGGATGTGGTTTGGGTTGCAGAAGAAAATCTGACAAAATTCGAAATACGTTCTGATTCGGGTCAATCGTTTGGATTATTTCTAGATCAGCGGTTACAAAGAAGTTGGGTCTTAAATCAGACCAAAGATAAAACGGTTTTAAATTTATTTTCTTACACTTGCGGGTTCAGCGTTGCCGCTGCTTTAGGCGGAGCCAAGGATGTGACCTCTGTAGATACTAGCAAAAACGTTCTTAATTGGGGTCGAAGAAATTTTCAAGTGAACGGTTTAGACGATACCAAATATAAATTTTTATGCCGGGATAGCCTTAGTTTTCTTGATCAGTGCATCAATAAAAATATTAAATACGATTTAATCATATGCGATCCACCTTCGTTTTCAAGGGGTGAAAAAGGCGTTTTTAAAATTGAAACAAGTCTGGAATTATTAATCACAAATTGCCTGAAAAGTTTAGGCCAAAATGGCAACGTTCTGTTTTCAACAAACTTCGAAGGTTTTTTTATTGATGATATTCGTCGAACCATTTTAAAAGTTCAACAAGCACTTCGAATACCCCACCTTCAAATTAATTCTATTCAGCCGGCACTTGATTTCGAATTGCCAGGAACGAAATCTATTTTGAAATCTTTTTTGATCAAGATTCAAACTGAAGCCTTTGCTGAAAAAAGTGTTATAAGATCGTCCGTTGCACTTGAAATTGACGAAGATTAAATAGAGGAGCTTCTATGGCCTGTGTTCTATTTGAAAATGGAAAAAAAATAGGCGAAATATCAGACTGGATTTTGATTCAAAAGCCCGCTCAAATAAAAAATGTTCTGGGGAAGGAAGTGCTGCTGCCTAAGCCCAAAGACCAATGTACTTTTACCTCTCCAAAACCCATTCCAAGGCGCAGTGACTTAATCCTGATTTGCGATCGTAAAATTGAATACCTTTTAAAAACCACTTATGTGCGTGGGGGCACCTACGTCACCGCAGATATTATCCAGGAAAAGCGGATCTAAGGCTGGGTGCTTAAATCTGGGCTTCTCCTTGGCTTAGGGTCGTGAAACGATAAGGAGGCATAAGGGGTACCTTTTGAAAACCACTGCATTTGTTGTTTTGCTGAATTTTTTGGTATTTTTGGGAGCTCCATCGATCGCACAGTCCGCCGACGAAAATTTTGATCACCAAACGGCTGAAGAGGTTGAGCGTGCACGAAAAGAAATTCAACGAGAATTTGCAGATGCAAAAAACCCTGATTCGATCACCGTCAGAGAGAAGAAAAAAATCCTTAATCAGTATCAGCATCTGGACCCTAAAGGCGAAGTCCCAAAAGATTTACTTGAAAATACCATTCTTTATTTTGGCCTTAATAAGGATAAATTCACCAATCACACTTTTTTTACGGTCATTAATTATGCAGCACGGTCTGACGAGTACAGATTTTTTGTCATCAACCTAACCAGTGGAGAAGTTGAAAAATTTCACACAGCTCATGGTTTGGGTTCAGACGAAGACGGCGATGGCTTTGCCACAACATTTGGTAACGTGAATAACTCTGGAAAAAGTTCGCTGGGTTTTGCAAGAACAGCTGAAGTTTATTCTGGAAGATTCAATCGAGCAGTTAGAATCGATGGTTTATCTCCCACCAATTCAAATATAAGATTACGAGCCGTGGTTGTTCATGGATGGGACAATGTCCACGAGCGTCCCGAGATCCAAGGACGCAGCCGCGGCTGTCCTGCATTGGATTGGACTGTCAAAGATGGTGTCATTGACAAAATCCAAGGTGAAAGCCTGATCAACATGGGCTTTTCAATAAAAAATTAGATTTCAAGTTTGGGATTCCATTTTTCCCAGTCTTTTGGGGGGGCTCCAACCAAAGGAAATTTACTTTGAGGCTTTGCTACAGGTCCCGCATTATCCGGAGTGAAAAAATCAATTCCTCCGTGCAAGAGTGAATCCATTGAGCTGATTTTTAAAGACGAACCAAAAAGTCCGAGTTTTGCCTGTACGCCAACTTTTCGCCAAAAAACAGTATTGGTGCGAATCAGTTTTACATATTTATTTTCTATATTTATTTGAACATGCACAGTTTGAGAATCCTTCGCAAGGATCAGCTTGGTAACAGTTCCAACTTTCATTCCACGGAAGGTTACAAGGTCCCCTGAGCTCACGGACTCAGCATTGGTTGTTTCGAGGATAAACGAGGAAGTGTCGTCGTGGGTGTCGGTAGATCCTGTTGCGGATTGAGCTTTAAATTCAAACTTTTCATCAGCTTCACCGGGACCCGGCAGCGCTGCGATATAGGTTCCTTCAAACAGAGTATTTAAACCGCTGATTCCTGAAAAATCGACTTTGGGTACGACGAGTTCAAATTTAGATCCTTTCACAGCAAACTGCTCTGCATCTTTACGGAGTGAAACTTCCACAACGACATCTTTATTTTCTTCAGAAATATAAACATTTTTAACCAGGCCGATGGGAACCCCACGAAAGCGCACTTTGGTTTTCTCTGCTTGAATGCCGGAAGCATCATCAAACAGAATTCGAATGGTGGCGCCGCGATGTTTAAAATAATCAATAAAAAGAAAGCCTGAAATTAAAATCGCAAATATAGGAAAAAGCCAAACGTACCAACCAGTTCGCAAGGACTGCACTTTTTCATTCACCGAGTTTTTCATTTTCTTCTTCCCATAACAGTTGAGGATCAAAATAAGCCGAAGCCAGCATTGTAAAAATAACGACAATTGCAAAGAGTAAAGAACCAATACCAGGTTCGACAGCAGTCCATGGCCCCAGTTTCATAATCGCCACTAGGACGGCCAATAAAAAGATATCTAACATCGACCAGCGTCCAATCGATTCCACCATATGATAAAGCTTAGTATTAAATTTCGGGTTCTTTTGCCGTGCAAAACTTGTCAGATAAAATAATATGACAAGTTTTACAAAGGGAATCAGCATGCTGGCTAGAAAAACAATGATGGCAATAGCCAATGATCCAGATTCTGCTAAGGACACAATGCCGCCCCAGATCGTCGAGCTATTTCGACTGCCATAAAGTTCAATTGTCATAAATGGAAAAAGATTGGCAGGAATGTATAAAATTAAAGCGGTCATTGAAAAAACCAAGGTCAGCCTTGCCGATTTGGGTTTTAGTTTTTCATGTTTATGGCCGCACCTATTGCACACAAGAGTTTTTTGTAGGCCCTGGGGACTTGGAATAGGCTGGGAACACACATTGCATATCAAAAAATGCTGGGTCTGTTGAGCTTCATTCATAATTTTAAGTTAATGCCGCTTTCCTTGAACGCGGCGCTGACTGCTTTCAAGTTTATTGATTCGATCAGCTTCGCTTCTTTGGTTTTCGGAAACTTTTTGAGACTTAGCTTTGGCTTTCATCTTTGCAGAGGTGTTTTTTTTCAGATTCATTTTTCGATGCCCTGGGCTTTGAGCAGGATTTTTATCCTCGTTTTGAGACATTTTAGAGAGCCACGCCAACTTATTTTGTAGTTGCTTAACTAACTTAAAAAAAATTGACAGATTTGATTTGTTTTCAATATTTGACATATTCATTTCCAATCTTAGTATAAGGCATATCGTTGGATACCATGTGATGTCTATCCCAACAAGCTGACCACTAGAGATGACGAAATCGTCATAAGGAGAATTTAATTAATGGGTCAAAAACACGCGCAAATAATCAGTCTTTCTGAAGTTGAAATAACAGAGTTTGGGAAAGGCCGCTTCGGATTTAAATCAAAAAGACTTGCTGCCAATGCGGGAGCTCAAGCGATTGGCTGCAATTGGTTTGAGCTGGCACCCCAACAAACGGCTTTTCCCTACCACTATCACGCTGGAATCGAAGAAAATATTTTTATTTTAAACGGGCTTGGGACTTTAAGGATTGGTCCCGATTCGGTCGAGGTTCAGCAAGGAGATTATATTGCCTTCCCCGCGGGTCCTCAGTTTGCGCATTCCTTAAAAAATACCGGTGAAAAAGATTTGCAATACATAGTGATTTCTAATAAGAGCTCGGTGGATTACTTCGAAGGCGAAGCGTAACTTTTATAGGAGTTTTAATGAAAACCATTTTAGCAATTTTTATTACGTCCTTTTCCTTGTTCGCATCTGCAAGCTTAAAAAAAATGACTTGTTCTGTTTTTGAAAATAATAATTTAGTGAATAAAGTTGATATCGAGTTAAACGAAAAAGTAGGCCGCGCAGAATTTGGTGCGATCAACGAGTTAACCGTCATTCTTACCGATATTCCTGACACCACTCAAGTGTCCTTAAAAATGATCGGAGCGGAACTAGGACTTATTGTTGAAGCGATCGGATCGTTCGGTCCAGCAGGCGAAGGCATATCAAGTTCAGTTTTAAATCGCGGATTCACAACGTCGATCAACTGCACACCCAACAAGTAATTTCGCCCCTGATAAAAGTGACTTTTTACCCTGGATATCACCCTTTGGCGACTGACCAATAGGTTTTATCGGGCCCTCCTTTTGCAGAACCAATTATTAAGGCTTAACAAAGGAGCGCTTATGCAAAATGACAATGTCTCCATCACAGGAATTAAGGGAATGCTTCATAACTTTAAAGCATCATTTGAAGGCCACCCAATATCGCTGCAAGAAATCCGGAATACGCTCAATGAAGTTGAAACAACTGAAATTGACTTTATTGATTTGTTGGAAAAACATCACGACTATTTAGAAGAATCCATTTCTGTTTTAACTGATAAAGAAGCCTCTTCGTCGGAAAAACAAGCCCATTTGAATCGGTTTATTCAGCTTTTAAAAATGCATGGCCGGGCCGAAGAAGAAACTTTGTATAAAAGTCTTAAATATGCCACAGAAAAAGAAGCTCGGTTAGAAGGGTTCGCAGGTCAAGATGAGCACGATGTTGCATTTCAGATGGCACATGAATTAGAAGAGATGAACTTTGAAACAGCGTGGTCAGAAGAGATTGATGCAAAGGCGAAAGTGTTAGCGAGCTTGGTGCAAAATCATATTAAAGAAGAAGAAACCGAAATGTTTACAATTGCTGAAAACGCAATAGAGCCCATAAAAATGCGCGTCGTTTCGGAAACCTATCTAGAGAAATGTAAAGCCTATTTGGATGAGGGGCTTCTTTAGGTATGACAAAAAAGTCTTAATTTTTTGGTCTTTCTACTTTTTGTTTTTCTTGAATGAAGTAGCGCAGACCTAGAAAAGCGCCGTAATGGTCGGCATTTTCATGCTCTTGGTTTGTGACGGACTTTGAATATCGTAAATCTATGACTGCGGCAAAGCGGTCTTGGCTCCACACTTCAGCTTGCAAAGCGCCATCAAAGCCATATTCAGTTTTATCTCGGGCTGAAGTTGTTGGCTCATTCACCCCATGAAAATCACTGTGAGTCACTTCCACATCTCCTAACGAATAAGCGGAAAAAAAGGAAAGGGAAGTTGATAAATAAGATGTTAACCAGTAGCGGTAACCCATGGTGACATGAATAAGCTGGGTTTTCTCAGCCAAATAATTCCCATAACGTTCGCGAAAATAAATTTTATTTAAATAAAATATGGCGATTTCAAGGCTGCCATGATCGCTAATGTCGCCGATGGCCATTAAAGCTACCCCTGATAAATCAGGAGACGTCGCTCCAGAAGCGGATCCGGCAAAGCTGGTTTTGTAAAAAAAAGGACCGAAGATCGCCGAAACATTGCCTTCTTTCGCAGTATAGGCAAAGGTCTTTTCTGAAATGAAAAATAATAAAAAAAGGAAGAGTGCTTTTAAAACGCTAAACATTGTTTAACACTAAGAGCTGGTCTAAAAAATTCAATCAAAATCGATCAAGGAAAAATTTGGCTGACTTTTTTTCAAAAACAGACATTTCGCAGTTGAAAAAAATCTTGTTAGGGATTGCCGTTATTTTATCATTCCCAAAAGGGTTTGCTGCAGAGGCGCCAAAGGACCCAGTTCGAGAAGCTGAGGGCGAGAGTTTAGAGGAAAGATTTATCGAAGGCGACATTATGGTGTCAGACTGGTTTGATGGAATTGCTGAGGGAATAGATTTGTTTTTGGTCGGAAAACGTATCACCCACAAACGCAATGAAACAAATGTGCGACTGACAAATTCAACCTATTATGCAGAATTGTCAGGGCTGACCAATTCCCCAAGTATCAGTGTCAACTTGCGCCTTCCAAATGTCGAAGAATATTGGAACCTAAAATTTACAAGTTATGACGAAACTACAGAACGCGGTGTTCGAAACAATCAGCTTCGAACGACGCCCCAAGAAAAAAACTATGGCGCATCAGTTGGACTTTTTAAAAAACTAGGCGATGTGCGAACTTCTTTCCAACCCCGTATTGAACTGCGCGATCCCTTACAGGTTGGGCACTTATTGGCATTTGAAAGTTTGGCGGAATTTAAAACGTATCGGGTGAATCCGCGGCTTGAATTTTATGCTAATCCCAGTAAGGGAACCGGCATTTTCCACGCGCTAAATTTTAATTTCAGGCTTTCAAAAAAATTTTCGATGACGCTGATTAATGAAGGAGAATATGAAGATAAAAAACATCTTTACTCAGTGACTAATGGAATCGCTTTAGGGCAAGGCGTGACCAAAAAAACTTCTTTCTCTTACGGTTTCTACTTGGGTTCAAATAACCAGCCGAACTATCATTTACAATCCTATACTTTTGCCATCAGCTGGGCTCACACGCTTTATAATAAAATTCTTGATTATTCCCTTACGCCTCAATTAAGTTTTGATAGAGCAAATTCTTTTACTGGCGTGCCGGGAATTTCGTTTGGCATTAGTTTAAACTTTTAAGAGATTGTAGGATTAAAAAATGAACGACGCCCCCAATGATCTTTTTCAGTCATTTCAGTTAGGACCTTTTAAGTTAACAAATCGAATTGTGATGGCGCCGCTAACCCGCAGTCGGGC